>SFEJ01000002.1 GCA_004558035.1 Opitutia bacterium
TTCACTCCCGGATATACGTCGGCTTATTTCTGTGTTTACAAGGTGAACCAAAGTCAGCCGGTGTCGTGTTCAGATGAAGATGCGGTTATGTATTTGGTGACGTATGCCGACGTTCCCGTCCGTTATGCCGGTGCGAACGCCCGTTCGATTCCCAAAGCCATTGCCGACGGAACGCAAAATTCACGCTTTGTCGGCCTGATCGAAAAAGCTTCCGCACCTTTGACGGATCCCATGGCAAGCGGCAAGGTCGCATACGGTCAGCCTTTGGGCGCGACTCATTACATTCTGTCGGCGGGGTATGCTCCGGCGTCCAGTACGTATATTCCCAACTTTTTCATTTGCGCTTTGCAAACCGAAAACGCCGCACAAAATCCCGTCGGTAAAATGATCGCTCAAACAATGGTCAAGGGATTGGAAAACGGCGAAAATATGATTGAGGCGGGAAATCCTTGCTGGTGGCCCTGATCCGTCCGGCGGGAAAAAAGAAACGTTTTTCAGGAAAGGGATTCCGCCGGCGTCACGCCTGGACGCTGGGGCGATAAACCGTCGTGCTCGCGTAGGGGCGGCCGGGAACGAGAACGTTCGCGCGGAACTGTCCCTGGTTGATCGCGTCGGGCACGTGCTGCGTCTCGAGCGCGAGGCCGGCGTAATCGGCGTAGGCCGCGCCGTCCTTGCCGGGAACGCCGCCGACGGCGTCGCCGAGCCAGTTGCCGCTGTAAACCTGCATCGCGGGCTCGGTCGTCGAGACCGTCAGCACGCGGCCGTTTTCCTCGCAGACGAGCGTCGCCGCCGGGCGGAGCGTTCCCGCGTGGCCGTCGACGACGTAGCAGTGGTCGTAGCCCTTCGCGAGCGCGAGCTGGCGCGCGTTCTTGGCGTCGATACGTTCGCCGATCTGATGGAAGACGCGGAAGCTGAACGGGCGCAGACCATTGACGTGCCAGACTTCGCCGGTTGGAATCGCGGTCTCGTCCGTCGGCAGAAATTTGTCCGCGTAAAGCTGCAGCCACTGCCCGAGCACCGTTCCCGAGGCGTGCCCCGCGAGATTGAAATACGCGTGGTTGGTGAGGTTGATCGGCGTCGCCGCGTCGCTTTCCGCCGCGTAGTCGATTCTGACCGCGCCGTCCGCGCAGAGCGTGTAGGTGACGGAGACCTTCACCGTTCCCGGGTAGCCTTCCTCGCCGTCGGGCGAGACGCGGGAAAACTTCACGGCGGGCTCGGCGTCGCTCCCGCAGATCTCCGCGGTCCAGACGTAGGCGTTCCAGCCGCGTTCGCCGCCGTGCAGGTGGTTCGGTCCGTTGTTGACGGCGAGCTGGTATTCCTTGCCGTCGAGAGAGAATTTCCCGCCCGCGATGCGGTTGGCGACGCGCCCGCAGACCGCGCCCGCGTAGGCCTTCTGCGCGGCGTATTTTTCCGCGGAATCGAAGCCGAGCAGCACGTCGGCGAACGTTCCCGCGCGGTCGGGCGTCAGCCACGCGACCCAGGTCGCGCCGTAGTCCGTGAACGACGCGGAAAAGCCCGCCGCGTTCGTCAGCGTGTAAAGCGAAGCGGAAACGCCGTCGGCGCTCCCGAAGGGTTTTGTCGAAACGTTTTTCATAAATTTTTCGGAAGAATTTGCGGTTAAAGGAAGCCGCGCGCGTCAGCGCAGCAGGAACGGCGCGAGCAGACGGCAGGCGACGACGAGCAGCGCGCCGAGGTAAAACGCGGAGACGGACGCGCTCGCCGCGAGCGCGGTCACGATTCTGCCGCCGCCGAAGAGCGTTCCCGCGGCGGAGTTGCGGCGCGCCAGCGCGAACGTCCACACGGAAAGCGCGAGCGCGAGCGCGAAGAATCCCCACGCGAAAAAGACGTGCGCGTCGAGAAGCGCGTTCGAAAACGCGTCGCGGACGCCGCCCTGTTCCGCGCGCGACGCCAGTTCGACGAGCGTGCCGTGCGCCGCGCGGCCGACGGCGAGCGAGAACGCGGGAACGGCTAAGACGAAGAACGCCGCGAACGCGCAGACTTTGCGCGGAAGGCGGTCCTTGGAGGCAATGGCATCGGAGCTTTCCATGTGCTTCATTTTATGCCCGAAACGGCGTTCCCGCGCAATTTTATTCCGCGTTCCCGCGGACGTTCCCGGCCGCGGCGAGCGCGGCGGAGAACGCGTCGAAGTTCCGGCCGCTCGGTTCCTGGAACGGGCGCAGACCGAATTCCGGCATGACCGAAAGCAGGTGGTCGAAGACGTCGCTCTGAATGTTCTCGTAATCGACCCATTCCGTCGTCCGCGTGAAGACGTAGATTTCGAGCGGCAGCCCCGTCGCGCCGGGATCGAGCTGGCGCACGATCAGCGTGAGCCCGCGCGGATCTCCGTTCTCGTCCGTTTCGTCGCCGTTCCAGAGTTCCGCCTTCGCCTTCAGGTAGGCGACGCAGTAGGCGCGGAAAGTGCCGACGTTCGTCAGCCGGCGCGCGTTCGCGGCGGACGCGCGGACCGAGTCGCCGCGCTTCGCGTTCTCGCTTTCGACTTCGGGAATCTTACGTTCGAGATACGGCTCGAGCAGCTTGATTCTGCGCCAGCGCTTCAGATCTTCCGGCGTCGCGAAGCGGATGGTCTCCATGTCGACGTTGATCGCGCGCTTGATGCGGCGCCCGTGCGCCTCCTTCATGCCGCGCCAGTTCTTGAACGACGTCGAGATCAGCGTGTAGGCGGGAACGCTCGAGATCGTCTTGTCCCAGTTGCAGACCTTCACGGTCGTGAGCGAGACGTCCACCACGTCGCCGTCCACGTTCAGGCTCGGAATCTCGATCCAGTCGCCCTTGCGCGCCAGGTCGTTCGCGCCGATGACGAATCCCGCCGTCAGCCCCAGCAGCGTGTCGCGGAAGACGATCAGCAGCACCGCCATGATCGCGCCCAGCCCCGAAAGAAAATACATCGGCGAGCGGTCGGAGACGATCGAGAGCATCCAGATGCCCACGCCGATGCCGATCAGCAGCTTCAGCGCCTGGAAAAAGCCCTTGATCGGCAGCCCGCCCGTGCGCTTGGAATTTTCGCCGACGTCGATCGCCGTGTTCAGCAGCGAGAACGCGAGCCCCGCGCACGCGCCGGCGAAATAGACTCCCGCGGCGACCGCGAGCACCTTTTCCGTCGTCGGCTCGCCGGCGAAAAAGAACGGTACGGCGCGGACGCAGAGAATCGAGACGATCAGGTGCGAAAGCCGCTGCGGGAACTTGTGCAGGCAGAGCGAATCGTCCCAGTCGTTTTTCGTCCTGCGCGAAATCGTGAGCAGCGCCAGCGTCAGCGTCCTGCGCACGACGAAGGCGATGCCCCACAAACTGCCGGCGTAGACGCCGACGACGACGAGAACCGCCGCCGCCGTGGACGCCACCGTTCCCGCCTCCGCGTCCATGCCCCACGAGAGAAAAATCTCCCGCAGGACGTCGATGAGATGCGCGATCATGTTTTTCCCTCCCGAGCTTCAGCGATTCGGCTGCGCGGCGCGTTCCCGCGGCTCACTCGCCCTTGTTGAAATCGACGTACGCCTCCGTGAGGTCCGTCGAAATCAGGCGATAGTCGTGCGTGCCGAGGTTGAGATGCATGTGAATCGAAAATTCCTTCTTGCGGACGACTTCGCGCCAGCGCGGCTCGTTCCCGGCCTGCAGCTCGCCCTTGAGGAAGACGGGAACGTCGTCGTAGTAAAGGTCGATCTTCGTCTGGTCGATGCCGCATTTCGCGTAGCCCGCCGAGCAGAGGAGGCGCCCCCAGTTCGGATCGCCGCCGCACCACGAAGCCTTCACGAGCAGCGAGTTGCCGATCGAACGCGCGATTTTGTTCGCCTCCGCGTCCGTGCGCGCGCCGTAAACGTGCAGCGTGACGACGCGGGAGATCTTTTCGCCGTCGCCGACGATCTTCTTCGCCAGCGCGAAGCAGACCTTTTCGAGCGCCTCGCGGAAAAGCGCGATCGATTCCGGATTCTCCTCCGAAATCTCCGCGCCCGAAGCGCCGTTGGCGAGCACGAGCACGGTGTCGTTCGTGGACATGTCGCCGTCCACGGAAACGCAGTTGAACGACTGACCGACGGCGTGCCAGAGGCATTTCTGCAGGAGCTCCTGCGAAATCTTCGCGTCCGTGGCGATGAGGCCGAACATCGTCGCCATGTTTGGCTCGATCATGCCCGCGCCCTTCGCCATGCCGGAAATCGTGACGGTCTTGCCGCCGACGCCGAGCGCGCCGCCCAGGGAAAACTTCGCCGTGCAAGTCTTGCGGCGCGTGTCCGACGTCAGAATCGCGTCCGCCGCGCGCACGGATTCCTCGCGGTCGGGCTTCAGGCGGCGGACGGCCTCGCGGATGCCGTTCTCGATCTTTTCCATCGGCAGGTTGACGCCGATGCGCCCCGTCGAGCAGACGAAAAATTCCTCCGGCTTGCGCGCGAGCATCTCGGCGACGAATTCGCACATGCGCCGCGCGTCGCGCATGCCGCGCTCGCCCGTGCAGGCGTTCGCGTTCCCGCTGTTGGCGATGATGCCGAAGACCGGCGCGCCGCCCGTCGCGTGCGCGCGCAGATGCGCCTGCGACGTGTACACGGGAGCGGCCTTCACGTCGTTCGTCGTGAACGTTCCCGCCGCCGTGCAGGGGCTTTGGGAATAGATCAGCGCAAGGTCGAGCCGCTTGGCGTCGCACTTGTTGCGGATGTCGCAGGCCGTTCCCGCGACGGAAAAGCCGGGAACTTCCGCGATCCCGTCGGAGTTGTCGATGAATTGGATTTTTTCGAACATGACGTTTGAGGATTATTTAAGTTGTGGGCGCATTTCAACGCGTTTTCCCCGCCGAGGCAACGCAAGAGATGCGGCGTTCCCGCCGCGCCCGCGGGCGTTCGCGGTTTTTCGCTTTAAAAAACGCCGCGAATCGGGGAGACTTCCCGCAAGCAAGTTTCCGCCCACCATGCGACAATCCAAAGCCAAAAATTCCATCGCGACGCGCACCGGCGACGACGGTCTGACGACGCAGCTCTACGGAAGGCGAATTCCGAAAACGCACCCGCGCATCGTCGCCAACGGCAGCATCGACGAACTTTCCTCGCAGCTCGGTCTCGCCAAGGCGTTCTGCGAAGACGCCGCGCGGCGGGAGACGCTGCAGCGCATCCAGCTCGAACTCATCGCGCTGATGGGCGAAGTCGGCGTCCTCGACGAAGACCGCGAAAAATACCTCGCGTCGAAAATCCGCCGCATCGAGGAAGCCGACCTCGCGCGGCTCGACGACCTCGTGGACGAGCTCGAGACCGAAGAGCGCCGCTTCACGGGCTGGGTGCTCGCGGGAACGTCGCCACATCAGGCCGCGCTCCACGTCGCCCGCGCCGTCTGCCGCCGCGCCGAGCGCGACGTGCTCGCCCTGCGGGAACGCGGCGAAACGCTGGGCGACCTGCCCGCGCGCTATCTGAACCGGCTTTCCGACGTGCTCTGGCTGCTGGCGCGCGACTGACCGTTGAACCTTCATCCTTCATTCAAGTCCCTTTCCATGGCTTCCGAAAAAAAATCCTCCACTCGCTTCAACTTCTTCCGCGCCGGCGGCGTGGAACAGCTTTCCGTCGCCGACGGGAACGACCTCGCGGCCGTCGCCGAGCTCGACCCGAAACTCTGGGTCGCGCTCAGCATGCCGACCGAAGGCGTCGATTTCGACGCGCGGACGCTCGCGCTCGTCGATTCCGACAAGGACGGGCGCATCCGCGTCCCCGAAATCAAGGCGGCGGTCGCCTTCGCGCGCGAGCATTTCGCGGATTTCGCCTCCTTCTTTCCCGGAAAGACCTCCTTCCCGCTCTCGGCGCTGAAAAAGGACGACCCGCTCGCCGCGATCGCGAAAACGCTCGCCGACGCCGACGGGAACGTCTCGCTCGAAGCCGCGCGAAAGGCGGCCGCCGACTTCGCCGCGCTTCCCTTCAACGGCGACGGACTGCTGACGCCCGCCTCCGCGGAAGGCGACGCCGCGGCGTCCGCGCTGATCGCGGACGTCCTCGCCGCCCGCGGCGGCACGCCTGACGCCGCCGGCGTTCCCGCCGTTTCCCCCGACGACGCCGCGGCCTTCGCCGCCGAATGCGCCGCCGCGCTCGCCTGGCGCGAAAAGGCGGAAGCCGACGCCGAGGCGATCTTCCCGCTCGGCGAAAAGACCGCCGCCGCCTTCGCCGCGATCGAAGCCGTGCGCGCGAAAGTCGAAGATTTCTTCGCGCGTTCCCGCCTCGCCGCCTACGAGCCCGCGAGCGCCGAAAAGCTGAACGCGAGCGCGGACGACGTCGCCCGGCTCGCCCGCGAGGCGCTGACGCCCGCCGCGTCCGTCGCGTTCCCGCTCGCCCGCGTCGCGGCGGCGACGGGCGTTCCCGAGCTCCCGCTTGAAAACGGCGTGAATCCCGCCTGGGCGGACACCCTGCGCGCGCTGCGCGACGCGGCGCTCGTTCCCGCGCTGAAACTGCCCGCGACGACCGACTCGATGACGGAAACGCGGTGGCGCGAACTGCTCGCGAAGTTTTCCGCGCACGCCGCCTGGACCGCGGCGAAACCGCAAGGAAAAATCGCCGAGCTGCCCGTCGCGCGCCTGCGCGAAATCGCGGGAACGGACGTCGCCGCCGCGCTCGCCCCGCTCTTCGCCCGAGACGCCGCCGAGGCGCCGACGCGCCGCGCGCTCGAAGACGTCGAGCGCCTCTGCCTCTACTCCGGGCACCTCGCGTCGTTGCTGCGCAATTACGTTTCGTTCGCCGACTTCTACGCGCTCTCGCCGGAAACGATCTTCCTCGCCGGCCGTCTCTTCCTCGACGGGCGCGAATGCGCGCTCTGCGTCCGCGTGAAGGACGCAGCCTCGCACGCCGCGCTCGCCGCCAAGAGCGAGTGCTTCGTCGCCTACTGCAGATGCACGCGCAAGTCCGACGGCGCGACGATGACGATCGCCGCCGTGCTCGGCGACGGGGACGCCGACTTTCTCGCCGTCGGCAGAAACGGCGTCTTCGTGGACAAGCGCGGGAACGACTGGGACGCGACCGTCGAAAAGATTCTCGAACAGCCTATTTCCCTGCGCCAGGCGGTCTGGGCGCCCTACAGAAAGCTCGTCCGCTTCGTCGAGACGCAGGTCGCCAATTTCGCCGCGGCGCGCGAAAAAAAGGTGGACGCGGATCTTTCCGGCGGCGTCGGCAAGGTCGCGGCGACGGCGGGCGCTCCCGCCGCGAAGCCGGCGTTCGACATCGGCAAGTTCGTCGGAATCTTCGCTGCTATCGGCCTGGCGTTGGGCGCGATCGGCGCCGCGCTCGCCGCGCTCGGAACCGCCTTCCTCGCCCTCGCGTGGTGGCAGATGCCGTTCGCGCTGCTCGGCGTGCTGGTGCTGATTTCCGCGCCGTCGGTGATCATCACGGCGATGAAGCTCCGCCGCCGCTCGCTCGGTCCGATTCTCGACGCCAATTCCTGGGCGATCAACGCGCGCGCGAAAATCAACATCGCGCTCGGCAAGGCGTACACGACGATGCCGCGCAAGCCGAAAAGCTCGAAGCTCGTCGGCAGGGATCCTTACGCCGAGGGCTGCGGGAAGGCGCGGAAAATCGTCGTCGCCCTGCTCGTGCTGATCGTCGTCGGGCTCGTCGCCGGCGTCCTGCTGAAGCGCCGCCTCGACGCGGACGCCGCCGCCGCGGCGGAAGCCGCTCCCGCGGGAACGCCCGCGGCTCCCGTTCCCGCGGAACGGAAGTGATTGAAGCGATTCGCGCTTTTCATGGTTTAAGGTGTACGGTTTAGAAAAATAGACTGTTTTCCACTTTCCGGTTTTCTTCGATGGACGTTTTAAGAATCAGAGGCGGGAACGCGCTGCACGGCGAAGTCTTCGTCGGCGGCGCCAAAAACGCCTGCCTGCCGCTGCTCGCGGCGACGCTTTTGACCGACGAACCCTGCGTGTTGCGCAACGTGCCCGATCTGAGCGATTCGCGCTTCATGCTCGAAATTCTGCGGCATCAGGGCGCGCTCGTCGAGCCGCTCGGCGCGAACGCGTGGCGCGTCACGGCGGGAACGCTGCAGCCGAAGACGCCCTACGAGCTCGTGCGCAAGATGCGCGCCTCGATCTGCGTCATGGGCGCGCTCGTCGCCCGGCTCAAGCGCGCGGAAATCCCGCTCCCGGGCGGCTGCGTCATCGGGCAGCGGCCGATCGACCTGCACGTCAAGGGACTGCGCAAGCTCGGCTGCACGATCGAAAACCGCGCGGGCATGATGCGCATCGACGCTTCCCGCGCGCGCGGCGCCTACGTGTTTCTCGGCGGGCGCTACGGCAGCACGGTCACGGGAACGGCGAATCTGGTGATGGCGGCGACGCTCACGCCCGGCGTCACGCGGATCGACAGCGCGGCGTGCGAGCCCGAAATCGGCGACCTCTGCCGCATGCTCGTCAAGATGGGCGCGAAGATTTCCGGCGTCGGGTCGCCGACGCTTCTCGTCGAAGGCGTCGAAAAGCTTTCCGGCTGCGAGCACGTCGTCATTCCCGACCGCATCGAGGCGGGAACGCACCTGCTCTGCGGCGCGATCACGCGCGGCGACGTCACGGTGCGCGGCGCGGTCACGGAGCACCTCGGCGCGTTTCTGGACAAGCTCGACGAGGCGGGCGTGCCGATCGAAACGCTTTCGCCGACGGCGGTCCGCGTGCGCGGCGACCTCGTGAAGGATTTTCGCCCGATCGACATCGTGACGCTCCCGCATCCGGGCTTCCCGACCGACCTGCAGGCGCAGTTCACGGCGCTGCTCGCGCTCGTTCCCGGCATCAGCATCGTCACCGAGCGCATTTATCCGAACCGCTTCATGCACGTTCCCGAGCTGCTGCGCATGGGCGCGGACATCGCGATCGAAGGGCCGAGCGCGATCGTCAAGGGCGTTCCCGCGCTGTCGGGCGCGCCCGTCATGGCGTCGGACCTGCGCGCGTCGGCGGCGCTCGTGCTCGCGGGCCTCGCGGCGTCGGGCGAAACGTGGGTGCAGCGCATCTATCACCTCGACCGCGGCTACGAAAAATTCGAGCGGCGTCTCGCCGCGCTCGGCGCGGACGTCGTGCGGCTCCGCCAGGAAGACATGCCCAGCGAGCTGCGGAGCGAAGCGTGAGGACGAGGTGCAGGGTGGAATGTGTAAGGTGGAAGGTGCAATGAGGCGGAAATTTTCGGCACGCGCCGGGAGCTTCATAACTTTCTTTAAGCTTTAGGCCGTAATCTCTAAGCTTTTTCCCATGGTGATTTCTTCACGACAGAATCCGCGCATTCAGCACCTCGTCCGCTTGCGGGAACGCGCCGTCCGCGAGCGCGAAGGCGTCTTCCTGCTCGAAGGCATCCGCGAAATCGAGCGCGCCGCCGCGGGCGGTTTTGCTCTGATCGAATTCTATTTTTGTCCGGAGCTGATCCGTTCCCGCGCCGCCGCCGAAGTCGCCGAAAGAACGCGCGCGCGCGTCGCGCCGGAGAACGTCTTCGAAGTCGCCTCGGGCGCGTTCGAGAAAATCAGCTACCGCGACAAGCCCGAAGGCCTGCTCGCCGTCGCGGCGATGCGGCGTCTCGAGCTCGACGATCTGCCGCCCGCGCCCGCGGGAATGCCGCCGCTCTACCTCGTCGCCGAGTCCGTCGAAAAGCCGGGCAATCTCGGCGCGCTGCTGCGCACGGCGGATTCCGCCGGCTGCACGGCGCTGATCTGCTGCGGCGCGGGAACGGACGTGTACAATCCGAACGCGATCCGCGCCTCGCAGGGCACGCTCTTCACGATGCCCTTCGCCACCGCGCCCGCGGAAAAAGTCCGCGACTGGCTGCTCGCGCGCGGCGTGACGATCTTCGCGACGACGCCCGACGCGGAAAAAATCTACTGGGACTGCGATTTCCGCGTTCCCGCGGCGATACTGCTCGGCACGGAAGCGACGGGGCTTTCGCCGTTCTGGCTCGACGCGCCGGACGGGAAATCCGTCGTTCCCGCCGCCATTCCGCAGCGCGGCGCGGCGGACTCGCTGAACGTCTCGATGGCGGCGGGCATCTGCCTTTTCGAAGCCGTGCGCCAGCGCGCGCAGGGCGCGGCGTCGTGAACCCCGATTCAATTTTTTCATCATGATCATTCGTCCAGACAACCGCGAGGCGGACCGACTCCGCCCGATTTCCTTTCAGCCCGGCGTCGCGCCTCACGCCGCCGGCTCCGTGCTCGCCTGCTTCGGCGACACGCGCGTCATCTGCGCCGCGACGCTCGAAGAAAAAGTGCCGACGTGGATGCGCGTCCAAGGCGTGAAGGGCGGCTGGCTCACCGCCGAATATTCGCTGCTCCCGTATTCGACGCTCGACCGCAAGCCGCGCGACATTTCCCGCGGCAAGCTCGACGGTCGCACCGTCGAAATTCAGCGCCTCATCGGGCGCTCGCTCCGCGCCGTGCTCGACCTGAGCAGGCTCGAGGGGCTCACGCTCTGGATCGACTGCGACGTGCTCCAGGCCGACGGCGGCACGCGCACGGCGTCGATCTCCGGCGCGTACGTCGCCGCCAAGCTCGCCGTCCGCAAATTCATGGAGGCGGGAAAAATCAAGGAGGATCCCTTCACCGATTCCGTCGCCGCGATCAGCGTCGGCATCTATCAGGAGACGCCGATTCTCGACCTCTGCTACGTCGAGGACAAGGACGCCGCCGTGGACGCCAACGTCGTCATGACGGGAACGGGCCGCTTCGTCGAGCTGCAGTCTTCCGGCGAGGAGGCGACGTTCTCGCCCGACGAGCTCGCCGCGATGATCGCGCTCGGCAAGAAGGGCGTCGCCGAAATCACCGAAATCCAGAAGCGCGTGCTGAAGGGCTGAGCGAAGGCCCGGCGTTCCCGCGCCCGTCCCCGAAAATCCGGAAAATTTTTCTTTTTACGACCATGACCGAAGAACAGAAGAACGACGCCGCCGCGCGTCTCGAAAAATTCCTCAACCGCACGCCGCAGGTGGACGAATCCGCCTACGTCGCGCACGAAGCCAAGCTCATCGGCGCCGTCACGATCGGCGCGCGCGCGAACGTCTGGCCCGGCGTCGTGATGCGCGCCGACATCGAAGAAATCCGCATCGGCGAAGGCACGAGCATTCAGGACGGCACGTGCATCCACCTCGCGGACGATCTGCCGACCGTCGTCGGCGACTTCGTCACGGTCGGCCATCGCGTGATGCTGCACGGCTGCACGATCGGCGACGAAAGTCTGATCGGCATGAGCTCGACGATTCTCGACGGCGCCAAGATCGGCAAGCGCTGCATCGTCGCGGCGGGCGCGGTCGTGCCCCCGCGCATGGAGGTGCCGGACGGCGCGATGGTCGTCGGCTGCCCGGCGAAGATCAAAAAGATGCTCACGCCGGAAGAGCAGTCGAAACTGCGCTACTGGGCGGAGAAATATCTGATCGTCTCCGCCGCGCACAAGGCGAAGTTCGGCTCGCAGAAGTTCTGAAAGGAAAAGTGATGAGGTGATGGAGTTATGAGGTTATGAAGGTTCATGGCATTCGGCTTCGCCGAAAGGAATTTTCGAAAACCTTTTTCGCGAAGCGAACAGCAGGCAACTTCATACCTCATAACTCCATAACTTCATGACCTTCCCTGACATGTCCTCGCGCGCGAAAACCGCTTTCGTTCTCGCCGTCCTGCTCATCGCGGGAACGGCGGCGGTGCTTTTCCCGCGCCGAAGCGGAGACTCCGCGACGACGGACGCCGCCGCCGCGACGCAGACGGATTCGCACGAACGCGCGCGGCGGGCCGAAGCGACGCCGGCGGGAACACGGGCGTTTTCCGGAACTCCCGCGGGAGCGGTTCCGGGCGAAGCCGTGCTGTTCTTCCGCGACGCCGCCGCGCTCGAGGCTTTTCTGAAAAACGCCGCCGCCCGCGGGCTGAAAATTCTCGGCGCCGTTCCCGCGCTGAACGCCGCGCGCGTTTCCGTCGGAGCGGATTTCGACGCCGCGCGGATTCCCGGCGCGCTCGGCGCGGACTTCAATTTCGCCGTGCGCGTTCCCGCGACGCCGCCGGACGCGTTTTCCGACGCGGAGGCGCGCGACGTTTCCGGCGGCCTCGGGCGCGTTCCCGTCGGCGAAAACGCGCTCGCGCAGCTGGGCGTTTCGGAAGAAAAACGCGCCGCGAGCTCGCTCGGCTCGGGCGTGAAGATCGCCCTGCTCGACACCGGCGTCTTCGCCGGACACGCTTCGCTCCGGGACGCGAAAATTTCCGTCATCGACGTCGTCGGCGGCGCGGCGGACACGGCGGACTCGCTCGCGCACGGCACCGCGGTCGCCTCGCTGATCGCCGGCAACGGCGAAAACGGCGTCTTCGGCATGGCGGCGAACGCGGATCTTCTCGCCGTGCGCGTCTTCGACGGCGAAGGCAACGCGACGGCGTTCGAGCTCGCGCGCGGTCTCGTCGCCGCCGCGGACGCCGGCGCGCGCGTGATCAACGTCAGCGCGGGGCTCGACGCGGATTCCGCCGTGCTGCGCGCCGCAGTCGAATACGCGCTGCGCGCGGGCGCGACGATCGTCGCCGCGGCGGGCAACGAAGGCGTGACCGCGTTGTCGTTTCCCGCCGGATACGCGGGCGTCGTTTCCGTCGGCGCGGTGGACGGCGCGAACGCGAGTGCGCCCTTCTCCAACGTCGGCGAAAATCTTTCCGTCGTCGCTCCGGGCGTCGCCGTGACGGCGGCGGGAACGCTCGCCGCGGACGCCGCGACCGCCTTTTCGGGCACCTCCGCCGCCGCGCCGCTCGTCGCGGGAACGCTCGCCGCCGCGCTCGCGGACTCCGCGGGAACGCTCGGCGCGGACGCGCTCGAAGCGACGGCGGACGATTTCGGCGCTCCCGGGCGCGACGCGGAATACGGCGCCGGGCTCGTGAATTTCGAGCGCCTCACGCGACCCGCCGGCGCGCGCGTCTCCGACGTTTCCGTGAACGACGTCCATTGCCGCCGCGCCGAGGGCGGGCGCGCCGAGCCCGCGGTCTTCGCCACGATCCAGAACCGCGGGACGCTCTGGGAAGACTGCGCGTTTTCGCTGCGCATCGTCTTCGCGGACGGCACGATTTCGGCGACGGGCAGCGCGCTGCGGCTTTCCCCCGGCGAATCCGTCGGACGCGGCGCGGGCGTTCCCGAGGCGCGTCTGCGCGAAGGCGTCCTCGTCGAAGCGAAAATCCTCGACGCCTCCGGCGCCGTCCTCTCCGACCGCTCGCTCCTCCTCCGCTCCGCCGACTGAGTGCGCCCGAATTTTTCACCGAAAGCCATGAAGATCAACCTCGTCGCCTGGGCTCACGACTTCGCGCGGGAACGCTTCGCGGAGACGGCGCGCCTTCCCGAGCCGGCTCTCGCCGTGGACGCGACCGTCGGCAACGGACACGACGCGCTCTTTCTCGCGGAGCTCGTCGGCGCGAGCGGACGCGTCGCGGGCTTCGACGTGCAGGCGCCGGCGATCGCGGCGACGCGGGAACGCCTGAGCGCGCACGGCCTCTCGGAGCGCGTCGAGCTGCATCTGCGCGGGCACGAAACGATGGCGGAAACGCTCGGCGCGGCCTGGCGCGGGCGGACGCGCGCCGTGTTCTTCAATCTCGGCTATCTGCCGAAAAGCGACCGCGGAACGGCGACGCGCCCCGAGACGACCTTGCCCGCGCTCGACGCCGCGTGGTCGCTGCTCGCGCCGGGCGGCTTCATTTCGCTGACGGTCTACACGCGCCATGCGGGCGGCTTCGAGGAGTCCGCGCGCGTCGCGGAATGGCTCGAAAAGACGCGTTCCCGCGCGGAAGTGCTCGCCCTGGGCGCGCACAATCCCGTCGAACCCTGGTGGGCGGGAGTGACGAAACCCTTTGAGCGCTGACGACGCATTACCGCCTTGCCTCGCGAGGGCGTTTCGGGGAAAATCGCGGTTTTAATTCTATCCGTCATGAAGCGCATCTTCGTCGAAAAAAAATCCGCCTTCCGCGAACAGACAAACCACGTCCTCCAGGACCTCCGCGAATCGCTCGGGCTGCCCGGGCTCTCCTCTCTGCGCATCGCGCAGCGCTACGACGTGGACGGACTCTCCGACGCCGATTTCCGCAAGACGCTCCCGACCGTGTTCGCCGAGCCGCAGACGGACGACGTCTTCGAAGACGCGCTCCCGTGCGCCGAGGGCGACCGCGTGTTCGCCGTCGAATACCTGCCGGGGCAGTTCGACCAGCGCGCGGATTCCGCCGCGCAGTGCGTGCAGATGCTCACGCTCGGCGAGCGCCCGCTCATCGCCTCCGCGCGCGTGTACGTGCTCGGCGGCGAAATTTCCGACGACGATCTCGCGCGCGTCAAGGCCTACCTCATCAATCCCGTGGACTCGCGCGAGGCCTCGCTCGCCGTTCCCGCGACGCTGAAGCCGAACGTTCCCGCGCCGCAGCCGATTCCCGTGCTCGAAGGCTTCACGAAGAAGTCCGACGCCGAGCTCGCCGCGCTGCGCAAGGAGCTCGGGCTCGCGATGAGCGACGCCGACGTCGCCTTCGTCCGCCGCTACTACGCCGAGGACGAACGCCGCGACCCGACGCTCACGGAAATCCGCGTGCTCGACACCTACTGGTCCGACCACTGCCGGCACACCACTTTTCTCACGCGTCTGAACAGCGTTTCGTTCGACGCCTCGCCGCTGCTCGCGCCCGTCGAAAAGGCGTGGAAAAAATACCGCGAGCTGCGCGAATCGCTCGGCCGCGCGGACAAGACCGTCTGCCTCATGGACGTCGCGCTGCTCGCCATGCGCGAGCTGAAAAGGCAGGGCAAGCTCGACGACCTTGAAGTCTCCGAGGAGATCAACGCCGCCTCCATCGTCGTTCCCGTCACGATCGACGGCAGGACGGAGGACTGGCTCGTGATGTTCAAGAACGAGACGCACAACCACCCGACGGAAATCGAGCCCTTCGGCGGCGCAGCGACCTGCCTCGGCGGCGCGATCCGCGACCCGCTTTCCGGCCGCAGCTACGTTTACCAGGCGATGCGCGTGACGGGCGCCGCCGACCCGCGCGCGCCGTTCTCGAAGACGCTCCCGGGCAAGCTCCCGCAGCGCAAGATCGTCCGCGGCGCGGCTCAGGGCTATTCCTCCTACGGCAACCAGATCGGGCTCGCCACGGGCATGGTGCACGAAGTCTATCACCCGGGCTACGTCGCGAAGCGCCTCGAAATCGGTGCCGTCGTCGCCGCGGGACCGAAGGAAAACGTCGTGCGCGGCACGCCCGCTCCCGGCGACATCATCGTCCTCGTCGGCGGGCGCACGGGGCGCGACGGCATCGGCGGCGCGACCGGCTCTTCCAAGGAGCACACGGAAAAGGCGCTCGAAAACAGCGCCGAAGTGCAGAAGGGCGACGCGCCGACGGAGCGCAAGCTGCAGCGCCTCTTCCGCGATCCCGCGGTCTCGAAGCTCATCAAGCGCTGCAACGACTTCGGCGCGGGCGGCGTCTCCGTGGCGATCGGCGAACTCGCGCCCTCGCTCGACATTCATCTCGACCGCGTTCCGCGCAAATACGAGGGGCTGAACGGCACCGAGCTCGCGATCTCCGAATCGCAGGAACGCATGGCGGTCGTCATCGCGCCCGAAGACCTGGAAAAATTCCGCGCCGCCGCCGACCGCGAAAATCTCGAATCCACGCACGTCGCGGACGTCACCGACACCGGCCGCCTGCGCATGTACTGGCAGGGCTCCGCAATCGTCGATCTGCGTCGTGAATTTCTGGATACGAACGGCGCGACGCAGGAGGCGGACGCGCACGTCTCCGCGCCCGATCCCGTCGCCAATCCCTTCATGCCCAAGCCGCTCCTCGACGGGAACGCGAAGGCGACCTGGCTCAACCTGCTCGGCGACCTTCGCTGCTGCGGCCAGCGCGGCCTCGTGGAGCGCTTCGACGCGTCCATCGGCGCGGGAACGGTGCTGCATCCCTTCGGCGGAAAGACGCAGACGACGCCCGTCGAAGCCATGGCGGCGAAGATTCCCGTGCTCGAAGGCGAGACGGACGACTGCACGCTGATGAGCTTCGGCTTCGACCCGACGCTTTCGAGCTGGTCGCCGGCGCACGGCGCGGCGTTCGCGGTCGTCGATTCCGTCGCGCGCCTCGTCGCCGCGGGCGGCGATCCCGCGCGGGCGCGGCTGACGCTGCAGGAATATTTCGAAAAGCTCGGCGACGATCCGAAGCGCTGGGGCAAGCCGCTCGCCGCGCTGCTCGGCGCGTTCACGGCGCAGCTCGAGCTCGGCAACGGCGCGATCGGCGGCAAGGACTCGATGTCCGGCTCGTTCAAGAATCTCGACGTGCCGCCGACGCTCGTCTCCTTCGCGATCGTTCCCGCGAAGGCGTCGCAGGTCATTTCTCCGGAGTTCAAGAAAATCGGCTCCAAGATCGTCTGCGTTCCCGCGAAGCTCACGGCGGACCAGATGCCCGACTGGGCGGACCTGCGCGCGAAGCTCGCGAAGATTCACGCGCTCGCGCTCGAAGGAAAAATCCTCGCCGCGCGCACGATTCGCGAAGGCGGCAAGGCCGCCGCGCTGACGGAAATGGCGCTCGGCAACGAAATCGGCGTCCGCCTCGCGGCCGCGCCGGACGAAGCGTTCTTCGCCGTCGAACACGGCGCGTGGATTCTCGAAGTCGCCGCGGACGAAGCGCTCGACGGGCTCGAACACGTCGTGCTCGGCGAAACGCAGGCCGCGCCCGAAGCGAGCTGGGACGGCGGCGCGCTCCCGCTCTCCGACATGCGCGACGCGTGGGAATACGCGCTCGAAACCGTGTTCCCGACGCGCGCCGCTCCCGCCGACACAGCGCCCGCGCCGCAGACGTTCTCGTTCGCGGACCGCTCCGGCGTTCCCGCGCACTCGAAGATCGTCGTCGCGAAGCCGCGCGTGCTCATTCCCGTGTTCCCGGGCTCGAACTGCGAATACGACACCGCGCGCGCCTTCCGCGAAGCCGGCGCCGAGCCGGAAATCTTCGTCGTCCGCAACCTTTCCGCCGCCGCCGTCGACGAGTCGCTGCGCGCGCTCGCGGAAAAGATCTCCAAGACGCAGATTCTCATGATTCCGGGCGGATTCTCCGCGGGCGACGAGCCCGACGGCTCCGGCAAATTCATCGCCGCCGTCTTCCGCAATCCCGCCGTGAAGGACGCGACGAACGCGCTCGTGAAGGAGCGCGACGGCCTCATTCTCGGCATCTGCAACGGCTTCCAGGCGCTCATCAAGCTCGGGCTCGTGCCCTTCGGCGAAATCCGCGACATGGACGCGAGCTGCCCGACGCTGTTCCACAACCGCATCGGCCGCCACATTTCGCGCTACGTGCACACGCGCGTCGCGTCCGTGAAGTCTCCGTGGCTCGCGAACGTGAACGTCGGCGACGTGTTCACCGTTCCCGCCTCGCACGGCGAAGGCAACTTCACGGCGTCGCCGGAGACGGTCGCGCGGCTCGCGGCGAACGGCCAGATCGCGTTCCAGTACTGCACGGCGGCGGGAACGCCGAGCTACGACATCGCTTGCAATCCGAACGGCTCCTGCCAGGCGATCGAGGGCATTCTTTCGCCGGACGGCCGCGTGCTCGGCAAAATGGGGCACTCGGAACGCCGCGGCGCGAACGTCGGCAAGAACATCCCCGGCAACAAGAACCAGCCGCTCTTCGCCGCCGGCGTCGCCTACTTCGCGTAACCGGCGCGGGAACGCCCTCTTCCGGGACGGAGAGTTTAACTCTCCGTTCCCGGCGCGGCGGCGGATTTCGCCGGCGCGGACTCAGTTTTACCTCGCGTTCCCGCGCGCGGCGGGATTTTAATTGTCAGCACCATGATGACGACCTTCGAAAAAGACGGACACACCTTCCAGCAATGGCGCGTCGGCGCCTCCACGTTCACGGCGTGCATGACGCGCGGCGCCCGGCTCATGAGCTGGGACGTCGAAGTCGCGGGAACGCGCCGCGGCGTGATCCGCTGGCCCGAAAACGCGGATTTCTCCAACTACCGCAAGATCCGCGGCGGCAACCCGATTCTGTTCCCGTTCATGGGGCGCAACTACGCCGACGGCAAAAAGTTCTTCTGGAAAAATCCCGGCGACGGCGTCGTGCGCCCGATGCCGCAGCACGGATTCGCCGTGGACGGCGCGTTCGAAATCGTCGAGGCGACGGAAAATTCCGTCCGCGCGAAGTTCCTGCCTTCCGCCGACGCGCGCGAGGGCTATCCGTTCGACTACGAATTTTTCGTCACCTACCGCTTTTCGGAGCTCGCGCTCACCTGCGAATTCGAGCTCGTCAACCGCGGCGACGTGCGCGTTCCGTGGTGCGCGGGGCACCATTTCTACTTCACGCTCCCGTGGCACGCGGGGCTGACGCGCAAGGACTACGCGCTGAAGATCGACGCGAAGAAATTCTGGCATCACGACGGCGACGGCAGACTCGTCAAGGCGGACGCGCCGAAGGAGCCGATCACGTTCGGCGATCCCGCGATCTGCGACCTCATCTACACGAAGCTGAAGACGAACCGCGTGGCGTTCGGCCCGAAGAACGGCGAGGAAAACGTCGTCGTGCGCGTCGGCGACAACGAGGCGCCATCGGCGTGGACGACCGTCGTGACCTGGTCCGAGAGCGAGGACGCGCCGTTCTACTGCGTCGAGCCGTGGATGGGCGCGCCGAACAGCACGGAGCACGGGAACGGCCTGCACTTCGTGGAACCCGGCGCGAGCGAGGTCTTCAAGGTCTCCGTCGCGCTGGAATGACGTTCCCGCGCACGGCGCACGACGCATGACGAATCCGCCGCCGCTCGGGCTCTACGTCCACGTGCCGTTCTGCGGGAACGCCTGCGACTACTGCGCGTTCTACAAGGAAGCGCCGCGCCGCGAGGCGATCGACGCGTGGCTCGCGGGCGTGGAGCGCGAAATCGGGCTCGCGCCGCTCCCGCGCCCGGCGCGGACGTTCTTCGTCGGCGGCGGCACGCCCGGCGTGCTGACGGCGCGCGATTTCGAAAAGCTCGGCGAAACGCTGCTGCGCGCCAACGGCGGGAACGCTCCCGAAGAATGGACGGTGGAGCTCGCGCCGCCGAGCGTCCGCGCGGACAAGCTGCGCGCGCTGCGTGGGCTCGGCGTGAACCGGATTTCCCTCGGCGTGCAGTCCTTCGACGCGGCGACGCTCGCCCTGCTCGGCAGACGCTGCGCCCCGAAAAAAATCTTCGAGGCTTACGACGCCGTCCGCGCGGCGGGCTTCGACAACGTGAATTTCGATCTGATCTTCGCCGTTCCCGGCGAGGCGCGTTCCCGCTGGCGCGCGGATCTGGCGCAGGCGGTCGCGCTCGCGCCCGAGCATCTTTCCGCCTACTGTCTCATGCTCGAAGAGGACGCGCCGCTGCTCGCGCGGCTGAAAAATTCGCCCGCCTTCGATCCCGCGGAAAAATCGCCCGAGCGCGAGGCGGAGCTTTATCTCGAAACCTGGGAGACGCTCGCGCGCGCCGGCTACGCGCAGTACGAAGTCGCGAACCACGCACGCGCGGGAAAAGCGTGTAAGCACAATCTGAATACGTGGCGCATGGGCGAATGGCTCGGCTACGGCCCCGCCGCGGCGTCGCAGTGCGGCGGCAGGCGCTTCGCGAATCCCGCGGATCTGTCGCGCTGGCTCGACGCGCTCGCGGACGGCGTTCCCGCGCGGACGGACGTCGTCGAGCTCGACACCGCGACGCTCTTCGCCGACGCGCTCGTCTTCGGGCTACGCATGAACGAAGGCGTGAATCCGCCCGCGCTCGCGCGGCGCTTCTTCGGCGACGCGGCGCGCGTTCCCGCGAAGCTTGCGGCGCTCGCGGAAAACCTGCGCGAGGAAGGCTATCTCGCCGAAAATCTTCCCGCGGGAACGCTCGCGCTGAACGCGCGCGGTCTGCTCGTCGCGGACGCCGTGGGCGCGGAAGTCCTCGCCGCGCTCGACGATTGAGGCGGAGGGGCTTCGCGCGACGCGCGGGGCGTCACTCGGCGGAATCCGCTTCGGGAGCGGGCTCCGCCGTCTTTTTGCGGCGCGGGCGTTTCGGTTTCTCCGCGGAAGCGCCTTCCGCGGAGGCGGCGCTTTTGCGCGGCTTGCGCGCGCGCGGCGACGCGGATTTCCTGCGCGCGGGCGCGGCGTCGGCGGACGCGTTTTCGGCGCTCGCCGAAGCTTCCTGCGCGGGCGCGTTTTCCGCCGGCGGCGGGACGGGCGTTTCTTCCGCGACGGGCTCCGCGCGCGGCGGCGTCTGTTCTTCGGGAACGGACTCGCGCGGCTCGGGCGCGGGCGCGGCTTTCGGCTTCTCCGCGGGCGGATTTTCGCGGACGGGCGCCTCCGCGGGCTCGGCTTCCTTCGGCGCTTCCGCGGGCGCGGGCGCGCGATTTTCGTCCGGACGCTCCGGCGCGGCGGGCGCGTTTTCGGCGCGCGGCGCGGCGTTCCCGCCCTCGGCGAGCTGCGGCGGCTGAATCATCATCGCGCCGTTGCGGTTTTTCTTTTTGCGGCGGCGACGGCGCTTGCGCCGGATCGGATTGCCGTTTTCGTCGAACTGCTGCGGCGCTTCGCCCTGCCCGTTCGCGTCGGCGGCGGGAGCGTCCTCGCGCGGCGGGTTCGGCGCGTCCGCGCGCTCGTTCCCGCGGGAACGCCGCTCGCGATTCGCCTTTTCCTTCACGAGATAGCGCAGCTCCGGATCGACGTAATCGTCGGAAAATTCCTCTGCGTCGAGCACGGCTTCCTCCGCCGCGTCGAGCGCCTTCTGGCCGCGCGGCGGCGCGTATTCGGGGCGCCGATACTTCGGCGTGAGAATCGGTTCTTCCGCCGGCGGATAATTCTTCGATTCCGGCAGGCGCACGACCTGAAGCGTGCGGATGCGCGGCTCGGCGGAAACGGGAATGTGCGGCGTCTCGCGCGTCGCCTGCGGGCGCAGCACGATCTGCGTCAGCGCGTTGTTCTCGCGCAGGCGCAGCACGGTCTCGACGGTCTCGGCGACGATGTCGGGCTGGACGCGGCTCTGCGGCGCGCGCGAAAACTGCGCCGCCGGATCGGGCGTTCCCGTGTTGTTCTGGAGAAAGATGTGGCAGGTGCGGACGCCCGTGTCGCGCAGCTCGCCGAAGAGCGTTCCCGCGAAGACCTTCATCGCCGCGTCCACGACGTTGTTGAGCACGTGTCCGTGCGGCGTGACGGTGTTGGGCGAGACGACGACGACGCTCCCGCGCGAAGCGACGAGCGAAGGCAGCGCCAGGCGCGCGATGACGAGCGGCGTCGCGACGAGCGCGTTCACGCCGAGCGCGATTTCCTCCGTCGCCATCGCCTCGAACGCGTCGCACGCGAGATACTGCGTGCAGAAAATCACGCCGGCGACGCCGTGCTCGCGCTCGACGATTTTTTCGGTTTCGGCGGCGACGGCCTTGACGTCGGTGACGTCGCACGCGACGGGAATGAATTCATTGAAGGCGAAATCGGCCGCTTCGGGAAACGTTCCCGCGATGCCGTAAACCCGGGCGCCCATTTCGCACAGCCGGCGCGCGATGCTCTGCGCGGGCTCGGCGTTGGCGCCTGTGATGATGAAAGTGTCCATAAAAAAGAAGTCGTCGATTTTCGCAGTTCCCGCGCCCGAACGCGAGCAAAACCGCGTCCCCGCGCGTTTCGCGGATCGGCGGCCTTGAAAATTTCTCCGCATTTTAGGCTCGCGCGGTGCGCGAATATAAGGAAAATCTGTCTCACTATGAAAGCGAGCATTCTGATCGTCGACGACGAGCGCAACACGCGCGAGGGGCTGGAATCGACCCTGGAGGACAATTACGAAGTTTACACCGCGAGCAACGCGGACGAGGCGCTGCGCCTGATGGATTCGGAGAATTTCGACGTCGTGCTGACGGACCTGCGCATGGCGGGCAAATCCGGGCTGTCGGTCGTGGACCACGCGCTGGCGCTCCCGCAGAAGCCCGTCTGCATCATGATGACCGCCTACGGGAACGTCGAGACCGCGGTCGAGGCGATGCGCCGCGGCGCCTACGATTTTCTGACGAAGCCGCTGAACCTGGAGAAGCTCGAGCTCGTGATTCAGCGCGCGATCCGTTCGCGGACGACGGAAAAGGAGAACAAGGCGATGTCGTCGCGGCTGAACCGGCAGTTCAATTTTTCGCGTCTCGTCGGCGAAAGCCCCGCGCTGCGGAGCGCCGTCGAAAAGGCGAAACGCGTGGCGCTGGCGAAGACGACGGTGCTTCTGCTCGGCGAGACGGGAACGGGCAAGGAGCTCTTCGCGCAGCTGATTCACCAGAGCTCGCCGCGCGCGAAAAATCCCTTCGTCGCCGTGCACTGCGCCGCGATCGCGCCGACGCTGCTCGAAAGCGAGATCTTCGGGCATGAAAAAGGCGCCTTCACGGGCGCGAACGAGCGCCGCATCGGCCGCTTCGAAGCCGCGAACGGCGGCACGCTCTTCCTCGACGAAATCGGCGAAATCGACCTCGCGACGCAGGTGAAGCTGCTGCGTTTTCTCGAGACGCGCGCGATCGAGCGCCTCGGCGCGCAGAAGCAGATTCAGCTGGACGTGCGTCTCGTCTGCGCCACGAACCGCAATCTCGCGGAAATGGTCAAGGCGGGAACGTTCCGCGAAGATCTTTACTACCGCCTCTCCGTCGTCGCGCTGATGCTCCCGCCGCTGCGGGAACGCCGGACGGACATCCCGATTCTCATCGACCACTACGTGACCTATTTCGCGCAGGAGAACGGGCTGCCGAAAGTGCGCATCTCGGCTTCGGCGATGGAGGCGCTCCAGGCCTACAGCTGGCCGGGCAACATCCGCGAGCTGCGCAATTTCTGCGAAAACCTCGTCGTCATGCACGAAGGCGTCGGCGAAGTCACGGAATACGACCTCGATCCGCGCTTCACGCTGAAGCTGCCGCTCGCGCCGCGCAGGCGCGAGGAGATCATGCCCGAGACCGTCGTTCCCGTCGCCGCGGACGCGGAGGCGGAGGCGCCCGAAGGCGCGCCCCCGGAGGCGGACGAGCCCGAGGACGACCTGCCGCAGCGCTTCGCCGAGGCGCTCGAAGAAAAGCGCAGGACCGTCGATTCGCTCAACAAGGCGCGCAAGAAGGCGCTTTCCAAAAAAGACAACGAAAAGCGGCTGCTGCGCCAGGCGCTGATTCAGGCGAACGGGAACCGCTCCGCCGCGGCGGATTTTCTGGGCATTTCCCGCCGCACGTTTCACCGCAAGCTCCTCGAAGATCCTTCGATCGGCGCCGGGCTCGAAGCCAAGCGCGGACGCCGCTCCCAGAACAACGCAATCTGAAGACGCCATGAAAAAACGTATCCGTCAGACGACTACGCTCGCTCTCGCGCTCGCGGGAACGCTCTTCGCGGGAGCCCTCCGCGCCGAAACGCTCCGCTACGCCGGTTCCGATTTCCTCGCCGGAAAAACGGAGGCCGAACTCGCGGCGGAAGTGCGGAAGAACGCCCCGGGAACGGAGCTCCGCGGCGAGCTCATCGGCAGCATGACCGCGCTCGACGAGCTCCGCGCGGGCAAGATCGACTTCGCCCTGCTCCTGCTGAAGAATCCGGCCGAAATTCCCGAAATCAAATCCGGAAAATGGCGCGCGCGGACCGTCGCCTATCACGTTTCCTACATCGTCGCGCCGCAGTCCAATCCCGTCGAGGAGCTCTCGCTCTTTCAGCTCCGCGGCATCTTCGCGGACTTCGCGGAAAAGCCGCTCGCCTCCTGGAGCGAAGTGCCCGGAGCCGGCTCGTTCTCCGCGAAGATCGACCGCGTCGTCAGCACGCAGAACGACAATTTCGCGCTCGCGACGTTCCAGAGCCTCGTCTTCCCGCGCACGCGCTTCAACGCCGCGCTGCGCAAGACGAAGACCGACGAGGACGCCCTGCGCGCCGTCTCCAATTCCGGAGGCGCGATTGCGCTCGTCTCCGCGCCGCCGACGGGCCGCCCCGACCTGAAGACGCTCGCCGTCTCCCCCGCGGACGCCGCGGGAAAATCCGCCACGGCCTACCGTCCCATTCCGTCGAACATCTACAACCGGGACTATCCGCTCTCGATCCAGTTCTTCGTCGTCTATCCGGCGGAAAACGCCGGGAAAGTCGCTCCCGTGCTGGAAACGGCGTTCTCCGACGCCTTCGCCGAAAGCCTCGAAAAATCGAGCCTGATGCCCGTTCCGAAAAATATTCGAAAAATGTTCAAAAAAAATGTTGACGGAAACGGGAAATAAGTATTTCATCTGTGTTCATAATTTAAATCATTTGATTTGAATTTGCGGGCGTAGCTCAATTGGTAGAGTACCACCTTGCCAAGGTGGATGTTGGCAGTTCGAACCTGCTCGCCCGCTCCACTTTCAAAAACCTCTTCCTCGCGAAGAGGTTTTTTCTTGCTCTCGTTTTCCGCCTCGCCGAAGCTTGCGCGCGATGTCCGAGATTTTCCGATTTTCCGGCGCCGCGATGGCGACCCGCTGGCAGATCCGCCTCTGCGGCGACGGCGAGGCGGAAGCCGCGCGCGCGACGGACGAAGCCTTCGCGCGCCTCGCCGAGCTCGAAAATCTCCTCAGCCGCTTCGTCGCCTCGAGCGACGTCTCCCGCGTCAACGCGCTGCGCCGCGGCGAAAAATGCCGCCTCCGCGCGGAGACGCGCGACTGCCTCGCCGTCGCTCAGCGCATCGCGCGCGAGACCGGACGCGCCTTCGACCCGACCGCGGGAACGCTCGTCGATTTCTGGAAAAGCCGCGCGCGGGAACGCGCCGCCTGCGCGGGCGGATTCTGCGAGGAAATGCCCGCCTGGCGCGAGGCCTTCGAGAATTTCCGCTTCGGCACGCTCGCGCTGCGCGAGGACGGCGAAATCGAGTGCGTCGAACCGGGCGCGAAGCTCGATCTCGGCGGCGTCGGCAAGGGATTCGCGCTCGACGCGCTCGCGGAGACGCTTCGGCTGTGGGGTTTCTCCCGCGCCCTGCTCGCCGCGGGCGGCTCGACGATTCTCGCGCTCGACGCGCCCGAAGGCGCCGAGGGCTGGAAGATCGGCCTGGGCGACGCGCGCGCGGGAGAGACGCTCGCGCTCGCGAACGCCGCGCTTTCAAGCTCGGGAACGCAGTTTCAGCCCGCGCATCTCGTCGATCCGCGCACGGGGCTGCTCGCCGCGCCGCGCCGCGGGAACGTCCGCGTCGTCGCGCCGACCGCGGCGGAAGCGGACGCGCTTTCCACCGCGTTCTGCGTGATGAGCGACGCCGAGCGCGCCGCCTTCCTCGCCGCTCATCCCGAAATCGCCTCGAAGTGACTCCGAAACGTCGTCGGAATCCGCATACGATTTTTGCGCGGAGGACGTTTTCCCCTCAGCGCCATTCGTGCTTCGGGTAGCGGCCCTTCAGTTCCTTTTTGACGTGCTCGTAGGAGGTTTTCCAGAACGCGTCGAGATCCGTCGTGCGCTGGAACGTGCGCCGCGCGGGCGACTGCACCTCGACGACGAGCGGCACGCGCCCGCCGCAGATCCGCAGCGCCCTGCCGGGGCAGTCGTAAAGCTCCTGCACCGTCGCGCCGACGACCGCCTCGCAGTCCTCCGTGTAGACGATCTTCGCGGGATGGCGCCGGCGCGGAATCGTCACCGAGTCCGGCAGCAGCGCGTTCATCGCCGCCTCCTGTTCCCGCGAAAGCCAGCCGCTCAGCGTCCTGCGCACGGGCTTTTCGCGGATGTCGCGGTAGGACGTCGCGCCGAGGCAGATTTCCTCGACGAGCATGCGCCGCCCTTCGTCGTCGATCGGCGCGATGCCGAGCTCCGGACAATGCTTCGCGGCGAAATTCACCTTGCGGATCCACGCCTCGACCTGCGAATCCCATTTTTCGAGTTCGAGCCGCCCGGCGAGCACTTCCTCCGCGAGCAGGCGCGAGGCGGCGTCGCTCGGCGCGTCGGGCAGTTCCCGCGAGCTCAGCACGAGCCCGCGGAACACGCGTTCCCGCCGCGTGACGACGCGCCGCTGTCCGGCGTCGTAGCGCACGTCGTCGCGCTCCTCGAAATCGTCGGGAAAATATTCTTCGAGCCACGCGGGCTCGACCGCCGTCGCCATGGAAAGAAAGACCGTCACTTCGCCGCGCGTCTGGATTTCCTCGACCTCGGCGGCGACGAAGAGTTCCGCGCGCCGCGCCGCACTCCCGCGACGCAGTTCGCCCGCACGCCCGTGCACGAGGCGGCAGCGCAGCGTTCCCGCGTCCGTGCGCCGCGCGAGCTGCGAGACGAAGCCGAGCAGCAGGCAGCGCCGCACCGCCTCGTGCACGTCGGCGGGAGCGGCGACGGCGGGCGGCGTCTTTTCCGCGCCGCGTTCCCGCGCGAAGACGCCTTCGGCGATCTTCACGAACTGCGCGGCGAGCCTGTCCGCCTGGCGCGCCGCCGCCGCGTGAATGCCCCAGCGCCGGCAGAATTCGAAATCGAAATCCTTTTTCCGCGCCATGCCGATCAGCGTCAGCCGCGGGAAAAAATCGGAATCGCTCTCGCCGAGCAGTTCCTCGCGCTCCTCGTCGCGGCGGCGTTCTGCGAGGTCGAGCATGACGTCGCGCCCCTGCGCCATGGCGGCGACGAACGCGATCTGCGTCAGGCAGCCGAGCGGGCGGGCGGCGAGCATCATGCGCGCGTAGCGCGGGTGCAGCGGAAAGCGCGCCATCGCCGCGCCGAGCGGCGTGAGCGTTCCCGCGGCGTCAAGCGCGCCGAGGTCGCGCAGCAGTTCGAGCGATTTTTCCAGCGCGCGCGCGTCCGGCTTCTCGAACCACGGGAACGTATCCAAATCTTCGATACCGCCCGCCTTGAGCTGCAGAATCGTCTCCGAGAGCTCGACGCGGCGGATTTCGGGAACGTCGCGCGGGGCGCGGTTTTCCTGTTCGCCGCGCGTCCACAGGCGCACGCAGCGCCCGGGCGCCGTGCGGCCCGCGCGGCCCGCGCGCTGATCGGCGGAGCTGCGCGAGACGTTCTCGATCAGCAGCATGTCGATCCCGCGGTGCGGATCGTAGCGCGCGACGCGCGCCAGCCCGGAATCGATCACGACGCGCACGCCGGGAATCGTCAGCGAAGTCTCGGCGACGTTCGTCGAGACGACGACCTTGCGCGTTCCCGCGGGCGCGGGAGCGACGGCGCGGTCCTGCGCCTCGGCGGAAAGCTCGCCGTAGAGCGGGAGCACGGCGCACTCGCGCCCTTCCGGCGTCGCCGCGATCGCCGCGATCGTCTTCGTGATTTCGTAGGCGCCGGGCATGAAGACGAGAAAATCGCCCTCGGGCTCCTCGCGGTACGCCTTGCGGAACGCGGCGGCGGCGTGGTCCCACACCGCGCGGCGCGGCGCGAATCCGTCGCGCCTCAGCGTTCCCGCGGACGCGGCGGGCGCGGCGGAATATTCGATTTCGATCGGGAAAAGCCGCCCGCCCGCCGTCAGCGTCTCGCAGGGCGCGAGCCACTGCGCGAGCGCGTCCGTGTCGAGCGTCGCCGACATAACGACGACGAGCAGGTCCGGCCGCGTCGTGCGCTGCAGCCGCGCGGCGAGCGCGAGCGTGACGTCGGAATAAAGATGCCGTTCGTGAAATTCGTCGAAGACGATCGCGCCGATCTTTTCCGCCTCGGCGCCGTTCCCGCCGAGCAGCTGACGCATCAGCAGCCCTTCGGTCACGAACTTGATGCGCGTATCCGCGGATTCGATACGGTTGAAGCGGATCTGGTAGCCGACTTCGCCGCCGAGCGCCTGCCCGCGTTCCCGCGCGATGCGCGCCGCGAGCATGCGCGTCGGCAGGCGCCGCGGCTGCAGCACGACGATCTGCTTTCCCGCGGGCACGAGCCCGTCGTCGAGCAGCATCTGCGGAATCTGCGTCGATTTTCCCGAGCCCGTCGGCGCCTGCAGCACGATGCGGCGGGAACGCGCGCACGCCTCCCGCAGGCGTTCCCGCAGTTCGAAGATCGGCAGCGCCGGGCGTGCTTCGTTAGCCATTTTCTTCCCCGAAAAATCAGACCGCGCGCGCGAGCCAGTGCCCGCCCCAGGCGGCGGCGAGCCCGCACGCGAGACTCAGCCCGGCGTAGAGCGCCGCGAGCAGAAAAGCGCGCCCTTGCAGCAAGTGCAGATTTTCGTTCGCGAAGGTCGAAAACGTCGTGAAGCCGCCGCAGAAGCCGACCGTCAGAAAAAGCCGCAGAGCCGGATCGGCGACGCCGTCGCGCTCGAAGACGCCGCTCAGCGCGCCGATGAGAAAGCAGCCCGCGACGTTCGCGACGAACGTGCCCAGCGGGAACGCCGCCGCCGGCAGCCACGCGTGGACCGCGCGCGCCGTCGCGTAGCGGGCGACGCCGCCGAGAAAGCTGCCCAGCCCGACGAAGATCCAGAGCTTCATTTTTCGGAGAAACGGCGTTTCCGCCGGATCAGCGGAAAAGCCTGCGCGCGTTTTCGAGGTCTTCCGCCGTGTCGATGGAAACCGGGTGGTAATCCGTCTCGACGGTCTGGAAGCTCATGCCGCGGTCGATGAAGCGGAGCTGTTCGAGCGACTCGATCGTCTCGAGCGCGGTGACGGGCATCGTCGGATGCGCCTCGAGCGTCGCGCGCGCGTAGCCGTACACGCCGATGTGCGACCACCAGACGTTGCCGCTTTCCAGCCACTTTTCCGCGGGAACGCCGCGCAGGTGCGGCACCGGCGAGCGCGAGAAATAGATCGCGCGGCCGTCGCTCCCGCGCACGACCTTGACGACGTTCGGATTCGTCAGCTTCGCGGGATCGGTGATCCTGGCGACCGCCGTCACGAGCTCGCAGCGCGTTTCCGCCCAGCGCTCGACGAGCGCGTCGAGCAGCGCGACGTCGATGAAGGGCTCGTCGCCCTGCACGTTCAGGAAAAACTCGCCGGGAAGCGTCTTCAGCACGGACGCCAGACGCTCCGTGCCCGAGCGGCATTCCGGCGACGTCATGACGACCTCCGCGCCGAACGCCGTCGCCGTTTCCGCGACGCGCTCGGTGTCCGCGAGCAGGACGATTTTGCCCGCGTGCTTCATGCGGCGGACTTTTTCCCAGACGTGCTGGACGACGGGCTTGCCGCCGAGATCGAGCAGAACTTTGCCCGGAAGGCGCGTCGAGCCGAGACGCGCGGGAATGGCTATGGTTGCGTTGAGATTCATGATCGGAAAAATTTCTGGAACGGAGGACTTTCGTAGTTGAAAAGCAATTACTTTTTTTCTCCCCCGCCTTTCTTTAAGCTTTAAGCCCCTCTTTAAGCTTTAACCCTTAACCTTTAAGCTTTCATCAAACCAGCCCCGCCGTTTCGGGGAAGCCGAGCGCGAGGTTCATCAGCTGGACCGCCTGGCCCGACGCGCCCTTGACGACGTTGTCGATGCACGACGTGATGACGAAATTGCCCGTGCGCGGGTCGAGCACGGCGGAGATGTCCGCGCGGTTCGTTCCCGCGACGTGCGCCGTGTCGGGGAATTTCCCGCTCTTGAGAATCGCGACGAAAGGCTTGCCCGCGTAGGCCGCCTCCCAGCACGCGTAGAGCTGTTCGAGCGTCGCGCCGCGCGCGGGAACGACGATCGTCGTCGAAATGCCGCGCTTCATCGGCGCCAGGTGCGGCGAAAACTGCACGACGACGGGCGCGCCCGCCGCGAGCGAAAGCTGTTCCTCGATTTCGGAAAGGTGGCGGTGCCTCGGCAGCCCGTACGCCTTCGCGGACTCGTCGCGCTCGCAGTAGGCGTAGGCGAGATCGGATTTTTTGCCCGCGCCGGAAACGCCCGAGTAGGAGTCGATGACGCACGTTCCCGCGGCGGGCTTGAGCAGACCGGCGCGCAGGAGCGGCACGAGCGGAATCTGAATGCTCGTCGGGTAGCAGCCCGGGCAGGCGACGAGCGCGGCGCTTTTCCACGCGTCGTCGCGCGCGAGCTCGGGCACGACGTAGGGCGACTTCTTCAGCAGCTCGACGTCCGGATGCGGCTTGCCGTAGTATTCCTCGTAGATCGCGGGATCGTTCAGGCGGAAATCCGCCGAAAGGTCGAACACGCGCTTCCCGGCGGCGACGAGCGGGCGCGCGTATTCGGCGGCGACGCCGTGCGGGAGCGCGAGAAACCACACGTCGATCGGCTCGGCGCAGATCGCCTGCGGATCGGCCTGAATGAACGTGAGCCCGGCGGGAATGAGCTCGCGGAACTGCGGCATGACCTCCGCCAGCGGCGTTCCCGCGAGCGAGCGCGAGCACACGCACGCGAGCTCGGCGTTCGGGTGGCGCGACAGCAGGCGCACGAGTTCCTCTCCGGCGTAACCGGAAGCTCCGACGATTCCGACTTTGATCTTCGACATAGTGCGCACGATTCTGCGCTTCGCCCCCGCGAAGAGCAACACCGGAAAACGATCGGCGGCGAAAACGCAAAGGAGGGGAGCGTCCTGCTTGCCCTCCGAATCAGAAAACGCAAAGAACGCGAAGAAAACCGCAAAGTCAAAAGGGGGGGAAGCGACATTCTTGTCGCTTCCCCGAAATCCTCTTTGCACAAATTTTTTGCCGCAGATTTTTTTTTGAAACCGCAAAGTCAAAGAAAGTTAAAGAAGGGAGAGGCGACATTCCTGTCGCTTCATCGAAATCCTTCTGCACAAACTTCCCTTTTATTTTACTGGAAGTCTCAGAAGTCTATAGAAGGTTTTTTAGGGGGAGGCGACATGGCTCCACGCTTCGCTTACCTGTCGCTTCATCGAAATCCTCTTTGCACAAATTTTTTGCCGCAGATGACACAGATTTCCGCAGATTTTTTAATCCACGAATTACACGAATTACACGAAAAGGAGGGCAAGCGTCTCGCTTGCCCTCCAAAATCTCCCAAAAAACAAACTTCCCTTTAAGCTTTAAGCCTTAACCTTTAAGCTTTTATTTCATCTCACTTCGCCGTCAGCAGCGTTTTCGGCGGATTCAGATAAACCTTGTCGGCGTTTTCGATGCACTTTGCCGCCGCCTTTTCAAGCTGCGACAAATACTTCTCCGCCTGTTTCACCACCTCGTTCACCGCCCGACCGCGGGGGGATTTTTTATCTAGGGCATTCAACTCGCTTTCCATCCCCGTTTTGAACAGGTTACAGGAGGCTTTAACGGCCTCAAAATACCGTTTATAGGCAAAGTTTAACACCCGTTCCGGTGCGGTGGCTTGCCGCGCCTGCTCCAGCGATACCACATTCACCCCCAAAAATTTAGGGGTCGGATCGCCGTAACAATTGAGACTACTGCCATTCATTCCTGCCTCCGGTGCAAACGCACGCGGATTGTAAAGCGGAGTCCCCAGAATGTTTTGCAGGCAATAGGTTTCTTCATCGCCCCCTGCAAAATACTCTTTCATCTCATTGGCCGAACGCGCAATATCCTTTTTACGCGTTTCATACATCTTTTGGGGCTGCACCAAACTTAAGGGCCACATATGCATGCCGATATACTCCCCTCGTTTCACCCGCTTCATGTCTAGGCGCGGGATGGGCGACGCCCCCAAATAGTGGATATTCCGGTTCACCACCTCGGTGAACGCTTTGACATACGCCAAATCATCCCCCTTTAACGACCGCAATGTGGCGTTAGAGGGCGCCACATACGGGCGCTTTGTTTTGGGGTTCACGGCCGGCGTCTCCATCGGTTCATCAACGAATTTAAAGACTTTAAGCCTCATGGTACTGACGGAAAGCCCTCCCCGATTACCAAAATTAATCGCTAAAAGTTCAGATACAAAAAAACTCCCCCCCCTGTTTACCAACAACAAATGTGTTGACATCGCTGCCACTAAACATTTTATAGCCATCTTTATTATTCTCAATCAGATTCTTGAATACTTGCGGCAGGGCTTGGAACTCTGGCTCCTTTTGTATTCGTTTCCACATGGTTTCGGCATCTTCCGGCGACAGGGGATTATAATTTTTACGCATCCCCTCTTTCCAATTCACTGTTTCCCAGTCCACCTCGGCGGTTCGGTTAATTGAGGTCGTTTCCGCATGTACTTCCGCCAAAAAATGAACGAACGGCAAGGCGAACAAAACAAAGATTAGAAGAGATTTTTTCATGGAGTTTTTTTTCGTTTGTGGAATTTCGAAAATCGGGCCGGCGGGAACACCGCGTTCCCGCGACAAAAAACGCCCCGTTTTCGAGTTCGCGCAATTTTGCAAAAAAAAAACGCGCGTCAAGCGCGAACGCGACGACGGGCGTTTCGCGCCCGAAAACGCCTCCGAATCCGCGCCCCCCGCGGCGACTTATTCGCAGACGGCGCGTTTTGGGGGCGGAGACGTCCGCGTCTCCGTCGTGGAGCGCGTTTTCGCCGCGCGGCGAAAATGCGTCCTCTGAAAATCGCCGCCTTCGCCCCCAAAGGCGGCGTTCCCGCGAAGCTCCGTTTCCCTGCTCCTCCGGTCCTCTGTGTCAAAGGGATTTCGAAAGCGGCAGGTGAGCAAACGGACAGGCGTCCGTCATCCGTTTTCAGTCATCAACTATCCGTTGCCTGTCACTTCGCCTTGACGAAGAGCTCGGACTCGACGATTTCCATCAGATAGTCGCGGGCCAGCGTGAAGCCGTAACGGCGCGTCATCGCGGCGTTGTTTTCGACGAGCTTCTTTTCCGCGGCGGAGATCTCCGCTTCGCGGGCGGAACGCGCTTCGCCGGAGAGCTTTTCGAGTCCGGCGCGCGCCTCGACGATCGCCGCCCGCTGGCGCTGCACGAGCGCCACGTTCCCGCGGAACTCGTCGTTCATGCCGACGCCGTCGATCGTCGCGATTAGGCGGAACTTGCCGCCGTCGCGCTCGACGAGCTCGCCTTCCGCGAGATTCGACTCTTTCCGAGCGGCGGCGAATTCCGCGTCGCTCAGCTTCACGAAGACGCGGGTCTTCACGATGCGCTGCAGATAGTCGCGCACCAGGGAGTAGCCGTAAGTCTTGACCATGACGGCGTTGTCCGCGTTCAGCTTCTTCAGCAGCTCTTCCGAGCGGGCCGCGTTGCCGGCGTTCTTCGCGTCGAGCACCGCCTTGCGCTGCGCCCGCATCACGTTCACGTTGCGGAGAAACTCTTCGTTCGCGCGCGCGGACGAAAGCGTGCAGACGCGCACCCAGCGGGCGCCGTCCCGTTCAATGAAATCAGGTGATTTTGTCGTTTCGGACATATTCGTCTTTTCGTTTTGCGTTTCGTTTTTCCGTTCGTCGCCGCCGAGGTCGCCGGCGTTCTCGCCGCATCCGGAAAGAAAGGCGGAAAACGCGAGCACCGAAACGGCGAAAAGAATTCGGGAATGTTTCATTTTTTTGGAAAGAGTGTTTTCGGACGCGACGGACGTCTCTCGCCCGTCGCTTTTTCCGGAGAAAACGAACGGACGGCGATCGCTCGCCGTCCGTCGTTCGGCAGGCGCGCCGGCCGTCACCAACCGATGCGCACGCCGAGGTTCGCGTTCATGTTCGTTTCGTCGCTGCGGATTCTCGAGGAGATGCCGCCGATGACGGAGACGCGTTCGGTGATCGGAGCCGCCAGCGTGACGCCGAGGTCGAGCATGCACGCGCTCGAATCGTCGTAGTCCGTCCGGAAGCTCGCGCCCGAGCCCGTGAAGCGCGCGCGGAGCTCGTCGCTGCGGTCGCCGAATTCGCCCATCAGCACCGCGTGCACGCCGAGAGTCGGCATGAGGTCGATGTCCGAATTCAGAATCGGCAGGCGGAATTCCGCGCGGGCGCCGACGCCGGCAAGGAAGGTCCACGCCTCGCTGTCCTCGTAGCTCAGAGACGCGTTGCCCGCGCCGCTTTCCGTCCAGCCGTCGATCGAGTTGAACGCCGCCGAAACGGTCGCCAACGGGTGCAGCGAAACGTACTTGTTCAGCGCGTGCCCGTAGGAGAGCTCGTAGTTCCCCGCAAGCGAGAAGCCGTCCGTCGAGCCCGTCACGCGGTCGCCGACGGCGCCGACGCTCATCGAGCGGTCCGCGTCGTAGTTGTGCTGCGCGAACGTCAGGCTCGCCTTGTGCGTGAGCTTGCCCGCGCGGCCGCGCAGGTAGAAGTCGAGGAAGTAGGCGGAATCGTCCGTCGTGTTTCCGGCGCTCTTCAGCTTCGAGTCTTCGTAGCCGACCGCGGCGCCGAGGAGGAACTTCGGCGAAGCCGCGTATTCGAAGCCGACCATGCCGCCGCTCATCGTGCGTTTCCAGCCCTTGCGGTCCGACGTCGCGTCCACGTCGTTGCTCGATCCCACGTACTGCGCCCAGGCGCCGAACTTCTGCTCGAAGTCGCCGATGATCGAGCTCTGCCCGATCGCGTTGTTCAGGCTCTGCACGTGGTTCCACGTTCCCGTGATTTGCGCCGGCATCATCGAGACGAGGTGCGTCGCGCCCATCGCGTCCAGCGCGCGCGCCGTTTCCGCCGCCGAGCCGGAAGCGTTTAGCGCGTCCAGGTAATCGCCGAGACGTCCGTCCGCGGTCACCGGAAGCGCGCCCGCCACCGAGCGCTGATTCGCGCTGAAGGCGTCTCCGCCGAGACCCGAGGCCGCGCCGCGGTAGTTCAGCGAAACCGAGAGCCGCGTGCCGTCGCCCGCGAGCGCGAGGTTCACGAACTCGAAGTCCTCGCCCGCGACCGAGCCGTAGCCCGACGCGACCGCGCCGTCGATCAGATCCAGCGTCAGTCCTTCCGCGCCGAGCTCGCGCTCGTTCACGAGGTTCGAACGGACGATCGCCGTGAAGCCGCTCAGATCCGTCGTCGCGTCCGTGACTTTGAGCACGTCGATCGAATCCGCCGCGTACAGGTCGTGGACGACGGCCGTCGTTTCCGCCGAGCGGGTCCGAGCCGAAACGAGCTTGCCGACCGTGAAGGTCGCTTCGCCGCCGCGGTCGCCGATTTCGAGCGTCGTGCCGGCGCCCATCGCGAGCGTTCCCGCGACCTTCGCGCCCGCGCCGCCCGTGAACGTGCCCGAAGCGAAGTTCACGTCGCCGCCGAAGGTCTTGCCCGCCGTCAGCGCGGCGTCGCCTTCCGCGACGTTCAGCGTGCCCGTGAAGCCCGCCGCGTCGCCCAGCGCCAGCGCGCCGGAGCCCGTCTTGTTCACCGTGCCGTTCCCGCCGTCGAGCGAGAGCGCGAACCTGTTCTCGGAAGCGAGATTCGCCGCGCCGGAAACCGACAGGCCGGAAACCGCGTCCGTATCGACCGCGAGATTCAGCGTTCCCGCGACCGAAGTCGCGTCCGCGGAGACCTGCGAGCTCTTCGCCGTCAGCGTGCCTTCGACGAGCAGCGTTCCCGCCGAGAGCGCGCCGCTCGTCTCCGTCGCGCCGCCGAGCGTCAGCGTGTCCGTCGCCGAGACGGAAGCCGAACCCGTGAGCCCGCCGTTCAGAGAAACGTTCTTGCCGGAAATCGCGCCGTTCGCGTTTTCGACCGTCTGAGCGACGGAGATTTCGTTCTCGCCGCCGACGATCGAGCCGCCGTCGAGCGTAAGCTTCGTGAAGCTCTGATCCGCCGTCGCCTCGACCGTGCCCGCGACCTTCAGATTCGTCGTCGAGCCGCCGAGCTTCGCCGTCGCGTCGACCGCGACCTCAAGCTCGGAAATCGAACCCGCGTTCTGCGTCAGCGTCGCGCCGTTCGTTAGCGTGACCGAAGCCGCCGCGCCGTCGTTCTGCGTAAACGTCGCGTCGTTCACGGAAACGTCCGCGAGCGTGCCCGTCGAAACGAGTTCGGACCCGCTCTTGACCGTCGTCGAGCCGTTGACCGTGCCGGAAACCGTCACGTTCGAGTTCGACGCGGCGTCAATCGAAGCGACCGTGCCGCCGATCGTGACCGCCGAAGCGTTCGCCACGACCGCGCCGGCGTCTCCCGCCGTCTGCGTGAACGTCGCGCCGTTCTCCAGCGTGACCGAAGCCGCCGTGCCGCCGTTCTGCGCGAACGTCGAAGCGTTCACGGAAACGTCCGCGAGCGTGCCGTCCGTCTGCGTCAGTCCGGAATTCTTCTTGACCGTCGTCGCACCGGTCACCGTGCCGGAAGTCGAGAGGACCGAGCCGTTCTCCAGCTTCAGCGCGCCGGTCACCGTTCCCGAGAGAGTCGAGTCGGCGGCGGAATCGTTCAGGCGCAGATTGCCGTTGACCGTGCCCGCGATCGCCGCGGAGCCGCCCTTGACCGTCACGCCGGACTCGACCGTCGCGCCCGCCGCGAGCTCGTAATCCTTGACGAGAATGCTCGTGGCCGTGAGCGTGCTGCCCGCTTCCTGGACGATCTTCGCGTCGGAGAGCGAAATCGTCTCGGCGCTGTTTTCGCCCGCGATCGTCACCGTGCCTTCGCCGGCGACGAGGTCGCCGTTGATCGTCGCGTTCTTGAGCCCCAGTTCATTGCCTTCGCCCGAGAGCGTGACGTTGCCGTTGACCGTGGAGTCATCGATGGAAATCTTCGCGCCGTCCGCGTCGGCATCGAAGCCGAAATCGCCCGAAACCGTCGAATCCCTGACGACGAGTTCGCCGTCGCCGAAAACCGTCGCGGCGCCGAGAGCGACGTCCGCCGCGCCGTCGATCGTCAGCGACCCGGAGACGTTCGTCTCGTCCGCCTCGACCGCGCCCTTGAGCGTCGCGTCGCCTTCGACCGCGAGCGTTCCCGCATCGACAGAACCGTTCTCGATCGTCGTTTCGTTCCTGAGCGTCAGCGTGCCGGAAGCCGTGAAATCGACCCGGGCGCCCGCCGCTTCGGAGACGCCGTTCAGCGTGACGTCCGCGCCCGAAATCGAGCCGGAAGCATTCGCGACCGCGTTCGCGATCTCGACGTCGCCCGTCGCGACGAGCGCGCCGTCGTCGAGCGTGAGATCCGCGATCGTCGCGGACTCGGCATTCGCCGTCGCGCCGGAGAGCGTCAGATCGGAAGCCGTGAGTTCGCCCAGCGAAACGGTTTCGGAACCGTCGAGCGTCAGCGAGCCGGAGACGTTCGTCACGCCCGCCGAAACTTCGCCGGAGAGCGTCGCGTCGCCTTCGACCGCGAGCGTTCCCGCGGTGACCGCACCGGAAACCGCAGCCGTGCCTCCGAGCGTCAGCGTGCCGGAAGCCGTGAGATCGACCTGGCCGCCCGCCGCTTCGGAGAGGCCGTTCAGCGTGACGTCCGCGCCCGAAATCGAGCCGGAAGCATGCGCGACCGCGTTCGCGATCGCGACGTCGCCCGTCGCGACGAGCGCGCCGTCGTCGAGCGTGAGATCCGTGATCGTCGCGGACTCGGCTTTCGCCGTCGCGCCGGAGAGCGTCAGATCGGAAGCCGTGAGTTCGCCCAGCGAAACTTCCGCCTCGTCGGAAACGGTCAGCGAGCCTTCGACGTTCGTCGCGAGCGCGTCGAAACTGAGGTCGCCGCCCGAGAGCGTCGCTTCCGTGCCCGAGGCGATCTTGAGTTGACCGATATCGCCGGCGTTGACGTCGCCCGAAAGCGTGCCCAGCAGCGCGAGCGTGTCCGCGTCGATTTCGACGCCGTCGCCGGAAAGTCCGTCCTCAAGCGTCAGCGTGTCCGCGGAAAGCTTGCCCTTCGCGTCGGCGACCGCGTTCGTCACCGTGACGTCGCCCGTCGAGGAAAGCGCGCCGCCGTTCAAGTTCAGCGTGTCGACGTCGACGGTCTCATCGGAATTGAGCGCTCCGCCGGCGTCGAGCGTCAGCGTTCCCGCGTCGATCGCGACTCCGGAGACGCCGAGCGTCGCGTCGGAGGTCACGTTCGCGTTCTCGAGCGTGAGCGTCGGTTCGTCGCCCGCGCCGTCGTCGGCCTCGATCGCCGAGTTCGACGAAACGGAGAGACGGGAAACTTCCACGTTCGCCGCGGCGACGGCGACGTTGCCGCCGTTCAGGACGAGCGCGCTTTCGTCGTCGGTCGTCGCGACGTCGCCCTTGAGTTCGAGGGAGCCGCCGTTGTTGATCGAGACGACAGCGCCGTCCGCGAGCTCGAGACCGCCGTCCGCGACCGAGAGCTGACCGGAGTTGTCGACCCAAAGATCCACGCCCTTGAGCGTCGCGCCCTCCGCCTTGAAGTCCGCGTCGTTCAGTCTGACGCGGTCGAAGCCGGAGATCGTCGCGTCCGTCGCCGTGAGCGAGGAATTGCCGCTCAGCGCGACGCTGAAGCCCGAAGCCCCCGCCAGCTCGACGTCGGAGATCGTCGCCCGAGAATTGTTCGTGAGCTTAAGCCCCTCGCTCACTTCGAGCGTGACGCGCTCGCCGAGATTTTCCTCGTTGGCGGCGACGCCCGTGACCGTCAGCGTCGAATTGTCGAAGCTCGCGTTGCCGAGATCGCCGAGCGTGCGGTCGGCGGTGCTCGCGTCGCGCTCGATGTCCTCGATCGTCAGATCCGCGTTCGTGAGACTCGTCTCGCGGCGCACTTCCACGTGCGAGTAGGTGTACTCGGGAACCGCGTCGTCGTAGTATTCGGCGATCCGAATCGCGAGGCTCTGTCTGCCCCGCGCCGGGAGGTAGAGATTTTCCGTGCCGACGCCCGAGAGCTCGTAGTTGCCTTCGGCTTCCTGTTCGAACATCACGTTGCCGCTCGAAGCGATGATTTCGCCGCGCGTCTCTTCCGTCACGACGATGTTGCCCGCCTTCAGTTCGAACTGCGAGTACGCGTCGACCCAAATATTGCCGGCGCCGTCGTGGTCCGTGACGAGGATTTTGCCCAAAGCGTTGTCGGCGACGAGCTTGCCGCCGTCCGTGAGCTGAATCGTGCCTTCGTCGCCCGCGGCGATCGCGTCCTTCATCTTGAGCGTGCCGACCTTGACCGTCGCCGCGTCGTTCGCGCTCATGCCGAAGCCGTCCACCGTGACCGCGCCCTGCACGGACTCGGTGAGGTCGAGCGCGGCGATTTCCGCGAACGCGCCGGAAGCGAGCGAGAGCGTCGCGCCCGCTTCAAGCTTCAGCGCGCCGTTCCCGACGTCGAGCACGCCGTAGTCCGAAAGCGCGACGGAGCCCGTTCCCGCGACCGTCATATCACCCGCGGCGGCGAAGGTCGCCTTGTCGGCGGACGTGCCGGAGACGTTCAGCGTGCCGTTGAGAGCGATTGCGGCGGCGCCCGCGTTCTGCGTCAGCGTCGCGCCGTCGAGCACGTTGACGACCGCGCCCGCGCCGTTCGCGAGATTCGTGAAGGTCGAAGCTTCGGCGTCGCCGGAAAGATCGTCCCCCTTGAGCGTCAGCGTGCCGCGGTCGTTCAATTCGATGTTCGTGACGGCGATCCTGCCGTGGACCGAGGCGTTCTTGTCGTCGGCGACGTCGAGCGTCGTCGTCGTGATCGAGGAGGCTTCGCCGAGCGAAACGTCCGCAGCGACCTGCACCTTGTCGGCGTCGGCCGCGCCCGCGACCGTGGAGACCGTCACCTTGCCGGAAGCGTCGAACGCGTTCGTCGTGAAGGAGATCGTCTCGTCGGCTTCGAGCGTGCGGATCGTGAGGTTTTCGACGGTCGTTCCCGCGCCGCCCGCGAGCGCGAGGGAGCCGGCGGTCTGCGTCAGTTCCGCGTTCGAGGCGGAAAGCTCGCCGTTGATCGTCGTGTCGCCTTCGGAAACGGTCAGCTTCGCGTTCTCGGTCTGCGTTCCCGTGAGGGAGAGCGTCGCGCCCGTCGCCGCGTCCGTCCAGGTCTTCGCGGTCGCGGAAGCGGCGTCCGTCAGCGCGAACGCGCCGTTGTTCTCGACGCCGTCTTTAAATTCGGATTGACCGCCGGCAACGGAGAAGCTCTTGCCCGACGAGACCGTCAGTTTCCCGTCAAGCGTGAGCGTTCCCGCGTTCGTCACGGTCAAATTGTTCTGCGCCGGCGACCACGCCTGCACGAGGCGGAGCGAATCGAGCTCGTTGATTTCGATTTCGGAGACGACGCCCGCGAGCGCTTCGTCCGGATTCGTGATCTTGACCTGCGTGGAGACTTCCGTTTCGCCCTCGCCCGCCGTCGTGCCGACGACGAGCTTTTCCGCCGTCAGCTTCGCGTCGAAGACGAATTCGGCGCCGTTCGTCGCGCCCGAGAGCGTGATCGCGCCGTCGGTCGCGGTCGCCGTGATTTCAAGCGTGTTCGCGATGCCGGGTCCGGAGAGATGCTCCGTGAGATTGATTTCGACGTTCGCGCCTTCGATCGTGCCGACCGCGGCGCCGGGCGTCGTGGCGTTGTCGGTGATCGGCGCGTCGACGAAGACGTCGCCCGTCGCCCTGACCGTTCCCGCAGTCGTGAACCCGCCGAGCTTCAGCGAGTCTTCGATCGTCAGGTCGCCGTCGTTCTCGAAAACGCCGCCGGAGTAAACGGAGACGTTCTTGAGCGCCGCCTTCGCGCCGTCGGCTCCGGTGAAGTCTTCGGCGGTCTTGAGCACGGCGCCGACCGCGGAGACGTTTTCAAGGAAGTTGACGTCCGCCTCCGTCGCGTCCGCCGTGAAGTTTGTGCCGAAATTCGACGCGAAAATCGTCTTCGCGTTAATCTCGGAGCCTTCACCGAAAGCGGACTCGCCGGAGAAGTTGACCTGCCCGTCCGCACCGACGATCTCGCCTTCCGCGTCGCGGGAGACGCCCGCGTTGAGCGTCAGCGCGCCCGTCGAGCCCGTTCCCGCCATGAAGCTGACGTCGTTCGCCTCGATCGTGCCGGAAGCGCCGGCGGCGAGCGCGTTCGTGAACGTGGCGTCGCCGTTGACCGTGAGCGTGCCGTCCGAAAGCGCGGCGTTCGCGAAGGTGACGTCCGCGTCGTCCGTGAGCGTCAGCGCGCCGTCCGTGAGCTTCAGCGTTCCCGCGAGCGCGTCGCCGGCGACGGACGCCGCTTCGAGCGCGGAGCCGTCGATTTCGAGCACGGAAGCGTCGCCGACGACCGCGAGTTCGCCGATCGCGACGTTCGTGCCCTGCGTGAGCTTCAGCGTGCCGTTGCGCGTTTCCGCGCCGACGGTTTCGCCGACGGAAACGTCGAGATGCGTCCAGTCGAGCTGCGCGCCGTCTTCGCCCGCGGTCTCCGTGATTTCGAGCGTGCTGTGCGAAGCCGTGTCCGCGTAGGCGTCCGCGACGGCGAGCGAATCGACGTTCGAGAGATCGAGTTTGGAAAGCGTGACCGTGACGTCCGTGCCGTCGTTCGCGAGATCCGTCACGCGGAGTTCGTCCGCCGTGATCGCGATGTTCTGCCCGAGCGCGTTGCTCGCGGTGACGACGACGTCGTGCTTCGTCGTGCCGTCGGAAGCCGTGAGCGCGCCGCCGGTGCCGTTCAGCGCGGCGACGTGCATGTCTCCGGCCGTCGCGACGAGTTCGCCGCCTTCGTTCAGCGTGACGTTCACGCCGCCGGTCGCGACCGAGCCGACGGTCCCCGCCGTCAGCGTGGAATGAATCGGAGCGTCGTTCGCGCCCGTGCCGTTGCCGGCCACGACGATCGTGCCCGTCACGCCCGGAAGGGCGTTCGCGACCGAAGTCGCCGTGGCGTAGGTGACGTAAACGTCTTCGCCGAGCGGATTGACGCCGCCGACGACGAGCGTGCCGCCGTCCGCGAGCTCGACCGCCGTCAGTTTGTGCGGTACGACCGCGGGCGTTCCCGCGAGCTCGTTGTTGTTGCCGCGCAGATCGAAAGTCGCGCCCGCGCCGACGGAAACCTTGGTGAGACGGTTCCGCGTGTTGACGAAGCCGTTGACGATCTGAACGTTCGCGCCGTCTTCGACGACGATTTCCTGAGCGTCGAGTCCGAGCCCCGCCTGAACGTCGACGTCGGCGGACGCGTCGTTCTTGAAGACGATGTTCTTCGCCGCGTCCACCTTGGCGACGGCGAGCCCGTTGATGCCCGAAACCTTGGAGAGAAGGACGTCGCCGGCCGTCGCCGATTCGGTCTTCAGCGTGATTTCGGAATTGCCGAGCTTGAGCTCCGCGCCAGAAAGGTCGATGGCGCCGTTCGTCGCCGTGACCTCGGAATTGTTCGCGATTTCGAGCGAGCCGACCGCCGTGACCGCGCGCGTCGCCGCGAGCGTCGCGCCCTGGTCGAAGCTCGTCTCGCCCTTGAGCAGGATGTCCTGCCCCGCCGTAAGCGTCGCGTTCTCGCCGAACGTCGTCGCGTCGGCGTCCGCGTCGTCGCCGAGCGCGATGTCGCCCGCGGTCGCCGTGAGCGTCGCGCGGTCGCCCGCGCTCGTGTTGCCCTTGACCGTGACGTTCTGCGCGGCGGTGATCGCGAGATCGTCGCCCGTCGTCAGATCGCCTTCGACGGTCGCGCTCGTGCCCGCATTGATCGTGAGATCGCCGACGGTCTCGCCGTCCGCGTTCTCGGTCGTGAGATCGCCCGCGGCCGTGACCGCCTGAGAAGCCGTGAGCGTCGCGCCCGTGTCGAACGTCGCGTCGTTATTGAAAGTGATGTTGCCGTTCGTCGTATCCGTTCCCGCGGTCAGCGTCGCGTCCGCGCCGAAGGTCGCGTCGCCCGTGAGCGTGATGTCGCCGCCCGTCGCCGCCGTTCCCGCCGTGATCGCGGCGGAGTCGCCGACGTTCGTGGCGCCCGTGACGGAAACGTTCTTCGCCGCGGAAACCATAAGATCGTCGCCCGCCGTCAGATCGCCGCTGACGGTGACGCTCTCCTCGCTCGAAACGAGCTCGACGTTCGAGCCGGCTTCGACGTCGGCCGTCGCGTTCGAAACGGCCTCGTTGCTCGTCGTGACGGTGAGATTCTTTTGGACTTCAAGCTTGGAGTAATCGCCCATCGAAAGCGTTCCCGCGAGCACAAGGTCACTGCCCGTGTGCGACCACGCGGTTTTGTCGTCGGCCGTTCCCGCAGCGAGCGAAACGGAAGTCAAGCGGTTGTATTTCCCGCCGTTGTCGCCATTGCTGCTCGTCGCGGTCGTGAGAGCGGCGCCCTCGCCCAGCTCGACGACGTTCAGATAACCTTCGTCGAGAATTCGCCTCGTCGTCGATCCGATCGTCGCTTCGGCGCCGGCCGCAAGCGCGAGTTTTTTCGTGACGACCTTGGAATCGCCGTTCTGGTTGATGACAGAACCCGTTCCCGTGAACGTCACGGAATCCGAAGGCGTTCCCCAGCCGTTGGTCGTGTTGTTCGTCAGCCAAACTTTATTCGCCGCGCTGTCGGAAATGGAGACGAGGAGAATGTTCTTGGCGCCGATGACGCCCTGATCGGAAACGACGCCGACCTTCGCCGTGCCGCCCGCCGCCTTGATGACGCCGTTGCCCATCGAAACGTCGCCGAGCTCGATCGCGTAAACCGGGTCGGAGGTTTCCGTCGCCGCAATGTCCGCGCCCGTGGACTCGATCGTGCCGGCGTTCATCGTCGTCTGCCCGAGCGACTTCAGCTGGCCGCGCGTGGTGATGAGCGACTGAGCGTCGCCGAGAGTGATTTTGCCGGGCGTCGCATCGGATCCGACGACCTGCGTGCCGGAAAGCTTCAGCGTGTCCGTCGAATCGACCTTGATCGCGTTGACTTTCAGCAGGATATCGTCGGCGGAAAGATCGAGAATCGTATTGATGCCGGACGCCGTTCCACCGACAATGAGTCCGTTTGTTCCGGGTTCCGTCCCGGTGGCGGTGACGACCGAACCGGCGCCGAGCGTAAGCGTCTGATTGCCTTTGATGTGAATCTTGTTCGTATTTTCATCGCCGAGCACAAGCGCTCCGGTAGTCGTACCGGTTCCGCGGGGATCGATTTCCACCGTGCCGGCGTTGCTCGCGGCGATTTTACCGTACGCGCCGTCGACGATCTTCTGAATCGTCACGTTCGTCCCGATGAGCGTGCCGCCCGTGAGCGTGAGACCGGTCGTTCCGGAAACGCCCGAGACGTTTCCCGCAATGAGCGTGTTCGCGCCGACGTCGAGGTTCCTGACGTTCGCCGCGCCGCTCGTCTCGACCGTGATCGGCGCTTCCGCCGTGCCCGCGAGCGTGAGGCCTCCGTCGTTATTCGTGGCGGTGAATTTCAGCGCGCCCGCGCTCGCGGACTTGTTGAGAACGATTGTGCCGGCGTTGGCGATCTCGGTGATTTCGCCGGAGGATCCTTCCGCGATGCCGTAAATGTTCGTGGAGCCGTTCGTCGCGGAGAGGTCGAGCGTGCCGCCGCGCATCGTCAGCGTGCCTTCTTCGCCGAGCGTGAAGGCGGTCGCCTTGACCGAAGCGGCGCCGGAGCCGATCGTGAGGTTCTTCGCGTCGACCGTTCCCGCCGTGGAGACGGCGACGCCGTCCGCGACTTCGAGCGTTCCCGCGCGCGCCTGCAGATCAAGCTCGCCGGCGAAAGTCTTGGCGGCGGTGAATTTCGCGATCGCGTCTTCGCCGGAAACGTCCACGAGCCCCGAGGATCCCGCGTCGAGGGAATCAAGGTTCTGCGTGATGCCGTCGCCCGTGAGTTCGAGCGTGCCGCCGTTGAGCACGGTCGTCGCGCCCGCCTCCGCGACGAGGCGTTCCGCCTTGAGCGTTTCGCTCCTGGCGGCTTCGCCGGCGTCGCCGATGGTCAGAGTCGTGCCGGCCGCGAGCGAGACATCGCCCGCGCCGAGATCGAGAGAAGACCCTTCCTTGAGCGTGACGGAGCCGCCCGTCCGGGTCGAAAGGTTGAGATCCGCCGCCGTGAGCGAGACGTCTTCGTTCACCGTGAGGGCGCCGGAGGCGTTGATGGAGCCCGCGGCGTCGGTCGCCGTCGCCGAAGAGCCCTGAACGTGGTCGAGCGCGAAATCGCTGACGTTGACGACGCCGCCCTGCATCGAGAGGACGGTCACGCCGCCCGCGTTCGCGAGCGTGACGTTCCCGCCCGTCTTGGCGACGAGAGTCTGCACGTTCGCCTCGCCTTCAAAATTGAGTTCGCCGGAGGCCTCGATGCGGGAAAGCGCCGCGTCGCCCGTGATCGTGAGCTGCGCGTTCTCGTTGACGGCGATTTTGCCGTAATTGTTGGACGACTGCACGGACGCGAAGACGACGTCGCTCGCGGCGACGGTGACGGAGGCGACGGAGTCCGGAGCCTGGAACTGAAGCTTGCCGAAATCGAGCGGCGCGCCCGAAGATTCGATCGTGAGCTCGGTGCGTGCGGAAAGCGTCGTCGTGTCCGCGACGGACGCGGCGGCGGTTCCGCCGAACGAAATCTGCCCGGAGCCGAAGGCGAGATTGTCCGCGGAGTAGTCGCCTTCGGTCACGGAGGCGTCGATCGTGGCGGTCGTCGCGGCGTGCGCGGGAGCGGCGGCGAAAGTCGCAAGCCCTGCGGCGACGAGGAAGGCGGGCGCGTAAGCCGCTTTCTTGGCGCCGAGGAAGCGCGCGATGAATCGGAAGAAGCGAGATTTGTTTCGATGCATGTTCATAAATTTTCAGGGGATTATTTTTTGAGTGGCGGAAGCATAGCGATTTGGGAAATCGCAAAGCGTCCGCTCCCGTTCCCGCGGAAACCTTTTCCCGGAAACGCCGAGCCTCGTTCCCGTCGCCCCTCTCTCCGAAAACCTTTCTTTAACTTAAATCAGTCGAACTGTCGAAAATCTTCACGCTTTTTAAAATCGCCGTTAAAAGCGCCGCCGGAGGAAAATTTGCTTGCTTTGCGATTTCCCAAATCGCAGTGCGTCGTCCGGCGCGCCTCTGCATAAAATTTCATCATGAAGATCAGACTTTCACAAAACGAGATGCGGGAATACGTGGCGGCGCGCGGGCTGCTGGCGAAGACGGGCTTCGGGCTCGTGGAGGCGGCGGCGCTGGCGAACGCCGTCGCGGAGCGGCTCGGCGCGACGACGGGAACGGAATCGCTCGAAACGCTGCTCGGAAGAGTTCCGGTTCTTCGGGAGGAGGCGGAGAAACCGTCCGGAACGTTCGGCGAGATTTTCGAACGCTATCTCGAGGCGCGCCGCAATCTGCGCCCGCGGACGCGGAGCGACTACCGGGAGCGCTGCCGGCGCCTGCTCGCGCGCGTTCCCGCGCTGAAGGACGCGCCCCTGCCTCGGATTTCGACCGAAGACTGCCTCGCGGCGCTGAACGCGGCGTTCCCGCGCGAGCGCCAGGCGGTGAAGGGGCGCGCGCTGATGTCGGCGGTCTTCGGTTTCGCGGAACGCCTCGGTCTCGTCCCGCGCAATCCGGTCGCGGCGATCGGAGTGCCGGAGGTCGCGGAAAAAGAAATCGTTCCGCTGACGCTCCGCGAAGGCGAAGAGCTGGTGCGCGCGGCTCGGGAGCTCGCGGGCGCGCGCGCGGCGCTCGCCGTCGGGCTGATGCTTTACGGCGGCATCAGGCCGACGGAGGTCTCGCGGCTCAGGCGCGCGGACGTCGATCTGCGCGAAGGCGTGATCTGCATCGCGCCGACGCGCAGCAAGACGGGCGGCGCGCGGCACGTCTCCGTGTTCCCGCCGCTGATGCGCCTGCTGCGCGAGCCCGGCGCGCTGCCGCCGGAAGAGGACGCACGGCTCGTTCCCGCGGACTGGACGCGCAAATGGCTGCGCATCCGACGCGCGTGCGGCTGGGGGAGCGACGCGGCGCGCCCGTGGAGGCAGGACGTGCTGCGGCACACGTTCGCGAGCTATCACCTGAAGCTTTTCCGCGACATCGCGAAGCTGCAGCTGGAGATGGGGCACACCTCGCCGAAGCTGCTCTTCGCGCGCTACGTGAACCTGCGCGGCGTCGCGCGCGCCGACGCGAAAGCGTTCTTCCGGTGACGCGTAGATTTTTTGAATCCGCGGAGCGCGCGAATCTCCAAGCCCCAAACTTCTCCAACCCTTAACCTCTAACCCTTAACCTTTAAGCTTTAACCTTTAAGCTTTCTCCTCAGATGCCGAGGAGCTGCTTCATGTCGGCGAGGGAGATCTTCGCGGATTCGGCGTCGCTCGCCTCGAAGACGGACTGCAGCAGGGCGCGCTTTTCATCCTGGAGCTCGAGCACGCGTTCCTCCACGGAATCGGCGACGACGAGCTTCACGGACGTCACCGCGCGCGTCTGCCCGATGCGGTGCGCGCGGTCGGTCGCCTGCGCCTCCGCCGCGGGGTTCCACCACGGATCGAAATGCACGACCATGTCCGCGCCCGTGAGATTGAGCCCGACGCCGCCCGCCTTCAGCGAGATCAGGCAGACGGGAACGCTCTCGTCGACGTTGAACTTTTCACAGATTTCGGCGCGGTTCTTCGTCGCGCCGTCGATGTAGGCGAAGGGGATTCCGTCCGCCCGGAGCGCGTCCTTCAGGAACGCGAGCACGGAGACGAACTGCGAGAAGACGAGCACGCGGTGGCCGCCCGCGACCGCCTCGTCGAGCAGTTCGCGGAAGGCGCGCAGCTTCGCGGATTCGCTCTCGGGGAAATCCGGGTCGAGCAGGCGCGGCTCCGTGCAGATCTGGCGCAGGCGCAGCAGCTGCGAGAACGCGGCGAAGCGGATGCGGTTGTCGGCGGCTCCGGACATTTCGAGCTCGAAGATTTCGCGGCGGGAACGGTCCTGCCAGTCCGCGTAGAGCTTCGCCTGGGCGTCGCCGAAGCGGCACCAGACCTTCTGCTCGATGCGCGGCGGGAGCTCCGGCGCGACGAGGGATTTCGTGCGGCGCAGAATGTAGGGCGCGGCGAGCGTGCGGACGATTTCGCGGTCGCGTTCCCGCCGATCCGCCGCCGTCATCGAGACGCCGGGCGCGTCCGGCGCAGGCATGAATCCGGGCAGGATGAAGTCGAAGAGCGTGCGCAGGTCCTCGATGGAATTCTCCACGGGCGTTCCCGTGAGGACGAAGCGCGTTCCCGCGGGAATGTCGCGCAGCGCGCGCGAGTTGCGCGAGCGGCGGTTCTTGACCTGCTGCGCCTCGTCGGCGACGATCGCGCGCCACGTTCCCGAGGCGAGAAAATCCGCGTTGTCGATGCGCAGCGTCGCGTAGGACGTGATGACGACGCCGCGCGGGAACGCCGTCAGCTCCTCGCGGGAACGCTTCTGCCCGTGGTGGACGAGCGTCGCCAGATGCGGCGCGAAGCGCGCCAGCTCCCGCCGCCAGTTTTCGACGAGCCCCGCGGGCGCGACGACGAGCACGCGCAGATCCGCCGAGGGATCCGTCGCGAACACGGCGGAAAGGAACGCGATCGCCTCGACGGTCTTGCCCAGGCCCATTTCGTCGGCGAGGATTCCGCCGAGCCGATTTTTGTAAAGATGCCACAGCCACGCGGCGCCGATCTGCTGGTAGATGCGCAGCCGTCCGTCGAGCTCCGCGGGAACGGGCGCCTTGCGCAGACGGCTCAGGTCGCGGAGCGCGCCGGAGCGCCTGCGCCAGGTTTCGGGCGGCTCGAAATTCACGCCGAGCTCCTCGAAGACAGCCTCCGCCGAAGCCAGTTCCGCGCGCGAGACGCGGCGGCGGAACGCGGGCGAGCCGGCGTAGCGCGAGCCGGAGCGGTCGAGACGTTCGCGCACCGCGGCGAGCTTTTCGGAGACTTCCCGCGGAATGAGCACGATGCGCCCCGCCTTCGTCTTCACGTACGGGCAGGAACGCGTCAGCGCGGCGTTCACCTCCGCCTCGGGAACGCCGTAAGTCTCGATGCCGACGGCGATTTCGAATTTGTCGCCCTGCTCGAACGCGTCGGTCTTGAGCCTGGCGACGCGCAGGCTCTGCACGAATTCGTTGAACATCGGCGACATGCGCGGCGCGAAGCGTTCGCGGAAGCGTTCCCACTCGCGCGCGAGAAAGCACAGCACCGCGTGCTCGCCGCGCAGGAACCAGCGCGCGGAACGCACGTCCAGGTCGAAGCCGTTGTATTTGAGCTTGTCGTAGATCGCCTCGTAGTTTTCGGACTCGCGCGACGGCAGCACGACGGAGATCCACTGCGCGTTCCCGTCCGTCTGCGGACGGCGCACGAGCGGCTGCTGCTCCGCGCGGAGCGCCCCGCGCGCGGCGGGACGTTCGGATTTCTTCGGGCGCGCCGGGCCGCCGCGTTCCCGCGCCGCGAAAAGCGCGTCCGCGGACGGCGCGGGCTTCGGCGCGGAAGGCGGCGCGTTCTCGCGCAGCGTCCGCAGCACGGCGGCTTTGCGCGCCTCTTCCGCCGCCTTGAGCATCGCCGAAAAATACGAGAAATAAACCGCGATCGCGTGGCGGCAGACGCGCCCCGAGCGCCCGACGTCGCAGCTGCACTGAGACTTCACGAACGTGCGGGAACGCAGATCGAGATTCACCAGAAAGCGCCGCGCGCCGTCCGCGACCTTGCCGCGCATGACGGGCGCGGCCCACATCACGTCGAGCACGGAGCCGACGAGCGCCTTGCCCTCGCGCAGCGTCTGCGCGGGAACGCTCTCCGCCCATTCTTCGTCGGGAATCTGCGGCGGCAGCGCGCCGGAATCTTTTTTCTTCTCCACGGCTCTCAGAAAAGTTCAAGCTGGCGCGGCTCGGCGGCGGCGTCCGCCGCGGGCGCGGATTCGTCCTCGGGCGCGGCATCCGTCTCTTCCGCCGCCGCGCCGACGCGCGCGAGCAGTTCCGCCTCGTCGATGACGGGAACGCCGAGCGCGCGCGCCTTGTCGAGCTTCGAGCCCGCCTCTTCGCCCGCGAGCACGAAATCCGTCTTCGAGCTGACGCTTCCGGAAACCTTTCCGCCGTGGCGTTCGATGAGCGCCTTGGCTTCGTCGCGCTTCAGCGTCGGCAGCGTGCCCGTGAGCACGAAGACCTTTCCCGCGAAAATCTGCGGGGCGGCGTCGCTCTCGCCTTCCGTCCCGGCGCCGAGACCGAGCGCGACGAAGCGTTCCGCGAGCTCGCGGTTGCGCGGCTTTTCGAAAAAGGCGAGCACGTTCGCGACGAGCACGGAGCTCTTGTTCTTTTCGTCGTCCGCCCGCTTCAGCAGCGCGTCGCGGAGCTCCGCCTCGGAGGCGTCCGCAAGCGCGGCGAGCGAGCGGAACTTCTTCGCGAGCAGCTTCGCGTTCTCTTCGCCGATGCCGGGAATGCCCAGCCCGTTGACGAGCCGCGCGAGCCCGCGCGAACGCGACGCCTCGATGCCGTCGAGCAGATTGCGCGCGGATTTTTCCTTGAACTTGTCGAGTCCGACGAGATCGCTTTCCCGAAGCGCGTAGAGGTCGGCGGGAACGCTCACGAGCCCGCGCGCGACGAGCTGCGCGGCGACCGCCTCGCCGAGATTGGGAATGTCCATGCAGGATTTTCCCGAGAAATAAAGCAGGCGGCGGACGCGCACTTCCGGCGTGTCCTTTTCGCGCAGATACCAGGCGGCGACGCGCTCCGTGCCTTTTTCGGGGCGTTTCGGATCGACGAGGCGCTCCGGGCGCTCGGCGTCGAGCCCGGCGGCCTTCACCGCTTCGGCGAAGGAGAATCTCCGCGCGTCCGCGGGGCGTTTTTCGGGCACGAAGCGCACGACCTGCGGAATGATTTCGCCCGCCTTTTCGACGATGACGCGGTCGCCGACGCGCAGATCCTTCGCGGCGATCTCGTCCTCGTTGTGGAGCGTGGCGCGGGAGACCGTCGTTCCCGCGACCTCGACGGGATCGAGCTCGGCGACGGGCGTGATCTTGCCCGTGCGGCCAACCTGCAGCGTGACGGCGCGCAGGGTCGTCTCCGCCTGCTCCGGCGCGTATTTGAAGGCGATCGCCCAGCGCGGCGCGTTCGCCTTTTCGCCGAGCTCGCGCTGCACGTCGATGCGGTTGATCTTCACGACGGCGCCGTCGGTCGGGAAATCGAATTTTCCGCGCAGTTCGCCGAGCTCGCGGATCGCCGCGAAGGCGGCTTCGCCGTCGCGCGCGCGGCCGAAGAATTCCGTCACGGGAAAGCCCCACGAGACGAGCGCGTCGCGCAGGTCGGCGAGCGTCGCGAACGCGCTCGGCGGCTCGCAGAAGCCGACGCCGTAAACGTAGGTGTCGAGGCGGCGGGCGCGCGTCTCCTGCGGGTTCTGCGACTTCATCGTTCCCGCGGTGAGGTTGCGCGGGTTCGCGAAGGGCTCGAGTCCGAGCTTCTCGCGCTCGGCGTTGATGCGGCGGAACTCCGCGTTGCGCATGAAGATTTCGCCGCGGATTTCGATGACGTCGGGCACGGGAACGCCGCCGGGCGCGGTCTTCAGTTCGGCGGGAACGCCGGCGATGTTCGCGGCGTGGCGCGAGACGTCGTCGCCCTCCTCGCCGTTGCCGCGTGTCGTCGCGCGCACGAATTTTCCCTTTTCGTAAGTGTAGGAGACGGAGATGCCGTCGATCTTGGGCTCGACGACGAAGTCGAGCTTTTCGGCGGGAACGTCCCTGGCGACGCGGCGGCAGAACTCGGCGAAATCGCCTTCGCTGTACGTGTTGTCGAGCGACTGCATCGGCGTGCGGTGGCGGTATTTCTCGAAGGCGCCCGTGCGGTCGTCGCCGACCTTGTTCGTGGGCGAATCCGCGCTCGCGTACTGCGGGAACGCGGCTTCGAGACGCTTCAGCTCCGCCTTGAGCCGGTCGTATTCGTAGTCCGAAATCGTCGGCGCGGCGTGGCGGTAATAGCGCTCGTCGTGTTCCGAAATTTCCTTGCGGAGCGCGTCGATGCGCAGTTTTTCTTCGGGGACGTCTGGCATGGTCGTTGAAAAAGCGTTGAGCGCGCCGCCGCAGAACGCCCAGAGGCAGAACGCGGCGCGCGCGGTTTTGAAAAAGGGAGCTCCGACGGCGACGTTCCCGCCGCGTCCCGAGAGGGAGGCGGGATTTCGTTTCGGCGCTCGGGAGCGGGAACGCATGGACTACAGCCGCACGTAGGGATTCGTTTCGATCTCGTCGCCGACGCTCGTTTCCGGGCCGTGGCCGGGGAAGACGCGCACGTCGCGCGGGAGCGTGAAGAGCTTTTCGCGGATGTTCTTTTCGAGCACGGCGAAGCTGCCGCCGGGCAAGTCCGTGCGCCCGACGCTGCCGGCGAAAAGCGCGTCGCCGGTGAACACGCATTTTTCCGCGGCGCAGTAGAACGCGAGGCTGCCGGGGCAATGCCCGGGAACGGCGAGCGCGCGCCATTCCGCGCCGAGCAGCGTGAACGTCTCGCCGTCCGCCGTCGGGCGCGAAAGCGCGAACGCGGGAAAGTCCGCCGCCGTCAGCCCCGGAATCGCGCTCTGGTACCACGGCGCGAATTTTTCGGGATTTTCGTGAAAGGCGCGTCCGTCCTCGTGCGCGAAGACGGGCGCGTCCGCGCGCGTTCCCGCGAGCAGCGCGGCGACGCCGCCGTTGTGGTCCCAATGCCCGTGCGTGATGAGAATCGCGTCGAGCGCGAGACCTTCGCGCCGGATGATCGGGAGGAGTTCGGCGTCCGAGCCGGGCGGAACGTCGACGACGACGCAGCGGCCGTTCTCGGAAATCAGATAAGCGTTGGTCGCGAAAGGACCGGCGGGAATGGTGCGGATGTTCATTTGGGAAAGCTTGAAGCTTAAAGCTTAAGGGTTGAAGGAGGTTATGAGGTTAAAAGGTTAAAGGTTAAGGGAAGAAAAATTCCTCTAAGTTCTCACCCTTAACCTTTAAGCTTTTTCAGGCGTTCATGTCCTTCCACTTTTTCGCCATGTGCGAGAAGACGATGAGCGCGATCGCGGAGAGCACGCCGATCGCGGCGAAGGGCAGCCAGACGTGAAGATTCGGCGAATACGTCTCCCAAAGAAGGCGCGTCGCCGCCTGCGCGTCGAGCCCGGTTTCCGCCTGCAGCGCGCTCATCGCGCCGTTGCGCGTGATTTCGAGCTTCGCCTCGAGCGCGCTCACGTCGTCGAAGAACGGACGCCATTCGACGCCGCGTTTCTCCGCGAGCCAGCGCAGCGCGAGCGTCGCCTTTTCGCCGACGTTCCCGTAGATGAAGCCCGCCATCTTCGCGCCCGCGAAGATGCCCACGCCCACGGGAATGTTGATGTAGGCGAGATAGACGCCCTTCTTGTCCGGCGGCGCGATTTCGGAAAGATACTGCGACTTCTTCGGGCCCGTGCACATTTCGCCGAGCGAGAAGAACACGACGCCGAGAATGAAGAACCACGCGTTCTGCGTGTAGCCCGCGACGACGACGCCGACCGTCGCCATGAACATGCCGATGACCATCGCCGTGAGCGTGCGCATCTTGCGCGTGAGCCACGACACGCCGACCACGCCGAGGATGATGAACCACGCGTTGCACGAAATGAGCACCGCCTGCGGCACGCGCAGCTCGCCGCCGTGCTCCTCGACGAGGAACTGCGAAATCCCTTCCGGCAGCGCGCCGAGCGTCGCGGCGACGTTCGCGCTCGAAACCCAGTCTTCGAGGAAGTTCGGCTGCAGGTCCCAGAGCTGGAACATCATCAGCCAGAAGCCCGACATGATGAGAATCCACGTCAGCAGACGCGGCTGGAAAATGTCGCGCACGGCGTTCACGAGCACGCGCAGCGGCGAGAGCGTCTTCGAGGCGCCCGACGGCGTGTCGCGGAAGAACAGCAGCGGCACGAAGTTCAGCAGAATCATGCCCGCGGAAACGCAGAACACGAGCCGCCAGCGCTCGGGGGAATTGGCGGCGCCGAGCGCGTCCGCCATGAAGTTGCCCGAAAGAAACGCCACGGGAATGTAGTGCCCGATGAGCGCGCCGATGTTCACGACCCAGTAGAAGACGCCCCAGCCGAGCGAGGATTTTTCGCGCGGGAGCGTGTGCGAAAGCGCGCCCTGAATGCCCGGCTTGAACAGCGCCGAGCCCGTCGCGAACACCGTGATGCCCGTGAGGAAGCCGAGGTAGTCGCCGTTCACGCCGTCGATCCCGAGCGTTCCCGCGAACGCGTCGAGCGCGGCGACGTCGCGCAGAAACGCCATCAGCAGGTAGCCGACGGACATCATCGCGACGGAAATCGTCATCATCTTCTTGTAGCCGTAGCGGTCGGCGAACCCGCCCGTGACGATGGGCAGGAAGCACTGCACGACCGCCCACCACGCGTAAAGCGTGCCCTTCGCGGCGGCGTCGAGATGGAGCCCGCCGGCGTTGTCCGCCTGCATGATGTAGATGGGCGCGACGACGCGCACGCTGTTGTACGCGAGCCGCTCCATCATCTCGATGAAGTTCAGCTCGAAAAACGGCGTGAGCCACGAGGCGGATTTCTTCGTTTCTGCGGCGGGAACGGCGTCCGTTCCCGTCTCGGAATTCGTCGGATTGCTCATAACTGTCTTCTGTAAAATGTGGCGCCGAGCATAACAAATTCGCCTCCGCCCGCGCAACCGCGAAGGCAATTCCGGAAAAAGCGCTTGCGTTTTCACGGAAAAAAGCCCATTCTCGCATTTCATTCTTTCGGTCGCGTAGCTCAGTTGGTTAGAGCACAGCATTCACATTGCTGGGGTCACAGGTTCGAGTCCTGCCGCGACCACCATTTTTTCCGAAGCCCGCGAAGACGCGGGCTTTTTCGCGTCCGCCGGCGTTCCCGCGGCGAAATTGGCGTTGAGCCGCGGCGGGAATCCGTGCATACTGAGCGCACGAAAATCATGAGCGAATTCGTCACAATCGCCCTGCTCGTCGGGGTCTCCGCTTTCGCGCTCCGGTCCTGGCTCGTGCTTCGTCACTCCAAAAGCGAGTACTATCGGCTGGACTTCAGTCTTCAGCACGAACGCTACAGCAACCGCCTCACCGTCGACTTCATGCACGCGGTGAAGCGCTCTCTGGAGACGGGCGAGGCGCAGGAAGTCACGAAGGACACCGTCTTCAGGAGCATTCTCTTCACGGCGATCCGCGGCACGCGCGCGATGAGCGCCTGCATCTTCCGGCTGAACGAGGACGACGCGTTCGAGCCGATCGCGCGCGCGGGGCTGTTCCCGCTGCTCGGCGGCTATCCCGCGCGCTTCCGCGGCGCGTCGCGGGTCGGTCTGATCCGCGCGCATTTCGAAAAGACGATCTACGCGAAGGACGCGCCGTGCTTCGCCGAAGCGCTCCGCAGCGGGACCGCCACGCTCGTGCGCGCGTTCCCGCTCGCGCCCGGCAATTTCGTTCCCGACGATCCGCCCGCCGTGCCGCGCGACGTCATCGTCGCGCCGGTCTTCCTCTCGGGAAAGCTCATCGGCGTCATCGCCGTCGCCAATCCGCGCCACCGCGGCCGGTTCACGCCGTCGGAAATCAAGCTCGCCGACCTGCTCGCGCAGCAGGCGGGCATGGCGCTGCAGATGCGCACGCTTCTCGCCGTGCGCGCGGAAAAACAGCGGCTCGACTTCGAGCTCGGCATCGCCGCGAGCATTCAGAAGATGCTCCTCCCGCGCTACATTCCCCAGGCGCATTCCATCGACATCGCGACGACCTACCGCCCCGCGCAGACCGTCGGCGGCGACCTCTACGACGTCTTCGACCTCGGCGGCGGGCGCATCGCCGCGATCGTCGCGGACGTCTCCGGGCACGGCGTCTCCGCCGCGCTGCTCATGGCGATCTGCCGCACGAATTTTCACCGGATCGCGCCGACCTCCATCAGCGCCGCGGACCTGCTCCGCCGGCTCGACCGCGTGATGGCGCACTCGTTCTCGCGCGGCAAATTCCTGACCGCCGTCTGCGCGTTTCTGGACACGCAGCGCAACACGCTTTCGCTCGCGCGCGCCGGGCACGAACGCCCGCTCCTGCTCTCCAACAACGATCCCGCCACTGGAACGCCGCTGCGCGAGCCCAAGCTCGAATTTCTCGACAGCGGCGGCCTCGCCGTCGGGCTGACGAAGCCGGAGATCTTCGACGCCTCCATCGCGGAGATCTCGCGCCCGTATTTCCGCAACGACGCGCTGATTCTCTACACCGACGGGCTGACGGAGGAACGCGGCGCGGACGGCGAGGAATTCGGCTCCGAGCGCCTCGCGCGCGTCGTCCGCAGGATGCACGGCGAAAACGCGCGGCGCATCAACGACGCCATCATCGCCGAGCTCTCCGCCTTCTCCGGAAAGACCGAATTTTCCGACGACCTCACGCTCGTCGCCATCCGCGCGACCTGAGCCGCGCGCGCCGAAAAAAACACGTTCCCGCCGCACGAAAATGCTCTCCGAATTCCGCCTCCCCGTCATGTCCTGCGCCCGCGCGAAAGCCTGGGAAAAACGCTTCTTCGCGCCGGAAAACGCGGGCGCCGAAACGCCGCCGCAGGAACGCGACTTCATGCGCCGCGCGGGAACGCGCATCGGCGACTTCATCCTCTCGCGCCTGCGGGAACGCCCGCCCGCGCACCTGCTCGTCCTCTCCGGCAAAGGCCACAACGGCGGCGACGCGCTCATCGCCGCGCGGCGCGTGCTGAGCGCGTTCCCGCGCGGGAGCGTGCCCGCGAAGATCGTCTTCTTCGCGAAAGACTGGGACGCGCTCGCGCCGCTCACGATGGACGCCTACGAGGATTTTCTGCGCGACTGCGGCAAGGCGCCCGCGCTTTTTCTCTCGGAGGAATCTCCCGACGCGCTCGACGCCTTTCTGCCGCGTTCCCGCGGCGGCGTCGTGATCGACGGCGTTTACGGGCACGGCTTCCGGCCGCCGCTGCGCGAGCACGTCCGCGAGGCGTTCACGCGCCTCAACGCCCTCGGCGACGGCGACCTGCGCGTCTCCGTCGATCTGCCCTCGGGCGTGAGCGATTCGCCCGTTTCCGTCTGCGCCTTCGCGGCGGACTTCACCTGCGCGACGGGCATCCTCAAGACGCCGCTGCTCGATCCCACGAACTCGCGCTGCGTCGGCCGCGTCGTGCCGCTCGCGATCGGCTTTCCCGTCGAGGAAAAACGTATCTGCGCGGCGGATACGCGCCTCGCGCTCGGGCGCCTTCCCGCGCGGCGTCCCGCGTTCTGCGACAAGCGCACGTTCGGCCACGTTCTGATCGTCGGCGGCTCGCGCGCGATGCCGGGCGCGCTGATGCTCAACGCGCTCGCGGCTCTGCGCGCGGGCGCGGGGCTCGTCAGCGCGCTCTGCCCGCGAAGCGTCCACGCCGCCTTCGCCGCGCGCGCGCCGGGCGCGATGTGGATTCCCTGCGAAGAGACGCCGGAAGGCGCGCTCGAGCTCCGCGACACGCTCGCGAAATTCCGTAAATTTTCCGCCAGGGCGGGCGCCGTGCTCTGCGGTTCCGGCATGGGAGACTCGCCCGACGCGCAGGCGCTCGCGCAGAGCGTCGCCGCGGAAACGCCGGAAGCCGCCGCGCTCGTGCTCGACGCGGACGCGCTGCGCCCGGGCACGCTCTCGGCGCTGCGGCGAAGCGGCCCGAACGTGCTCCTGCCGCACCACGGCGAATTCCTCCGGCTCGGCGGCGACCCGAAAAACCCCGAAACATTCCTGAGCCGTAGGCCGCGAATTTCCGCGTTCGCGCTCAAAGGACCGTTCACGGAAATCCTGGACGCGGAAACGCGCCTGATCACGTCCGCGGGAACGCCCGCGCTCGCGCGCGGCGGGAGCGGCGACGTGCTCGCGGGAATGACGGCGGCGCTCTTCGCCGAACGCGCCTCGCGCCGCGACGCGCCGACGCCCGCGGAACTGCTCGCGCAGGCGGTCTGCTGGCACGGCGCCGCGGCTCAGCATTGGGAGCTCGCGCAGGGCACGCGCACGGCGGACGTCTCCGCCCTGTCCGACTTCTTCGGCGATGCCCTGCCCTGACCGCCTCCGCGCCGCGAAAAACCGAGGGTCCGGGCGGCAAATTTCAATTTGCCAAAGCGTTCCCGCGCGGATTTAATGAAAGAACATTTTGTTGAAACCACTCTTTGAACAATCACAAAACTATGGCAGCTAAAACAATTCGAGACATCGATGTTAACGGCAAACGCGTGTTCATCCGCGTTGACTTCAACGTTCCGCAGGACAAGGCGACGGGCGCGATCACGAACCCGCAGCGCATCGTCGCGGCGCTCCCGACGATCCAGTACGCGCTCGACCACGGCGCGGCGGTCGTTCTCGCCTCGCACCTCGGCCGCCCGAACGGTCAGGTCACTCCGAAATTTTCGCTCAAGCCCGTCGCGGAAGAGCTCTCCAGGCAGATCGGCAAGCCGGTGAAGTTCGTCGAGGACTGCGTCGGACCCGTCGCCGAAGAGGCGAAGGCGGCGCTGAAGCCGGGCGAGATCCTGCTCCTTGAAAATCTGCGCTTCCACATCGAGGAAGAAGGCAAGGCGAAGGACGCCGACGGCAACAAGATCAAGGCCGATCCCGCGAAGGTCGCCGAATTCCGCGCGAGCCTTTCCAAAAACGTGGACGTGTACGTGAACGACGCGTTCGGCACGGCGCACCGCGCGCACTCCTCGATGGTCGGCGTCGATCTTCCCGCGAAGGTCGCCGGCTTCCTCATGGAAAAGGAACTCAAGGCGTTCGCGGCGGTGCTCGAAAACCCGGCGCGCCCGCTCCTCGCGATTCTCGGCGGCGCGAAGATCGCCGACAAGATTCCGCTGATCAAGAACCTCATCGACAAGGCGAACGAGATCATCATCGGCGGCGGCATGGCGTTCACGTTCAAGAAGGTCATGCAGAACATGGAGATCGGCGCCTCGCTCTTCGACGAAGAAGGCGCGAAGCTCGTTCCCGAGCTCATCGCCAAGGCGCAGGAAAAGGGCGTGAAGATCACGCTTCCGGTCGATTACGTGTGCGCGGACAAGTTCGCGGCGGACGCGGCGACGCAGGCGGCGACGGACGAAACCGGCATTCCCGCCGGCTGGATGGGCCTCGACGTCGGCCCGAAGACGAGCGAAATCTTCACGAAGTCCATTCTCGCCTCCAAGACCATCGTCTGGAACGGCCCCGCGGGCGTGTTCGAGTTCGACGCCTTCGCGGCGGGAACGAAGGCGATGGCGGACGCGATCGCCAAGGCGACGGAAGCCGGCGCGACCACGGTCGTCGGCGGCGGCGACACGGCGACGGCGGCGAAGAAATTCGGCGTCGCGAAGACCGTCTCGCACTGCTCCACGGGCGGCGGCGCTTCGCTCGAGCTCCTCGAAGGCAAGATTCTTCCCGGCGTGGACGCGCTGGACAAGGCGTAAAAATCGACAACCTCAAATTTCAATCACCTAAAAAATCATGTCACGCAAAATCCTCATCGCAGGTAACTGGAAAATGAACAAGACGGCGACGGAAGCCGTCGAACTCGCCAAGCCGATCATCGCGGCGGTCAGCAACCGCAACGAAATCGACGTGCTGATGTGCCCGACGTTCACGTCGATCCCGGCCGTCAGCGCCCTCATCGGCAATTCCACCGTCAAGCTCGGCGCGCAGAACGTCAGCGACAAGGCTTCGGGCGCCTACACGGGCGAAATCTCCGCGGCGATGCTCCGCGACCTGCACGTCTCGCACGTCATTCTCGGCCACAGCGAACGCCGCAGCTACTACGGCGAAACGGACGCGTTCATCAACAAGAAGGTCATCACCTGCCTCGAAAGCAACCTGATCCCGATTCTCTGCGTCGGCGAAACGCTCGAAGAACGCGAAGCCGGCAAGGTCGAAGACGTCATCAGGACGCAGCTCGTCGGCGGTCTCGCGAACGTCCCCGCGGACAAGGCGGAAAACATCGTCATCGCCTACGAACCCGTCTGGGCGATCGGCACCGGCAAGACCGCGACGCCCGACCAGGCGCAGGACGTGCACGCGTTCATCCGCAAGACGCTCACCGAAATCCTCGGCACGGTTTCCGACAAGATCCGCATCCTCTACGGCGGTTCGATGAAGCCGGCGAACGCCGACGAACTCCTCGCCAAGCCGGACATCGACGGTGGCCTCATCGGCGGCGCGGCGCTCGTCGCGAAGGACTTCCTCGCCCTCGTCGAAAGCGGCGTCAAGGCGCAGGCGTGAAGAAAGCTTAAAGTTTAAGGCTTAAAAGAAGAGCGTTCCCGCGATTCGCTTCGCGGGAACGCTTTTTTCGTCGTTCCCGCGCGCGAAATTTCTCCATTTTCAAATTGTCCGCGGAGGCGTTTTCGTGTAGAAAAGAATCGAAGGCGCCTTCGCGCCGATTCTCAAAAAACAGAATCCATCACTTAGAAATGAACGCATCCCTGATCGCAAAACAGTTCGCCGTCTCCGGGCGGCTCGTTTCCGTCGAGCCCTTCGGTTCCGGCAACATCAACGACACCTACCGCGTCATCTTCCGCACGACGTTTTCGGAAGAGCGCTTCATCCTGCAGCGCATCCGCCGCGCGGTTTTCCCCAAGCCGGAAAACATCATGCACAACATGCGCGTCGTGACGGACGTGTGCCACAAGAAGCTCGAAGAGATCAACGAAACCTCCGACCGCATCTGGCAGCTGCCGAAGATCATCCGCACGCGCGACGGCAAAGACTTTTACGTGGACGGGAACGGCGAAGTCTGGCGCGCGATCTCCAACATCGCCTCCGCGGTCTCCTACGAGAAAGTGCAGAGCCCCGACCACGCGTTCGAAGCGGGAACGGTGCTCGGCTGCTTCCAGAATCTCATTTCCGACATTCCCTGCGAAAACCTCGAATACGTCATCGAAAGCTTCCACATCACGCCGACGTATCTCGACGCGATGGACGCCGCGCTGAAGACGCCCGAGGCGCAGGACCTGCTCGCGCATTCCCGCGAAGCGCGCAACTGTCTCGCGATCATCGAAGAGCGCCGCGATTTCTGCTCCGTCTTCGAAAAGGCGAAAAAGGACGGAATCCTGAAGCTGCGCCCGACGCACGGCGACCCGAAGGTCGCGAACATCCTCATCGACGAGACGACCGGCAAAGGCACCTGCATCGTGGACCTGGACACGATCCAGCCCGGGCTCGTCCACGCCGACATCGGCGACGCCGTCCGCTCCTCCTGCAATCCCGCGGGCGAAGACGCGATGGATCTCCACACGGTCTTCTTCGACACGGATCTTTTCTCCGCGTTCTACCGCGGCTACATGCGCCACGCCAAAAAATTCTTCACGCAGGCGGACCACGACTATCTTTTCGACGCCGTGCGCATCCTGCCGCTCGAACTCGGTCTGCGCTTCTTCGCGGACTATCTCGCCGGCGACGTCTACTTCAAGACGCGCTACAAGGAACACAACCTCAAGCGCGCGCTCGTGCAGCTGCGTCTCATGGAAAGCATCGAATCCCGCGAGTCGCAGATCCGCAAGATCATCGGCTGAGAAAGCGCGACGGCGATGCCGCTCCCCGCGACGGAAAACCTCCCCGATTCACCCGCGAGCCACGTGCTGGCGGGTGTTTTCGCGCTCGCGTTTCTGGCGATTCTCTTCTCCTGCTCGCTGCGCGGCTACCGCCGGGGGCCGATCCGCAGCCTCGCGCCGCTGATCGCGTTCGCGTTCGCGGGAACGCTCGCCTGGCTCTTCGGTGCGGACCTGGGCTTCGCCCTGCTCGGCAACATCGGCATTCCGTGGATACTGCGCGGCGTCGCGGGAATCGCGCTCACGGCGACGCTCGTCTGGCTCCCCGTCTTCAGTCTGCTGTGGTGGCGCGGGCGCTCGCAGATTTCGGAGCAGACCGGCGAGCCGGAATATCCCGTCTTCGGCGCGGTCGTCGGCTGCTGGATCGGATTTTTCTGGACGGGCGCGTGCGTGTTCGTCCTCGCCGCGGCGGGAACGCTCGGCGAAGCGCTGAACGGCGGCGCGAAGGAAGCCCCCGGCGTCCGCGGGAACGTCTGCCGCGCCGCGATCCGCGCGCGCGCCTCGGTCGCGCTGATTCCGGGGCTGCGCTTCGTCGAAAACTGGAACCCGCTCCCGGAAAGCTTCGTGCGCAAAATCGACAAGCTCGTCGCCGTGCTTTCCGATCCCGCGGCGGCGCGCAAATTCATCTACGCCGACGAAGTCCAGTCGGTGCTCACGCTCCCCGCCGTCTACCCGATCGTGAACTCGCCGAAAATACAGCGCATGATGGCCGCCCGCGACGTGGACGGCATCCTCTCCGATCCGGACGTGAACCGGATGCTCGACGACCCGGACCTGCGCCGCGCCGTCGCGGAAATCGACTTCGAAGCCCTGCTCGACTCTATCCTCGCCGCGAAAGCGACCCGCCCGGACTGATTTTCCCCGGCCCGGCCCCGCTTCACGAAAAGCGCGCTTCCGCGGGAGCGCGGCGGGGGAAAATCCGCTTTTCATCGGGGAACTGAAAGAGTAGGCTTTGAGCATTGACGCTCAAATGACGCCTTCACGAAAAAACGCCGAAGCGGAACGCTCCTTTTCCGGCCCGCACCGAAACGACGCCGGAAACGGACGGCGCGCGACGGCGCCGCTGCTGAGCTTCCCGAAACGCGGACGGAGCGAATCCGCCGAGCCCCCTTCCGAGCGGCTTTTCCGCTCCGCCTACGCGGAACTTTTCCCGCGCGTCCTCCGCTGGCTCGTCTCGCGCGGCGCGGACCGCGATTCCGCGAGCGACCTCGCGCAGGACGTCTTCGTCCGCGCCTGGGAACGCCGCGGGAATTTCGCCGACCGCGCCGCTCTTTCCGGCTTCGTCTTCGCCTGCGCGAAAAATCTCCGCATCGACCGCGCGCGGCGTTCCCGCCTTCTCGAAATTTCCGGCGCGGAAGCCGGCGAGGACGCGGCGCTCGCCGACACCCCGCACGCCTCGCTCGGCGCGCCCGACCTCGCCTATCTCCGCGCGCGCCTCGCCGCGGCGCTCGACTCGCTTCCCGAGGGCCAGCGCGAATGCTTCACCCTCTCCCGCCTCGCGGAATGCTCCGCCGAAGAGATTTCCCGCGCGCTCGGCATTTCGGAAAATCTCGTCTATGCCCGGATTCTGCTCGCGCGCAAAAAACTCGCCGCCGCTCTCGGAGACCTGCGCGGCCTCACGGAGGCGTGAGCCTCGGAAACGCTGGAGAAGCGCGCCTGTCGGGCGCGGGCTCCGTCACGCCTCGTCGGGGAAGACGTCGCGGCGGGCTCTGCTGCGCGTCACCATGTGGACGCCGAGGAAGATGACGAGCGCGGCGAGCAGTTTGCCCCAGGAAAATTCGTCCTGCGCAAGCGCGATCGCCAGCGCGCACGCGACGACGGGCTGCACGTAGTTGTACATGCTCGCGGTGGTCGGGCGGATGCGCCGGACCGCCATCGGTATGAGCATGTAGGCGAGGAACGTCGCGCCGAAAAGCACGTAGGCGAGCGCGGCGAAGACCTGCGCGTCGGGCGGCCTCGGGAACGCGCCGTGCGGGCGGAGCACCGCGGGAACGGTCAGCGGCGCGACTTCGAGCACGGCGAAGAGGAACATCCACTTCATCATCGTCACCGCCTGATATTTGACGGAAAGCGGTTTGGAGAAGACGAAGTATATCGCGTAGATGAGCATGCTGCCGACGATGCAGAGGTCGCCCGCGAGGCTCGACGCGGCGTTCCCGCCGCCCTGCGCGGCGCCCGACTGCAGCACGAGCCAGACGGCTCCCGCCGCGCCCGCGAGCACGCCGGCGCATTTCAGCCGCGTGATCGGTTCGCGCAGGAAGACCGCCGCGAGCAGCATGACGACGATCGGCGTTCCCGTGGTGATGACGGACGCGTCCACGGGCGAAGTCATGCTCAGCCCGAAGACGAAGAGCGTCTGATTGCCCGCCACGCCGCAGGTCGAGCACAGCAGGAGCACGGCGATTTCCTTGAGCGAAAGTTTTTCGCGCGGGAGAAAAAGCGAGAGCGCCCAGAACAGCGCGCACGCGGCGACCATGCGCGCGAGCGTCTGAAATTCCGGCGTCACGCGTCCGGCGAGCAGCCATTTGGAGACGGCGTAGTTGACGCCGAAGATGAAGTTCGCCGCGAAGATGAGCAGGTGCCCGTGAATGCGTTCGCGAGTCATTGCGGAGGCGGAAGAATCACGGGCGCGCGGGGCGCCAGTCGATGAGTTCCGCCTGCTGGTATCTGCGTCCGTTGTAGTTGTTCCACGAAAGCTTCAGCGCGAGATCGACGCGCGTTCCCGCGGGCGGAATGCGGTCCGCCTTGTGCCAGGCAACGACGCCGAGCCGCGCCAGCGTCGGCAGCACGATCTGAAAGCGGAAATTGGATTCGCCGAAGCAGACCGTTCCCGCGGGCATTTCGACGCCGCGCAGCCCGAAGATCGGTTCGGGATTGCCCTCGCCGAAGGGCGAAAGGCGCGCGATCTGGTCGAAGAGCTCCGGCGTGAGGTCGGCGACGTCGAGCCATTCCGCGATTTCGAGCACGATTTCGGGGAATTCGCCGTAATTTTTTTCCTGATACTCGCCGACGGCGCGGTCGAAGACTTCGCGGAACGCGGCGACCTTGGCGACGTCCACCGTGATGCCGACCGCCATCGGGTGGCCGCCCCAGGCCTCGAGCATGGCGTCGCCGTAGGGCTTGAGGACTTCGATGAGATTCACGCCGTCCACGCTTCTGCCGGAGCCCTTGGCGGAATCGCCTTCGACGCCGAGCACGATGCAGGGACGATTGAAGCGCCGCGCGAGCTTGCCCGCGACGATGCCGACGACGCCCGGATGCCAGTCGCCGCACGCGAGCAGCGCGTTGCGGTCCGTTCCCGCGGCCTCGACCTGCGCGAGCGCCTCCTCGAAAATGACGCGTTCGATTTCCTGCCGGTCGCGGTTCATCTCGTTGAGCTGAGCGGCGAAGGCGGCGCAGCGCTTCGGGTTCCGGCAGAGGAACATTTCGACGGGCAGCGCGGCGTCGGCGAGACGACCGCTCGCGTTGATGCGCGGTCCGATGCGGTGCGAGACGTCCACGGGCAGAATGTCCGCCGTGTCCGCGATGTTGCTGGCGGAAATCAGCGCCTTGAGGCCTTCGCGCTTCGTGTTGCGCATCTGCTTCAGACCGAACCACGTCATCGTGCGGTTTTCGCCCTGGAGCGGCGAAATGTCCGTAATCGTGCCCATCGCGACGAGGTCGAGATATTCGCGCAGGATGATGTTGAAGGCGCGCTCGTCGTTGCGGGAACGCAGCAGCTTGAGAAAGCCGTGAATGACCTTGAAGATGAGCCCCGCCGTGCACAGCGCGGAAAATTCCGGCGCCGCGGAAAAGGACGAGTTGGGATTGACGAGCACGGCGCGCGGCGCCTCCGACGTCTTGCTGCGGTGGTGATCGACGATGACGACGTCGCAACCCAACTCGGCGAGGCGCTCGACCTCCTCCGTCGCGTTCGTGCCGCAGTCCAACGCGAAGAACAGATCCGGTTTTCCTTCGGCGAGCGCGCGGTTCACGATTTCCGGGCTCATGCCGTAGCCCTCCTCCTTGCGCCGCGGAATGAAATAATGCGGGCGCAGGCCGAACTCGCGCAGCACGCTCACGAGCAACGTCGTCGAGGTGACGCCGTCCACGTCGTAGTCGCCGCAGATCGCGATTTTTTCGCCGCGGTCGATCGCCCGGACGATGCGGTGGGCCGCCTTTTCGAGATTGGGGACGCGGAACGGATCCGTGATGTGCGAAAGCTTGGGCGAGAGAAACTTTTCCGCGTCGGGAATGCGCCCGTAGCCGGACTTCACGAGCACGGCGGCGACCGCCGGGAGCAGCCCAAGCTCCTCCTGGATGTCGTGAAGCGCGGATGCGTCCGCCTCTGTGTGAACCCATTTCATCGCGGCGCGGGGAAAAATCGGAGGGTCATTAGAACACAATCCCCGCGTTCCCGCCACCCGAAATTTCACCGCGCGCGTTCCCGCGAAAGTTTTCCGGCGCTTCGGGAAACTTTTTTCTCGGCGCGGCGTTTACATCGGAATAGTTTTTCGAAAAATTCACCGATGGCGACACCCGCACAAGACAACGACGACGTTCCCGTGATCGAATTGGTCGACGCGCGGAAGACTTACCGCATGGGCGACGAAGACGTCCACGCGCTCGACGGCGTGAGCATCCGGATCCGCCGCGGCGAGTTCATCGCGATTCTCGGGCCGTCGGGCTCGGGCAAATCGACGATGATGAACATGCTCGGCTTCATGGACACGCTGACGAGCGGGAAAATGTATTTCGAAGGCAAGGACGTGTCCCGCGTCGGCGCTTCGCGTCGCGCCTGGTACCGCGCGAACCGCATCGGCTTCATCTTTCAGGCGTTCAACCTGCTCCCGCGGCTGAGCGTTCTCGAAAACGTGATGCTGCCGCTGACGTATTCCAAGGTGCCGCGCCGCGAGGCGGAACGGCGCGCGCGCGAGGCGCTTTCCCGCGTGGCGCTCGACCACCGCGTCGCCCACCTGCCCTCGCAGCTTTCCGGCGGCGAACGCCAGCGCGTCGCGACGGCGCGCGCGCTCGTGAACAATCCCGGCGTCGTGCTCGCGGACGAGCCCACGGGCAATCTCGACAGCAAGAACGTCGCGCGCACGCTGAACCTGCTCCGCTCGCTCCGCGACGACGGGCTGCCGGTCGTCATGGTCACGCACGACCTGGAAGTCGCGAAGGCGACGAGCCGCGTCGTCTCGATGCGCGACGGGAAAATTCTGGAGGACTACCTGCAATGAACTTCTACGGAGCGTTCGTGAACGGGCTGCGCGAAATCCTCGCGCACAAGATGCGTTCCCTGCTTTCGATGTCGGGCATCATCCTCGGCGTCGCCGCGCTCGTGGCGATGGTCTCGGTCGTTCAGGGCATGGTCGGCCAGTTCAAGGGCTTCATCGAGATGCAGGGCGGCATCGAGAAAATCACGATTTCGACGGAATCGCTCCCGAAAGAACAGGAGCACCTGCAGGATTCCGCGCCCGGACTGCGCATGACGGACGTGGACGCGATCCGCAAGCTCGTGCCGAGCGTGTCGCACATTTCGCCGGAGATTTCGATAAAGTGGACGCGCGTCTCGCGCAACGGCAAGGAATTCAACGCGCGCGTCACGGGAACGATGTCCGACTGGCTCGTCATCAACAAGCGCTCCGTCGCGCAGGGGCGCTTCCTCGCGGACGCGGACGAGCTTTCTCGCGCGAAGGTCTGCGTGCTCGGCTCCCTCGTCGTCGAAGAAATCTTCGAGGCGAACGAAGACCCGATCGGCAAGCCGGTGAAGATCGGCGGCGAATGGTTCACCGTCGTCGGCGTGCTCGACACCTATTCCGTCGGCGGCGGGAACGGCGACAAAAAAGCGAACCGCGGTCCCGGCCGCTGGATGAACGGCGGCTGCTACATTCCGATTCACACCGCGATGACGAACTACACGTCCACGGACAAGCTCTCGTCGCTCTACGTGCGCGTCAGCTCCGTCGAACAGCTCGAAGAGACCGTCGCGCGTCTCGACCGCGTGCTGCTGCAGTCGCACGACGGCTTTCAGGATTTTTCGATCTCGACGAACGAGGAAATGCTCGACGAATTCAAGAAGACCGAGCGCTCGTTCATGATCTCGCTCGGCGGCGTCGCGTTCATTTCGCTCTTCATCGGCGGCATCGGCATCATGAACGTCATGCTCGCGGCGATCAACGAACGCATCCGCGAAATCGGCGTGCGCAAGGCAGTCGGCGCGCGCGCGAGCGACATCTTCCTGCAGTTTCTCGTCGAGACGGCGCTGGTGAGCTCGCTCGGCGGCCTGCTCGGACTAGGGCTTTCCGTGGCGCTCGTTCAGGGCATCGGCACCGTGATGTCGGGAACGGGCTCGCCGATGAGCCGCGGCATGACGGGCATGGCGGTGGAGCCGGGCGTGATGCTCGCGGGCTTCGTCTTCTCGGTCGGCATCGGCGTCGTCTCGGGCATTTTCCCCGCCCTGCGCGCCTCGCGCCTCGACCCGATCGAAGCCCTCCGCTACGAGTGATTTTCGGGAGCCGAGGAGTTTAAAAGGCAATTACTCCTCGACTCCTCAACTCCTCAACTCTTAAACTCATCCGCCTCAGCGGTAGTGGAAGGAGATCTCCGTCGTCTGCTCTTCGCCGAACATCGCGCTCATCTCCGCGCCCCAAGGCTCGTAGGGCGCGCGGGATTCCACGGCGTCCCGGCAGGCGTAGGCGGCGAGCTCCGACGCGCTCGAACGCACCACTTTCGAGCCCTTCAGCGTGCCGTCCGCGCAAAGCGTGAAGCGCACGACGACCATGCCGCGCGCGCGCACCGACGAACGCTCGCAGGCGAGATACCACGCCGCCTGAATCGCCTCGAGCATGCGCTGCGTGTAATCGCCGAACTCGCTGAACTTCGCGTCGAGCGAGACCGCGCCGATTTCGCTCGTCTTGGTGTTGGACTTCATCGTGAGCAGGCACAGACCGCCGGGCGGCGCAATGCGCGGACGCTCTCCCGGATCGGGAACGTCCGCGCCCGCGGCGGGAACGGCGCGGTCGGCGGGCGGCGCCACGGGCGTTTCGCCCCGGGCAAGCGTTCCCGCGTCGCTCTCGCGCGCATCGACGCCCGCTTCCTCACGCGGCGCATCGTCGGCGGTTTCGCTTTCGGCGGGAACGTCCCGTGAGGCGTCGTCCTCGCTCCGCGGCGCGGCGACCGGCTCCGCGGGCGCGGCGGAGGCGCGCGCCTCTTCGGGAAGCAGCTCGCGCGGCAGCACGTTTTCGGCGACCGCGAAGGAATCCTCCAGCTCGCCGTCGGTTTCGGGGCGGCGGGAACGCGTCGTCAGATCGGGATTTTCCTGCGCGGCGCGCTGGTCGGCGGCGGCGCGGTTCGGCGTCTCCGCGGGCGGAGTCCGTTCGGGCGCGTTCGGGTTGACGGGCACGAAGCGCAGCTCCTTCTTCTTTCGAAATTCCTCGGGCAAAAGCGCCTCGGGAAGATCGACCTGCGCCGCCTCGACGAGCTCGACCGGGCGCGCGGGAACGCGTTCTGGCGCAAGCAGTTCGAGCTCCGGCGCGAGACGGACGCCGAGCAGATGCGCGACGACCGCGAGCAGCGCGGCGGCGACGAGACGCTTCCTCGGAGCGCGGCGGTAGGCCGCCTCGAAAAGCTCGCGCCAAAGCGCCATGTCCGCGGAAACGTTCATTGCTGAAGAAAGTTAAATCTTAACTCGAAAAGGGGAAAGCGGAAAATGGCGCCTCCGCGGGAACGCGCGAACCGCGGACGGAAATTGACCGCGGAAGCTCACGGGAAGCCCCGAAGCGGAGGGCTCCCGGAATCCGCGCCGCGCACGAAGTTCTCCCGCAAAGGCGCCAAGACGCGAAGATTTTCGACCGCGAAGTCAATGGAAGTTAAAGAAAGTTTTTAAGCTCGAATTGACGCGAATTTTCACGAATTTCGACCGGCGCTCCCGTGAAAACCGAGTCCCTTTTCCAAAAATCTTTGCGTCTTGGCGTCTTTGCAGGAAAATTTGAGCGGAGACGCCCGAACGCGCGGCGAGAAAACGCGGTCTCTTAGGCAAATTTCCGTGTTCTTCCGTGTTTTCCGTGGTTAAAACTTTCCTCTTGCCTCGGTATTCGTAACCGAGGGGATGAAAAAAAAAGCGGCGTTCCCGTCGGGAAGGACGGGAACGCCGCGCGCGGAAAGGAGGGCGAAAAATCAGCCGATGAACTCGAGCATTTTTTTCGCGGCTTCGGGGATGACCGTTCCCGGACCGAAGATCGCCTTGCAGCCGGCGGCGTAGAGGAAATCGTAGTCCTGGGGCGGGATGACGCCGCCGCAGAAGACCTTGATGTCCTCGCGCCCGAGCTTCTTCAGCTCTTCGATGAGCTGGGGCACGAGCGTCTTGTGTCCCGCCGCGAGCGAGGAGACGCCGATGCAGTGCACGTCGTTTTCCGCGGCCTGCTTCGCCGTTTCCGCGGGCGTCTGGAAGAGCGGTCCGATGTCCACGTCGAAGCCGAGGTCGGCGTAGGCCGTGGCGACGACTTTGGCGCCTCGGTCGTGGCCGTCCTGGCCCATCTTGGCGATCATGACGCGCGGGCGGCGTCCGTTTTCTTCGGCGAATTTGTCCGTGGCGGCGCGGACTTCGGCGACGATGCCGCTTCCGCCGTCGTGGGCGAATTCGGATTGGTAAACTCCGGAAATGGAACGAATCACGGCTTTGTGTCTCCCGTAAACTTTTTCGAGGGCGTAGGAAATTTCTCCGAGCGTGGCGCGCAGGCGGGCTGCGGCGACGGCGAGTTCGAGCAGGTTGCCTTCCTTGGTCTCGGCGCACTTGGTGAGGGCGTCGAGCGCGGCCTGGACGGCGGCTTCATCGCGCGTGGCGCGGATTTCCTTCAGGCGGGCGATCTGCTCTTCGCGCACGGCGGTGTTGTCGACCTCGAGCGTTTCGAGGGCGTCTTCCTTGGCGAGTTTGTAGCGGTTGACGCCGACGATGGTCTCCTTGCCGGAGTCGATCTGCGCCTGGCGCCGCGCGGCCGCCTCTTCGATGCGCATCTTCGGGAGGCCGGTTTCGATCGCCTTCGCCATGCCGCCGAGTTCCTCGACTTCCTGGATGAGCGCCCACGCCTTTTCCATGATGGCTTCGGTGAGGCTTTCGACGTAGTAGGATCCGCCCCAGGGATCGACCGTGCGGCAGATGCCCGTCTCGCTCTGCAGGAAGAGCTGGGTGTTGCGGGCGATGCGCGCGGAGAAGTCCGTCGGGAGCGCGATGGCTTCGTCGAGCGAGTTCGTGTGGAGCGACTGCGTGTGACCGAACGCCGCCGCCATCGCCTCGACGCAGGTGCGCGCAACGTTATTGAACGGATCCTGTTCGGTGAGCGACCAGCCGGAAGTCTGCGAGTGCGTGCGCAGCGCGAGCGACTTCGCGTTCTGCGGACCGAACTGCTTCACGATCTTCGCCCAGAGCACGCGCGCGGCGCGCATTTTGGCGATTTCCATGAACATGTTCTTGCCCTGCGCCCAGAAGAAGGAGAGGCGCGGCGCGAACGCGTCCACGGAGAGTCCCGCCTTGACGCCCGTGCGGATGTAGTCGAGCCCGTCCGCGAGCGTGTACGCCATTTCGATGTCGGCGGTCGCGCCCGCTTCCTGCATGTGGTAGCCGGAAATCGAGATCGAGTTGAACTTCGGCATGTACTTCGACGTGTACTCGAAGATGTCGGCGATGATCTTCATCGACGGCGTCGGCGGGTAGATGTAGGTGTTGCGCACCATGAACTCCTTGAGAATGTCGTTCTGAATCGTTCCCGAGAGGAGCTCGGGCTTCACGCCCTGCTCTTCCGCGGCGACGATGTAGAACGCCATGACGGGAAGGACCGCGCCGTTCATCGTCATGGAGACGGAAATCTTGTCGAGCGGAATGCCGTCGAAGAGCGTCTTCATGTCGAGCACGGAATCGACCGCGACGCCCGCCTTGCCGACGTCGCCGACGACGCGCGGGTGGTCGGAGTCGTAGCCGCGGTGCGTCGCCAGGTCGAACGCGACGGAGAGACCCTTCTGCCCGGCGGCGAGATTGCGGCGGTAGAACGCGTTGGATTCCTTCGCGGTGGAGAAGCCCGCGTACTGGCGCACCGTCCACGGACGCGTGACGTACATCGTCGGGTACGGCCCGCGGAGATTCGGCGCGATGCCGGCGGTGAAGCCGACCTGCTTGCACGCCGCCGCGTCGTCGCTCGTCTGCGCGGGAGCGACTTCGATCTGCTCCATCGTGCGCCAGAGCAGCTCCTTCAGCGGCTTGCCGGTCGCCTTTTCAAGGCTCGCCTGCCATTCCGCCTTCGAACCCGCGGCGGGAACGCTCTTGAAGGGAACTTCGGAAAAATTCGGAATACTCATTGTCTTTCAAAACCTTTCTTTGTCTGCATGGATTAAAGCGCGACGCCGACCCGTTTCAGCAGCGCCTCGTTGACGGCGCGGCAGTTCGCCTTGACGTGGATGAACTCGTCCACGCCCGCCGCCTTGAAGGCTTCGACGAAATCCGCCGGGTAGCCCGCGAGGACGACGACCGTCTCCGGCTTCGCCGCCTTGATCGCGCGCGTCAGCTCGGGAACGATTTCCGGGTAAGTGTCGTCCGTCGAGCAGACGACGACGATTTCCGCGCCCGAGGCGAGCGCCGCCTCCGCCGCCGCGGGAACGTCCTTGAAGCCCGCGTTGGAGAGGATTTCGAAGCCGCCGACGTCGAAGAATCCCGTCGAGAAGTCCGCGCGCGCCTTGTGCTGGCGGACGGGTCCCATGTTCGCGAGGAAGACCTTCGGGCGCTTCGGCGCCGCCCAGACGGCCTCGCGCATCTTTTCGAAGGGTTCCGCGGCGCGCGTGCGCGGCAGTTTCGGCGCGGAGACGACGGCGGGAACGTCCGCCGCGCAGGCGCAGCCGGATTTTTCGCCGTTCTTCGCGCAGCAGCAGGCGCGTTTTTCGAGCGGTTTTTCGAGCGGATTCGCGTAAAGATTCACGCCGACGAGCGTCATGCGGCGCTGGTCGAGCAGCTTGCGCTTTTCGGCGTCGACCGCCGCGACCGCCGCCTGGGGCGTTCCCGCGAGCACTGCGGCGGCCATGCCGCCCGCCTTTTCGACGTCCTGGAAGAGCGCGTACGCCTTTTCGGCGAGCTGCGCCGTGAGCGATTCCACGTAGGGAGAGCCGCCCGCGGGATCGAGCACCTTGTCGAAGCAGCATTCCTCGCGCAGGATGATGTGGAGATTCTGCGCGATGCGGCGCGAGAAGTCGTCGGGCTTGCGCACGGCGGCGTCGAACGGCGCGATCGAGAGCGAATCCACGCCCGCAAGCACGGCGGCGGTCGCCTCCGTCGTCGCGCGCAGCATGTTCACGTGCACGTCGAGCGAGGACTTGTTCCAGCGCGCCGTCACGGCGTGGACGCACGCCTTGGCGGATTCGTCGTTCCCGCCGCAGGCGCGGACAATCTGCGCCCAGAGCGTCCGCAGCGCGCGGACCTTCGCGAGGGACATGAAGAAGTCTCCGCCCATCGCGAGCGTGAAGCGGATCTTCGAGGCGGCGACGTCGATCGCGAAGCCCGCCTTTTCGAGCGCGCGCAGGTATTCGACCGCCGTCGCGAGCGCGTAGCCGAGCTCCTGAACGGCGTTCGCGCCGGCGTCCGCCCAGATCGCGGCGTCCACGCCGACCGTGCGGAACGCGGGCTGGGAGCGCTTCGTCACGTCCGCCATTTCCGCGTAAAGTTCGTCGAGCGTCTTCGGGAGCATTCCCGCGCGCAGCAGCGCGCCGAGCGGATCGACGGAAATCGCGCCCGCGACGGCGCGGTCGTTCCCGCCGAGCTCCTTGATCGCCTTGCCGACCACGTCATAGACTTTCTTCGGCTCGACGCCGCCGTCGATGAAGAGCGCGAGCTTCGAGAAATCCGCCCCCGCGAGCGCGGTCTTGACCGCCTCGACGGAAAGCTCCTTGAGCCCGCCGTGCGAGCCCGCGGCGCGGAATTTCAGGGAAACGGCGCCCTGCCCGCGCTCGAGCGCGGCGCGCAGGCGCGCGTTGAACTTGTCCGCGCAGCCGGCGGCGGTCTCCTGCGCGACCGTCCAGGCGCGCGGCTCGGCGTGAACGCCGCGCGTGTAGGGGAAAAATCCCGGGAACGCCGCGTCGGGCGCGACGCCGTCGTAGATGGGCTCGACGACGATGCCCTCGGGCGTCTTGGTAAAGAGTTTCTTCTCGAACGGCGCGCCCTTGAGCGACTCGACCGCGACGGCCTTCCAGGCCTCGTAGGTCGGCTTTTCGAATTCTTCAAGCGTAAGTTTCTGCTTCATTGCTTTCTGGTTCGTGGGTTCATCGGAAATGCGCGGGAGCGCGGGAACGCGCGCGGAACGAGGCCGCGGAGACGTTCCCGCGATTCCGGCGCGTCAGTGCTGGCAAAATTCGGTGAGGACGCCGAACGTGGATTTCGGGTGGAGGAAGCCGACCTTCGTGTCGTGGGCTCCGGGAACGGGCGTTTCGTTGATCAGCGCGCAACCGGCGGCCTTCGCCTGCGCGAGCTGCGCCGCGGCGTCGTCCGTGCAGAACGCGACGTGATGGATGAGTCCGCGCCCGCCGTTCTTTTCGATCGCCTTGGCGATCGGGCTGTCCGGCGAAGTCGGTTCGAGGAGTTCGATGTGCACGCCGGCGACGTCGAACATGGCGACGCGCACCTTCTGCGAGGGCACTTCTTCGATGTGGGGCTCGCCCAGCCCGAGCGCGTCGCGGTAGTGCGGGACGGTGGCTTCGAGGCTCGTGACGGCGATGCCGATATGGTCGATCTGGGTAATCATGGTTTTGAGATCTTTCGTTTGTTTGCGTTGACTGAAAAGGGGAAAAGGAAGTCGAAAAGGTCGAGGAGTTGAAAAGGTTCAGGAGTAATTACCTTTTAAACTCCTCCGCTCCTCCACTCCTCGACTTTTTCGTTGAGATTGAGGAGGCGCACCGCGGCGGCGGTCGGCGAGAGCGTTCCCGCGAGCACGGCGTCGCGCGTCTCGTTCCACGCGGCGGCGACGGCGGGCTTCCGCGTGAAGCGCCGCCAGAGCTCCTGCTCCATCAGCCAGCGCATCCAGTCCAGCGCCTGTTCGCGGCGGCGCTCTTCGAGCAGCCCGTTGAGCCGCGCCTTCGCAGTGAATTCGCAGATGAGGCTCCAGACTTCGTCGATGCCCGTGCCTTCGAGGCTCGAGCACGCCAGGGCGCGCGGGCGCCACTTCGGCGAGACCGGCGTGATGAAATGCAGCACCTGCTCGAGCTCGGCGCGCGTCGCGAGCGCGCGGGAACGGTTGTCGCCGTCCGCCTTCGTCACGAGCAGCGAGTCCGCGAGCTCCATGATGCCTTTTTTGATGCCCTGCAGCTCGTCGCCCGCGCCCGCAATCGTGATGACGAGAAAGAAGTCCACCATCGAGCGCACGGTCGTTTCGCTCTGCCCGACGCCGACGGTCTCGACGAGCACGACGTCGAAGCCCGCAGCCTCGCACAGCAGAATGCTCTCGCGCGTCTTCCGCGCCACGCCGCCGAGCGCGCAGCCCGAAGGCGACGGACGCACGAAGGCGTTTTCGCGCCGCGAGAGCTCTTCCATGCGCGTCTTGTCGCCGAGAATGCTCCCGCGGGAAATGCTGCTGCTCGGGTCGATCGCGAGCACCGCGACGCGCTTGCCGAGGTCGCACAGGCGGCAGCCGAACGCCTCAATGAACGTGCTTTTGCCGCCGCCGGGAACGCCCGTGACGCCCACGCGGACGGACTTTCCCGCGTGCGGGAGCAGCCCCTGCACGACGGCGTCGGCGAGTTCGCGGTGCTTCGGCGCGTCGCTTTCGACGAGCGTGATCGCGCGCGCGAGCGTGACGCGGTCGCCGCTCAGCACGCCCTCGACGTAATCTTTCGCACTCGGCATCGCCATGGCCGCTCCGTTCTCCGTCTTCGTTCCCGCGCGCGCGTCCTCAGACGGCGTGACCGGGCTTGTTCTCGTCCTTGCGCTTCGCCTTCGGAAGCATGTCCGAAATCTTGTCCACGCGGTCGCGGATCTCCTCGAAAGGAATCTTTTCCACGAATTCCTTGGCGCTGTCCTTCAGCGAGTCGGGAACGATCTTGGAGACGAATTCCTGCACTTTTTCGCGCAGCTCGACGCGGCGGATCTTGCCGGAAATCGTCTTCGGGAGCTCTTCGACGAACTCGATGACGCGCGGATATTTGTACGGCGCCGTCTCCTTCTTGACATGCTCCTGAATGCTGCGCTTGAGCTGCTCGAACTCGTCCTTCTTGTCGCGCCACGCCTGCGCGAGGACGATGGTCGCCTTCACGACCTGCCCGCGGATCGCGTCGGGAACGCCCGTGATCGCGCATTCCAGCACGGCGGGGTGCGACATGACGGCGGACTCGACCTCGAACGGTCCGATGCGGTAGCCGGAGCTCTTGATGACGTCGTCGTTGCGCCCGACGAACCAGAAATATCCGTCCGCGTCGCGCGTCGCCACGTCGCCCGTATGATAGACGTCGTCGCTGTACACGTTCGCCGTCAGCTCGGGATCGCGGTAGTAGCCCTTGAAGAGCCCGAGCGGCTTTTTGCCGTTCGGCGTGCGGATGACGATTTCGCCCTGCACGCCGGCGGGAACGCTCTTGCCCTCGGCGTCCACGAGATCGACGCAGTAGGCGGGATTCGGCTTGCCCATGGAGCCGGGCTTGGGCGTCATCCACGGCGTCGTCAGAATCGAGCACGTCGTTTCCGTCTGCCCGAAGCCTTCGCGCAGGCGGATGCCGGTGATATTGTAAAATTCCTCATAGACGGACGGATTGAGCGCCTCGCCCGCGATCGTGCACCACTTCAGGCTGGAGATGTCGATGCCGCTCATGTCCTCGTGCAGCATGAAGCGAAAGACCGTCGGCGGCGCGCAGAACGAGGTGATGTGGTATTTGGAAATCATCCGCAGCATGTCGCGCGGCGTGAATTTTTCGTGGTCGTACACGAAGACGCACGCGCCCGCGATCCATTGCCCGTAAAGCTTGCCCCAGACCGCCTTGCCCCAGCCCGTGTCCGCGACGGTGAGGTGCAGGCTGTCTTCCGTCAGATTGTGCCAGAACGAGCCCGTGACGATGTGCCCGAGCGGATACGTGAAGTCGTGGGCGACCATCTTCGGATTGCCCGTCGTTCCCGACGTGAAGTAGAGCAGCGAAATGTCGTCGTTCTCGCTGACGCGGACGCCGTCGAACTCGGGCGCGGCCTCGCAGCCCTTCTTGAAGTCCTCGAAGCCCGCGGGAACGATCGGTCCCGTGGAGACGACGTGCTTCAGCGTCGCGCAGTCCGGCAGCGCGGAGGCGACGCGGTCGAGCACGAGCTTGTCGCCGACGCAGACGATCGCCTTGATGCTCGCCGCGTTGCAGCGGTAGACGATGTCCTTCTTCATCAGCAGGTGCGTCGCGGGAATGCAGACGGCGCCGAGTTTGTGAAGCGCGAGAATGGAGAACCAGAATTCGTAGCGGCGCTTCAGAATGAGCATCACCATGTCGCCCTTGCCGATGCCGAGCGAACGGAAATACGCCGCCGCGCGGTCGCTCCCGCGCTTCATGTCCGCGAAGGTGAAGTCGATGTGCTCGCCCTTGTCGTTCACCCAGCACATGGCGCGCTTTTCCGGGTTCGTGCGCGCCCATTCGTCGACCACGTCGTAGGCGAAATTGAAGTTCTCGGGAACGATGACTTCAAAGTTTCGGCAAAAATCCTCCTGAGAGGAAAATGCGGTCTGTTTCAGGAATTTTTCAAGCATTGTATTTCTCTTTTCTGAGGAAGCGCCGCGGGAACGCTAAATTTTCCCCACGACAGCCCGTCATTGAATCACTCGCCCCCGCCCCGCGCAAGCGCAATCGCCGCTCCGCGCGCTTTCCGAAAAAACTTTCGCGGAGGGAGGCGGCGCGCCCGCGGGAACGCTCGTTTTGGGTTGCGCGGGAACGCCGTTTTTTCTCAAAATCGCGGGCACTATGGCAAAACAAGTCGTCTCTCCCCGCGTTCGCGGATTCGTTTGCATCACGGCTCATCCGGAAGGCTGCGCCGCCCACATCCGCGAGCAGATCGCTTACGTCAAAAGCCGTCCCGCGATGAAGAACGGACCGAAGAACGTCCTCGTCATCGGCGCCTCCACGGGCTACGGCCTCGCCTCGCGCATTTCCGCCGCCTTCGGCGCGGGCGCGAACACGTTCGGAGTGTATTTCGAACGCCCGAGCGCGAACGGCAAGCCCGCTTCCGCCGGCTGGTACAACACCGCCGCCTTCGAAGCCGAAGCGAAGAAGGCCGGGCTCTACGCCGCCTCGATGAACGGCGACGCGTTCTCCGCCGAAATGAAGGCGCAGGTCGTCGAGCGCCTCAAGAAGGAAATGCCGCAGATTGACCTCGTCGTCTATTCGCTCGCGGCGCCGCGCCGCACCGATCCCGCGACGGGCGAAGTCTACAAATCCGTGCTCAAGACGGTCGGCGAGCCCTTCGTCTCGAAGAACCTCGACACGGACAAGAAGCTCGTCAACGAAGTGACGATCGATCCCGCGAACGACGAAGAGATCAAGGCGACCGTCAAGGTCATGGGCGGCGAAGACTGGAAGCTCTGGATCGAAGCGCTCGAAGCCGCGGGCCTGCTCGCGGACGGCTGCCAGTCCGTGGCGTATTCCTACATCGGCCCCTCGCTGACGTGGCCGATCTACAAGGACGGCTCCATCGGCCAGGCGAAGAAAGACCTCTACGCGAAGGCGAAGGAAATCGACGCGATTCTCAAGCTCCGGCGCGGCCGCGCGTTCGTTTCCGTGAACAAGGCGGTCGTCACGCAGGCGTCCTCGGCGATTCCCGTCGTGCCGCTCTACATTTCCATTCTGTTCAAGGTGATGAAGGCGAAGGGGCTGCACGAAGACTGCATCGAGCAGATTCAGCGCCTCTTCGAAACGCAGATGTACAACGACAACTGCCTCGCCTACGACGAACAGGGCCTCGTCCACATCGACGACTGGGAAATGCGCGACGACGTGCAGAAGGAAGTCTTCGAAATCTGGCCGAAGGTCTCGACGGAAAACCTGCTCGAGCTCACCGACTTCGTCGGCTACCAGGAAGGCTTCCTGAAGCTCTTCGGCTTCGGGCTTCCGGGCGTCGATTACTCGGCGGAAGTCGAAGTCGAAGTCCCGATCGCGTAAAAGAATTCTGCTGTAAATCGGAGACTTCACATGCGCAATCTTTCCGCTGACCGGGGAACGTTCCCGCAGGTGGTCAAGCGCGACGGACGCAAGGTCGAGTGGGACCGTTCCCGCATCGTCCGCGCCGTCCGCGCCGCCCTCGCGAGCGTCTTCTCTCCCGCCAACTGGCACGATCTTCAGAATTTCGGACTCTCCCCCGAGCACGTCCAGGTGGCTGACGACGTCGCCCAATTCGTCGAAAACCGTACGTTCGGCTCGCTCGAAGCGGGCAAGGAACCGTCCGTCGAGGACATTCAGAACACGGTGGAGCAGACGCTGATGGGCTTCGGCGAATTCAAGGCCGCCAAAGCCTACATTCTCTACCGCGCCGAGCGCACGAAGGCGCGCCTGCTCGCGCAGGCCTCCGTGCCGCGTCCGAACGGGCTTCAGGACTACATCGCCGTCGCGAAATACTCGCGCTACCGCAAGGATCTCGGCCGCCGCGAAGTGTGGCCCGAGCCGGTCGAACGCGTGCGCAACATGCACCTGCGCCGCTTCGCGTGGGTGGACCGCCAGCCCGCCCTCTTCGGCGCGGAAGCGCCCGCCTTCGCCGACCAGATCAAGTCCGCGTTCAAGGCCGTGGCGGACCGCCGCGTCCTCCCGTCGATGCGCTCGATGCAGTTCGGCGGCATTCCGATCGAAAAGGAGGAGGCGCGCATGTTCAACTGCGCGTTCACCTTCGTCAACCGCATCGAGGCGTTCCGCGAAACGCTGTGGCTGCTGCTCTGCGGCACGGGAACGGGCTTCTCCGTCCAGAAGCGCCACATCGAACAGCTGCCGCCCTTCCCCGAACGCGGCGAAGAAGAAACGCTTCCCGTCATTCACTTCGAGATCGAAGACACTATCAAGGGCTGGGCGGACGCGCTCGACGCGCTCGTCCGTTCCTACCTGACGGGGCACCTCGTCGAGTTCAACTATTCGAAGATCCGCTCCAAGGGCACGCCGCTGAAGACTTCCGGCGGCAAGGCGCCGGGCCACGTGCCGCTGCGCCGCGCGCTCGAAAACATCCGGCGCATCCTCGGCGGCGTCTCCGGACGCAGCATGCGCCCGATCGAAGCCTACGACATTCTCATGTTCGCGGCGCGCGCCGTGCTCTCCGGCGGCATCCGCCGCTCGGCGACGATCTGCCTGTTCTCGCCCGACGACGAGGAAATGATGACGGCGAAGACCGGCAACTGGTTCAACGAAAACCAGCAGCGCTCCGCCTCGAACAATTCCGCCGTCATCAACCGCAACACGACGCCGAAGGACGTCTTCCTGCGCCTTTTCGAAAAGCAGAAGGAATACGGCGAACCCGGCTTCTACTTCGTCGAGAACGAGGACTACGGCGCGAATCCCTGCGTCGAAATCGGGCTCGCGCCGTTCGCGGACATCCGCGACCAGGCGGACGTCGACCGCCTCCGCGAGCTCGGCTACGAAGGCGAGCTCAAGATCGGCGACCGCGTGTTCGGCTGGCAGATGTGCAACCTCACCACGATCAACGCGGCGGCATGCGCCACGGCGGAAGACTTCTACGAATCCTGCCGCAACGCGGCGTTCATCGGCACCCTGCAGGCGTCCTACACGAAGATGCCCTACCTCGGTCCCGTCACACAGTTCATCAACGAGCGCGAATCCCTGCTCGGCGTCTCCATCACGGGCATTCTCGACAATCCGAAGATCATGCTCGATCCGGAAACGCTGCGCCGCGGCGCGCAGGTCGTCAAGGACGAGAACGAGCGCGTCGCGAACATCATCGGCATCGCTCCCGCCGCGCGCGCGACCTGCGTCAAGCCCGAAGGCACCGCCTCGCTGCTCCTCGGCACCGCTTCCGGCATCCACCCGCACCACGCGAAACGCTACTTCCGCCGCGTGCAGGCGAACCGTCAGGAACCGGTGTACAAGTTCTTCCACGACATCAACCCGCAGATGACCGAGCCGAGCGTTTACGCGCCCGCCACGGACGACGTCATCACGTTCCCGATTCAGGCGCGTCCGGGCGCCATCGTCCGCGACGACGTCAAGGCGATCGAGTTCCTCGGCTACGTCAAGCTCGTCCAGCAGAACTGGGTCTGCGAAGGTCGCCGCCACGAAAAATACAATCCGGGGCTCTTCCACAACGTCTCCAACACCGTCGTCGTGCGCGAGAACGAGTGGGATTCCGTCTCCGAATTCATCTGGGACAACCGGAAATTCTTCACCGGCGTCTCGCTGATTCAGTACCTCGGCGACAAAGTCTATCCGCAGGCGCCGAACGAAGCCGTCGCCGACGAAGCCGACCTGATGCGCTGGGAAGCCCTCGCGTATCATCCGGTGGACTACACGCTGATGCGCGAAGACACGGACAACACCAACCTTCAGGGCGAAGCCGCCTGCGCCGGCGGGCACTGCGAAATCGTCCGCACCTGACGCGGGAACGCCCTTCCCGCCCGCAAAAAAACTCCCGAAGCGCTTCCGCGTTCCGGGAGTTTTTTTGCGGGAGAGGTGATGGACGTGACGGAGTTATGAAGTTATGAAGGTTCTTTGCGCTCGGCTTCGCCGAAAGGATTTCGAAAAATCTCCTTCGCGAAGCGAAACGCAATCAACCTTCATAACCTCCATAACCTCGTCACCTCATAACCTCCTCTGCACGCCGCGCTCAGAGAATCACGAACTTCACCATGCAGTAGCCGACGGGCGCGACGAGGACGAGGCTGTCGAGCAGATCCAGCGCGCCGCCCATGCCCGGAATCGTCGCGCCGGAATCCTTTTCGCCCGCCTGCCGCTTGACGACGCTCTCGATGAGGTCGGAGACGACGCTCGTCAGCGCGAACGGAACCGCGCAGAGCGCTCCCGCGAGCGGCGAGAAGGAGAACGTCTCCGGCAGCACGATTTTTCCCGCGGGCGCGAGCGCGTCGCCGGAAGCGAGGTTCCACGCGCCGCAGGCGTTCAGCGCCCAGACGGTCAGCGCGCCGACGAGCATCGAACAGAGCACGCCGCCCGCGACGCCTTCCCAGGTCTTGCCCGCGGAAACGTTCGGCGCGAGCTTGTGCCGCCCGAAGAACTTGCCGCCGAGCAGCCCGCCGACGTCCGTGAATTTCGTCGAAAGCAGAACCCAGAGGCAGAAAAGCACGCCGTTCATTTCGTCCGCGAACTGCCCGACGAGCAGCGCGAAAAATCCGACCATGAACGGCAGGTAAAGCAGCCCGAGCCCCGTCGAAAGCGGCGCGACGAACGCGGGAAGCCGCCACGCCGCGTCGCGGTGCAGACGCAGCACGGCGTAAACGCTGAACGCGAGAACCGCCGCCGCGGGAACGAGCATCGCGATCTCCGTGCCCGACGTCACTTCGCCGCGGGAGGCGCCGAAATAGACCACGGGAACGAAGCACGCGCCCGCGACGAGTCCGACGAGACGGCGCGGCTTCCCGCCGAAACTCGGCTTCGCCGCGAGGCAGTAGAACTCGTGAAGCGCCAGCGTCGTGACGAGCGCCGCGAGACCGATCACGCCGTAGACGCGCCCGAAATAAACGGCGCAGAAAAGAACGGCGAGGAGAAAGAACGTGCTGAAGGTGCGTTTGAGCATGGTGAGATTTTCTGAGGATGAGGTTCGGAGGAAAAGGAGTCAGGAACTCGGTCCGGATTCGGCGCGGATCTGCGACGAAGTCTTGCCGAAGCGGCGTTCCCGCGACGCGTAAAAGGCGAGCGCGTCGCGCAGCTCGGCCTCGCCGAAGTCCGGCCAAGGAACGTCCGTGAAATAAAGTTCCGCGTAGGCGCTTTGGAGCATCAGAAAATTGCTGAGCCGCGATTCGCCCGACGTGCGCACGACGAGATCGGGATCGGGGACGCCCGCCGTCCACAGGTAGCCGGAAAAGCGCTCCCAGTCGAGCGGCGTTCCCGCGGCGACGCGCCCGAGGCGCACGTCCTCGGCGTATCTTTCCGCGGCGCGGAGCGTTTCCGCGCGCGACCCGTAATTGAGCGCGACGACGACCGTGCGCGCCGAAAACTTTTCGGTCTTCGCCTTGACGGAGGCGATCGCGTCGCGTACATCCTGCGGGAACGGCGAAAGATCGCCGAGCGTTTCGAGACGGATCTCGTTCTTGAGAAAAACGGCCTCCTGCTCGTCGAGGAACCGCAGCATGATCGCCATCAGCGCGCGGATCTCCTCCGGCGGGCGGCGCCAGTTCTCCGACGAGAACGCGTAGAGCGTCACGTATTCGACGCCGGCGCGAAACGCGTTTTCGACGGTGCGGACGACGGCCCGCGTCCCCGCGAGATGCCCCTCGGCGCGCGCCAGCCCGCGCGCTTCCGCCCATCTGCCGTTGCCGTCCATGATGAACGCGACGTGGCGCGGAATTTTATTTGGGGGTAAATTCATAACTGCGCCATGAAACCCCGAAAGCCCCGCTCTGGCAATTTGAAAAGTGTCCGCGAGACAAAAAAACGCGTCCCCGCGGAGGCGGGAACGCGCTTCTTTCGTGAGCTTCGGAACGGACTCAGCAGACGCCCTGCGAGAGCATCGCGTCGGCGACCTTGACGAAGCCCGCGACGTTCGCGCCGCGCACGTAGTCGACGGAGCCGTCGGCGTTCTTGCCGTACTTCACGCACGCTTCGTGGATGTCCTGCATGATCTTGAGCAGGCGCGCGTCCACTTCTTCGCGCGTCCAGGAAAGGCGCAGCGAGTTCTGCGACATTTCGAGACCGGAGGTCGCGACGCCGCCCGCGTTGGACGCCTTGCCCGGCGCGTAGAGGATGCCGGCCTTCTGGAAGGCTTCGATCGCTTCCGGCGTCGAGGGCATGTTCGCGCCTTCGGCGACGCAGATCACGCCGTTCTTGAGGAGCGTCTTCGCTTCCGCGCCGTTGAGCTCGTTCTGCGTCGCGCACGGAAGCGCGATGTCGCACTTGACGGACCACGGACGCTTGCCTTCGAGGTATTCGAAGCCGAACTTCTTGGCGGCTTCGGCGATGCGGCCGCGCTTCACGTTCTTCAGATCCATGATCCACGCGAGCTGCTTCTTCGTGATGCCGTCCTTGGCGACGATCGTGCCGTTGGAATCCGAGAGCGTCAGCACCGTCGCGCCGAGCTCAAGGCACTTTTCCGCCGCGTACTGCGCGACGTTGCCGGAACCGGAGATCGTGACCTTCTTGCCTTCGAAGGAATCGCCGCGCGTCGCGAGCATTTCGCGCGCGAAGTAAACCGTGCCGTAGCCGGTCGCTTCGGGGCGGATCAGCGAGCCGCCGTAGGAAAGGGGCTTGCCGGTGAGGACGCCTTCGAACTGCTTGGTGATCTTCTTGTACATGCCGAAGAGGTAGCCGATTTCGCGGCCGCCCACGCCGATGTCGCCCGCGGGAACGTCCGCGTCGGCGCCGATGTGGCGATAGAGCTCCGTCATGAACGACTGGCAGAAGCGCATGACTTCATTGTCGCTCTTGCCCTTCGGATCGAAGTCGGAACCGCCCTTGCCGCCGCCCATGGGGAGCGTCGTGAGCGAATTTTTGAAAACCTGTTCGAACGCGAGGAATTTGAGAATGCTCAAATTCACGGACGGGTGAAAACGCAGACCGCCCTTGTAGGGCCCGATCGCGTTGTTCATCTGAATGCGGAAACCGCGATTCACGCGAACGTTGCCTTTGTCGTCCATCCACGGCACGCGGAACATGATCACGCGTTCCGGCTCGACCATGCGTTCGAGAACGGCGGCTTTGGCGTATTTGGGATTTTTTTTGAGGAAGTCTTTCAGCGAGTGAAGAACTTCGGCGACCGCCTGATGAAACTCGGGCTGGTCGGGATCTCGTGCAATCACGGATTGCATCACGGAGTCGATGATATCGGCCATTGATTTGATTGTATTGAATTTAAGTGCTGCCGAGGCGGGAAAGGATTTTCGCCGTCAGCGAAAAGGAATTATTTTACTTTGCCCTTTGCGCTTCAATAAAAAATTTCGTTCCCGTATAATTTCGGAAATTTTTTCGCGATGCCCGCCTTCCCGCAGACGCAAAAGACGCTCGCCGCCGCCGCGGCGCTCGCCGCCGCGCTCTTCCCCGCGACGGAAGCCGCGACGCGCCCCGACGCGGGAACGCCGGACGCGACCGCCGAAGCCGTCCGCGCCGCCGAGCGGAAGACGCGCGACGCGGAGCTGCTCGAAATCGTCCGCGCGCAGCGGGAGACCCTCGCGGAAATCCGCGACGCGAAACTCTCCGACCTCGAGCGTTCCCGCCGCCTCGCGGCCGTCGCCTCGCGCTACGAAAACTTCCTCGCGCGATTTCCCGACGACGCGCGCGCGCTCGTGCTCTGCGCGAAATTTCTGCGCGACGGCGGCGAGGACGACGCCGCGCGGGAACGCCTCGAAAAAGCGGAAAAACTCCGCCCGGACTGGGCCGTCGTCCGCCAGCAGCTCGGCGCGATCGCCGCGGAGCGGGGAGACTTCGCCGAGGCCGCGCGGCGCCTGCGCGAAGCCGTCGAACTCGAGCCCGGAACGGCGGAATACCAGACGCAGCTCGGCGAAATCCTGCGCGTCTTCCGCGCGGAACTTCTCGCCGCGGGCGTCTTCGCCGACGCGGGAACGCTCGACGCGGCGATGCAGAACGCCTTCCGCGCCGCGCGCGCGCTCCGCCCCGGCGCGCTCGACGAGGCCGTCCGCTACGCCGAATCCTTTTACGACGTCGCCGAGCCCGACTTCGCCGCCGCGCTCGACGCGTGGACGCTCGCGAAAAATCTCGCGGCGGCGGCCCCCGAACTCGGCGCCGCCGATTCCGACGCACGAAAATTCGTCGCGGAAACGCTTGAACTGCATCGCGCGCGCGCGTTCGCGGAGCTCGGGCGCTTCGCCGAGGCGGAAAAAATCCTCCGCGCCGGCGCCGATCCGCGCCTCGAACGTTCCCGAGGACGCGTGCGCGAAATCCTTTCCGAAAAAACGAAAAACGTATCCGAAAAACCATGACGCATTCCTTCGACCTTTTCGCGGGCATCGCCTACCTTGAAAATCTGCGCCAGTCGGCGCTGCTCTTCATCGCGCTGCTCATCTCGATTTCGCTCCACGAATTCGGACACGCGTGGATGGCGGACAAATGCGGCGACCCGCTCCCGCGGCGGCTCGGACGCGTCACGCTGAACCCGCTCGCGCACGCGGACCGCTTCGGCACGCTGATTCTGCCGGGGCTGATGATCTTCGTTCCCGCCCTGCTCGGCGGCGCGCCCGGCATCATCTTCGGCTGGGGAAAGCCCGTCATGATTTCGCTCCCGAACCCGAAGACGCGCAAGCGCGACGACGTGCTCACGACGCTCGCCGGTCCCGCGATGAACCTGCTGCTCGCGATTCTCGGCGCCGCGCTGCTGGGCGTCTCCGCGGGGCTTTTCGGCGCGGGAACGCAGGACGCGATCGCGCCGCACGTCAGATTCTTCTCGCTCTTCCTGCAGCTCAATCTCGCGCTGATGCTCTTCAATCTCATTCCGGTTCCGCCGCTGGACGGTTCCCGCCTACTCTTCAACACGGTGAAGATGAGCCAGGACGTCTTCGACAAGATCTCCCGCAACGCGTGGTGGATTCTGCTCGCACTGATTCTGCTGCCTTCGCCGGGCAACTCGTTTCTGCAGATCGTGCTCGGGCCGATCTTCGGCGCTCTCGCGAAGCCGCTTCTTCTGCTCGCGCAGGCGCTGGAATCGCTCGTTCTCGCGCTCCGCTGAACTCCCTTCCGGACGCGGACCGGCGGGGATTGCGGAAGACGTTCCCGCGAAAAGCGCGAACGCCCGTCCCGATTTTTCCGCTTTAAGCCCGAAAAATTTCGTCCTAAAATTTTCTTTCTTATGAAAAAATCAACCGTCTACACTTTGATCGCCGCCGTCCTTCTCGGGGCGCTGGCGATTTATTTCGCGCTCGAAATGCGCGCCGTCGCCGCCGAAAGCGAGCAGAAGCAGGCCGTCGTCGAAAAGCTCCGCGCGGAAAACCGCGAGGTCTTCACGCTCAAGGAACGCATCGCGGCGCTCGAAAAGCTCAACGCCGAATCCGTCGAGGACAGCAAGAAGCTCCTCGAAGAGAACGACTCGCTCAAGAACGTCATCGCCGTCAAGGACAACGACCTGGCGAAGATGAAGCTCTTTTCCGACGACGCCGCGAAGCAGCGCCTCGAAGCGATCGAAGCTCGTTCCCGCGCGGAAGCCGCGCTCGCCGAGGAAAAGGCGCGCGCCGAAAAGCTGCTCGCCGAAATCGAGGCCTCGAAACTGCGCGCCGACGAGCTCAACGGCGAAATCGTCCGCCTGCGCGAACTTTCCCGCGAAGCCGACGCCCTCGTCGCCGCGAAGAACGTCGAGCTCGAAGAACTCAAGGGTGACCTCGCGGCGTTCGAAGCCGAACTCGCCGCCTCCCGCGAAATCATCAAGGAACTTCAGTAAGCGCGACGCCGCGCTTCGAACCGATCCCGCGGAACTCTCCGCGGGATTTTTCGCGCCGTCCTTTCCGGCGTTCCCGCATAAAAAACGCGCGGCGCTCCCCGGACGGGAACGCCGCGCGCCTGCGGACCGCGCGGGAGGGCTTACTTCTTCAGCAGACCCTGGCGGTCCATTTCTTCGGCGATCTGAATCGCGTTGAGCGCCGCGCCCTTCCAGAGCTGGTCGCCGCAGACCCAGAGCGCGAGGCCGTTCTCGAACGCCGTGTTTTTGCGGATGCGGCCCACGCCGCATTTCACCTTGTTCTGGTAGTCGAGCGGCATCGGGTAGATCTTGTTCGCGGGATCGTCGCGGACTTCCGCGCCGGAGAATTCGGCGATCGCCTTGCGCGCCGCCTCGACGTCCACGGGCTTTTCGAATTCCGCGTCGATCGAAATCGAGTGCGCGCGGAACACGGGAACGCGCACGCAGGTGCAGGTGCAGACGAGGCTCGGCAGCTCCATGATCTTGCGGCCTTCGTTGAGCATCTTCATCTCCTCCTTCGTGTAGCCGTCCTCGAGGAACACGTCCACGTGCGGGAGCACGTTGAACGCGATCTGATACGGATAGACGGAGTGCTCGATCGGCTCGTTCGACGCCCACGCGACGACCTGCTTCTTCAGCTCTTCCATCGCCGCCGCGCCCGTGCCGGAAACGGCCTGATAAGTCGAGGCGAAGAAGCGCTTCAGCCCGAACGCCTTGTGCAGCGGGTAAAGCCCCATGAGCGCGATCGCCGTCGAGCAGTTCGGATTCGCGATGATGCCCTTGTGGTTCTTCAGCGCGTGCGCGTTGATTTCGGGAACGACGAGCGGAACGTCGGGATCCATGCGGAACGCGGAGCTGTTGTCGATGACGACGCAGCCGCGCTTCGCCGCCTCGTGCGCAAGCGCCTTCGAGACGCTCCCGCCCGCGGAAAAGATTGCGAAGTCGAGCCCGTCGAACGCTTCCGGAACCGCCTCGCGGATCGTCCACGTCCTGCCGCCGAAATCGACCGTCTTGCCCGCGCTGCGCTTCGACGCGAGCGGACGCAGCTCCGCCACGGGGAAGTTTCTCGACGCGAGCAGAGAAAGAATTTCTTGCCCGACCGCGCCCGTCACACCTACGATACCGACTTTGTATGCCATATGATTTTGCCTTCTGCTGTGAAAAATTCTGAAAAATATGAGTGCGCAAGAATGCTCCTCGCCGAGCTGAAACGCAAATGCGAAATGCTGCGCCTTCCCGCGCTGGCGGACGCGCTCGTCGCCTCCGTTCCCGCGCAGCGGCTGTGGCACTTCCGCGCGGACGCGCTCGTCGCCGAATACCGCATCTCCACCTCGCGCGCCGCGCCCTCGTGCGTGAAAAATTCGCTCGGCACGCCGGACGGGCTTTTTTCCGTCGTCGAAAAAATCGGCGCGGGCGCTCCCGCGGGAACGGTCTTCAGGGCGCGCGTCTCCACGGGCATGCACTTTTCCGAATTTCTGAAGAACGCGCCCGACGAAAATCTGATCACCTCGCGCATCCTGCGCATTCAGGGCGAGGAGGACGGGCACAACCGCGGCGGCGACGTGGACACGTATTCAAGATTCGTTTACATTCACGGCACGAACCAGGAGCACAAACTCGGCGTGCCGAACTCTCACGGCTGCCTGCTGCTCGGCAACGCGGACGTCATCGCGCTCTTCGACGCCCTGCCCGACGCTCCCGCGGGAACGCCCGTCGCGCGCCTGCTCGTCGCGCTGTGAGCGCGCTCGGGCGAAATCATTCCGTTCGAACGCTGAAGCCGCTCAGAGGAGCGCCTTGAGCGCATCCGGGAGTTCCGGCATCGCGCCCGCGCGGGAGCAGACGAACGCGGAGACGTCCGCCGCAAGGCGATGCGCCTCCGCGAGCGGCCTGCCCGCGAGGAGCGCCGTCGTGAACGTCGCCGTGAACGAATCGCCCGCGCCGACGGTGTCGACGACGCGCGTTCCCGCATCCGCCGCGACGAAGGAAAATTCGCCGTCGCGCGCGGCGATGAAGCTGCCGTCGCCGCCGCAGGTCAGCACGACGAAGCGCAGACGCGGGAACACCGCGAAGACGGCTTCGAAAAACCGGTCGCGCCGCGCGGCGAAGGCGTCGCCCGCGGGAACGCCGAAGAATCCGCCGAGCACGCGCAGTTCGTCCTCGTTGATCTTGAGGACGTTCGCGAGCGCGAGCGATTCGCGCACGAGCTTTTCGGAATAAAAATCCGCGCGCAGATTCGCGTCGAAGACGCGCAGAGCGTTTTCGGGCGTCGCGCGCAAGAAGGCGCGGACGGTCTCGCGGGACGTCTCGGAGCGCTGCATCAGCGTGCCGAAGCAGACCGCGTCGGCGCGCGCCGCGAGATCGCGCAGGCGCTCCGTGAAGGCGAGATGGTCCCACGCCGAATCGCTCGGGAACACGTAGCGCGCCGAGCCGGAGGCGTCGAGCGAAACCGCGACCGTGCCGGTCGGAACCCCGGAGACGCGCTGGAATTCCGCGCGCAGCGTTTTCCCCGCGAGTTCGGCGAAGATCGCGTCGCCGAGCGCGTCGTCGCCAACCGCCGAGACCGCGACGCCCTCCGCGCCCATCTGCGAAGCGTGGTGCGCGAAATTCGCGGGCGCGCCGCCGAGCCGTTTTTCCTCGCCGAAGACGTCCCACAGGATTTCGCCGATGCCGATCACGATTTTTTTGCTCATGCCGCGGATTCTAAAAGATTCGCTCCCGCAAAGAAACACGCATTTTCGCCGAAACGCGGACATAGAAAAAGACGTTCCCGCGGCGAGGCGGGAACGTCTTTTCGCGTGCGCGGAAAACGCGCGTCAGATTTCGGAGACCGTGAGGTTCGCCATTTCCTGAGCGGCGACGGCGGCGAGCGGCGTCGAAAGGTAGCGCTCGGTCGCGCTCGCGGCGATGGCGACGATGCGCTTGCCCGCGAATTCCGGACGCTTCGCGAGTTCGAGCGCGGCCCACGCCGTGGAGCCCGAGGAAATGCCGACGGGCAGCCCTTCGGTGCGGGCGACCGCGCGCGAGGTCGCAAGCGCGTCTTCCGTCTTCACGGGCAGGATTTCGTCGACGAGCGAGGCGTCGAAATTCTTCGGCACGAAGCCCGCGCCGATGCCCTGAATGCCGTGCGGACCGGGCTTGCCGCCGGAAAGCACCGGGCTTTCGGCGGGTTCGACGGCGACGCCGTAGAGCTTCGGATTCTTTTCCTTGAGGAAGCGGGTCGTTCCCGAAAACGTGCCGCCCGTGCCGACGCCGGCGACGAAGACGTCCACGTTCCCGCCGGTCGCCTCCCAGATTTCCGGGCCGGTCGTCGCGTAGTGCGCGGCGGGATTGGCGGGATTCTCGAACTGGCGCGGCACGAAGACGTTCGCCTGCTCCTTCGCCTTCTTTTCGACGTATTCGATCGCGCCCGCCATGCCGCGGCCCTTGGGCGTGATGACGACTTCGGCGCCGAGCATGCGCAGCAGCGTGCGGCGCTCAAGCGACATCGATTCGGGCATGACGAGCACGCACTTGTAGCCCTTGGCGGCGGCGATCGCCGCGAGCGCGATGCCCGTGTTGCCGCTGGTCGGCTCCATGATGAGAGAGTCGGGCGTAAGCGTTCCCGCCGCCTCCGCCGCGTCGATCATCGCGGCGGCGATGCGGTCTTTCACCGAAAAGAGCGGGTTGCGGAATTCGCACTTCAGATAAACCTCCGCGGGAAGATTCGCGCCGAGGCGGTTGAGGCGGACGAGCGGCGTCTTGCCGATCGTCTGAATGAAGGATGCAGGAGGATTGCTCATGATTCTTTGCGTGATGAATTGAAGTGAATTGGTTGAATTTCGGACATGAAACGCCTAAATCCCTACTCTGTCAATAGGGTTTTAAATCCGCCCGATTTCACGGCTCAGGCTTTCCCGCAGGGCGAGGAGCGAGGGGAAGACGCCGGCGGCGTCGCGCAGGGCTTCGGGCGAAGGCGCGACGAGGTCGGGAACGAGCACGGCGACGCAGCCCGCGGAAAACGCCGAGCGGAAGCCCGTCGGCGAATCCTCCACGGCGAGGCACTCCCGCGCGGGAACGCCGAGCTTCGCCGCCGTCGCCGCGTAGATTTCCGGGTCGGGCTTGCCGACGGAGACTTCGTCGCCGCAGGTCGCCGCATCGACGAAGCGCCAAAGCCCCGCGCGCGCGAGTTTTTCCTGCGCGGACGCGCGCCGCGTCGAAGTCGCCACGCCGATCTTCCAGCCGCGGGAACGCGCGAAATCGAACATTTCCCGCGCGCCCGGCATCAGCGGAACGCCCGCGTCCACGAGCCGCGCGTAGTGTTCCCGCGCGGAGGCGACGACGCGTTCCCGCGGAAGCGCGCGCCCGACCTCGCGTTCGAGAATCGTCATGCAGTCGTCGGAGCGGTGCCCGACCATCTTCAGAAAAATTTCGCGCGTCACGCGTTCGCCGACTTCGCGCGCCGCCGCGTCCCAAGCGCGCTCGCTCAGCCGCTCGGAATCGAGCAGCGTGCCGTCCATGTCGAAAATCACCGCGCGAAAGGATGCTCCGAAATCTGATTTCATCTTTCTTTTTTCACCTCGTCGTAAATCTGCAGCGAGGATAGTTTTCACACCCTCTAAAAGTTCCGTATTTCCCGTTACGAACAAGCAACCGTCCCCCGCATCGAGGGCAAACATCGTGATTTATGAGATCCTGCCGTTTCTCCACGCACTGCTTGACCGAATCGATATGCTCGTGTCTTTTCTCGACCTCCACAACGTTCTCCGTCTCAACTTTCCGGAGAAGCTCTTGAACTTCTTCTTGAGTAAAAATCTGATTTTCGCGGCGGCTTAAAATAAAGTCCGACAACTGAAACGAATAAATGACGGCGGACTTTGTCCTGCATTTGAGGACTGCAGACCCCACAAAGACGACAAGCGGAGTAATTTTGAATCTAGGAACGTTCAAAATTTTCGCCAACGCACAATGGTGCGAAAAATTCTGGCGTAAAGGGTTTCTGAACTCGTAACGCCTCCCGTAAATGCTCTGAGTCCAAAGCTCCGCGCCCTCACTTCCCAAAATCCATCCTTTGTAATTTTTGGTCTCGATGATGAAAATTCCGTAAACAGAAATCACGAGATGGTCAATCTGCACAGAACCCGTATCCGTCAAAAAGCATAGATCGTGAAAACAGAAATATTCTTCCGGAAAATCATTCAAAATGCGGGCAACTCGTCCTTCGCCTACGGCGCCCTTATGCTCTGCGGATTCCCAACCGAAAAGAGCTTTCGCCGTCCCGCTTCTAAAAAAGACGACGAAGAAGAAGACTATGAAAAGAACTGCGACGATGAGCTCCACAGCACTCAACCTTTCAAAGTTCCTCGCGTGACGCCGAGCTTGGATTCGAGGCGGAGGCCGCGCCAGAGCGCGTTCCCGTCGATTTTTCCCGCGAGAAGATCGCGGTAGCGCGCGAGGATTTCCGTCACGAGCTCGGGCGCTTCGTCGACGAATTCGACGCGGAAGAAGCGTACGCCCGCACCGCGCAGTTCGTCGAAAAATTCCGCGCCCGTCTGCGCGCGCGCGTTGTACACCGTGTTGCGGCAGCCCGCGTCCGCCTTGACGAGATGCTCCAGCCCCGTGCGGTCGCGCAGGCGCACGACGTGCTTTTCGCACGGACGCCCGCAGTCGCGGAAATCTTTTCCCTCGGAAAGAAAGGTGCAGAAAACGCAGTGCTCCATGTGAAACATCGGCATGTGCTGGTGCAGCGTGACCTCGATTTTCTCCGGCGCGGGAACGCGCGCGAGCATGGCGCGGAGCTGTTCCAGATTCATGTCGTAGGACGCCGTGACGCGCTCCAGCCCGCGTTCCCGCAGGAAATGCCCGGCGGTGAGATGATTGGCGACGTTCAGCGAAAAATCGCCGCGCAGACGCGCTCCCGCGAAGGCGTAAAGGTGCTCGTGCGCGCGCACGAGAAAGCCGTCCGCGCCGCATTCGCGCACGAGGCGGAGAATGCCCGCCTCGTCGTCCGCCTGCTTGAAGACGCGAGGCGGCTGCGCCCAGAATTCCGCGCCGGGCACGGCATGCGCGCGCTCGGCGGCGGCCTTGTAGTCGCGCGGATTTTCAAACTCGGCGTAAATCGTCCTCGCGCCGAACGCGAGCGCGGCGTCGAGCTGCGCGAGCTCCCGCACGACGGGAATCAGCGCCGGCGGCGACGACTCATTTTCGGATCCCGAATTCCGAAGGGCGAATTTTTCCGCGTAATTTTTTTCAGGATACGTCGTCCACTTCACGGAATTTTCGCGGGCGGCGTCGAGGCGGGCGACGAGGGCGCGGCGGAGCTTGTTCGCGACGCTCGCGGGAACGAGCGGCGCGCCGGAAATCGCGGCCTCCCAGCCGTCGAGATAATAGCCCGTGCCGCCGAGCCGCCCAAACTGCTCGCGCAGCCACGCGTCCGTCGCGGGTTTGTTCGTCGCGGGAACGAGCGGATCGCCCTGCTCCGCGGAGACTTCGTGCCCGCAGGCGTCGTCGCAGCTCGCGCGGAGCGGCGCGCCGACTTCGGCGACGACGCGCACGTTCACCTTGCGCGCCCAGCGCGGCTGTTCGCCGGCGAAGGTCTCGCGGATTTCGGAAGCGAGCGCGGGGTCGGCGGTCTTCCAGAGCCGGTCGCCGCGGCGCACGCGTTCCCAGCGGATTCCCTCGCGCGCGAAACGCACGAAGACTTCGCCGTTCCCGCGAGCCTTTTCCACGCCGTAAACGTAGCCGCCTTCCTCCTTCTCCTCGGGCGTTCCCGCGTCGAAGACGACGCCGTCGCCGGACTTCAGCGGCGCTTCGAGGCGCACGAAGACGCCGTCCTTCCCGAAGCCGGAAACCATGCCGAGAAACACGCCGCGCTTTTTCCCGAAGCGCGCGTGGACGAGCTCGCGGTTGTTCACACCGCGCAGCCAGCCCGTGTGCAGCCCGCGCGAAAACGCCATTTCGAGCGCGTAGCCGTGGCGTTCCCGCAGCTGCTTCGCGAACGCCGCGAGCGTCTCCGCGGGAACGCCGTCCGTAATCATGGAATGGATACGATCGACGCAGTCGCGGTACGCGCGCGTGATCGCGGCGACGTATTCGGGCGACTTCAGCCGTCCTTCGATCTTGAGCGAACGCACGCCGAGGCGCATCAGCTCGGGAAGCATCTCGATGCCGCACAGATCGCGCGGCGAAAGCAGGTAGCGGCGCGCGCCGAGCGGGACCTTTTCTCCGTCGCGGATCAGCTCGTAGGGCAGACGGCACGCCTGCGCGCACTCGCCGCGGTTCGCGGAGCGCCCGCCGAGCGACTCGCTCGTGAGGCACTGCCCGGAATACGCCACGCACAGCGCGCCGTGCACGAAAAGCTCCAGCGGGAGCGCGTTCGCCGGATCGGCGTTCCCGCGCGCGACGATCGCGGCGAGCTCGCGCACGTTCACCTCGCGCGAAAGCACGGCGAGCGACGCGCCGAGTTCCCGCGCGAAGCGCACGCCCGCCGCGGACGAAATCGTCATCTGCGTCGAGGCGTGAACGGGAAAATCCGGCGAAATTTCGCGGATGAGCCGCGCGACGCCCACGTCCTGCACGATCGCGGCGTCCGCGCCCGCCTCGATGATGCGGCGCAGCTCCGAAGCGGCTTCGGCGAGCTCGTCGGAAAAAATCAGCGTGTTGAAGGTGACGTATCCGCGCACGCCGCGGCGGTGCAGAAAGCGCATCAGCTTCGGCAGGTCGTCGGCGACGAAATTGTCCGCGCGCACGCGGGCGTTGAATCGCCCGACGCCGAAATAAATCGCGTCCGCGCCGTTTTCGACGGCGGCTTTGGCGCACTCCCACCCGCCCGCGGGAGCGAGCACTTCGGGCTTGTGAAACTCCGGATTCATTGCCTCGAAATTTTCCACGACCCGCCCCGCTCTTTCAACCGCAAAGCGTTCCCGCGCCCGCGCGGCTTCCGCATTGCCAGCCGCCGGGAACACGGTCGTCCTCATTCGTCGGCGGCGTCTCCTTTTTCGCGGTGCTTCACCCGGTCTTCGAGTTCGAGCAGAAACCGGTCGTAGTCCGATACGAAAAGGCGGTCTTGGACGATGCGGTATTTTTCGAACTCGGTCTCGGCGTGCAGTTTCGCCGCTTCGGCGGTGACCGTTCCCGCGTCCTTCAGCAGCCCGAACTCGAACATTTCGATGAAGCGGTTGAGGCGCGTCTCCCAATCCTGCATGGTCAGCGGGATTCTGCGCTTCGCCATGGATTCCGCGAAATCAAGGTAAGCGGAAACCATGCGGTTGAGTTCCCGCATTTCCGTTTCGCTCAGATAATTCTTCGCGACGGAGACGTCCGAACGCCGGATCTTTCCGTCGGGCGCATCTTCCCAAGTGGCCAGCCCCATGTTCCGGCGACGGCTGTCGGCGCGCGCGACGATGAGCTCGGCGGCGGTTTTTCCGTGCACGGCGTAGTGCATCTTGTTCTGCACGCTCGCGTAAAAGCGGCGCGTGGCGAGCGCCGTCCGGTCGTAGTCGATCGCGGTCGCGTAGAGGTCCGTGATTTTCTGATAGAACTTGCGTTCGCTGGCGCGGATTTCGCGCACGCGTTCGAGCTGCTCCTCGAAATATTTGTCCGTGAGCGCGCCGCCGCGTTTGAGGCGGGCGTCGTCCATCACCCAGCCTTTGATCGTGTAGGTCGTCGCGATTTGATTGACCCACTTTCGGAACTGAACGGCGCGCTCGGAATTAACTTTAAAGCCGACGGCGATTATGACCTGCAGGTTGTAGTGCTTCGGCGTCCGCGCGACCATTCGTGAACCTTCCGCCTGAACTATCCGGAAATTCCGGACAGTTGCCGCCTCGCTCAATTCCGAATCCGAATAAATCTTTTTTATGTGCTCGTTGACCGTTCGGACATCGACGTCGTAGAGCGCCGCGAGCATTTTCTGCGTGAGCCAGACGTTTTCGTCCTCGTAGCGGACTTCAAAGGCTTCCCGCGCGTTCCAGCCGGAAGCGATGAACGTGAGGTATTCCGCCGCGCTCGATCGGAGAGAGGGAGTTTCCGGAGAGTTTTTTTTCATGACGACGTCTTCTGCGTGAGTTCGGAGGCAAGGAAGGAGGCGGCTTCGGCGAGGACGGCGGCGGTCGCGAGCGGGAAGCCGGGCGCCGTCAGGAAGGCGTGCGGCACGCCGTCGATTCTGCGGGCGCGCACGGGAACGCCGTCCGCGCGGAGCTTCGCGGCGAGGCGTTCGCCGTCGTCGCGCAGCACGTCGCACTCGGCGGTGAGCACGAGCGCGCGCGGCAGCCCGGCGAGCGAAGTCTCCAACGGCGAGATCGCGCGCCCGATCCGCGGCGTTCCCGCGGGCAGGTAAGAATCCTTCATCGCGGCGAAAAGCTCGGCGGAAAGCATGCCGCCGCGGTCGAACTCGCGGCGAGAGCCGGTCTCCTCGGCGGCGAAATCCTCGAGCGTCGCGACGGGATAGAACAGAAGCAGCCCGGCGGGCGGACTTTCGCGCGCGTCGAGCAGCGCGAGCGCCGTGCAGAGCGCGAGCTGCGCGCCCGCGCTGTCTCCGGCGAAAAAGATCTTCCCGGCGTCGAGCCCGAGGGCGTCCGCGTGCGCGAAGACGTGGTGCGCGGCGGCGAGCACGTCGTCGTTCGCGGCGGGAAAGCGGGCTTCGGGCGCGTAGCGGTAGTCCGGAGCGAGCACGGGAACGCCGAGCTCGGCGGCGGTCTTCGCGCAGAACGCGGACGAATTCTCCACGCCGCCCAGGCACCAGCCGCCGCCGTGCACGTAGAAGATCGCGGCGGATTTCGCGGCGCGTTTCTTCGGCGAATAGACGCGCAGGCGCATCGCGCCCGCCGCGCCGGGAACGCTCGTTTCCGAGACTTCGATCTCCGGCGGGAACGGCGCCTCGATCGCGGTCGCGACGCGGATTCTGCGCAGCAGGAGCGCGTTCCCGCCGATCGCCTCGCGTATCGCGCGCACGTAAAGCCCGGGCCAGGTCGCCGGCAGCGTCGCGAGCATCTTCCGCGACTCTTCCGTGAGCCTTCCCGCGAACGCGCATTCGTCGAGTGTCGTCTTCCGGTTCGCCTTCATGCGCGCGCCCTCACTCGCCGTCGTCGTGCGGCTCCTTGACGTAGTTGTCCGAGCGCCCGCGCGCCGTGCCCCATTCCTCGAAGAGGCGCCACGCGGAAATGCTCGGGCGGACGTGCGCGTCGTCGCGCAGCTCCGCGCCGACCGAGAAGCAGAAATTCAGATACTTCCAGCTGTCCGCGTACGCCTTGCCCATGCGCACGTAGCCGTCGAAGAGCGCGGAGGAGATCGCGCCTACGCCCTTCACGCCGGTGACGCGCAGCCCCGTGCCGTTGACGAGCGCGCGGTCGTCCTCGGCGCGCACGTCCAGGCAGACGAAATGCACGTCGCCGCAGGCGTCGGCGAGGCCGTCGATCACGCGCGCGAGCGTTTCCGAGCACAGCTCGCGGCGCACGACGCAGCAGGCGCCCTTGGACGGCGAGCCGATTGGCGCGAGCGCGAACGTTTCGCCGACCTTCAGCACCTTGTCCGCGCGGCGGAAATTCAGCTTCGAGAAAAGCTTGCCGTTGGAGACGGCGCGGTCGTCCGCCCAGATCAGGTCCTCGAGCCTGCGTTCGCCGTCGCCCTTGACCGCGACGAAATCCTTCTGCACTACGGAGAGCACGCGCCCGAGACGATGCCCCGGACGCCGCGCCCAGATCACCTCGTATTCGTTCCCGCCGGCGTATTCCTGCACGACGGCGTCGTCCACGTTCGCGTCGAGCCACGCGCGCAGGTGCGCGGCGGAACGCGCGACGTAAACGCCGACGCCGCCGTCGCCGAGCTCGGGCTTGACGACGCACGGGAACGGAATCTTCTCGCTCTTGAGAATCTTCAGCGCGTTCGTCCAGCGCGTCTCGAGATCCTTTTCCGCGGGAACGCGCGCCGTCTTCACGCCGAGCGGGCTCGCGCCGAGAAAGCGCGCGTAGCGATCGAACTTCGAGCCCGCGGAAACGCCGCCGTCCGCGCCGAGCGCGCGCCCCGCGAGCGTGAACACCGTGAACGAGCGGTGCACGATTCCCAGCCACAGAAACTGCAGCATGACCGGGAACGCCAGAATCGAATGCGGCCAGAACTCGTGGCGCGTGATCCGGCGGCGCATCATGACGTGGCGGCGACGCCCGCGCCACGTGAACGCGGGAATCACGTAATGGCTCACCAGATACAGAACCACGATCGCGCCGATGACGATCCACGCCGCGTTGTGGTGCCATTCCTTGAAGCGCTCGACGACGCTCGCGCCGACGTACTGCGCGAGCAGAATCAGCGGCGGCGTCCAGAGCGCGGCGGCGATGAAGAAGAGGATGAAGAGCTTGTGCCAGTCGAGCTTCATGATGCCCGCGGCGACGAAGGTCGGCACGCGCGAGCCGGGAATGAAGCGCGAGGAGACGATCAGCGCGAGCCCCTTCGGATTCTTGGAAAAGCGCTCGGACATCTCGTCGATCTGCTGTTCGGAGACGAGCCATTTCAGCGGCGGCTTGCGCAGAATCGGTCGTCCGAGAAAACGCCCGATCAGGTAGAGCGCCAGGTCGCCGATGAAGATCCCGATGAGGCACGCCGTCATCGCGGGAACGAAGCCGACGAGCCCCTGCGCCACGAGCAGACCGGAGGCGAGGCAGGTCGGATCTTCCGCGACGAAGGTGCAGACGAGGATCACCAGCATCAGCACGACGACGCGCGCGCCGCCCGCGGGCTCGATCGGCGGATAGGAAAATTCGCCGGACTCGGGAACGCCGACGTCCGCGCGGCGCAGCTTCGCCGCCTCGGCGGGAACGGAAAGCCGCGCGAGAAACGCCGCGTAGTCGTCCGCGAATCCGCGCGGATCGTCGAGCAGCGCGCCGTGTCCGCCCTCGACGAAATGCGTCTTCGCCTGCGGCGCGAGCGCGACCGTGTATTCCGCCGACGAAAACGGCGAAATCAGGTCGTCCGTCCCGTGCGCGACGTAGAGCGGCCCGTTCCATTCGCGGACGTAGCGCTTCAGCTCGCTGACGTCGGAATCCCACAGCACGCGCGCGTACGCCTTGTTCACGTTCCCGCGGTCCATCAGCCCGAAATGCGGCACGACGTCCTGCGCGAGCTTGAAGAAGCCGAGGTGAAACGTGTACACGATCTTGTTCACGATGTGGTTGCCGAGCAGCTCGAACTCCTGCGCGCCGACGGAGGACGCGAGCGCGAGCGACTTCACGCGGTCGGGCCGCCGATGCGCCATGTAGAGCGCGACGCCGCCGCCTTCGCCGAAGCCGAGCACGTTCACCGACGAGACGCCGAGCTCGTCCAAAAACGAAAACAGCGTTCCCGCCGTCGCCTCGACGGAATAGTCCTCCGCCTCGCGCGAACTCGATCCGAAGCCCGGCAGATCGGGCACGATGACGCGCGCGACGCCCTGCGCCGCGAGCTCGCGCGCGACCGCCTCAAGCGAGCGCCCGTCCGTCGCGATGCCGTGAATCAGCAGCACGGGCGCCTGCGGTTCCGTGCGCCAGCGGCGCCAGGCGTCCGCCGCGACGGAGACGGATTTGTCCCACGCCGCCCCGGCCTTTTCCAGCACGGAATCGACCGTTCCCGCGGCGGCGTCGCCTTCCCGGGGCGCCAGATGCGGAGGCGGTTCCGGCGGCGGAGAAAATTCGCGGTAGGCGATGCGGAGCCGCTCGCCCGTCTCGACGAGCTTCGACACGTAAACGCCGCTCACGCGCGCCTCGCGCGGCGTTCCCGCGGCGATCTTCTCGTTCGGCGCCTCGAAGACCGTTTCGACGCGGTACGCCTTCGCCTCGACCTGCGTCTGACCTTCGCGGAGCTCGGGCGCCATCGGAAAATAATGCCGGACGAAACTCGAGGCGCCGATCAGCGCGAGGAGCACGAAAATCACGCGCCAGCGCATCGGAAGACGCTGCCACAAATTTTTCTCTGAAGTCGTTTTCGCGGTCATGGGGAAAAAATTCTGGCGGCAGTCTAACGCGTTCGGCGGAACGCGGGAACGCTTTTTTCTGCCGACGACGAAAAAGTTACGGGAAGTTATGGAGGTGACGAGGTTATGAGGTTATGGAAGTTCATTGCGTTCGGCTGCGCCGAAAGGATTTCAAAAATCTTTTTCGCGAAGCGAAAGTCAATGAACCTCCATAACTTCATAACCGCCATAACCTCATC
>SFEJ01000003.1 GCA_004558035.1 Opitutia bacterium
CGTCGCGTCGTATTTCGTCGTGTTGATCGTGACGTCGCCGGAAGCCGTGAGCGCGTCGCTCGTGCTCCACGAATCGAGCGCGCCGAGCGTGCCGCCGTTAAGAGTGAGGTCGATGGAGCCATCAGCGTAACCGGAACCGACGTATTGCTTTTTGTAGCCGCCGCCGCCGAGATTCAGCGTGCCGCCGGTTTCGAGCGTCACAGAGCTGCCGTTGTTATTGTGATAATTTGAAGACACCGTCAGCGCTTTCAGATTCGCGACACCGCCATTCCCGACAATCATTCCCATCGTTCCCCATACAGTGCCAAAACCGCTGGCTTCGAGGAGATTGCCGAAAGAGAACGACGAGCGATCGGCTGCAGCACTGACGTCGGATTCGGCTTTCGCCGTAGAGCCGGTAATCGTCAGCGCGGCGCCCGCGTCGATGGTCAAGGTTCCGGACGCAGAAAAGTAAATCTGATCCACGGACGTGTCCGTGGAAATCGTCCGTCCGGCGGACGTGATTTCGTCCGCCCACGCGGTCGCGCTCATCGTCGCGGCGGCGAGGAGGGAGGTGAGGAGGAATTTTGAATTTCTCATTGTGTGGATTTGTTTTTGGTTTTCGTTGAATTTTTGTGCGGATTCTACCCCGGTTAAGAATACCGAGGGGGAAACGCCTCCGAAGCCGCATAAACAAAAGAAACTGAACGACCGTTGAATATCGTTCAAAAGAGGAGCGAAATTCCCGACGCTCCCGCGAACATACTTTTAAGTAAATTTCGGCAAAGCGACAGGAATGTCGCTTCTCCCCTACGTTCCCGCGAATCTTCGCCAAATGACGAATTCCGTGCTTTTCCGTGTTTTCCGTGGTTAAAACTTTCCTCTTGCCACGGTATTCTTAATCGGAGGGACGGCGAAAGGCGGAGGAAGAAAGAAAGCTTAAAGGTTAAGGGTTAAAGCTTAAAAGGACGTTTGGGGAGATCTTCGGGGCAAGCGGGATGGTCGCCCTTCGGTGGAATTCGCGCTCATTCGCGGAAATTCGCGGTTCCTAAAGATCTCCGTGCCTCGACGACGTTGGGGAAGTTGCGCCTTTCAGGCGCGTGTTCTCTTCGTGCCCAGCCTCAAGCGGCGTCGCCGCATGGGGTTATTTTTGTTCCGCATTTCATGCGAAGCGAAAAGCCTTCGAGAAACCCCGCTCCCAAAAAGAAATCCCTTAAAATCCCCGAAATCCCTGTTAAAAAAAGAGGGCAAGCGCGCCCCCCGTGAAATTCGCGCTCATTCGCGGAAATTCGCGGTTCCGTCTTCCCCGCGAAAAGCGCTTAGGGGTTCGAGTCCTCTCTGAGTCCGGGCGCGAAAAAGCCCGCGAGCGTTGCGGCTTCGCGGGCTTTTTGAAATGGTGCTCAAGAGGGGACTCGAACCCCTAAGCCTCTCGGCATATGCACCTCAAGCATACGTGTCTACCAATTTCACCACCTGAGCAATGGAAAAAATGTAGAAGCGAATAAAATGTTTTTTCGGGAGAGGCGCAAGTCTTTTTTTGGAGATTCCGCAAAAAAAACGTTCCCGCGGAGGGAAACCGCGGGAACGTTCTTCGGGGAGACGCCGGCTCAGAGCGGCATGTTGCCGTGCTTCTTCGGCGGGCGCGTGCCGCGCTTGTTGAGCGTGTTGCGCAGCGCCATGGAGATGACGGCGCGCGACTTCGCGGGATCGATGACGTCGTCCACGATGCCCTGCGCGGCGGCGCGGTACGGCGCGGCGAACTGCGCGGCGTATTCGTCGGCGTGCGCCTTCTTCGCGGCGGCGGCGGCGGCTTTGCCCGCAGCTTCCGCCTCGGCTTCGGACTTTCCGGCGGCGAGCGCTTCGGCCTTCGCCTTTTCGCCCGCGGCGGCGATGTCCTTCTTGAAGATGATGTTGGCGGCGCCGTCCGGACCCATCACGGCGATTTCCGCGGTCGGCCACGCGTAGACGGCGTCGGCGCCGAGGTGCTTCGAGCACATGGCGATGTAGGCGCCGCCGTAGGCCTTGCGGAGAATGAGCGTGATCTTCGGCACGGTCGAGGCGGAGTACGCGTGGAGCATCTTCGCGCCGTGGCGGATGATGCCGCCGCGTTCCTGGTGCTTGCCGGGCAGGAAGCCGGGAACGTCCACGAGCGTGACGAGCGGAATGTTGAACGCGTTGCAGAAGCGGATGAAGCGCGCGCACTTGTCGGACGCGTCGATGTCGAGCACGCCCGCCTTCTGCGTCGGCTGGTTGGCGACGATGCCGCAGACGATGCCCTGCATGCGCGCGAAGCCGATGACGGCGTTCTTCGCGAAATCCTGCATGACTTCGAAGAACGTGTCCTCGTCGAAGAGGCGTTCGATGACCTTCTTCATGTCAATCGGATTCTTCGGGTCTTCGGGCACGAGCTTTTCCATGTAGGGATCCTCCTGCGTGCTGACGACGGGCGTCGGGTCGTGCGGCGGATCCTTCATGTTGTTGGACGGGAGATAGCTGAGCAGGCGGCGCGCGATCTGGAGCGCGTGCGCGTCGTCCTCGGCGACGAAGTGGACGTTGCCGCTGATGGAGGCGTGCGCGGCGGCGGAGCCGATTTCGTCCATCGTGCAGGCTTCGCCGGTGACGGCCTTGATGACTTCCGGTCCCGTGATGAACATCTGCGCGTTCGTCTTCTTCATGATGATGAAGTCCGTCAGCGCCGGCGAATAAGCCGCGCCGCCCGCGCACGGGCCCGCGATGATCGAAATCTGCGGCACGACGCCGGACGACTGCACGTTGCGGTAGAAGATGTCGCCGAAGCCCTTGAGCGCCATTTCGCCTTCGGGAATGCGGGCGCCGCCGGAGTCGTTGATGCCGATGATCGGCATGCCGTTCGTGAGCGCGTATTCCTGCGTGCGCGCGATTTTCTGCGCGTGCGCGTGGCCGAGCGAGCCGCCCTGAACCGTAAAGTCCTGCGCGAAGATGGCGACGGGACGCCCGTCCACCAGACCGACGCCGGTGACGACGCCGTCGCAGGGCAGATCCTTGCCTTTCATGCCGAAATCCTGGCACTGATGCTTCACATGCATGCCGAATTCCATGAAAGAGCCGGGAGCGACCAGCCCTGCGATGCGGTCGCGCGCGGTCATGAGACCCTTGGCGCGACGAGCTTTCAGTTTGTCTTCGCCGCCGCCGTTGAGCGCCGTCTGGCGAAGCCGATTGAGATTTTCGATGAGCTCTTTCTTCATAGCAAAGTAATCGGTTCTTTTGATGGGATGGCACGCAGGGTAGCGCAGACGCGGGAAATAATCAAGCGTTCCCGCGCGCTCACGCCGCCTTCCCGCGGAAGACGAAATACACCGCGCCGACGAGGCAGCAGAACGCCCAGAGATAGTCCCAGCGCCATTTTTCGCCCATGAAGAGCAGCGCGAACGGCACGAAGACCGACAGCGTGATGACTTCCTGCATGATCTTGAGCTGCCCGAGCTCGAGCCCGCCCGCGTAGCCGATGCGGTTTGCGGGCACCATGATCAGATATTCGAAGAACGCCACGCCCCAGCTCGTCAGCACCGCGATCATCCACGGCGCGTTCCGCAGCCCCTTGAGGTGCCCGTACCACGCGAACGTCATGAAGCAGTTGGAAAGTGCCAGCAGCGCCGCCGTCTTCAAAATCACCGGATTCATATGCGCGCAAAGCTCTACGCGCTTCGCCGAAAAAACGCAAGCACGCGCCCGTCGCGTTCCCGCGAGATCACTTGTCCAGGCCCCAGCGTTCCCGCAGCCAGTTTTCCACCGGCGCGAAGCAGAGACGGTCCATCACGAGACCGACGAGGATGATGACGAGCATCACGCCGTACACCTTTTCGACGTTCATCTCCTCGCGCCCGGCGTTGAGCATCCAGCCCAGCCCGACGCCGCTGAAGATGTACACGTAGATTTCCGCGGACATCAGCGAGCGCCACGCGAACGCCCAGCCCTGCTTCATGCCCGAAAAGATCAGCGGGAGCGCCGCCGGGAACATCACGCGCGTCCACAGGTGAAGATTCTTCGAGCCCATCGTGCGCGCCGCGCGGACGTAGAGCGGCGGCACGCTGCGGATGCCGCTTTCCGTCGCGAGCATCAGCGACCACACCGAGCCCATCACGACGACGGTCAGAATCGCCCATTCGTCCTGGCCGAAGATCACCAGCGAAATCGGCACCCAGCACACGCTCGGCAGCCCCTGGAAGCCGAGCGCGAGAACGCCCAGCGTGTCGCGCACGAGCTTGCTCTGCGACAGCAGCAGCCCGAGCGGGAGCGCGATCGCGAACCCGATCGCGTAGCCCAGCAGCAGGCGCCGCATCGTGACGAAGAGCGCGCTCAGAATCGAGCCGTCGCAGACGCCGCGCCAGAGAAAACACGCGATCTCCGAGGGTAGCGGGAAAATCCCCGCGCGCATCTTCGCCGAAATCTCCGTCGTCTGCACGAGCTTTTCGACGTCGACTTTTTCCGGAATCATGCCCGCCGCGTAGCCGTCGTTGATGTATTCGGCGAGCGAGCGTCTGTTCACCTCCGAGACGAAGCGGATGCGCGGGAACGCGTTGTTGACGATGCGCCGCGGGAACTCCGCGTGCGTCTCGCGCGTGAGCGCGCGCTGCAGCAGCGTCTTCGCCTCTTCCGGGTGCGCGTTGATCCACGCCGTGAGCTCGCCGTGCGCGACCGCGAAGGCGTTGAGCAGCTTCCTGCGGTGCGCGAGCGTCTCCGTCGAGCTCGCCAGCACGGTCGTCACGGATTCGAAGTCTTCGAGAAAAATCTTGCCGCCCGCGTCCAGTTCGAGCCGCGAGACCCAGGGCTCGACCGTCCACGCCGCCTCCAGCGTTCCCGCGCGGAAAAGCGCGAGCTGGTCGGGATTCTTCGTCGGCGCGATCTGCACGTCGCCGCCGCCCGCGGCGGGAACGGCGATTTTGTTCTTCACGAGCCAGGCGCGGCAGGCGACGTCCTGCGTGTTGCCGAGCTGGGGCGTGGCGATTTTTCTGCCGACGAAGTCGCGCGCCTCCGTTCCCGTGAAGTCCGCGCGCACGACGAGCGCGGCGCCGCCCTCGGCGCTCCCGCAGACGATGCGCACCGCGCCCTCGCGCCGGATGTAGGCGTTGATCGCGGGCGACGGACCGACGTAGGAGAGGTCGATCGAGCCGATCGTCAGCCCCTCCATCGCGGCGGGACCGGCGTTGTAGGGCTGCCAGGCGAGCTTCGTTCCCGCGGGCAGGCGCGGCTCGAACCACGGCTTGCCCTCGAACGCCATCTGCTGCGCGATGAGCGCCTGCGCGTGCGTGATGTTCGGGAAGTAGCCGACGCGCAGCGTCGAATCGTCCGCGGTGTTTTTCTTCAGCGAAAAATCGGCGAGCCAGTCGCTGCGGCCGACGATTTCGAGCCCGGCGAGCAGAACCGCCGCGAAGAGAACGTAAAAAACGACGCGTTTCATGAAGAATTTTCCTTTCCGTGTGCGGGGTGAAATTTCGGGGTCGCGCGGGAACGCCTCACGCGTCCGAGACGGCGCCGCCCGCCGCCTTGCCGAGATGCCGCTTCAGCGCGGCGGTGATCGGAATCGACGTCTTCGAAAGCTCGGGATCGTTGATGTCGCGCGGACGCGGGAGCGAGACGCGGAAATCCTGCCCGACGCGCCCGGGATTCGGCGAAAGCAGAATGATGCGGTCGCCCAGGCAGACGGCCTCGCGGATGTTGTGCGTGACGAAGATGATCGTCTTGCGCCGCTGCACGAAGATGCGCTGCAGGTCGCCGTAGAGCTGCTCGCGCGTCATCGCGTCGAGCGCGGAGAACGGTTCGTCCATCAGCAGAATGCGCGGATTCGGCGCGAGCGAACGCGCCAGCGCGACGCGCTGCTTCATGCCGCCGGAAAGCTGGTGGACGTTCGCCTTGTAGAACTTCTCCAGCCCGACGAGCGAAAGGTAGTACATCGCGACCTCGGCGCGCTCCGAGTTCGTCAGATTCGGCTTGAGCCGCAGCCCGAACATCACGTTCTGCAGCACGTCCAGCCACGGGAACAGCGCCGACTCCTGAAACATCACCATACGTTCCCGCCCGGGGCCGACGATGGGCTCGCCGTCCATCAGCACTTCGCCTTCCGTCGCGGTCTCGAGCCCGGCGATCAGGTTCAGAATCGTCGATTTGCCGCAGCCGCTCGGCCCGACGAGGCAGACGAACTCGCCCTCGCCGATGTCGAGCGAAACGTCGTCGAGCGCGAGTACCGAACCCTGGCGGGAACGGAACGTCTTGCTCACGTGGCGCAGACGGATTTTCGCGGCGGTGACGCACTCTCCGGCGATGCTCACCGGCGGCGGGGAAATGGGAGCGGCGTTCGTCATGGCAAAGAATAACGGGGGTGACTGTTTGAAAAACCGCCGAAACAATGCCCGCGCCGCCGCGCGAACGCGAGATTTTTTTGCGCGCCGCCTCCGTTCGTCCGCGCCGCCGCGCGTTCCCGCGGGCGGAGGCGCCTCAGCCTTCGAAGGGGAAGAAGAGCGGGATGAAGGCGACGCCTATCAGCAGGACGATGATCGAGAACGGGACGCCGACCTTCACGAAGTCGAAGAACTTGTAGCGCCCGGGCTCGAGAACGAGCGTGTTCACCGGCGAGGAGATCGGCGTCATGAACGCCGTCGACGCCGCGATCGCGATGCCGACCGCGAACGGGTAAGGCGAAAGATCCAGCGACTTCGCGACGCTGACGGCGAGCGGCGCGAGCAGCACCGCCGTGACCGTGTTCGACATGAACAGCCCGACGATCATCGTCGTCGCCATCATCGCGCCGAGGATGACGCGCGGCGAGGAGTCGCCGAACGTCGCCATCACGGCGGAGGCGGCGTGCGCGACGCCGCCGGTCTTCTCCAGCGCGGTCGCGAAAGGAATCATGCCGACGATGAGAATGATGCTCGACCAGTTGACGCAGCGGTAGGCGCGGTCGATGTCCACGCATTTCGAGAAGATCAGGATCATGCACGCGATCAGCGCGGCGAGCACGCTCGGGACATCCGTGAAGATCATCAGCCCGACCATGACGGCGACGCTCGCCAGCGCGAACGGGGCGCCGCCGGGCACGGCGACCGCGCGCGAATACTCTTCGGGCAGCGCGAGCACGATGAAGTGCTTGTTCCACGTCTGCAGCGAGGAGAGCTCCTTCCACGGCCCGCCGACGAGCAGCGTGTCGCCGACCTTGAAGCGTTCCCGCGCGAGGCGTTCGCCGGAGATCGCGGCGTTGTTGCGGCGCAGCGCGTACACGCTCATGCGGTATTTTTCGCGGAAACGCGATTCCGCGAGCGTCTTGCCCTCGAGATCGGAATCGGGCATGACGGAAATCTCGAGCAGCCCGAACTCGCGCTCCGCCTTCGCGAAGCGGCGGCCGCCTTCGAGCGGCTCCTGGCGCAGGCGGAGCTTTTCGGCGACGGCGGCGATCGCGGCGGGCGGCGTCTCGTTGAGAAAGTCGATCAGCAGCGCGTCGTCCTCGCGCAGCTCGGTGTCGCCGACCGGGTTGATCAGCGAGCGTTTGCCGAGGCGCTGTTCCCGCCGGTCGATGCACACGATGTTCGCGGCGTATTCCGAGCGCAGCGGGCATTCGCGGATTTTCCTGCCGCACAGCGGCGAGTCCGCCGTGACGACGAAGACCGCGTCGCGCCACGTCACGCGGTAGCGCTCGGCGAGCTCGACGAAGTTCATCTCGCGCTTGCCGCGGGAACGCGTCTGCGCTTCCGCGTCGTCGTTCCCGCCGAGAAATTTCCGCACGTAGAGCATGTAGCCGACGCCGGCGGCGAGCACGAGCACGCCGATCGGCGTGAACGCGAAGAAGCCGAGGCTCGGATAATTTTCGCGCGTGAGAACGGAGTTCACCACCATGTTCGGCGGCGTCGCCACGAGCGACATCATGCCGCTGATCAGACCGGCGAAGCTCAGCGGCATCATCAGTTTCGCGGGAGAAATCTTCTGGCTGCGACAGATGCCGAGCACGATCGGGATGAAGAGCGCCACGATGCCCGTCGAGCTCATCACCGAGCCGATCACGGCGACGGCGACCATCAGAAAGACGATGAGCTTCGTCGGATTGTTGCGCGACTTCTTCAGAATCCACAGCCCGACGTCGGTCGAAATGCCCGTGCGGATCAGCCCTTCGCCGACGACGAACATCAGCGCGATCAGAATCACGCTCGGGTCGCTGAAGCCGCTCAGCGCCTCCTTCATGTCGATGATGCCCAGCAGCGGCAGCAGCATCAGCGCGAGCAGCGAGACGACGTCCATGCGCGGCTTGTTGATGACGAAGAAGAAGACGCATACGCCCAGCAGCGTCAGCGAAAGAATCAGATTTTCGTCCATGGCGTGAAGATTTTCGTCGCGGGAACGCGGTTCAGAGCGGGCAGCCGGTTTCGATGAACTCCCACGGAAGCGCGAACTTTTCGGCGGCCTCGGCGGCGAGCGCGCGCACGCCGAAGCGTTCCGTCGCGTAATGGCCGCACGGATACAGATTGAGGCGGAGCTCCTGCGCGGCGGTGAAATGCTCCTGCTTCAGCTCGCCGCAGACGAGCGTGTCGCAGCCCAGCGCGCGCAGCTCGGAAACGGCGGTGTTGCCCGAGCCGCAGAGCAGCGCGACGCGACGCGGCTCCGCGCTTCCGAACTCGATCGCGCGGAACGTGTCCGGAAACAGCGCGCGCAGCTTCGCGACGAGGCATTCCCGCGGCATGCCCGCGCAGATCGCGGCGAAGGTGTTGCCCTCGTATTCGAGCCCCCAGTCGAGGATTTCCGCGCCGAGCTCGCGCGCGAGAATCGCGTTGTTGCCGATCTCGCGGTGCGCATCCAGCGGCAGATGCGCGGAATAGACGGCGAGGTCCGCGTCGAGCAGCGCGCGGAATTTTTCGTAAGTCGGTCCGACGACGGGATGCTGCGCGCGCCAGAACATGCCGTGATGCACGAGCAGCAGATCGACGCCGCGCCGCGCCGCTTCGCGGAAGACGGGCGTGGACGCGTCCACGGCGGCGCCGATCTTGCGGACTTCGCCGCGGTTCTCGAACTGCAGCCCGTTGTTCGCTCCGGGAAAATCCCGGAAGCCGACCCGGCCGACGCGCGCGTCGCACCAGGCGACGATTTCTGAAAGTTTTGCCATGACGTTTTTTCTGCTTCGAGACTATCCGCAGAAACGCGTTTCGTCGAGCGGGCATTTGCTCCGGCGGGTTTTCCCGCGCCGCCGCCTCGAAAATCGACGGAAACGCCGAGCGGCGACGCTTCTTTTCCTCATGAAGCGAACCATCAGGAAAATTCTGCTCGCGGGCGCGCTCGCCGTTCCCGCGGCGGCGCTCTGCCTGCTCGCGTGGGGATACTGGGTCGAGCCGAACATGCTCACGGAAACGCGCTTCAAATACCCGATTCCGGAATGGAACGGCACGAGCAACCGCGTCCGCGTCGCCGTCGCGGGAGATTTTCACGCGCGCCCGGGCGACGCGCCGCGCCTCCGCCGCGTCGTGAACGCGATCCGGGAACGCTCGCCCGACCTCGTCGTTCTCGTCGGCGACTACGCGTTCGCGTCCAGGGATCCCGCGGAAAACACGCTGAACCTGCCGCTCATGTCCGAGATTCTGAGCGAGCTGCGCGACGGCGGGAAGACGCCCGTCTTCGCCTGTCTCGGCAATCACGACTACGCGTACGGCGCGGACAAGATCCGGAAAATGCTCGAAGACGCCGGCATCCGCATTCTCGAACCGGGCACGGCGCGGCTGCGCTTCGGCGACGACTGCGAGGTCTTTCTCGGCGGCGTGCGCAACCATCTCATTTCGCGCATCGCGCCGGAGGACGCGGCGCCGTTCCCGCCGGAAGACTTCTACGGCGCGGCGCTCTTCGTCGTGCACTCGCCGGACCTCGTGCTCGACCTGCCGCGCGAGGCGGGCTACGCGCTCACGCTCGCGGGGCACACGCACGGCGGCCAGGTCTGCCTGCCGGGACGCATTCCGCTCGTGCCGCACGCGAGCCGCATCGGCGACCAGTACGTGCACGGCATGTTCGAGGAAGGCGGCAAGGACGTCTTCGTCACGCGCGGCGTCGGCGAAAGCCGCCTGCGCCTGCGCCTTTTCTGCCCGCCGGAGATCGTCTTCATCGACCTGGTGCCGACGGAGGCGCTCCCGCCCTCCCGATGGCGCGCCCGCGCGGCGAATCCGCGCAAGATCGTTCTCCCGCCGGAAGAAAAGGCGGGGAAATGAAGCCTCGCCTCAGCGGGCGAAGGTGTAGTCCACTTCGGCGCGGGAGGGCACGGCGCTCGCGCCTTCGCGGGCGGGCAGGTATTCCGAGGCGCGGGCGGCGCGGATCGCCGCGGCGTCCAGCGACGGCGAGCCCGAAGAACGTTTCACGCGCACGCCCGTGAGCGCGCCGCGCTCGTCGATCTCGAGCAGCAGCACGACCGTTCCCGTGCGTCCCGCGAGCGCGTCCGCGCGCGGATATTTCGGCGCGACGCGGCGGCGGTAGCGCACGGTCGCGGTCGCGTCGGCGCCGTTCCCGCCGCTGCCGAAATCGCCTTCGCGCGCGGCGGTCGGGTCGCCGCGTTTCCCGATTCTTTCGCCGCCGCGTTCCCGCGTTTCCTCGGGAGCGGGAGCCGGCGCAGGCGCGCCTTCCGCGGCGGGCGCGAGGGCGTCTTCCGGCGGCTTTTCCGCGGGCGCGGGAACGCCGAGCGTCTCGTCGGCGTCGAGCGCGTCGCCGCGCGCGTTCCCGTCTTCGCCGGGCGCGGCGTCGTGCGCGGATTCCGTGAGGATTTCCTGCGGCGGCTCCGGCGCGGGAGCGGGCGGCGGCGGGGGCGCCGCTTCGGTCTCCGCCGCCTGGAGCGGCGCCGCGTCTTCGGGACTTTCGGCGGGAAGCGCGTCCGCGGCGACGGCGGGCGCTCCCGCGGCGGCGTCGGCGTCTTTTTCCTCCGTCTCCGCTTCGGGTTCGGGCGGCGTTTCCGTGCGTTCGACGGGCGTTTCCGCGAAAAATTCGAGAATGAGCGGCGCGGATTCGGCAGAGGCGTCGGACGCGGATTCGTCGAGGGCGGCGAGCGCGAAAAGCGCCGCGGCGTGCGCGAGCGTCGCGACGCCGAAAGCGAGGATTTCGGTCCGGAGAGGCCTCACGAGAACGCTCCGCGCGGGCGATTATTTTCCGTCGATCGCGGCGCGCACGGCGGCGAGGTTGCGCCCGTCGGCGACGAGGAGTTCGCCGTTTTTCTTGAAGACGCGGAAGTCCGGAATGCCCTTGATGTCGTGGCGAATCGAGAAGCGCTGAATCACGCCGGAACCGCGCTTGGCGGCGAGCCAGGTCATGCCGTGGTCCTTCATGTATTTGAAGACGGCCTCCTGGTCGCGGTCGGCGCCGAGCAGCACGATTTCGATTTTGCCCTTGTTCTTCTTGTAGAACGCGATGAGCTCGGGCGTGAACGCCTTGCACGGGCCGCACCACGACGCGGAGGAATACACGCCGATGAACTTCTTGGAGGTCAGCGCGGAAAGCGGAACCGGCTTGCCGTCAGCGGAAAAGAGGCCGTCGGCGAAGAGTTCCTGCCAGTTTTCTTTCGTCGCGGCGGGCGCCTTTTTGGCGGCGCGGACCGGCGCGGCTTCGAGCGCGGGAACGGCGGCGGGGAAAAACGCGCACGCGGCGCAGATGAAAAGGGCGAAGGGCTTGAGGATTTTCATGCGCACATTTTCGCGGGAACGCGCCGCGGGCGCGAGTAAATTTTCTTCCGGGCGCGCGTCCCCCGCCGCCTGCCGCCCCGTTTTCCGTTTTCCATTTTCCGTTTTCCGTTCTAAGCTTTTCCGCATGGAAGCCCAGAATCCGAACGAAATTTTCGACGTCGTCGACGCGCGGGACCGCGCGATCGGGCGGGCGACGCGCGCCGAAGTGCACGCGCGGAAGCTCCTGCACCGCGCCGTGCATGTCTTCGTCTTCACGCCCGGCGGATCGCTGATTCTGCAGAAGCGCTCGCTCGCGAAAGACACGTGCCCGGGGCTGCTTTCGTCGTCGTGCGCGGGGCACGTGGACGCGGGCGAATCCTACGACGAGGCGGTCTCCCGCGAGTTGGCGGAGGAGCTCGGCGTCCGCGTTCCCGCGGCGCGTCTCGCCTTCGTCGGCGTGCAGAGGCCGAGCGAGGAAAACGGCTTCGAGTTCGTCCGCGTGTACGCGCTGCGCGGCTTCACGGGAACGCTGCGGCCGAATCCCGCCGAAATCGACGCGCTCGAGATTTTTTCGCGCGCGCGCCTCGCCGCCGCCGTCGCCGCCGAGCCGGGGCGCTTCGCGCCGTCGTTCCTCGCGGTGCTGAAGGATTTTTTCGGGAACGACGATGGACGCTGAAGACGGCTTCGATCTGCGCCTCCCGGCGAGCACGCGCGTCGTCCGCGTCCGGATCGTGCGTTCCGCGCGCGCGCGCCGCATGACGCTGCGCGTGCGCCCCGACGGCGCCGTCTCCGTCACGCTGCCCGCGGGAACGCGCAGCGACGCGCTCGAAAAGGCGCGCCTCTTCGCGCTGACGAATCTCGACTGGATCGACCGCCGCCTCGAACGCTTCGCGGAAGACGCCCGCGACGAGAATTTCCCGCGGACGCTTTCCGAATACCTGCGGGAACGCCCGACGATCTTCGCGGACGCGAAGCCGCTGGCGCTCGAAATCGCCTTCACGACGGCGCGCCCGTTCTTCGTGCTGCGCCCGTGGGAGGACGTCGTTCCCGTTTACGTGCGCGAAGCGAGCGCGGACGCGGATCTGCGCGCGGCGCTCACCGGCATGGCGAAGGCGCTGCTGCCGCCGCGCGTGCGCGCGCTCGCGGAAAGTCGCGGCGTCTCCGTCGGCGCGGTTTCCGTGCGCGACCAGCGTTCCCGCTGGGGCTCGTGCACGGCGCGCGGCGATTTTTCGCTGAACTGGCGCGTCGCCCTGCTCCCGCCGGAAATCCGCGACCACGTGCTGCTCCACGAGCTCGCGCATCGGCGGCACATGGACCATTCCGACGATTTTTGGGACCTGCTCCACGCCTGGGATCCGCTCACGCCGGCGCACGACAAGGCGCTCCGCGACGAATGGTCGCGCCTCTTCCGCCTGTGAACGCGGCGCGTTCCCGCTCGGTCATTTGAGGCGGGCGGAGAGCTTCAGCGTTTCGCCGGAGGCGAGGGAGACTTCGCGGAAGACGACGAAGTTTTCCGTCAGGATCGCGGGCGCGGGAACGCCCGCCGAGCCGGAAACCTTCAGCGTCTCCGGGCGGACGCGGCGCGGGAACCACAGGCAGAGCTCGCCCTTGCGCGCCGCGCCGTCGGCGGATTTCACGTCGAGAAAAAGCTCGTCGCCCGTCGCCGCCGCGACGAAATCCCAGCCCGCCGGCGGCTTCGGCGCGCGCGGGTCGAATTCGGCGGCGAAGAGCGGGTCGCCGTAAAAGGCGACGACGTCGCGGTCGTGAAAGCGCCCGAGCGTCTCGTGCGAGACTTCGGCGCCGGTCGCCGCGAGCGCCTCGCCGATTTCGCGGATATCCGCGCCGCGCAGGCCGCCCGCCGTGAGCGGCACGGGAACGCGCGCGGCGGCTTCGGGCAGCGCGGCGAGCAGAACCTGATTCGTGAAGAACCACGCCTGCGCGACGCTGGCGATTTTCCCCGCGCCGATGTCCGCGCGGCAGCCGTCGAAGAAGCGCCCGTGCGTGCCCCAGCCCATTTCGCCGAACCAGCTCGGCACCGTGTAGCCGACGAGCTGCTTCACGCCCGCGGCGGAAATCGCCGTGCACGCCATCGTGTACGGAGAGCCGAGGACGTCGCCCGCGAGGCAGTTCCCGGCGGCGATCCAGATCTTGTCGCCGGGCGCGGCGGGCAGCTTCTTCAGCCGGTGCGCGCGCTCGAAGGCGAGCGTCGCGGGCTCGTTCCCGAGCGTCGCCGCGAACGCGGGAAGCAGCGCCTTCGGCACGCGGAAGAAATGCGTTCCCGCGGACGCGATCAGCCCTTCGCCGAAGGGCATTTCGAGATTGTATTCCGTCGCGTGCGAGGCGGAGACGAAGTACTGCGGGCGCAGCTTCTTCCACTGCTCGGCAAAAAGGTCGGTCATCTCGACGCCGGGCGCGGCGGAGCGTTTTTCGCCGGGAACGTAGTCCCTGCCTTCGACGAATTCGCGCGCGCCCCAGTCGGTGATGAAAAAGCTCTCGCGGAAGCGCGCGCGGTCGAAATTCGTCGTGCCCATGGCGCGTTCGAGGCGCAGCGGGCGCGTTCCCGCGAGCTGCGCGGCGGCGGTCGCGCCGTCCCTGCCCGTGACGACGCCCCAGAGAAAATCGCCCCAGCGGTCGTCGTTCATCGCGCGCGAAATCCGGTGGAGCTTCGCGACGAAGACGCGGTCGATTTCGCGCGGCTCGGCGACGACGGCGACGTAGCGCGGATTCGCCGCCCGGAGCGCGTCGCGCGCGGTCTCGACGTCGTCGCCGCTCCACGTGACGAGCGTTCCCGCGTAGCGCGCGCGGAATTTTTCGGCGGCGGCGCGCCAGGCCTTTTTCGCGAAAGTCTTTTCGGAGACGAGCACGACGTATTCGCCCGGCGCTGGCAGAAAATCCTCCGCGGCGAAAACGCGCGGCGCTTCGGGAGCGTTCGGGACGTCGAGCGCCTCCGCGTCGGGAACGGCGGCGGCGAGCGCGGCGGAAATCAGAAAAAGAAAACGCATGGAGAAAGTGAAAAGCGGAAACGCGAAGCCGAAGGAAGTTAAAGAAAATTGTCTAGGAGGGGGTGCTCGAGGAGGGATTCGAACCCTCACGCCTCGCGGCATCGGAACCTAAATCCGACGTGTCTGCCGTTTCACCACTCGAGCGCGCGAAAAAATCAGTAGCGGTAGTTTTCCGCCTTGTAGGGGCCTTCGACGGGAACGCCGAGGTACGCCGCCTGTTTCGGCGTGAGCGTCGTCAGCTTCGCGCCGATGCGGTCGAGGTGCAGCCGCGCGACTTCCTCGTCGAGCACCTTCGGCAGAATGTACACGCCGGGCTTGTACGCGTCGCGGTTCTTCCAGAGATCCATCTGCGCGAGCACCTGGTTCGTGAAGCTGTTGGACATGACGAAGCTCGGGTGCCCCGTCGCGCAGCCGAGATTGACGAGGCGGCCTTCCGCGAGCAGGAAGATCGAATGCCCGTCCGCGAAGTCGTAGCGGTCCACCTGCGGCTTGATGTTCACTTTCTTCGCGTCCGCGAGCGCGTTCAGCCGCGCGACCTGGATTTCGTTGTCGAAGTGGCCGATGTTGCAGACGATCGCCTGGTCGCGCATCCCGAGCATGTGCTCGAGCGTGATGATGTCGCAGTTGCCCGTGGTCGTGACGTAGATGTCCGCGAGCCCGAGCGTGTCCTCGACGGTGACGACACGGTAGCCCTCCATCGCCGCCTGCAGCGCGCAGATCGGATCGACTTCCGTCACCCACACGGTCGCGCCGAGCCCGCGCAGCGACTGCGCGCAGCCCTTGCCGACGTCGCCGTAGCCGCAGACGACGGCGATTTTCCCGGCGATCATCACGTCCGTCGCGCGCTTGATGCCGTCCACGAGCGATTCGCGGCAGCCGTAAAGATTGTCGAACTTCGATTTCGTGACGGAATCGTTCACGTTGATCGCGGGAACGAGCAGCTTGCCCGCCGCGGCGCGCTGGTAGAGGCGGTGGACGCCCGTCGTCGTCTCCTCGGAAACGCCGCGCCACTTCGCGACGACGCGATGCCAGTGGTCGGGATCCTCGGCGCGGACGCGCTTGAGCAGCGCCTTGATCACGGCTTCCTCCTCGGACTCGCTCGGCGAATCCGCCCACGCGTCGCCGTTTTCGAGCTCGTAGCCCTTGTGGATGAGGAGCGTCGCGTCGCCGCCGTCGTCCACAATCAGGTCGGGACCGTTCCCGTCCGGCCACGTCATCGCGCGGTAGGTGCAGTCCCAGTATTCTTCGAGCGTCTCGCCTTTCCAGGCGAAGACGGGCGTTCCCGCGGCGACGACGGCGGCGGCGGCGTGGTCCTGCGTCGAGAAGATGTTGCACGAGGCCCAGCGGACGTCCGCGCCGAGATCGACGAGCGTCTCGATGAGCGCGGCGGTCTGGATCGTCATGTGCAGCGAGCCCATGATCCGCGTTCCCGCGAGCGGCTTCGCGGGCGCGTATTTTTTGCGGACGGCCTGCAGGCCGGGCATTTCAAAGGCGGCGACGTCGAGCTCCTTGCGTCCCCAGTCGGCGAGGGCGAGGTCGGCGATCTTATATTCGGAAGCGATCGGCATGATGTGAATTATGACTGTTTTTGACTTTTAAAAGAAACGCCCGCGAAGCTTTCGTTTTGCAGCTTCGCGGGCGAGGAAATGGGTGCAGGGTTAGGATTTGAACCTAAGACCTTCAGGTTATGAGCCTGACGAGCTACCGAGCTGCTCCACCCTGCAATAAATGGAAAGGAACACCATTAGACCTTTCCCGCGGAAAGATTGCAAGCTCTTTTTTCGAAAAATTTCGCGGGCGCGGCGCGCACGGACGGCGGCGTTCCCGCGGTTCTCCGCGGATGCGCGAGATTTTCCGTGCGTCGCGGGCGCGGCGCGGGTAGAATCGCGCGCATGAAAGTCCCCTACCCGTTCGCAGTCGCGGCGCTCGCGCTCGCCGCATTCGTTCCCGCGCGCGCCGACGTGCCCGTCATTCCCAAACCCGCGAAGGAAAGCGCCTCGGGCGACTACGCCGCCGCGATCGCGGGAACGCGCGTCTTCACCGCGTCCGTCAATTGCCGCATCGAGGCGCCGAAGGAGCTCGCCGGCGAAGAAAAGCATCTCCGCACGGCGCTCGCGCGCATGACGAAGAAGGCGCCCAAGAGCGCGCGCGGCGCGATCGCGCTCTCGCTCGACAAAAAGCTCCCGCCCGAGGGCTACAAGCTCAAGATCGAGACGGGGCGCGTCTCCGTCGAAGGCGGGAGCGCGGCGGGCGTGTTCTACGGCGTGCAGACGCTGAACCAGATGCTGTTCGCCTCGCGCCTCGCGGGAAAGCCCGGCGTGCTTCCGTGCGTCGCGATCGAGGACGCGCCGCTGTGTTCGTGGCGCGGCGTGCACGTCGATTCCGCGCGGCATTTTCAGCCCAAGGAGTGGATCATGAAGTTCATCGACGTGCTTTCGCTCTACAAGATCAACCGCCTGCACTGGCACCTCGTCGATTCCGAAGGCTGGCGTCTCGAAATCAAGAAATACCCCAAGCTCGCCAAGCTCTGCGACGAATATCCCGCGTATTACGACTGCGAGGACCCGACGAACAAGGCCGCGCGCCCGACGTTCAAATACGGTTATTTCCACGGCGGCGGCCACTACACGCAGGAGGACGTGAAGGAGATCGTCGCCTACGCGAAGGCGCGCCACGTCGAAATCATGCCCGAAATCGAATTTCCCGCGCACGCGATGGCGGCGCTCACGGCTTATCCGGAATTCAACACCTCGGGCAAGGTGCCGAGCGTGCGCTCCAACCACTCGCCCGACCTCATTCTGCCCAACGACAAGGGGCTCGGCTTTCTCAAGGACATTCTGAACGAGACGATGGACCTGTTCCCGTTCGGCTTCATTCATTTCGGCGGCGACGAAGCGCCCAAGGGCCACTGGAAGGAAAGCCCGATCGCGCAGGCGAAAATCCGCGAGCTCGGGCTCGACAAGCACGGCGACAAGGCGGAAAACGCGCTGCAGGCGTGGATGTTCAACGAAATGGCGGCGCACGTCGCCAAGCGCGGAAAGCGCCCCGTCGGCTGGGAGGAAATCATGCACGACGACAACATGGAGCACCTGACGAAAAAGGCGGTCATCATGCCGTGGCTTTCGCTCGGGAACGCCGTCAAGAGCGCGAACGCCGGCCACGGCGTGATTCACGTCTCGACGGCGCCGTTCTACCTCGACTCGCAGCAGTCCGACTCGCCCGCCGACAACTGGCCGCTCTACGACGGCACGGCGTTCCGCCTGCCCAACCTCTACAATTTCAACCTGTTCCCGGGCAGCCTCACCGCCGAGGGGCGGAAAAACATTCTCGGCGCGCAGTGCCAGCTGTGGGCGGAGCTGCTGCCCAAGCCCGAACACGTCGAATTTCAGGCTTTCCCGCGCGTGCTCGCGCTCGCCGAGCTCACGTGGACGCCGCAGGAGCGCAAGAACTACGACGACTTTTACCGCCGCCTCATTCCGCAGGCGAAACTGCTCGACGCGCACAAGATCAACTATCGCCACATCGACCCGCTCCCGTCGGGAACGTGGAGCGCGGACGCGCTTTCCTCGAAGACCTTCGAAATTCCCGTCGAGCCCGCGCGGCTCAAGGCGGCGGACGAAACCGGGCTCGTCGCCGCGTTCCGCCACACGAAGGGCGTGCCGCTCAAGCTCCGCAAGGTCGAGCTGCTGCGCGGCGGGAAAGTCGTCGCCGCGGACGAGCACGACGACGTCGCGGACGAAAAGACGCCCGGCGGCGTCGCCTTCCGCCTGCCGCTCGAAACGCCCGTTCCCGCGGGCAAATACGCGCTGCGCGTCACGCACGCGAACGCTTCGGGCGAGCATGACAGCGCCGGCGAAGTCCGCGTGTTTTCCGGCAGGCGCGGCACCGCGCTCTTCGATCCGCGCAACTTCCGCGGCGGCGATTACCCGTCCGCCCTCTGGAACAAGACGCAGACCAAGGGCGGCAAGGCGGACGTGCGCTTTTCGACCGAAGGGCTGATGACCGCGCCCGGCGACTACGAGCTCGTCTTCACCGCGAAAAATCCCGAGGAGGAAATCCTCGTGAGCCGCCTCCGCATCGCGGGCGCGAAGAACGAGACGCCCGTCTCGAAAGCCGTCGCGAAGATTTCCGCGCAGAACCCGACCGGCATCGTTCCCGTGAAGATCGACGCGAAGGCGCTCCGCGGCGGGAACGCGCTCGTCGCGACCGTCGAATCGAAAAAGCCCTCGCAGGGCGAAATCCGCGTCCGCCGCGCCGAAACGTTTCCGAAAAAAGGCGGGAAGTTCGCGTGGAACGCGGACGTGCTCTCGAAAGGCGCCGTGCTCTACGCGCGCGACGTCGCCGTGAAGAACGCGGGGCGCCTGCGCGCGACGTTCCGCTACACGGGCGGCGGGAACGGCGCGGACATCCTTTCCGTGCAGGCGCTCTCGGCGGGCGCCGTCGTCGCCGAAGACTCGCACAAGGGCTTCGCCGGCGGCAACCCGAAGGACAACGTCTTCACGCTCGAATCGTCCGCGCTCAAGCCCGGCGCGAAAATCGACCTGCGCGTCACGATGGCGGGCGCCGGCGGCACGAACTCCGAAGGCGAAATCACCGTGGAATGAAAAAGTCGGGGAGCTGAAAAGGGCGGAGCGCCGGGGAGCGATTTCCTTCCGTCTCCACGCTTTTCAGCTCCTCGACCTTCAATCGAAGCTCTTGTAGAGGTCGAGCTTGTAGGCGTAGGAGCCGTAGAGGACGGCGGCGAGCGCGTTCTTCGCCTCTTCTTCGGTCACGTCCGCGGGAACGAGCTCCTTTGTCGCGAAGTCGTAGATGAAGCCCTGCGCGGGCTTGGACGGGAGCAGGATCGTGACGCGGTCGCCCCGCATCATCGCGAAGTTCTTGTCGTAGATCATCATCGCGCGGTCGGGCGATTCGCGCGTGAGGTCGAAGCCGAGCATCGGATAGGACGCGTCGACGCCCGCGAGCGAAAGCAGCGTCGGCGCGAGGTCGATCTGCGAAATCAGCCGCGGATCGCGCACGGCGGGAACGCCGTCGCCGAGAATGAGCGCGGGAATGTGGAAGTTGCGGATCGGCACGAGCGCCGCCCCCGCCGCGCGCGAATCGTGGTCGGCGACGACGAGGAAGACCGTGTCCTTCCAGTAGTCGGAATTTTTCGCCGCCTCGAAGAATTTCCCCAGCGCGTGGTCGGCGTATTTCGCGGCGTTGTTGCGCGTCTGCTTTTCGGCGTCGTAAAGCTCGATGCGCCCGTCGGGAAACTCGAACGGGTCGTGGTGGCTGGACGTGAACACGAGCGAGTAGAACGGCGTTCCCGCGGCGGTCCATTCGCGGAACTTGCGGTCCGCCATCGCGAAAAGATCTTCGTCGGACGCGCCCCAGGAGCCCGTGAACACGGGATTTTCGTAGTCCTTTTCGTCGATGATCTCCTTGAAACCGTTCCCGTAGAAGAACGACGCCATGTTGTCGAAATGCTTTTCGCCGCCGTAGATGAACGCCGTGCGGTAGCCGCGATCCGCGAGCAGGTCGGCGACGGTGAAGAAGCCCTGCTGGCTTTTGCCGAGCTTCACGACGGAGCGCGCCGGCGTGGGCGTGAAGCCCGTGACGACGGCCTCGATCCCGCGCACGGAGCGCGTTCCCGTGGCGAAGCATCTTTCGAAGAGCCAGCCTTCGCGCGCGAGCGCGTCGAACTTCGGCGAAAGCGGCAGCCCGCCCAGCGTGCCGATGAACTGCGCGCCCTGCGATTCCATGAGAATGACGACGACGTTCTTCGGGCGTTCCCGCCGCACGCTCGCCGTGTTGCGCGTCAGCGTCGGCTGCTCCTCGGAGACGTAGTCGGACGCGGCGCGCCCGCGCATCGTCTTGACTCGCTCGAGCACTTCCGCGAGCGGCATTTTCCCGTAGATTTCGCCCGCCTTCTCCTCGTCGCCCATCTGCCTGGCGGCGAAAATCACGGAATAGCCGGAATTGATCGCGAGCGAGTTCACCATCGCGTCGGAGGAAAACGCGACCATCGACGGATTCAGCGGGCGGTGCCCGAACGTCGAGCGCGCGCCGATGAACAGCGCCGCCGCCGCGCACGCGGCGTAGAGCGGACGCAGCCGCCAGCGCGGGAACGCGAGCCCGCGCGAGACGCGCCCGGCGAATTTCCAGAAGAGCACGGCGCCCGCCGCCGTCAGCGCGAACGCGAGGAAAAGCTCGAGCAGATGCCCGTTCACGAGCATCGTGAAGACTTCGCGCGGGCTCGTCAGATACTCGAAGAACAGGCGGTTCGGGCGGAAGTCGTACGTCGCGAGAAACGCCGGCGTCGAAAGCTCCATGAAGAAAAAGAACAGCGTTCCCGCCGTGAGCCACACGCGCTGAACGGCGCTCCACGCGCGCCCGAGCCGGTTGTCCGCGAGAATCAGAGCGCTCAGGACCGCGGGAACGAGCATCAGCCAGCCCATGCTCGCGAAATCGACGCGCGCGCCCTGTAGCAGCAGTTCGCCCCAGCCGCCGACGGCGCTCACGCGCTCGTGCTGCCAGACGGCGAGCCCGAGCCGGAACGCGGAAAGCAGCGCCATGTTCAGGCAGACGACGGCGAAAACCGGGAAGAGCGGCCCGAAGAAAATTTTTGCTCGGCGATAAAATCTTTTCATCATTTTTTGCGGGGAAAAAGTTGCTCTGGTTTTCCTCCGCCTGTCAACGCGGGAATTGTTAGGATTGTGTTAGGAAAACCGCTGCAGTCCGCGCGCAAAAAACCGCGCGCGGGCGTCTGCCCGTGCGCGGGATCGTCGGGTTCGCCCCGCAGAAACGCGCGGGGAACTCAGGCGTCTTTCCAGCGACCGTGCTCCTTGATGAGCGCGACGAGGCGATCGACCGCCTCGCTCTGCGGGATGCCCGTCGCGACGCATTCGCGGCGGACGTAAAGATTGATTTTCCCGGGAGCGCCGCCGACGTAGCCGAAATCCGCGTCCGCCATTTCGCCGGGACCGTTCACGATGCAGCCCATGACGCCGATCGTCACGCCGTCGAGGTGCGCGGTGCGCGCCTTGATTTCGCGGACGGTCGCCTGAATGTCGTACAGCGTGCGCCCGCAGCTCGGGCAGGCGACGTATTCCGTGCGCGTCTGCCGCGCGCGCGCGCCCTGAAGGACGGCATAGGCGAGCTCGAGATTCTTGCGGAGCGTTCCCGCGGTCTCGACGGAGACAACGTCGCCGATGCCGTCGCAGAGCAGCGGACCGGCGAGCAGCGCCGCCTCGAGCGCGGGCGCTTCGTCGGGCGTCGCCGTGGGAATTTTCGAAAACGGGAGCACGGTGTTCTTCGCGCTCGCGCGGATCCAGATCGGCGCGCGGATGTCCGCGTTCGCGAGCGCCTGGGCGAGCTGGCGGTACGCGCCGACGGGATGCACGCCGGGCGCCTTGCGGCTCGTCGTGAAGATGAGCTTTTCCTGCGGGAAATTCTTCAGATGCGGCAGCACCGCGGCGCGCGCGGCGGCGGTGGAATCGACGACGAGGCCGACGCCCTTGTCGCGGCAGAGCGCCGCCCACGCGGGAACGATTTCCGCGTTCGCGGGATTGAAGCGGCGCTGGACGTAGGTCGCGGACCTGCGCGACGGCGAAAACCGCGCGAAGAGCTCGGGAACGCTGTCCTTCACGGGATCGAAGACGAAGGCGGGAATCTCGTCCTCGAGCGCGCACTGCAGCTCGCAGGCGGCGGCGAGGTCGGACTCCGTCGCGACGGGAAGCACGAGCCCCTCGACGGGCGCGGACTTCGCGTTCGCGGCGCGGACTTCGCGGATGATCTCCTCGAGCGGCTTTTCGACGTCGGCGAAGGCGAACACGCGCGGCGGCGTTCCCGCGTCGATTCCGCATTCGTCGTTGAATTTCACCGACACGACGGGGCGGCGGTGAAATTCGAGCGGATCGACGTCGCGGTCGCTGACGGGCGCGTTCGCGGGAACGCTGCCGGCGATGAGCGTCTTTTCCGGAATGATGCGCGAAAGGATCTCGCGGCACACGGGCAGCTCGCGCCACGGGTCTTCGGTGAGCGAGACGCGGATCGTGTCGCCGATGCCGTCCACGAGCAGCGAGCCGATGCCGATCGCGGACTTGATGCGCGCGTCCTCGCCCTCGCCCGCCTCGGTGACGCCGAGATGCATCGGGTAGTCCATACCCTCTTCCGCCATGCGCACGGCGGCGAGACGGTACGCCTCGATCATCACTTTCGGGTTGGACGACTTCATCGAAAGCACGAGGTCGCGAAAGTTCTCCGCCTCGCAGATGCGCACGAACTCGAGCGCCGCCTCGACCATGCCCGCGGGCGTGTCGCCGAAGCGCCGCAGCGTGCGCTCCGCGAGCGAGCCGTGATTCGTGCCGATGCGCAGCGCGCGCCCGAGCTCCTTCGCGCGGCGGATCAGCGGCGCGACGGCGTCGTGCACACGCTCGAGCTCCTCGGCGTACTCGGCGTCCGTGTAGTCGCGCGGCGCGCCCGTCGGGGATTTCTTGTCGGCGTAGTTGCCCGGGTTGATGCGGACTTTCTCGACGTGCTCGATCGCCTCCATCGCCGCGGCGGGCAGGAAATGAATGTCCGCGACGAGCGGCTGGGAGAAGCCGGCGGCGCGGAACTTCGCGTGAATGTCCTTGAGCGCGCGCGCCGCGGGAACGCTCGGCGCCGTGACGCGGATGAGCTCGCTGCCCGCCTCCGCGAGGCGGATGCACTGCGCGACCGTCGCGTCCACGTCGAGCGTGTTCGACGTGGTCATCGACTGGATGCGGATCGGGTTGTTTCCGCCGATGCCGACGTTCCCGCCGACGAGGACTTCGCGCGTCTTGCGCCGGACGGTGTTGAAACGGGAAATTGCGTAATTCATGGTTTGCTGTGAGGTAAAAAGGTTCGGAGAAAATCGCCGCGCGCGTCACTTCCAGACGCCCGCGCGGAGCAGCGCCGCCGTCGCGTTTTCCGCCCAGCCTTTGTTCGCGAGCGGCGACGCGGGCGAGGGGTGAATGACGGAGGAGAACTTCACGGGCATTCCCGCGCAGGCGCGCATCGCCGCCTTCTGCGCGAACGCGCCGACGCCGACGATCCATTCCGGCTCGAGCAGTTCCGCCAGGCGGCGCAGAAACGCGTCGCAGGGCGCGAGCACGGCGTCGCGCTCCGCGGGAACGAGATCTTCGGGCGTGAGATTTTTCCCGCGCGGATTGTCCGCCGTGAAGAGCAGCGGACAGAAATTCGTCACGAAATGCTCCGCGAAAAAATTCTCGGGCGCGCCGAAGCGTTCCCGGAAAAGCCCCCAGAGGCGCCGCCCGCTGACTTCGGAGCGGCGGCACGCGAAGCCGTCCACGGGCTTGGCGGGGTGTTCCCGCGGCGGCTTCCCGACGAAGCCGAAGATGCCGAGCCAGTTCTGCACGGCGTCGATTTCGCCGAAGGGCACGCCGGTCTGCGCCATGCCGAACGGACCCGGATTCATGCCGACGAAAATCACGCGCTTGCGCGTCGCGGCGAAGCGGCGCAGGTAGGTTTCGTGCGTCTCCCGCGCGTAATCGAGCGGGTTGTACACGTAGGCGACGGGCGCGGAAAAACGCAGCGCGTCCGCGGCGGCGGAGAGTTCCCGCGTCGCCTCGACGACGGCTTCCGGAAGATTGCGGTCCATGAGGGGAAAACGAAAGTTCAGCGGCGCGCGTCCTCGCGGAGATCCCACGGCAGCCGCGCGTAGAGGCAGTTCGGATCGTTGAGCGCGCGGAGGCGCTTCCACGCGGCGGCGAATTCGCGCGAGAGCGTTCCCGCGGGCGACGCGTCGTTCCCGCGCGCGGCGAACGCGGCGAGCGCGGACGCGAACGGAGCGCCGCCGTCGTCCTCGGCGGAACTCAGCAGATCCGCCAGTTCCTGCAGCGGGTTCACGTTGCCGGGATATTGCCGGACTTCGAGCTCCGCGTCGCCGGCGAGCGCCTTGGCGGCGGCGATCGCGTCCGCGAGCCCGCCGATCTCGTCCGCGAGCTTGAGCCCGTGCGCCGTCACGCCGTCCCAGACGCGCCCTTCGGCGATCTCCTTCACGCGTTCCCGCGTCAGCCCGCGGCTCACGGCGACAAGGGAGACGAAGCGCCCGTAAGTCCTGTCCACCGAGTCCTGAAACACGGCGAGCTCCCGCGGCGTGTGCGGCCGGCGGGCGGTGCCGAGCTCGGCGAGCTCCGACGTGACGACGCTTTCCGTCGAGACGCCGATTTTTTTGCCGAGGTTCTCGAAATTCGGAATCACGCCGAAGACGCCGATGGAGCCGGTGACCGTCGTCGGATCGACGAAGATTTTTTTCGCGGGCGTGGAAATCCAGTAGCCTCCGCTCGCGGCGACGTCGCCCATCGAGACGACGAGCGGCACTTCGCGCGCGAGCAGCTCAAGCTCGCGCCGAATTTGCTCGCTCGCGAAGACGGACCCGCCCGGGCTGTTCACGCGCAGCACCGCGGCGCGCACGGAAGCGTTCCCGCGGAGCTCGCGGACGAGCGCCGCGAGGCGTTCCCCGCCGACTTCGTCCGGCGCGCCGTAGCCGTCGACGATCTCGCCTTCGGCGTAGATCACGGCGACGTGGTCGCGCGCGTCGTCGTTCGCGGACGCGTTCACTTCGGGAACGACGGAAACGCCGCTGCGGCGCATGTAGTCGTAAAGATCGATCTGGCGGAAGGAATTGAGCTCGTCGTCCGCCGCTCCTTTTTCGCGCAGCGCGGCGATGACCTCGTCCGCGTATTTCGCGTCGTCCGAAAGCCCGAGCGCGCGCGCCGCGGGAACGTCGTAGAGCCCGACGGATTCCGCGCCGGCGGCGAGCTTTTCGGCGGGCACCTTGCGGAACATCTGAATCGCCGCCGTCATCGCGCTCCAGCGGTTTTCGACGAGCCGCGCGCGCTGCTCGCGGTCGGCGGCGCTCATCGAATCGGCGATCAGCGGCTCGACGGCGGACTTGAACGTGCCGACCTTGACGATCTGCACGCCGACGCCGAGTTTTTCGAGCGCGCTTCTGAAATAGACGCCGCCCGAGGCGAGTCCGTTCAGCGGAATTTCCGCGAGCGGATGCGTCCAGATTTCGTCCGCGGCGACGGCGAGGAAATAATCGTTCGTCGTCGGCGAAGGCAGGTAGGCGTAAACGGGCTTCCCGCTTCGGCGGAACATGATGAGCGCGCGCTGCAGCTCGAACTGCGTCGCCGTTCCCGCCGCGCAGTCCGAGCCCGTGAGCAGCACGCCGCAGATGCGCGGATCTTCCGCCGCGCGCTCGAGCGCCGTGAGCGAGTCGAGCAGCCCGTAGGCGCCGCCTTCGCGCGGGAGCAGCGCGCCGTCGCGGTTGTACGCGCTGAACGTCGGATGGTCCGTGAAGCCGCGGGAAATGTCCACGACGAGAAACGTATCCGAAAGCAGCGGCTTGCGGTCTTCGTCGCCGCCGAATTTCCACGAGCCCGCGCCCGAAGCGAGGCTCGCCGCGAGCGCGGCCAGAATCAGAAGCGGAAGCGACGCGATCGCGAGCACGCCGAAGCAGGAGCCGAACCAGCTCGCCAAAAAAGTTTTCAGAAAAGATTTCATGTCGAAAAGAGTATTTCCCAAAAGGCTACGCCGTCGCGCGGATTCCGCGAAGCAAAAAATGCGGCGCCGGGAAACAAAAACGCCCTCGCGGTTGACGAGGGCGTTTTCGGCGCGGCGCGCGGATCAGTAAGTCTTCGAGACTTCCTCCGAGAGTTCCGCGATGCGTTTGTTGAATTCCTCTTCGGAAATCAGGTTGAGCTTGCGCTGACGCTTCAGCTCGGAAAGATCCGCCTTCAGTTCCTTCAGCGTGCGTTCGCGCGCGGCGGGAGCGGGTTCCGCGGGAGCGACGGGCTCGGCGGGAACGACCTCGGGAGCGGGTTCGTCCGCCTTCGGCTCGTCGGCGGCGGGCGCCGGTTCTTCATCCGAAGCAGGCTCGTCCGAAGCGGCGGGTTCTTCCGAAGTCGCTTCGTCGGCGGCGGGAGCGGGCTCGTCCGAGACAGGTTCTTCATCCGCCGTGACGGGTTCTTCCGGAACGGGCGCCGGTTCAGGTTCGGGCGAGACCTCGGGTTCGTCCACGACAGGCTCCGGCTCGTTGATCGGATCATCGACGGGCTCGGTCTCCGCAACCGGTTCCGGCTCGGGCTCTTCGTCCTCGGAAGCGACCGCGGGAACAGGCGCGACGACCGGAGCGGGTTCCACGTCGACGACGTCGACGTCGGGTTCCGGCACAGGCTCGGTTTCCGCGAGTTCCGAAGTCGCTTCGTCGGCGGCGGGAGCGGGCTCGTCCGAGACAGGTTCTTCATCCGACGCGACGGGTTCTTCCGGAACGGGCGCCGGTTCAGGTTCGGGCGAGACGGCGGGTTCGTCTGCGCCAGGGACGGGTTCCGGTTCAGCGGATTCCGGTTGCGCGGGCGCTTCCGGCGCGACGACGTCTTCCGGATCGAGCTCGGGCACGTAAACGGAATCGAGGAAGCCGACCACGCCCGTGTCCGGATCTTCGAACGGGACCAGCGAATACTTCACCGACTTGTAGCCGGGCTTGGAGAAAAGCACGTCGTGATTGCCCGAACGCGAGATGACCGCGCGGCAGTCCGTCGTACCGACGACCTCGCCGTCCACGGTGACCGTGACGGAGGGCGTGTCTTCGGAAATGAATTTCACCTTCTGGTGCGTTTCCGTGTTGTAGCTCGCGCAGCCGGCGAGCGACGCGCAGAACACGGACAATGACAGGTATTTGATGAGGCTCATAAGTTCGTTCGGATTAATAAGCTTTGGATTTGTAAGGTTTCAAGAATCCTACGACCTCAGGATTTTTTTTCAACGCTAAATTGCGCCTCGGCGGCGTTTTTCAAAAAATCGCGGGAACCCGAAAAATTGTATTGACGGAGACGCGGTTTTCTGAGACTCTCGGCGTCCTATTTCGCTTCAACGGCGAAATGGGGATCGCCGGAGGCCGGAATAGCACAGCGGTAGTGCAATCGCCTTGTAAGCGATAGGTCGTCAGTTCGATCCTGACTTCCGGCTCCAGTTCTTTTTTGCCCGATAGTGTAACGGTCAGCACTAATGACTCTGACTCATTCAGTCCAGGTTCGAATCCTGGTCGGGCAACCACTTTCCGAAAAGATTCCGTTCCCGCGGAATCTTTTTTTTTGTCAACACCGCGGCGCGCAATTCAATTGCGCCCGACGCGCGGGAACGTTATGCTGACGCCTTAAAAAATTTTGTTCCGTATGACCACTTCCGAAATCAACGCATTGAAGCGCGCGGCCGACGAGGCCCGCGGCTTGGCAATCGACGCAATCGCCGGATGCAAGTCCGGTCACATGGGTCTGCCGCTCGGCGCGGCGGAAATCGGCGCGGCGCTTTTCGGCCGCTGCCTCAACGTCGCTCCCGCGCATCCGAAGTGGATCAACCGCGACCGCTTCGTTCTTTCCGCCGGGCACGGCAGCATGTTCAGCTACGCGTGGCTGCATCTCGCCGGCTTCGGCATTTCGATGGACGACGTCAAGGCGTTCCGCAAGCGCGGCTACGAGGTCCTCTACATGACCGACCCCGTCGACGAGTGGATCGTCCAGGACATCTACAACTACCAGGAGAAGCAGCTCCGCGCCGTCAACCGCGGCGACGCGCCGCAGGTTTCCGCCTCGGACAACCTCATCCTCTTTTTCGACTCCAACGACGTCACGCTCGACGCTCCCGCCGCGAAGACGCAGAGCGAGGACGTCATGCTCCGCTTCGAGGCGGCGGGCTGGGACGCGTGGCTGCTCGAAGACGGGCACGACGTCGCCGAGCTCGTCCGCATGTTCGAAGCCGCGAAGACGCACCGCAACGGCCGCCCGAAGATCATCGTCTGCAAGACGCTGATCGGCAAAGGCGTGCCCGAAGTCGCGGGAACGACCAAGGCGCACGGCGAAGGCGGCGCGAAATTCGCCGCCGAGGCGCGCAGAAATCTCGGTCTGCCCGAAGAGCGCTTCTTCGTTTCCGCGGAAACGCGCGCGTATTTCTCCGAGCTCGCCGCGAAGCGCGAAGCCGCCTACGCCGAATGGGAAAAGACCTGCGCGGCGTGGAAGTCCGCGAATCCCGAGCTCGCCGCGCTCCTCGAAAAGGGCGTCGCCGGCGACTTCGGCTCCGCGGAGGAACTGCTCGCGCAGATTCCGGAATTCGGCGCCAACGAGAACGCCACGCGCGTCTCCGGCGAAGCCTCGCTGAACGCGCTCGCGAAGAACAACCCGCTCATGATCGCGGGCGCGGCGGACCTCTTTTCCTCCGTCAAGACCTACATCAAGGAAGGCGGCGACTTCGACGTCGCGACGCCCGCGGGGCGCAACGTCTTCTACGGCATCCGCGAACACGCGATGGCGGCGATTACGAACGGCATCGGCTATTACGGCATCTTCAAGCCGATGGCCTCGACGTTCCTCACGTTCATCGACTACGCGCGCGGCGCCGTCCGCGTGTCCGCGCTCGCGAAGCTGCCCGTGTACTACGTGCTCACGCACGATTCCGTCGCCGTCGGCGAAGACGGCCCGACGCACCAGCCGGTGGAGCTCGTCTCCGCGCTGCGCTGCATCCCGAATCTCGACGTGATCCGCCCGGGCGACTCCGAAGAGACCGCCGCCGCCTACGCCTACGCGGTCGCGCGCAGGGACGGTCCCGTCGCGCTCTGCCTTTCCCGCCAGAACGTGCCGTCGCTGGAGACGATTCCCGCCTCCGTGCGCCGCGCGGGAACGCTCCGCGGCGCTTACGTCGCCGTGAAGGAGACGGCTCCGCTGGAACGCATCATCATCGCCACGGGCAGCGAGCTCCGTCTCGCCGTCGCCGCGGCGGAAAAGCTCGGCGCGGGAACGCGCGTCGTCTCCATGCCGTCGATGGAGATCTTCGACCGCCAGCCCGCCGCCTACCGCGAGGAAGTGCTGCCCGCGTCGTGCGCGAACCGCGTCGCGATCGAGGCCGGCGTCACCGCGATGTGGTGGAAATACGTCGGGCTTTCCGGCAAGGTGATCGGCACGGACACGTTCGGTTTTTCCGCGCCCGGCCCCGTCGTGCTCGAAGCGATGGGCATCTCGACGGACAACCTCGTCGCGCAGTGCCGCTGATCCCGCGCTCCCGTCCGCGACGAAAAAAGACGAAGCCGCCTCCGCGCGCTTCGTCTTTTTTGGTGCGCGAATTCCGCGGGAAGACAAATTTCCGCGCGCGGCGCGCTTAATTTTCGTCATGAAAAATTCCTTACAGAGCGCGACGGCGGCGTTTTCGGAAGACGCCGGAAAATTCTTACTCCGCGCGGCGGTCGCCGTCGCGATTTTTCCCCACGGGGCGCAGAAGGTCCTGGGCGCGTTCGGCGGGAGCGGGCTCGAAGCGACCTGGACGGGCTTCACGGAAAAGCTGGGCATTCCCGCGCCGTTGGCGGGCGCGGCGATCTTCACGGAATTCGTCGTGCCGATTCTGCTGATTCTGGGCGTGTTCCCGCGCGTCTGCGCGGCGCTGCTCGTCGTGCTGATGGCGGGCGCGGCGCGCTACCATCTCGAAAACGGCTTCTTCATGAACTGGTCGGGAAAGCAGCCCGGCGAAGGCGTGGAATACCATCTGCTCTTCATCGGCGCGGCGCTGGCGCTCGCGCTCTTCGGCGGCGGCCGCTTCACGCTTTCGAATCTCTTCGCGCGCGGGAACGGCGCGTCCGAGAGCGACGAGCAGTGAGCGGCGGCCGAAGCCCGCGCGCGTCCGTCACGCGTGGGCTTCGAGCCAGTTCGCGCCGACGGAGGCGTCCGCGACGAGCGGCACCGCGAGCGGGAACGCCGCCTCCATCTCCTCCGAAAGCAGGCGCGCCGTCTTTTCCGCTTCCGCCGCCGGCGTCTCGACGATGAGCTCGTCGTGGATCTGCAGGACGAGTCCCGCCGCGGGCACTTCCCGCTTCAGACGCGCGCGCACGCGCAGCATGGCGATCTTGATGACGTCCGCCGCCGTGCCCTGAATCGGCGCGTTGAGCGCGACGCGTTCGCCGAAGGCGCGCAGATTGCGGTTCGACGAGCTCAGCTCCGGAAGCGCCCGCCGGCGGCCGAGCAGCGTCGCGACGAAGCCGTCCTCCTTCGCCTTTTCGACGACGCGCTTCATGTAGTCGCGCACGCCCGAATATTCGGCGAGATAGTTTTCGATGTAGGTCTTCGCCGCCTTGCGCGTGATGCCGAGCGACTTCGCGAGCGAAAATTCGCCGACGCCGTAAACGATCCCGAAATTCACCGCCTTGGCGTGGCGGCGCATCGTCGGCGTGATCTGTTCCGGCTCGACGCGGAAGACGCCGCACGCGGTCGCGGCGTGGATGTCTCCGCCCTCGCGGAACGCGCGCCGCATCGCCTCGTCTCCGGAGACGTGCGCGAGCACGCGCAGCTCGATCTGCGAATAGTCCGCGTCCACGAGCACGTTCCCGGGCGCCGCGACGAACATGCGCCGCAGCTCGCCGCCGATCTCGCCGCGCGCGGGAACGTTCTGCAGATTCGGATTCGAGGAGCTGAGCCGCCCGGTCGCCGTCGCCGTCATGTTGAACGTCGTGCGGATGCGCCCGTCCGCCTCGATCGCGGCGAGCAGCCCTTCGGCGATCGTCCTGAGCTTCGTGAACTGGCGGAACTCGACGATCTTCGCGACGGCGGGATGCAGCGGCGCGAGCTCCTTGAGCGTCTCCGCGTCCGTCGAATAGCCGGTCTTCGTCTTTTTCCCGGCGGGCAGTTCCAATTTTTCGAAAAGGAATTCGCCGAGCTGCTTCGGCGAGTTCAGGTTGAACTCCGTTCCCGCGATCGCGAAAATTTCGCGTCGGACGGCGTCGGCGCGCTTGTCCGCGTCGGCGACGAAGGCCTCGATCTTCCCGCGGTCGACGGCGAATCCGCGCGCCTCCGTCTCCGCGAGCGCGGCGCAGAGCGGGAACTCGATTTCGCGGTAGAGCTTCGCCATGCCCTCGCGCTCCAGCGCCGCGTTCTGCGCGTCGAAGAGCGCGCTCCATTCCGCGGGATTCTCGGGAACGTCGGGCTTCTTCAGCGGGTCGAGCACGTAGGCGGCGAGCGCGACGTCGAAGACGAAGCCTTCGCCCGGCAGCCCCGCCGCCGCGCATTTCCGCAGCAGCGTCTTCACGTCGGCGGAGACTTTGCGGACGTCCGCCGAAAAAAGTTTTTCCAGAAACGCGCGCCATTCCGCCGCCGAAAAACGCGCCGCCTCGAACGCGCCGACGAGCGTTCCCGCCGCGATTTCGACGCGCGGGAAAAGCGCCGCGGCGTCCGCGCCCGTTCCCGCGGGACCGCCCGTGCCGTCGCCGCTTTCCGGGACGCGCACGAACACGCGCTCGGCGCGGCGGCAGGCTTCGAGCAGCGCACCGACGTCCGTCTCCGCAGGTTTCGGCGCCTCCTCCGTTCCCGCGAAGAGCGGCAGGTCCGCCGCGGCGTCCGCGTCGGCGGGCGCGAGGTTCCACTTCGCGATGAACTTGGAAAATTCGAGCCGGCGGAAAATCGCGTAGAGCGCGGGAACGTCGAACTCGCGCCGCAGATTCGCTTCGGGGGCGAAGGCGATCGGCGCGTCGCGGCGGATCGTCGCGAGATCGTGCGACGCGAACGCGCTTTCCCGCCCCGCGAGCAGCCGCTTCTTCACGGAATCGCGCACGTCGAGCGCGTCGAGATCCGCGTAGATCTTTTCGATTCCTCCGAAACGCGAGACAAGCTCGCGCGCGGTCTTTTCGCCGATGCCGTCGACGCCGGGAATGTTGTCCGACGCGTCGCCCCAGAGCGCCTTCAGATCGACGATCTTTTCCGGCTCGAATCCGTATTCCTCGCGGAACGTCTCCGGCGTGTAGTCCTTCGTATCCGTTTTTCCCATGCGCGAGACGACGAGCTTCACGCGCACGTTCGCGTCCACCAGCTGCAGCGAATCGCGGTCGCCGGTGACGACGACGCACTCGACGCCCTGCTCCGAACAGCGCGCGCCGATCGTGCCGATGAGGTCGTCCGCCTCCCAGCCGGCGAGCTCGTAGGTCGGCACGCGCATCGCGGCGAGCACTTCCTTCATCAGCGGAATCTGCGGCCGCAGCTCTTCCGGCATCGGCTTGCGGTGCGCCTTGTAGTCGGCGAATTTTTCGTGGCGGAACGTCGGCGCGTGCACGTCGAAGCAGACGCAGAGCGCGTCGGGCTTTTCCTCGTCGAGCAGCCTGGAGAGAATGCCGAGAAAGCCGAAGACGGCGTTCGTGAAGACGCCGTCGCGCGTCGAGAGAATCCGCACGCCATAGAACGCGCGGTTGATGACGCTGTTGCCGTCGAGGGCCATCAGCTTCATGCGCGGCCTCCTTTTCCTTCGTCGGCGTTCCCGCCGCGGATCTTTTCCGCCGCGAGCCCGCTCCGCATCACGAGAGAACGCATCGTCGGGTTGTACATGAAAGGATTCTTCAGAATTTTGGAAAGCAGTTTGAGCCGGATCTTCCGCGTTCCCGCGCGGTAGCGGGCGAAGATCTTTTCGGGCGAAAACGCCGCGTCGCCGCCGAAGGCGTCCGCGAGCGCCTCCGCGGAATCGAGCGCGTAGCTCATGCCCTCGAGCGAGCTCGGCGAAATGAAGCCCGCCGCCTCGCCGAGCAGAAACGCGCCCTCGGGAACGCCGATCCGGAAATCGCGCGCGTGCTCCGGGCGGAGCACCTGGCAAGCTTCCGTGCGTATGGGATTTTTCAATACGAATCCGAATCCCTCGGCGCGCTCCCGCAGCAGCTCGTAGGCGCGCGCGGAATTTTCGCGCGGGAACGCCGCGCCGAAGACCAGCGCGCCGTCCTTCGAGATCGCCCAGCCGTAGCAGTCCGAGAGCCGTTCGTCGAAAAAGCACGCGTAGAGCGGCGCGGGCTGGCGGTCGGGGAACCACTGCTGCACCGCCGTGTAGCTGCGGATCTTATGGCGCGGGAACAGCGTCCGCCGCACGAGCGACGCCGCGCCGTCCGCGCCGACGACCGCGCGCGCGAGCAGCGTCTTTTCGTTCCCGTCTTCGAAATACGTCACGCGCCAAAGCCCGTCCGCGCCGCGCGAAAAGCCGCGCACGCTCGCCTCGTGGCGCACGCGGACCGACGCGGGAACGAGCGACTTGAGCCAGAGGTCGAACCGGTGCCGGTCCATGTTGACGTAGAAGCGGCGGTACGTGCGCTCGTGCCCGCGGCAAAGGTCGATCGTGCGCACGGCGAAGAGCTGCGGGTCGGCGAGAACGGCGTTCGGCAGCGCGAGCCCCTGCCGCGCGAGCGCGCGCTGCGCGTCCTCCGCGAGCAGCCCGCCGCAAGGCTTGCGGAAGCCCGGCGCGTCCGGCGAAGCCGCCTTGCGGTCGAACGCGACGACGCGGAAACGCGGCGCGAGCAGGCGCGCGAAAGTCGCGCCCGCGGGACCGAGCCCGACGACGGCGACGTCGTAAGCGGCGTTCTCGTCGCGCGTCGTCATTTCGCTTCGGGTTCGTCCGCGGGAACGCCCGCGTCGTCTTCGCTTTCTGCGATTTTGGTTTCGGCGGAGAATTTCCGCGTCGTGCTGCGCGTGATCTTCATGCCGGAATTTTCCCAGAATTTCGCGATGCCGCGCAGTTTTTCCGCCTCGGCGGCGGTGAGCGTTCCCGCGGCGCCGCGCGCGACGGCGGCGTCCTTCGCGGCGGAGACGACGGCGTTCATCGCCGCGAGATCCGCGAGCCAGCGCGCCTTCGCCGCGTCCGTCAGCGAAAGCGCGAACGTCAGCCCGTCGCCCGCGGCGAGCTTCACCGTCCGCGTTTCGGGAACGAGGTCGCGGTGCGAGACGGAAACGCGCAGCGCGCGCCCGAGCGGCAGCTTCAGCGTCGTCGGCGCGCCGTTCGGCGAAAGCGTGTAGTCCAGCCCGCCGATCTTCAGCGAAACGCCCGGCACGGCGACGCGCGCGGGCACGTCCGAAATCGCGAACGTGCCGTCCGGCTTTTCCTCGACAAGCGGGAACGCCGGCGCCTCGACGACGCAGGAGACTTCCACCGCACCGTAGGCGGCGTCGGCGGGAACGGGCTTCACTTCGCCCGAAGCGATTTTTTCGGAAAGCTCGGCGACCGCCTCTTCCGCGGTCTCGACGACACGGAGCTCGCGCAGCTCGGCGTTCGTTTCCGGAGCGTCGAAAATCTTGGAGACGTGTCCGGACGCGAGCGCCGTTCCCGTCGCGGAATACAGCGCGTAGAAAACCGTCTGACGCGCGTAGACGGTGCCGCCGCGCTTCGTTTCAAGCGGCGAAGCGAGGCGAAGATCGAGCACGCAGTCCGCGCCCGCGGCGCTCGCCGCGTCGGCGGGCGAAAGCGCGGAAAGAAAGGCGTCCCCCTCGGCGGCGTTTTCGAGAAAATCCGGCGCGATCGGCGCGAGTCCCGGCAGCGAGAGCGCGCCCGCGACGGCGGCGGCGACGTTCCCGCGGGCGTCGCGGAAAAGAGCCTTGCCCGACGCGTCGCGCACGAGCACGAGGACGGAGACGTCGCGCGAGGCGGCGGGAACCGCGGCTGCGCGCGGAGCTTCCGGCGCGGCGTCCGCGCACGGGAACGCGACGCCCAGCGCCGCGGCGGAAAGAAGTATGGCGAGATTTTTCATGCCTTCAATTTTTCCCCAAAGCCGCCGGGACGCAAAGAAAAACCGCGCCGCTCCGAAAAGTCGCGGGAACTTCCGGTCGGTCTCCGCGGGGCGTCAGCGGGCGGCGGCCTTGCCGAAGTCCGCGGAAAGCGTCCGCCGCGCGAGCGCGACGAGCCAAAAGCCGGGAATCGTGCACAGAATCGCCCACCAGAAGAACGCCTCGTAGCCGAGAAATTCCTGCAGCGCGCCCGCCCAGAATTTCGGCAGCATCGCGCCCAGCGCCATGAAGCCCGTGCAGATCGCGTAGTGCGCGACGGCGCGCCGCGTTCCCGCGCACGCGTGCAGCATGTAGAGCATGTAGCCCGTGAAGCCGAAGCCGTAGCCGAACATCTCGACCACGATGCCCGCGCCGACGAGCGGGAGCGCCGAGGGCTGCGCGTGCGCGAACGCGACGTAGATGAGGTCCGGCACGTTCAGTAGCAGAATCATCGGGAACAGCCACGCGCGCAGGCCGTTGCGCGAGACGAGCCAGCCCGCGAGCACGCCGCCCGCGAGCATCGCCGCGACGCCGAACGTGCCGTTGAGCAGCCCGAGCGCGCGGTTGTCCAGCGCGAGCCCGCCGTGCTCGAGCGCGTCCTTGAAGAACAGCGGCGAGACCGCGCCGATCTGCACTTCGCCGAAGCGGAAGAACAGCAGGAAAAGCAGCAGGAAGCCGATCCGTTCCTTTCTGAAGAAACTTTTCCACGTGTCCGCGAAGTCGCCGAAAAGCGAGCCGCCGCGCGTTCCTGCGGGAACGTCGTTCGCCGGGCGCGGCAGAGCCGCCGCGTGGAAGAACGCGAGCGCGCCCGAAAGCAGCGCGAGCCCGACGAACACCTGCGTCCACGCCGTTCCCGCGGGAACCTCGTTCGCGATGAGCACGCCCGCCGCCGCGATCACGCCGCCCTTGGCGAAGATCTGCGAAAGCCGGAAGAACGTGCTGCGCCAGCCCGAATAGAACGCCTGCCGCCCCGAATCCAGCGCGAGCATGTAGAAGCCGTCCGCCGCGATGTCGTGCGTCGCCGAAACGACGGCGACCGCGAAAAGCGCCGCGACGATGCCGAGCGCGGGAACGCCGAAGAAGAACGCCGCCGCGAGCGCGCCGAGCAACAGCGCTCCCGCCGCCTGCGTGCCGAAGATCCACGCGCGCTTGCGCCCGACGCTGTCCACGAGCGGGCTCCAAAGCGCCTTCAGCGTCCACGGCAGATACGCCCACGCGGCGACCGTCGTGATGACGGCGTTGTCGAAGCCGAGGTCCTTCATCGCGACGGGCGCGACGAGATCGACGACGGCGTTCGGCAGCCCCTGCGTGAAATAAAGCGTCGCGACCCAAAGAGCGGCGACGCCGGAAAGAGCGGAAGTCTTCACGGAAAAAAACGACGGGAGAACGCCGCGAAAAAAGAATTTCCGCTGCGCCTCGAAACTCCTCAAGGAGTCTGAATCGTCACGCGCGAAGCGTCGCCCGCGCCGAGGTGGATGACCTTCGGTCCCGACGAGCACGCGCCCGCGAGCAGGCAGAGCGCGAGCGCCGCCAGCGCGAACGCCGCGCGGCGGGAACGCGCGGTTTTCTCAGTTTTCCGCATGAGGCGCGCTTCCTTTCCCGAGCGTCTTTTCGCCGAACGCGTCCACCGCCCTGAAAAGCTTGTGGAAGAAATCCGCGACGGTGACGTTGAGCGAGAGCAACTCGCTGTTCGTAAGGTCGATCGTGTCGCCGACCTTGAACGCGCGGCGCGTGTCCGCGAGGCGCACTTCCGGCTTGTCCTCGGGCTTCAGCGGCTGAATCGTCTGCACGGTCTTGAACTCGAACGCGAGCTCGCCGTCGTCGTCCACGTCTTCCGCGGTGACGACGCCGTTGCGGCGCATCAGCGAGCCGAGCGCGATGCCGAGCGCGACGACCGCGTCCTCAAGCGAATTGGTGATGCCGAATTCCTTTTCGAACGCCTCGAACTTGTCGGGCACGGAGGAATTGACGAACGCCTGCTGCTTGCGCCCGACGAGCTCGTTGGTCGCCTTCGGGTCCTTGTCCATCGCCTCCTTGTTGGCGATGAGCGTGCAGAGCAGATGGCAGCTGTCCATGCACGCGGCGGCGATGCCGAGAAGGTCGTTCAGCGTCTGGCGCAGGATGAGCCCGCGGACGTACGTCTTCATGCCCTCGAAAGGCATGTGCATGGGCGCGACGGGCATGACGCGCGTCATCGTGCTGAACGTGTTGTAGTTTTCTTCGCTGACGTGCTGCGATGCCGCGAGATTGAAGGCGAGCAGATCGTACTGGCGCTGCAGCGCGCTCAGAAACTGGCGGCTGATGGACTGCAGGCTGATGACCTGCCGGTTCGAGTTGTTTTCTTCTTCGGACATAATGCGGAAGATGGAACAGCCAAACGCGCGTTCCCGCAACGATTTTCTCGCGGCGGGAACGCGGCGGCGTCATTCGCCTTCCGCCGGGAAGCCCTGCGCGTCTTCGGGGAAAAACCAGACGAAGGCGTCTTCGGGATCGCCGGAAAAATCCGCCGCGGCGGCGACGCGCAGCGTTCCCGCGTCCGAAAGGCGGAAGAAATTCTCCTCCGGCGGGCAGTCGTCGATGCGGAAGATCTCCGGCGGCAGCACGATCTTCACGCGCGTTCCCGCGGGCGCGTCGTCGTCGCCGCGCCAGGTGCCGCGGATTTCGCCGAGCGGCGTCTTCGCGACGAATTCGCACGCGCCCGCCGCGACGAGCTCGCCGTAAACCGCCTGCTCCCGCGCCTCGGGCGCCTCCGCGGCGGGAACGCCCTTCTTCGGCGCGCGCCCGAAGAGCCTCGCGAAAACGTTTCCGAAAAACCCCATGACGCGCCGCCTTTCTCAGCCGATTTTTTCCTCGTCCACGCGCTCGGGCGCGCCGTTCCCGCACTGCGCGCGGTAGGCGAGAAACGTTCCCGCGGCGGCGTGTTCGTCGAACACGGGCCAGACGAGCACGCGGTCGCTCGGCGGAATCGCGGCGGCGTCGATCTCCTCGCGCGTGAAGAACGCGAACCCGCCTTCGTCGATTTCGGGCGGGAGCGCCTCGAGCGGCTTGCGCGCGTCGAAAAGGAACATCAGCCAATGCCCGCTGCCTTCGTAGCCGCGCTCGGAGACCATGCCGAAGAGATGCAGATCGGCGGGCGTCAGCTCGATGCCGGTTTCCTCGCGCGCCTCGCGGACCGCGCATTCGAACGGCGACTCGCCGAGCGCCATTTCGAGCTTGCCGCCGACGGGGCTCCAGCAGCCCTTGTTCGGGGCTTTTTTGCGCTGAATCATCAGAAATTTCCCTTCGGCGTTCCGAATGAAGATCAGCACGGAAATCTTAAAAGGAAGAATCGCGTCCATAAATTTTTTTCGTTTTAACCACGGAAAACACGGAAAGGCACGGAAATCAAAGACACATGCGGACAATCTCCGCGCGCGGATATGCTCCGAAATTGACAAGAAAACCGAGCGGGAGCCGCGTCGCGCGCAGATAGTTCAGCAGCTGCGAACGATGCGAATCGTTCAGCCCGCCTACGCTTTTCAGTTCGACCACGATCCGGTCGAAGCAGACGAAGTCCGGACGATAGCGCTGCTTCATCTCGGCGCCGCAATAGAAGATTTTGATTTCCGGCTGCGCGGCGAACGGGATTCCGCGCTTCTCGAACTCCATTTCGAGCGCCTCCTGGTAAACGGCTTCGAGAAAACCGTTCCCGAGATTTTTATAAACCTCGAACACCGCTCCGCGAATCGCGTAGCTTTCGTTCTCGTGAATCAGCGCTTTTCCGGAATCCATTTCCGTGCTTTTCCGTGGTAAAAAATTCTCCTCCTCTTCACCACACGATCGCCCAGAGCGCCTTCAGGTAGCGGCCTTCGGGGTAGTTCGACATCACGGGGTGATCCATGCCCGGGCCCGTGCGGTCGAGAATCTGCAGCCGCCGCCCGAGCCGGTGCGCGACGCGGATCACCAGCGCCTCGAAATCTTCGACGCGCAGCAGCCCCGAGCACGAGTTCGTCACGAACAGCCCGCCTTCCTTCACGAGCGGGAGCACGACCTTGTTCATGTCGTGATACTTCGCGAAACCGTCCTCGTAGTCGTCCTTGCCGTTGATGAGCTTCGGCGGGTCGAGCACGACGACGTCGAACTTCTCGCCGTTCGCCTGCATCTGGCGCGCGTACGTGAACGTGTCCGCGTGCACGAAATTCACGCGCGCCTGGTTGAGGTTCGCGTTGCGCTTCGCCTGCGCGACCGCGTTCTCGTCGAGATCGACGCCCGTCACTTCCGCCGCGCCGCCGAGCGTCTTCGCCGCGATCGAAAAACCGCCCGTGTAGCAGCACAGGTCGAGCACGCGCTTGCCCGCGCAGAACTGCGCGAGCTTCTTGCGGTTGTCGCGCTGGTCGCAGAAAAAGCCCGTCTTGTGGCCGTTCTCGAAATCGACCGCGAAGCGCATCCCGTTCTCGCGGATCTTCACTTCGCGTAGCCCGGGCGTGTGCGAATCGTCGCAGCCGCGCGCGTTCTCCATCGAGCCGAAGCCCTTGACGAGCTGGATCGTCTCCTTCGTCGTGCCGAGTAGACGATGAAAAATAGGCAGCCAGCCGCGAATGCGCTGAAAGACCGGCAGCGAGAAGATTTCCACGCTGAGCACGTCGCCGTATTTGTCCACGACGAGCCCGTTCAGCCCGTCGGCGTCGCCGTGCACGACGCGGAAGGCGTCCGTCGTCTCCGGCAGGCGCAGCGTTTCCGTGCGCAGCCGCACGGCGCGTTCGATGAGATTTTCGAAATGGTTTTCCGGGAGCGCGTCGGGCGTGCGCGCGAAGATGCGCAGCGGAATGTTCGCGCCCGCGTTGTAGAAACCGTAGCCGAGCGGCGCGCCGTCCCTGTCGTACACGGAGACCTGCGCGCCGGGCTCGATCCCGCCGGAGGTCGCGCCGACGAAGTTCGGGAACACGTTCGGCGACGACGTGAAGTAGCGCAGCTGCACCCACGGTTCCCGCCGCTCACCGATTTCGGTCGGCGGCGTGAGGCTTCTCGCGGGCGCGTGCTCGCGGCGCGGCCGCGCGGCGTTCCCGTAAGGCGCGCGCGCGCCCGGGCGGAAATTTTTTCTCGGCGAAAAAGGCTTTTCGTTCATGCCCGCAAAGCATGCCCCGCCGCGCAGCTCCGCGCAAGCGCGGAACGGAAACGGGCGCGGAGGAAAATCTCCCGCGGAACCCGCGGGTCGCCGCGGAAAAGCCCTTACGGCGCTCGCCCCTCCGCATGCGGCGCGGAACAAAATTTCCTCTCTCGAAAAAAACTCCTCTTTAGGCGTTAAGCATTAACCTTTAGGCTCTCTTTCCGGCTTCCGCTTGTCGCGCTCGCGCGTGCGGTTCGGCAGATCCGTGCGCGCGCCCCAATAAATGTCCTTCCACTCGGGCCGAATCGCGTAGCCGAGCGCCTCCAGCTTCTCGATCAGCACCGCCCGCGCGAACGACGACGTCGTCGGATACCCCCGCTCCTTCGCGCCTTTTTCCAAAAGCGCGAACAGTTCCGGCGGCAATCTGCACCCGAGTATCTTCATTCGCATCGCAACTAACTTATATAATCAGTTGCCCGCGAACAAGCGGAAAGGCGGCGAAACGCGCGTTCAAGGCTTGACTGCGCAAACAAGTTGGCTAAAAATCAACTGCGTAAACAAGTTATGACTCCACTTAACGAACAACCCCTCGAAGAAAAATCCGTTCGCATTCCCATACCGGACGAACTCTACGAGCTTGTTCTCGAAGCCGCCCAAAAAGCCGGCGTCTCCACCGAAGAATTTCTCCGAAACCTTCTTCGAGAAAAACTCCGCGACGTTCCCGCGCCTCTCGAAAGAAGCGCGGCGGCGTAAAACGCCACGATTTTCATTTCACAACCAATCTCATTCACACGAACAAAATCATGAAAACCAAAATATCACTCATCACTCTGATCGCCTGCGCCGCCGCAGGCACGCTCGACGCCGCCGCCGCGACTTACAAACAAAGCTCCGGCTCGGGAACGAATTCCGGCACGCTGCGCCTCGTCCCGGATTCATGGGTCTTGCCGGAACTCGGCTTCGACACTCGCCGCGAACAAGCGCTTCTCAAAAGCGCTTACGAATCGGTCGGCGAGCAATACACATGGAATGCCGCCCGAACGATGTATCTCACGGGAGAAAGCCGATTCACAACGAGGAACAACGGGAAAACGGAAATCGAAATCTACAGAAAATACGAGGCTACGGAATTGCTCATGTCTCTTTCCGGCAGCGCGTCCTATACGAACAACGGGACGATGAATTTCGCCGGCGGCGTCGGCCTGGAAGTTCCCGCGCATTCCCGCGAGGAAAAAGAAACGACCAGCGGAAACACGACCACGTACGAATGCGACGAACTTCAAAACAACAGCGCGATTCTCCTTTCGGGAACGTCGTCGTTCAAGAACGCAGGAACGATGAATCCGGACAACGACAAGGCGATTTACCAAATCTGGGCGCTTGAGAACTCGAATTTCCTCAACACGGGAACAATCGAGGATTTCGAAATCATGGTCGGCGGAAGCGCGACGATGACGAACGCGAGCGCGTTGACGGAAACCGATGTCTATCTTTTCGGCGGCGCGAAACTCGTTAACGCCGCCGCGGGCGAGCTCGGCAACGCGTGCATTGATCTTCGCGGGAACGTCGTCTTCGAGAACGCGGGCGCGCTCGGCGGCGACTGGGCGGAAATCGGGCTTCGCGAGAACGCGAAAATCGTGAACACGGGAACGTTCAGCACGGGCTTCAAAAACCTTTGGTTTGAATTCTACAAAGGCGATGCCGCGGGAACGGCGAAGGTCGAAAATCGCGGCACGATGAACGGCATGCGCGTCGATTTCGAGATCAACGTGAACTCGAACGGCAAATTGCCGACGAACGTTTCGGCGAGCTTCGAAAATTACGGGAGAATTTCCGTCGACTCGGACTCGCCGTCCCCGAGATTTTCGATTGAGCTCAACGCCGAGGATTTCGGAGACAAATACTTCGAACGCTACGACGAATACGGAGACGCGTTCAAAGTGACGCTGGCGAAAAGCGACCTGAACGTGAAAAACTTCGGCACAATCGATTTCCAAAACGGAAACGTCGCGATTCCGAGTCACGTGAAAACGACGCTGGCAGAAGGCTCGCGGATCATCGGCAATCTCTCCCTCGGCGAAGCCGTGAAAATCCACCGGAATTCCGACGAAAGATACGTGCTTGCCTCCAAGGAATTCCTTTCGGTCGTGCTCACGGGCAACGGCGGCACCGATCCGCTCGTTTCCGGCGATCTCGCGCTCGGCAATCTCGTCGAATTCGGCGTCTCCTTCGCCGACGACGCCGTGGAAAAACGGAAATACGAGCTCACGATTTGGGGCGGCGAATTGACGCTCGGCGAGAACGCCGGAACCGGCTTCATCGAAAGCTCGCTTTCGGGAACGCTCTCTAAATTCGGGACGACTTACGAGTGGGCGCTGAACACGGCGACGGGCGTGCTGACAGCGAAGGACGTGAACATCGGCGAGGAAGTGGCCATCACTTCGGGCTCGCAGAACGTCACGCTCGGCTCGAAGGACGTCGCGACGTTCGACGCCTCGCTGAGCGAATATTCCGGCTCGCTCGTCGGCTCGGGCGAGGTGCATTCCGAGGCGGACCTCACGTTCACGGGCGACGCGGGCTCGCTGACGGGAACGCTTTCCGTCGACGCGGGAACGATGACGGTCGCGGCGGGCGCGAATCTCGGTTCTTCGGCGACGCTCGACGTCGCGGGAACGCTTGCGCTGAACGGCGACCGCACGGTCGCGAACGCGACGCGCGGGAACGGCGCGATCGAGCTCTCGTCCGGCTCGGACGTGACGTTCACGAAATCCGTCGGCGTGAAGACGCTGAACGTGAACGCGGGCGCGACGCTGAACGGCGGCGTTTCGCTGACGCACGGCGCGGACGCGGAGCTGAACCTCGCGGGAACGCTCGCGCTGAACGCGGACGCGGGTGAGAAGGTGTCGCTCGGCGGCGGCAAGGTCGTACTCGTCTCGTCGGCGAATCTCGATCTCGGGGGCACGATGACCCGGAGAATCGCGGCGGACGAATCCGCTTTGGAAAGCGGCGCCCGCGTGACGATTTTCGAAAACGGGAGCGTCGAAGGCGACGCCCGAGCGTTCCTGGCGACGGACCCGACGCTGAGCGCTTTGGCGGCGTCGAACGTCGTGCTCTTCGACGCCTCGAACGGGCTGACGGTGCAGGCGCTGACGAATCCCGAGACGCTCTCGGGCGGCGTGAACACGAGCGGTCTGAGCGCGAGCTTCGTCGATTGGGCTCTCGGCGGGCTGGCGGACGAGCTCGCGTCTCTGTCCGCCGGATTCACGGACGCGGCGGACCTGAGCGCTCTCGGCGGCGGGAACGATCCGCTGCTGAACGCGCTGCTCTCCGGCGAATCGGGCACGGCGCGCTCGATTCTCGACCGGCTTTCTCCGAAAAGCTATGCGGCAATGATCGCGATGCCCGTCGAGACCTTCCACGACGACGCGAGAAACGTTTCCGCGCGCCTGGAACAGCGTCGCCACGATTCGTTCTACCAAAAGAGCCACTGGGAATTCTTCGCGCAGGCGCAAACGACATCCGCCGAGAACGATACGGCGACGGACGCTCCGACCTTCGATTTCGACCGCAGCGGCGTGTTTGCCGGCGCGGATGTGAGATTGGATAAAACAACGACGCTCGGCGTCGCCTTGGGCGCGGGAACGGGCAAGGCGAAGATCCGCAACGGCGGCGGCAAGATCGAGTCCGACGACTATCGGCTGATCGTTTTCGGCGGGAAGACGCTCGCGAATCTGTTTTACGTGAACGCGGGGGCGCAGCTCGGCTTCGCCTCTTACGACGTGAAGCGCACGACGGATTACGGCGGCGCGAGCGCTTCGGCGGACGGCTGGAACGCGGGCGTGTTCGCGGAAACGGGCGCGCGGCTGACGCTTTCGGAGGCGAACGAGCTCTACGCGACGCCGTACGTCGGCCTTGCCTACACGCACGCGTCGACGGACTCGTTCACGGAAAGCGGGAACGAGCGCGCGGCGTTCGACGCGGATTCGCTCTCGGGCGACAGTCTGCGGGCGCGGATCGGTTGCGCGTTCTCTTGGAGCTTCGACGTCGCGGGCACGGAAGCGCGGCTCGGCTTGGACGTCGCGTACTCGCGCGAGCTGCTCGACGACGAAATCGACGTGAACGTGACGGCGAAGGACGGAACGAGGATTTCGGAAAAGGCAAAAACTGCGCCGACGGACATGTTCTCGATCGGACCGACATTGGACGTGGCGCTCACGAATCGGATGAACGTCTATGCGGGCTACATGTTCCGCACAGGCACGGACTCCTCGACGACGCACAGCGCGAACGTCGGCTTCCGCATGCGGTTCTGATCCGGCGGGCAAATGAAAACGGGCAAGCGGCGGTCGTCGTCGCTTGCCCGTTTTTTCAAAAATCAGGAAAGTTTGCGGGGAAGGATTTTCAGAAGGCGACCGGGACGGTCGCGCTCCTGTAAAAATTCGCGCTCATTCGCGGAAATTCGCGGTTAAAAAAATCCGCGGAAACCTTTTCTTCGCGGGACGTCACATGCCGAGATCGGCGCGCATGAAGTCGACGACCTGCTTGAAACGCGGGACGTTTTCCGGGGCGGCCGTCATCAGCGTTTCGTGCGCCTGCAGAATCGTGCGGTTGGTCGCGGGAGCGGCCTCGGCGCAGCTCGTCGCGCCCTCGGCGAGGAGCTTTTCCGTTCCCGCGTCCACAGCGTCGCCGGAAAGCAGCGTGAGGAGCGAGCCGAGCCCGAGATTGGCGACGACTTCGGCGATGCGCGGTCCGCAGCGCTGCATGACGACTTCCCCGCCCTTCCCACGGAAATCGCCCGCCGCGCCCGCGATCAGCCCGAGCACGGTGCTGTCCACGCCTTCGCAGAGCTTCATGTCGAGAATGAGCTTGCGGACGTCGGGATTCCCGCCGACTTTTTCGAGGAATTCGCCGAATTCGCGGCAGGTCGTATAGACGGCGCGTCCGCGCACGGAAACGATGACGGCGTCGCCGAGCGCGGCGACGAGGTATTGCGTGTTGTCGTTCGACATGGGAAATGCGGGGGTTCGTTTTTTCGAAAAATTTCAGCGCGCGGCGGGAACGGTCGCGGGCGCATCGCGGCCGATCGGATCGGGAATCGGGATCTCGGGAACGTCGCGCGAAGAATCGCGCGCGAACGTGAGCTTGTGCAGCGCGTCGATGAGCGGCTGCCGCGCGCAGAAAACGCAGGAAGGCTCGGGCGTTCCCGCGAGCTGGAAGGTGCCGCCGAGGCGTTTCGTGACCCACAGGACGCGACGCGTCAGCTCGGCGTCCTCCGCGGCGGCGATTTCGAGTTCGAGGCGAAAGCGCCACGTCTCCGGCGCGCCGGAATCCTGGTAATCATAGGAGAAATCCCGCGAAAACGGCTCGGGCAAAAACGACTCGGCGCGGAGATCGGCGAGGCATCCCCCGAGCGCGCGCAGCGCCGCGGATTCCTCGTCGCTCTTCGCTTCGAGCGCCTTCATCCAGTCGGAGACGCCGGCGGGGCGCTTCGCGTCGAGCACGATCTTTTCCTCGGGTCCGGCGACGTCGACGACGCGGATCGAGACGAGCTTGGCGTCCTCGGGCAGCTTCCAGATTTCGCGCGCGCGGAAGAAGCTCGGTTCGGTGGAAAGCGTTTCGAGGATTTTTTCGTCCACGGCGTAGATGGAGCCGCCGAATTTGGCGTGGCAGGGCGCGCCGGGCTTGTCCGCGGGCGGCGCGGCGACGGAGAGCGTCATGGTGCGGCGCGGGCTTTCGGCGTCCTTCACGGGAGCGCCGAACTGAAGCTCGACGACGCGCGCGGGATTCTTGAAGCCGAAGGATTCTATTTCGACGTCGGAGGCGTTGTCGGCGGCGAATGCGCGGTAGAATTCCCCGGGCTCGGCGTCGACTTTTTCCGGATCCGGGAAATTGACGGCGACGAGATTTTTCAGCGTCTCGACGAAATCGCGGATGACGGCGGGCTCGACCGCGGTCGGCTCGACGACGCGGGAATCCGGCGCGGCGGGCATCTGCCACGCGGCGTAGAGGTTTTCGGCGGAGGCGTCCGCGGCGGCTTCGCCCACGTCCGCGCCGAGCGCGACGGCGCCGGAATCGACCTTTTTCGTTCCCGCGGCGCGCAGATTCGTGCGGTGGAGCAGGAGCTGCTTCTTGCCTTCGAAAATCGAGACGGAGCGCAGCTGCGCGGGATCGAATTCGAAGAAATGCGGGTCGCGCAGCTCGGTCGTCGCGCGTTCCCAGCGGTCCGCGATGTCGGCGGGAACGGTGAAGATCGCGTCGTTGCCGTCGAGCTTGGCGTAGCGCAGGTTCCCGTTTTCGGGCGTGAGCTTGCCGACGAGGAGCGTCTGCGACTTTTCGTTGCCGTCGGAAAGCGTGATGCTCATCTGCGGCGTCTTCACGCCGGATTCGCCGAGCAGCGAAGGCTTGTCGAAAAAGAATTCGCCGTAGTTGAGGGCGACGAGCTCGCGCAGGCGCGCTTCCGTGCGCGCGCTCTCGGCGGCGGCGGAAATCGGCGTCTCGAAGCGCCAGCCGTATTCGACGCGCGCGGCGACGCCGTCGTTTTCCTTGCGCGTGCGCACGAGGCTCACGCGGCGCGATTCCTTGTCGCGCGCCTGTCCTTCGAAGGAAAGAATCTTGAGGCTCTGCACCTCGTAGGGCGCGACGGAGAAGATTTCGCGGGCGCGGAAGTCTTCGGATTTTTTGGAGATGACGTCCAGAAAGGATTTCGGCGCGGGAATGATCTCCGAGCCGTCGGGCGAGAGGACGTAGACGCTCTTCCGGTCCGGCGTGGCGTTGCCGATTCTGATCTGGCGCGTTCCCGCGTCGTCGGAAACGGAGAGCGTCGCGCGCGGATTTTCGAGCCCGTAGTCGGCGAGCGTGCTGCCGGTCGCCCTGGCTTCGGCGACGGAGAAGCCGCCGTCCGCGCCGAGGAAGCGCAGCTCGGTCAGCAGCCGGTTGACGGTGAAGGGATTGGCGGCCCAGCGGAAGGGGCTCGTGATGAACCAGTCCTTCTTTTCGAGCGTGAGCGAAAATTCGCCGGAGGAATCCTTGACGGAAATCTTCGAAATGCCGGCGGAGAAGATTGCCCGGCGCACACTGTCCGCGACATCGCTCTTGCCGGATTCGTAGAGGATCAGGCCAAAGGTGAGGACGTTCGCCAAGATCAGAAAAAGCGTGAATTTGAAACGCATCTCTTTGCTTCCTTTCCAAAAAATTCAGATTCGACGCCGCCAGAGGGCGACCAGCAGACCGAGCAGCACGACGGCGGCGGGAACGAGCGCGAACGCCCACGCGACGCGGAACAGGTCGGGCATGGAGACGTTGAGCCGGAAGTCCGAGATCGGCCGCGGCGGAATGTTGAGATAGACGTCGCGGTCGATCAGCCAGTTCACGGCGTTGAAGAGGAACGTCTTGTTGCCGCCGTTCTCGAGCTGCGCGTTGGAGGCGAGATCGCCCGCGCCCACGACGACGATGCGCCCGCCGGGAATGTTGAAGCCGAGGCGCGTTCCCGCCACGCGTTCGGCGACGGCGGCGACGGAGACCGGGCCGGGCACGTCGCTCATGCGGTCGCCGTAGCGGTAGGGCGGCGTGCGGTATTCGCTTTCGCCCCAGCTCGTCGGCACGCCGGCGGCGTTCACGCCCGGCGAGGAGAAGACGAGCTCCTGCACGCGGCGCGTCGCGTCGTCCGCGGAACCGACGTCGCGGCGCACTTGGCGGAACTGCGAGGCGACGAGCGGGATCTTCTGCTCGGCAAGGATTTCCGTCGTCTTGTGCGCGGGAACGGAAATCGTGTTCACGGCGACGTTCCCGTCGTAGAGCAGCTTGGCGGGATCCTTTTCGACGACGAAATTGTCCGCGAGCTGAATGCCCCAGTCGAAGAGCAGATCGTCCAGCCCGGGATCGCGCCCGGGACCCGCGAGCAGCAGCACGCGCCCGTTGCGTTCCCGCAGGTAGCGACCGATCTTCTTTTCGTCCGCCTTGTCCACGGCGATGCGCGGATTGACGACGAGGAGCATCGCCGCGTCTTCCGGCACTTCCTTGTGTTCGCGGAGATTGAGCGTGACCAGGCGAATCTGCCGCGCGCGCAGCTGCTCGGCGAACGAGGAGAGCCCGAAGGAGCGGTCCGTGCTCTCCGGAGAAAATTCCCCGTGCCCGATCAGCGAATAGACGACGGGAACGGTCTCGTCGGCGACTTTGAGAATCGCCGCCATCAGCGCCTCTTCGCCGCGGAAGCCGTCCACGTCGGAGGGATTGCCGGCGTCGTCGCGGCGGATCTTCAGCAGTTCCGCGGCGGTGATGACGGCACAGCGCTTGCGCGAGAGCACGACGACGGCGGCGTCCGCCGGGATTTTTCTGACGCCGTTCTTCTCCATCTCCGCGGCGAGGCGCGTGTTCTTCACGAGGTCGCCTTCCTCGAAGCGGATGAAGCCGGGAACGCCGAGCGATTCGGCCTTGTAGCGGAAATTGTCCGTGAGCGCGACGATGCGCTTGCGCATCATGTTCTTGCCGTACGCCTCTTCGCGGGATTCGCCGAAATCGGAACGCGGGAACGTGACGACGACGCGGATCCACGGGTTTTCCGCCGTCGTGTCCGCGGGCGCTTTGCCGACGAGCGATTCGAGGAACATGCCCGATTCGAGCGAGAGCGTGTGGCTCTTCGCCTCGTCGATGTCCCAGCGGAAACGGAAGGACGGCTGCGAGGCGAGATAGTTGAGCCCAAAGACGAGCAGCACGGCGAGCACGGCCTGCGCACACAGATTCGCGCCGCGCAGCACGCGCACGTAACGGAAATCCTCGATTTTGAAAAGACGGAAAAATCGCATAAGCTACGCTTTCGATTCGACGTTGAGCGTCGTCAGCCCCAGGGCGAGCGCCGTCCCGCTGATGAACAGGAAGAACGGGCGCGATTCGATCAGCCCGCCGTAGAAGTTTTCAAGATGCCGGAACGTGCGGAGATATTCGGCGGGCGCCTCCAGCCACGCGAAGGATTCGTACACGTTGAGCGGAAGCATCTGCAGCACGCCGCCGAGCACGACGAAGACGAAGAGCCCGCACGACGTGAGCAGCCCGGCGACGAGCATGCTGCGCGTGAGGCTGCTCGCGAGAATGCCCATCGCGACGTAGAGCAGCCCGGAAAGCGCGACGAAGAGCGCCCCGCCCTTCAGCGAGCTCAGCGCGAGCAGGCGCGGATCCGGGCAGAAGTCCTTCAGCATCTGCCACGCGATCACCGGAAACAGCAGCGCCAGCGCCCAGAGCGCGACGTAGAGCGCGTAGGCGGCGGCGAATTTGCCGAGCACGACGGCGAAGGCGCTCGTCGGCGTCGTCATCAGCGCGCCGAGCGTTCCCGCGCGCCGCTCCTCCGCGAAGGAGCGCATCGTGATCAGCGGCACCAGAATGAAGAGCGGCACCCAGAAGACGAAGAAATAGCTCTCCACGGGCAGCAGCGTCTCGCCGTTCTGCATCGTCGCCTGCTGCAGCGCGAACCAGTAGATGCCGCCCATGATGCAGAGGAAGACCGTTCCCGCGACGTAGGTCGAAGGGGAAATGAAGAGCATGCGCAGCTCGTAGCGGAAAATTGTCAGAAAGTGCCTCATTGCCGTTTGGAGACGTCGTCCACGACGTCGTAATTGCGTTTGGTCGCCGCGATGAAGATGTCTTCGAGGCTCGCGCGCTTTTCGGAAAATTCTTCGACGCGGATTCCCGAGAAGTGGAGCTTTTCGAGGAGGTCCTCGCGCGGCGCGTCCGCGGGAATGCGCGCGAGCAGCTTGCTCGGCTCCGTCGCCGTCGCGGGAACGCGCTCGACGGAAACCGCGCCGAGCGTCTCGGCGATGCGTTCGGGCGCGGCGTCGGAGACGATCTCGAAGGCGCGGGAACGGACGAACTCCGCGCGGAGCTCCTCCGGCGTTCCCGCCGCGACGACGTGCCCCTGATTGATGATGATGACGCGGTCGCAGACGTTCTCGATCTCCGGCAGAATGTGCGAGGAGATCAGCACCGCCTTTTTCCCGCGCAGGCCGCGGATCAGCGAACGGATGCCGAGAATCTGGTGCGGGTCGAGCCCGATAGTGGGCTCGTCGAGAATCACGACGTCCGGTTCCGAAAGCAGCGCGTCCGCGATGCCGACGCGCTGGCGGAAACCCTTGGAAAGCGAGCCGATGAGCTTGCGCCGCGCCTTGCGCGCGAGATCGCACGCCGCCATGACGCTTTCGACGCGCTCCTGCAGCCGCTTTTCGGGAACGTCCTTCAGGCGCGCGCGCCAGCGCAGGTATTCGATGACGCGCAGCTCTTCCGGCAGCGGATTGTTTTCGGGCATGTAGCCCAGGTGCGCCTTCGCGCGGAACGCGTCCGTCGAGACCGGAATGCCGCAGATGCGCGCGATGCCGGAATTCGCCGGCGTGAGCCCAGCGAGAATGCGCATCGTCGTCGATTTGCCTGCGCCGTTCGGCCCGAGAAAACCGACGACCTCGCCGCGCTTCACGGAAAACGACACGCCCGAAACCGCCCTGTGCGAACCGTAGTTCTTGCAGAGCTTGCGGACGACGACGGCATCTTCGGCGCTTGCGGGTTCTGCTTTTTTACGGAAAGGAATCATTCGGTCGCGACGGTCTCGGAAGCGGATTCGGCGGGAACGGCGGCGAGGCTCGGCTCAAGCCGGATCAGATTGGATTTTTCGGAATGCCACATGTTCTGCGCGGAGAGCGCGCGGTCCATCTCGTCGAGCCAGCCGCGCGCGCCCGCCACGTCGCCGGCGCTCAGCGCGAGCACCGCGAGATTGTACATCGCCTGCCCGCGCACGGTCTCGTCCGTCTTCAGCGAAGACGCGAGCGCCGCGAGGCGTTCCCGCGCCTCGTCCTTTTTGCCGGACTTGTCGAGCGCGACGGCTTCGGAGAATTTCGCGCGGTCGCGCGGGAGCGCGAACTCGGGCTCGGACTTCTCCGCGAACACGGCGGCGGAAGCGGCGTAGTCCGCGGCGGCTTCGGCGAATCTGCCCTCGGCGAAGCTCTCGTTGCCGAGCGCGTAGAAAATCGTTCCCGCCATCGCATCGCCCGTGTGCGCGACGGCGAAGGCGCGGCGCTCGTCCGCGGTCTTCAGTTCGGCGTAATCGCTCTGCAGCGCCGCGACGTGCATCTTCTTGCCCTGCGTGTAGACGATCACGGAAAACGCCGCCAGAAAAACGGCGACCGCGGCGGCGACGGTCTTCTTCCCGTGCCGGCGCCAAAAAAGCCAAACCTTGTCTTCGAAATCGGCGTCCTGAAAATCGTCGTCCACCAGGACCAGATTGCGGTCGTCGCCGGCGGCGGACTTCATTTTTTCGTTCTCTCTGCGGATAGCGTTTTTTGCCATAAAAAATCAAAGTGCTTCAATGCGCTAATGACACTCGAAAAGCGCCCTCCCGTCAACGGAATGTTTCGCCCGCGCCGGCGGACGCGAAAGAAAAACGGCGTTTCCGCCGCCGCGGATCACAAAAAAACGTTCCCGCGGGAGGGCGGGAACGTTCGTGAACAGAAGTCTCGGAAACTTATTTCGCGATGACGCGAGCCATTTCGAGGACCTTGTTGGAATAGCCCCATTCGTTGTCGTACCAGGAGACGACCTTGACGAAGGTCTTGTCGAGCTGGATGCCCGCCTTCGCGTCGAAGATGGAGGTCTTCGGGCAGTTGCGGAAGTCCGTCGAGACGACGGCTTCGTCCGTGTAGCCGAGAACGCCCTTGAGTTCGCCTTCGGAGGCTTCCTTCATCGCAGCGCAGATTTCTTCGTAGGTGCATTCCTTGTTGAGTTCGACCGTGAGGTCGACGACGGAAACGTCGGAGGTGGGAACGCGCATGGACATGCCGGTGAGCTTGCCGTTGAGTTCCGGGAGAACCTTGCCGACGGCCTTCGCCGCGCCCGTGGAGGACGGGATGATGTTCTCGAGGATGCCGCGGCCGCCGCGCCAGTCCTTCTTGGAGGGACCGTCGACCGTCTTCTGGGTCGCCGTCGCCGCGTGAACCGTCGTCATCAGACCGCGCTTGATGCCGAACTTGTCATTGAGCACCTTGGAGATCGGCGCGAGGCAGTTCGTCGTGCAGGACGCGTTGGAGATGATCTTCTGACCCGCGTAGGTCTTGTCGTTGACGCCGTAGACGAACATCGGGGTCGCGTCCTTGGAGGGAGCGGACATGATGACCTTCTTGGCGCCCGCCTTGAGGTGAGCGGAGGCGAGTTCTTCCGTGAGGAAGAAGCCCGTGGATTCGACGACGACGTCGGCGTCCACTTCGTTCCACTTCAGGTTCGCGGGGTCCTTTTCGGCCGTGATGCGGATCTTCTTGCCGTTCACGATGAGCGCGTTTCCTTCGGAGGAAACGGTGCCGTTGAAGGGACCGTGAACCGAATCGTACTTGAGCATGTACGCCAGGTAGTCCGGGTCGAGGAGGTCGTTAATGCCGACGATTTCGATGTCGTCCGCGAAGTTTTCAATCGCAGCACGGAAAACCATGCGGCCGATGCGACCGAAACCATTGATGCCAACTTTGATAGCCATTGTCTTTATGTTTTATGTTAGGTTAAAAAAATTCGTTCAGGCGAACGTTCCCGCAGCTCAGTAGCGGAAACGGAGGGCGACGCCCCACCAGAATTCGTTGCAGTCTTCGCCCGCGATGTGATCGTTGTTGTAGGCGTAGCGCATGCCGGCGGAAACGTCCGTCGTCTTGTTCAGGCTGTAGATGCCGTCCACCGAGAACTGGCAATAGCCGTAGTCGTTGTCCGGAGAACCGTGACCGAGCCACTGGTCGCCGTTCGCGTCCTTCATCGTGATGTAGCCGTAAACGGCGCGGAGATTGACGGAGAATTCGGGAACGAGGACTTCTTCGAAGGTCTTTTCCGCGTAGAATTCCCAGGAAATCTGTTCGAAGTTCCAGTCATAGGAAACCGTGCCGCCGATCTTCACCTGCGACCATTCGGCGTCTTGCCAGAAGCGGACGTCGCGCGCGATGCCGAGGAAGAGCTCGTTTTCGCGGTTGACGGAATTCTTGCCCTTGGCAGGTCCGGAATTCGGGTACGTTCTGAAGATGTAGCCGGCGTCGAAGTAATATTCGTCGGCGTAAACGGCGGTGCCGCCGATCTTCCAGTCGACTTCGTTCATTTCGTCGTCGAACGGAGCTTCGTAGAAAAATTCGCCGTAGACGCGGAAGCCCCAGTCGCCGGTGCCGCCGAGCGAGTAGCCGGCGTTGACCGTGGCCTGCATGTTTTCGTCCGTGATGGACTTGCCGCGGAAGACGTAGTGGGATTCAAAACCGAACTGAGCGCCGATTTCGAGCTCGTTGCTTTCGGGAGCGGCGACGGCCGCGTCCTGCGCGTAAAGACCGCCGGCGGCGGCAAGCATCATGAGAGGAAGGATTGCTTTTTTCATGTTCAAGAAAATCTCCAAATCTGTTGAGTCTGCAATGGAATGCTTGCGGGAACGCTTTTGCAAGCCGAAAATCCCGCCGCGTCAGAACGTGTCTTCGACGGCGCCGTCGTCGTCGAACGTTCCCGCGGCGGACTTTCTGCCGGAGATTTTCCGCCTGAGCGCGCGGACGAGACCGAACACGACGTAGGCGAGCAGCGCCGCCGGAATCGCGTACACGTGGAACGCCAGCGCGAAGATCGCGAAAAGGATGATCAGCACGAACGCCTGCGCCTTCGCCTTCGTGTTCCAGTCGATGTGCTTGAACGTCGGGTAGGGAATGTTCGTGACCATCAGGATGGAAACGAGCACCATCGTCGGCAGCAGGATGACCGGAAGCCATTCCTTGAGATCCTTCGCCTCGTCGGAATTGTGCGTGAGCAGGAGGACGAACGAAGCCGTGATCGCGGCCGCGATCGGCGAGGAGATGCCCATGAAGTCCGACGCCGGGCTTTTCTTCTCGTTCCCGGGAATGAGCGGATTCGTCAGCACGTTGAACTTCGCGAGGCGGATGCCGGCGCAAAGCAGGTAGATGAATCCTACGAACGGTCCCGCGTTCGTCAGAATTCCGGCGAGCGAATCCGCGCTGCGGCTCGGGTCGAGAATCAGGAAATACACGAGAAACGCGGGCGCGACGCCGAAGGAGACCGTGTCGGCGATGGAGTCGAATTCCGCGCCGAACATGGATTCCTTCTTGAACATGCGCGCCATGCGGCCGTCGAAGAGGTCGAAGATGCACGCGCCGAAAATCAGATAGACGGCGAGCATGTACTTCTCGTTGGCGGCGGCGACGGTCTCGCTGTATTTCGCCTCGATGCACTGGCAAAGCGACATGAAGCCGCAGAACATGTTGCCCGCCGTGAAGAAGTTGGGCAGCAGGTAGATGCGCGCCGCGTCCTGGACGCACTTGTATTTGGGCTCTTTGGCCGCGGGGACGTTTCGGTCTTCTTCGCTCATGGTCGGCTCCGTCTTCTTATTTGTTGAAGGAATCGAGATATTCCCAGAAGTTCTTGTCCTGCTCGACGAGGTGCTCGTCCTTCACGGGCAGATTGGCGCGGAAGGCGAAATCCGTGATGCTGTGCTTGTGAAGAATGTAGCAGCAGTAGATCTCGCCCTCGGTCGCGGTGAAATAAATGCGCAGGTCGCCCTGGCGGAGGCGGTAATACGTCTGCTTCCCGCGCGCGAACGCGCCGTAGGCGGACTTGTCCTTCTTCAATTCGTCGAGCGAAACGTTCGTCAGCGCATCGATGATGGGCATCTGGTCGAGCGGCGAAAGCTTGTTGAGTTCCGCCGTGCTTTGGTCACTGAAGTTCAATTGGTTCATCGTGAAAAAAATCGTGTTGAAGTTCAAAAATCCTCCGGATTGCTCCAGACGTCTCCCTCGGTTCTGAGGCGTCGCGCGTTCTCCTTTTCCACCGCGTCCAGATAGGCGTCCATGGTGCGGATTTCGCCGCGGACGACGCCCGAAACCGCCGGCTTGTTGTAGCCCGGGTCGTCGGGATTTTCGGCCGTGGTGCAGGACGCGAGCGTTCCCGCGACGCACAGCGCCGCGGGAACGACGAGCAGGAATTTTTCTGCGGGAACGCGCGTCATGCTTCGTTTCAGCCGTTCGCGCGGCGCATCGCCTCGTCCTTGAGGAACGCCTTGGCGGCTTCGACCGCGGCGGCGGCGTCCGCCTTGGCTTCGGCGAGATCGGTCTTCGGGCTCGTCGCGAAGATGTAGAATTTGATTTTCGGTTCGGTGCCGCTCCCGCGCACGGCGATGCGCATGCCGTTTTCCAGCGTGAAGAAGTAGAAATCCTCCTTCGGAATCAGGTCGCCGTCGCAGTCCCTGATGACGTCGCGCCCGAAGTCCTTGAAGTCGACGACCTTGGAGCCGAGCACCTCCGTCGGCGGATTTTCGCGCAGCGAGGCGAGAATGCGCTTGATCTGCGCCGCGCCGGCCGCGCCTTCGAGCACGATGTTGAGCAGCGACTCGAGGAAGTAGCCGTAGTCGCGGTAGATGGAATCGAGGAATTCCGGGAGCGTCATGCCCTTGAGCTTCGCCCACGACGCCATTTCGACGACCATGAGCGCGGCGGCGTTCCCGTCCTTGTCGCGCACGCTGTCGGAGTGCAGATAGCCGTAGCTTTCCTCGCCGCCGAAGACGAAGAACGTTCCCGCGGAGAGCTGCGCCTTCGCGCGTTCGCGCCACGGGAGCGCCATGTAGCCGGGCACGGTCTTTTCGACCGCGAGCTGGTATTTCTGCAGCTTGGCGCCGATCCACTTGAAGCCCGTGAGCGCGTTCACGCAGCGCAGGCCGTTCTTTTCCGCGATCGCGTCCCAGAGCGGCGAGGTGACGAACGTCTTGATGAGCGTCGCGTGCGGCGAGCCTTCGGGCGGGAGAATGCCGAGCTCCTTCATGCGCGCGCAGCGGAACGCCGCGAGCATCGAGCCCGTCTGGTTGCCCGTGTAAAGCGTGTAGGAACCGTCGCGATTGCGCGCGGCGATGCCGACGCGGTCGTCGTCCGGGTCAGTGCCGATGACGATGTCCGCGCCGATTTCCTTCGCCTTGGCGAGAGAGAGCGTGAACGCCTCGGCGTTTTCCGGATTGGGCGACTTGACGGTCGGGAAACGGCCGTCGTGCGGGAGCTGCTCGGCGACGGTCGTGATGTCCACGCCGAATTTCTTCATCGCGGGAACGATCATCACGTCGCCCGTGCCGTGAATGTTCGTGTAGCAGAGCTTGATCTTGGCCTGTTCGATCACGGACTTGTCGAGCACGGCGCATTCGAGATCGGCGAGGTAGCGCGCCTCGATTTCGGAGGGAACGGTCTTCACCGCGGCGAGATCGACGTCGAGGAACTGCGGAATGTCCGCGAGCGTGACGGCGTTCACTTCGCCGATGATGGATTCGGCGTGGGGCGAAATCACCTGCGCGCCGTCGCGGAAGTAGCACTTGAAGCCGTTGTCGTGCGAGGGATTGTGGCTCGCCGTGAGCGCGATGCCGGTGTCCGTGCCGAGCGCGCGGATGGAAAAGCTGAGCTGCGGCACGGAGCGCGGGCCGTCGAACACGTAGGCCTCGCCGCCGAGCTTCGTCCAGATGCTCGCCGCGAGCTGCGAGAAATGCTTCGAGAAATGGCGGACGTCGTGCGCGATGACGATGCGCGGCGCGCGCGTCTCGCCGTTTTTCGCGAGCCAGCCGGAGATGTAGCGGAACAGGCCGACCGTCGCGCGGACGATGTTGAAGTCGTTCAGATTCGCGGTGCCGACGGCGGTGTGCTCGGGCGCGCCGAGCGCGTCGCGCGTTCCCGCTTCCGCCGGGGGCGTGACCTTGCCGATCGTGCGGCCGCGCATGCCGCCCGTGCCGAAGGCGATCTTCTTGAAGAAGCGGTCGTTGATCTCGTTCCACTCCTTGGCGGCGACGAGCTCCTCGATCGCCTTGAGCGCCCACGCCGGAAGGAAGCCGGCGCCGAGCCATTCGGTGAGGTTGTCGCGGGAAGACCGGGTGATCTCGCCCGCGGAGAAGGCGTTTTCGATTGTTTCGGTGAGGTTCATTTTTTCGGGTTCCTTTTTGATTTGCAGGGGTAAAATATAAAAAAGAAGGTGAATTGAAAAGGCGGAAAGTATTTGACTCCGAGGAAGGATTTCAAGAATTTTGTGCGCAAAAACCGACCCTTCTTCCCCTAATCCCCGCGTTCCCGTGCCCCCGATTTCTTCGAAAACCCTGGACAAAAACGGCTTCGCGCTGTTCGCCGTCGTGCTGATGCTGATGCTCATGGCGGCCGTTTCCGCCGCGCTCTTCACGTTTTCGGAAAGGGAAAAGACGCTGACCGACGCCGCCCTGAAACGCACCGCCGCGAACCGGGCCGTGACGAACGCCGCGAGAATCGCCCTGGCGGAACTGCAGCAGCGCGCGGGAACGGATTCCGCGTCCACCGCGCCCGACCCGGGAAGTCCCGAAAATCCCTGGAGCACCGCGCGCGGCGGCGCGGCTTCGGAAGAAAATCCGTCGCCCGCGCGGAAGCCTTCCGCGCCCGTCCCGCTCGTTTCGCGCGCCTCGACGCAGAACGGCGGCGCGGCCTCGTTCCCGAATCCCAAGTCGCCCGGAAAAAGAACGTCCGTTCCCTGGAGATACGTCGGCGACGATCTCCGCATCGCCTATTTCATCGTCGACGAATCAGAGAAGTTTCCGCTGCGCGACGACCGTCCGGAAGCCGCGGAAACCGCCGCGGACGCGCGCGCGGAACAGCGGCGCGGTCAAGTGTTCGGCGCTCCCGCGGCGGCGCTCAAGGCGTTCCCGCGCAACGCCCCGGCGCTGCGGAACGCGCGATACGACCCCGCGTTCTTCTTCGCCGAAAATTCCGCCAAGGGAACCGACCGCGAGACGACGGCGCTGCGGACGCTCGGCGTCATCGCCGACTGGCCGCGGAACGCGCTCAAAAAAGATCTCTCGGAAACGGCGGACGCGAAAACGCTTTTCACGGCGGAAACGCTCGCGTCCCGCGAAACGGAACCGCATCGAGGCGTTCCCGTGGCGACGTCGGAGCGGAAACCCGCGGCGGGGAAGCTCGGACTCTGCGAGCATTTCTGCCCCGTCGTCGCGGATCTCCGGCTGCACGTCGGCTTCTTCAATCCGCGCACCGACGGTCAGCACCGCGCGCGCTTCCACGTCACCGCGAAGCTGTGGAACCCCTACGCGTTCCCGCTGCTCGCGCACGCCGACGGCCAGCTCGGGCTGATCGACTTCTCCGTGCTGCCGGCGTTTTCGGTGACCAACAGGAACACCGGCGCGGAATTTTCGGCGGAGCTTTCGAATTTCCCGACGGGACGCTTCGGGCTCGTCCGCCAGACACCGTCCGACAAGACATTCAACGCCTACTGCAGAATTTTCGACGCGTCCGACCAGGGCTTCGGGACGGACAGGAAATCGCCGGAAGTCGGACTGCACGCGGGCGAAATCTACACGGCGCGCTTCCCCGACCCGAAAGGCCAGCCGGAAGGCCTTTCCCGGATCACGGGCGGCGCGACCTGGAAGTTTCAGAAAGGCTCCAACCCGAACAAACCGCCCTCGGGCGCCGTCGGCGGAAGATGGTTCCACGACGAACACGCGATAGAATTCTTTTCGATTCCGCCGCTGTTTCCCGGAGAAATCGTACTCCGCCACTACAACGGAAGTTTCCGGCAGACCTCGACGCCGCAGGACTACGCGCCGCCGATTCTGAGATTCGTGAACGTGAATTTCCCTTACGTCCAGTTCACGCTGACGGGCAAGGAATACAACCGCCAGAAGGCGGGCGACCACGATGTCGCGCAGGCGAACCTGGTCTACCGCATCCGTCTGCGGACGGAGGACGAGAACGCGCTGAAGAATCTTCTGGAAAACGTGGACCTGCGCGACGCCGTCTTCGACTTCGCCGACCCCGTCGTGGCCGCCGCGTTCGAAGTCTCCGCCCACGTCGGCGAAGCCGCGAAGAGACTCGCCGACGCGGAGGACGACGAGAACGAAACGTATTTTTTCGATAAATACGTCAACGAACACAGGACGGAAGAGCGCGTTCCCGCGTTTTCGTCGATTCAGCTCTACGATCTGCCCGACAGCGGCGCGCTGTCCGCGAACGCGATCCGTTTTCCGCATCAGACCGGAATTCCTCCGCTCGCGCTCGGACGCTTCGACGGGAAGGTCGCCGAACTGAAGGTCAATCAGATCTTCGACAGGTATTTCTTCTCCGCGAAAAAACGTATTGAAAATACGATTACAAGCGACAATCCGCTTTTCGTGAAGAAGGACCGGAGCCTGTGCGGGCTTTCGTTTTCGTCGCCCCGCCCCGTCGATTTCGCGGAAGAATGCATGACGGACGGTCCGTTCAACATGAACTCGACGAACGAAAAGGCCTGGACCGCCCTGCTCTCCAACGCGTTCGAAAAATGGGAGCAGTATTCGGGAAGAGCCGGAGAACTGAACATGCCCTGGGACGCGCCGCGCGCGAAAAAGGATTTTGACAACGCGTTTTTCGTCCGCCCGTTTTCGGCGCAGTTCTTCTCTCCGGACGGGAAAATCTTCCCGTTGAGCGACAAGGAGCTGGAGGCGGCGCATTGGCGTTCCCGCGACCATTTTCTGCTTTCTCAGGGTCTCCGCAGCGTTCCCGCGGAAAAGATCGCCCGCCTGGCGAAAAGCGTCGCCGACGAAAACCGCGAACGCCTCGCCGCGGGAAAACATTTCGCGTCCGTGGCGGAATTCGCGGATTCCGGCATTCTTCATCGCGGCATCGAACGCGCGGAAATCAACACGTTGGGCGGAAGGAAGATTCCCGCGTGGTTCCCGGGATTTCTGCGCCAGGAACACGTGCTGCAGAACATCGGGCAGCGGCTCTCGCCGCGCGGCGACACCTTCAAGATCTACGCGCAGGCGGAAATCCTCAATCCGCTCACGGGAAGACCGGAAGCGCGCGCGACGGCGGCGATGCTCGTCCAACGCTTCCCGGATCTCTTCGACGCGTCGCAGCGCCCGAACACGCCTTACGACGAATGCGGCGCGGTGAACCGCAATTTCGGACGCCGCTTCAGAATCGTCAGCTTCAGATACGGCATAGAATAGCCGCGCGCCTCACGCGTCTTCGCCGCGACGCGCGTAAAAAAGAAATTCCTTGTTCCCGTCGCCGCCCAGGATGGGAGAATCGCAGAGTCCTTCGAGCCTGAACGCATCCAGATTTTCATTACAGAATTTCAGGACGTCCTCGACGACGCGGCGGTGGACGGCCTCGTCGCGGATGATTCCCCTGCCCTTGGAGACTTCTTCTCGGTCGGCCTCGAACTGCGGTTTGATCAGCATGATCAGCGCCCCGCCCGGCCGCACCCGATTCCACGCCGCCGGCAGAATCTTCTTGAGGGAAATGAAGGACAGATCTCCGACCACGAAATCGTACCGCGGGAACGGAAGCTCGTAGGCGTCCAGATCGCGCGCGTTCACCTTTTCGAAATTCTTCACGCGCGGGTCCTGCAGGAGCTTGTAATGCAGCTGCCCGTGCCCGACGTCGACGCAGGTCACCGTCTCCGCGCCGTTCTGAAGCAGGCAGTCCGTGAAGCCGCCCGTCGAAGCGCCCACGTCCAGCGCACGCGCGCCGCGGACGTCCAGCGAAAATTTTTCCAGCGCGCCCGCTAATTTTTCGCCGCCGCGGGAAACGAAGCGCGGCGGATTCTCCACCTGCAGATCCGTGCTTTCGGGTAGCATCTGCGAAGGCTTCTGGACGACGCTGTCGGGACCGCTGCGCACCTTGCCCGCCATGATGAGAATCTTCGCGCGGGAACGCGATTCCGCCTTGCCCTGCCGAAAAAGCAGCTCGTCCGCCCTGATCTTCTTTTCGTTGCCCATGACCAAAAAATTCAGATTTCCCGTTCAGTGATTCGCCTCAGCGTCGGCGCGCTCCCGTTTCCGCAGACCAGACGCAGCGTCGTCGCCTTGCGCGGATCGAAGCCTTCGGGAAAAACGAAGACGCATTTCAGAACGCCGCGGGAGAAGACGAGACCCGAACATTTGAGAACGCGGCCGTCCGCGTCGAGAAGCTCGCAGTCGAGATCGGCGGCGCTTTCGGGAGACGTTTCCGCGTCGAATTCGAAGACGTATTCCGCGCCCCGGAGACCGGACCGCGAGAGCGCGGCGCCGACGGGAAAATCATTATTCCCCTGCCCTGCCCTGAACGTCCCCGAAAAAATTTCCGACGCCTTATCCGAAACGCCTTCGGCGGGAACGGAAATTTTTCGCGCCTCGGGGACTCCTTCCCGATCTTCCATGACGAGTGCGAACATAAGCACCAGAATCAGAACGGCCATGAAGGCGAACAGCTTTTTCGGAAGCTTCACCTTCAGATTCACCGCCAACAGCGCGGCGCCGACGACGCACGCTCCGAGGAGCGCATAAAAAATTTCATTCACGGGAACCTCCTGTCGAAAATGATTTCCAAGTAGTTCTTCAGCGTGCTTCCCGGAACGTGTCCGCCTTCGACGGCGGAGAGAATCCCGCGCTTTTCGGCAAGCCCGGCGGAAGCGGCGTCCACGTCGAAGACTTCGACGTCCGCGTTCCCGACGGCGTCCGAATCCCGAAACGCCAAAGGCATTCCGAACCAGGTGAAATCGACAACGCAGGATTTAGCTCCGTTCTTCCCGAACCTCTTGAGAGCCGGGCTTCTCGCCGCGAGGCTCGGCGTCTCCTCCGGCATCGGGAGACGGACGGAAAACGCCTTTTTCTGCGAAGCGATCCACTCGCGGAAACGGAGCTCCTTGCCGTCGGAATGAAACGCGAAGAAATCCAGCGGATCCGCGCCCGCGAGATTGAACCCGTTGCAGACTCCGTGAAGATTTCCCGACCCGTATCTGCGCCGATACCAGTTTTCGAAACCTTTTTCGCCGAGCATCATTCCCACTTCGAAATGGAGATGCGCGGCGTTCTTTTCTATCCGGACCGCCGTGGAGGTCCGCCCGAGCATGCCCAGAACCGCTCCCGCGGGAACACGGTCGCCTTCCTTCAGCAAAGGAGAAACGGCGAGCAGATGCGCGTAAAGCGTGTAAAGCTGAACGCCTCCGTTTTCATGGATCAGCACGACGTACCTGCCGTAGGAGCCGTTGTTCAGAGGCGAAACGTGCGCGACCGTTCCCGCGCAGACGGCGCGGACGACGTCCATGGGCACTCCGCCGTCCATTTTCCGGACGGACTTCACGTCCACGCCTTCATGAAACCGGGTTCCGCCGTTTCTCACCATGCCGAACGAAGCGGATTCCGTCCTTCCCGAAGCCACCGGCTGGAGAAAAGAAAAATCGCCCCGTTTCAGAAAATCCCCGATGTCCAAAGAAGTCGGACTCGCTATCTCCTCCGCGGAAAAAAGCGGAAAAGAACCCGAAAGAATGAGCAGAAACGCCGCGAAACGCATCGTCAGTGCTTCACGTCCTTCATGTATTCACGCCGCTCCAGAATGTACTCGTTCAGCACGAAACAGACTTCGCGGAGCTCTTCCGCGAGCTCGCGGCCGTCTTTTCTGGATTCGATGACGAAAAAGAGGTCGTCTCTGCGGATCTGACGCCGGATGAGACAATAGCCGACGGGATTGCCGTCCACGACGAGGAAAAAGCGCTTGAGCCCGCGACCTTCCGCGATGGCTTCTCCGGACGCCTGGTAGATCTGCAGCCATTTCTCGGCCTTGACCTGAAGTCGAATTCCCGGAATCGCCTCGCCCATGTCCTCCTGAATCAGAAATTCCGCGTTGGTGAAGGAATCGATGTCGGCGACGGGCGGCGTGGTGATCCGCGCCTTCACGCCCGAAACCGGCATGACGATTTCCTGATGAAGCCCGAAACTGGACGAACGCGTGGGCGCCTCCAGAAAGACGTCGATGGCGTGGCGCGGCATGGGTTTCGAGCAGGCCGCGAGCAAAGCCAGAATTCCGGCGGAAAAAAAGAAAAGAATCTTCTTAAGCATTTTATTCATGATTCAGATTATAAAGGCGTCGATGACGGAAGCAAGCCGCGCCAAGATTTCGGGATCCGCGTCCCGGACGGGAACGCTGAATTTTTTTTTGCTCTTCACGTGAACGAAATTCTGAAATCCGTTCTCAGGCGCGCCCGCGGCGCGGAGAATTCTTTTCCGTTCGAGATAAAGAGCGACGAACTGCTTGAGAATCTCGCCGTCTTCGCTCGGCGGCACGTCGAAGAGCGAAAAGAAGAAATCCTCCTGAGAGACCAGTTTCTGCTTCATATCCGCGGACGCGGCGGGATCGGAAGAGAACACGCGCCGCCAGAATCCGACCAGCGTCCCGGGCGCCTTGAGCGCGGGAACGTTGCGTTCGAGCACGTCCGTGCGCTCGATCTCGCCGGATTCCGTCTTGAACACGAAGCACATGACGGAGTCTCCGTCCGAAAAAGCCTCGCCGGAAACGCCGCACCGCTTAGACAGGGATCTGATGCTCCATTCCATGCCTTCAGAGTATGAAGGCGCGTTCCTCAATCACAACCGAAAAGAGCAGGGGAAAAACGGAAATGTTCCACGTGGAACAGGGCGGTTCACTTTTTCCGGGCGCGCAGATGAACCATGATCAGGGAAATGTCCGCCGGACCCACGCCGCTGATTCTTTCCGCCTGAGCCAGATCGGCGGGGTGCAGAGCCGAAAGCTTCTGCCGGGATTCCGTGCGCAGACCGACGATGGCGTCGTAGTCCAGATCTTCCGGAATGCGCACCTTCTCCAAATCCTTCATGCGCTCGACGGACTTCATTTCCCGGGAAAGATAGCCGGCGTAGCGGACTCGGTAGAGCACCTCTTCCCGGACTTCCTCCGGAAGAGCCGAGAATTCCGCGGGAAGGTCTTCCGGAAGCGAAGCGATGTCCTTTCTCATGACGTCCCCGGCGAATCCGCCTTTCACGGAAATCTTTTCCAGGCGTTCCGTCCAGAAAAGCACGGCGTCGCGCTTTCGGAGCACGTTTCTTTTGCGGGAATCGGAAAGCAGACCATAATCGCCGGCGAGATCGACGAGGCGCAGTTCCGCGCTCCCGTGATTGAACAGCAGACGATATTCCGCCCGGCTGGTGAACATGCGGTAGGGTTCCTGCGTGCCCTTGGTCACGAGGTCGTCGACGAGAACGCCCGCGTAGCCGCGCTCGCGGCCGATCGTCAGAGGCTTCATGCCGAGAACGCGCGCCGCGGCGTTCGCTCCCGCGAGCAGACCCTGAACGGCGGCCTCCTCGTAGCCGGAAGTGCCGTTGATCTGTCCTCCGAGAAAGAGATTTTCCGCGAATCGGGTCTCCAGACTCGGATAAAGCTGAGTCGGGACCACGTAGTCGTATTCGATGGCGTATGCCGGCCGCAGCATGACCGCCGAAGCGAGCGCGGGAACGCTGCGGATCATGTCCAGCTGAACGGAGAAGGGAAGGGAAGTGGAAAAGCCGTTGACGTACCACTCGTCGGAGAAGCGGCCCTCCGGCTCCAGAAAGAGCCGATGCGTCTCCTTGTCCGGAAACTTCACGTATTTGTCCTCGATGCTCGGACAATAGCGGGCTCCCGTTCCGCTGATGAGGCCGGAGTAAAGCGGCGACTCGGAAATGTTTCCGCTGACGATTTCGCGCGTGGAAAGCCCCGTGTCCGTGAGCCAGCAGGAGCGGCGGTTCGTTCCCGGAACCCATCCGAGCCTTTTTTCGCCCGAATGTTCCACGTGGAACACGTCTTCCTCCGTCCTCGTGTCGTAAAATCCGAAAAACGTCGGCTTTTCGTCGCCAGGCTGCTCTTCGCATTTGGAAAAATCTATGGAAGCCCCGAGTATGCGCGCCGGCGTTCCCGTCTTCAGACGCTCCACCCGCATGCCGATTTCCCGGAAACTGTCCGAAAGCGTCTCGGAATTGAAGTCGCCGAGGCGACCGCCGAAATTGACGTTTCTGCCGACGAACATTTTTCCCTTCAGAAACGTTCCCGTGGTGACGACGACGGTCTTCGCGTAGAACGAGACGCCGAGCGTCGTCCTCACGCCTACGGCCTTTCCGTTTCTGAAGATGATTCCGGAAGCTATCGCCTGAAAAAGCGTCAGATTCTTCTGCAGCTCGCAAGTCTGCTTCATGCGCGCGGCGTAGACGAGCTTGTCGCACTGCGCCCGCGGCGACTGGACGGCGGGGCCCTTGGAGGCGTTGAGCATCCGGAACTGAATCGCCGTGGCGTCCGCGCAGACGCCCATTTCTCCGCCCAGAGCGTCGATTTCCCTCACGATCTGCCCCTTCGCCTGGCCGCCGATCGCGGGATTGCAGCTCATTTTGGCGATGGTGTCCAGATTCCCGGTCAGCAGCAGGACGTCCGTTCCCATCCGCGCGGCGGCGAGAGCGGCTTCGACTCCGGCGTGCCCGGCGCCGACGACGAGCACGTCGTAGGGGCGGGATTCATCGATGCGGATTTCTTTTCTGATGCTCATTTTCCTATGCAGAACGAAGAAAATATCTTGTCCAGAACCTTTTCGTTGTCGAAACGGCCCAAGATTTCGGAGAGCTCTTCGGCCGCGCTCCTGAGGTCGTTGACGATGAATTCAGGCGGCACTGAACCGAGCTTATCCCCGGCTTCCCGGAGCCGTTCTCCGGCGCGGCGCAGAAATTCCGCGTGCCGCGCGCTCACCACCAGAACGTCGCCTCGAGGAACGATCTCCTTTTCCTTCATCAGCTTCACGAGCACCGCGGTCACAGTCCCGCGGGCCGACGCGTCCAGAAGAGAGACGGAGACGCGCTCGAAGCCGGGCAGGGCGGCTTCCCTGTCGAAAGCCGGCGGAAGATCGGTCTTGTTGAAGACGACGAGCGTGTTTTCGGCGTTCATCAGCGCCTTCGCCTCTTCGGAGATTTCCGGAAATCTTTCGGAAGAATCCACGACGAAGATCAGAATGTCCGCTTTGCTCATGCATTCCATCGAGCGCCGGATTCCCGCCTTTTCGATTTCGGATTCCGCGTTCCCGCGAAGCCCAGCCGTATCCGAAATCCGGATACGATATCCGCCTGCCGAAAAATTCTCCGAAATGAAGTCCCGCGTCGTTCCCGCCTCCGCGCTGACCAGAGCCCGCTCCTCGCCGAGCAGGGCGTTCATCAGCGACGACTTTCCCGCGTTCGGCGAACCGAATATCACGGCTCCGATTCCGTCGTGGACGGCGGCAGAATACCGCGCCGAATTTTCAGCGTTCTTCAGACGGCAGACGATTTCGGAGAGTCTTTTCCTAAAATGTTCCTGATTCAGTTCAGGCACCTCCTCGTCGGAAAAATCGATCTGCGATTCGAGCTCGGCGATCAGATTCATGATTCCTGCGCTCCATTCCGAAATCAGTTTTCCGAACGTTCCCGCGAGCAGTTTCCGAGCCGCCTTCAGCGCGGCTTCGGAGCGGGCGGCGATGACGTCGGCGACGGCTTCCGCCTGGGTCAGATCCATTTTTCCGTTCAGAAAGGCTCTGCGCGTGAATTCTCCCGGAAGCGCCTCCCTGCAGCCGCGCGCGACGAGATCCGAAAAAATCTTTTTGGCGATGAACGGATTGCCGTGACAGTAAATTTCCAGCGAATCCTCGCCCGTGTAGGACGCGGCACCCTCGAAAAAGACGTAAAGGCAGTCGTCCGCGGTTTCTCCGGAAAGAACCCTGTAAAAACCGTGCCTGCAGCGGCGCGGCTCGGGAACGCCTTCGGCGCGGAAGGCCCCGCGGACGACGTCCGCGGAAAGCGGTCCGCTGACCCGGAGGACGCAGATCGCCGACTCCGTAAGCGGAGTCGCGAAAGCGGCGATTGTGGATTTGTCGGTCATGATTCGCTTGAATTTCCAATCAGACCACATTCGTCCGCAAAACGCAAACGTTCGCGAAATTAAAACTTGCGTCCTTTCCCGAAAATTGAGTTAATGGAATTTCATTTATGGCAGAATCACAGCAACATTCCAAAACACCGTTAGACTTTGACTTCACCGATGTGGAAGTCCTTTCCCGCTATGTGACGGAAACCGGCAAAATCCTGCCGCGCCGCATCACGGGACTGACCGCGAAGCAACAGCGCCATGTTACGAAAGCCATCAAGCGCGCGCGTAACATGTTGCTGATGAAATAAGCCTAAAGTCTTTCCGAGCGCCGTTCCTTCACGGGAACGGCGCTTTTTTTTAGCCCGAAAAAAAAGGCTTCCTCTCACGGAAGCCAGTCGCCGAACTCGGGTTTTCTTTTTTCGAGGAACGCCTTGCGGCCCTCGTTGCCTTCGTCCGTCAGATAGTAGAGCAGGGTAGAATTGCCGGCGAGTTCCTGAATTCCCGCCTGACCGTCGAGCTCCGCGTTGAACGCCGACTTCAGGCAGCGGATCGCGATCGGAGACTTGTCGAGCACCTCGCGCGCCCAGCGGACTCCTTCCGCGTCGAGCTCCGCGTAGGGAACGACCGCGTTCACGAGCCCCATCTCCAACGCCTGCTTCGCGTCGTACTGCCGGCAGAGAAACCAGATTTCCCGCGCTTTTTTCTGCCCCACGAGACGCGCGAGATACGAGCTGCCGAAACCGCCGTCGAAGCTGCCGACCTTCGGCCCCGTCTGCCCGAAAATCGCGTTGTCCGCCGCGATGGTCAAATCGCAGACGACGTGCAGCACATGCCCGCCGCCGACCGCGTATCCCGCGACGAGCGCGATGACAACTTTCGGCATCGTGCGGATGAGCCGCTGAAGGTCGAGAACGTTCAGACGCGGCACGCCGCTTTTCGACGTGTAGCCGCCCGTCTTGTCGCCGCGGATCTTCTGGTCGCCGCCGGAGCAGAACGCGAATTTTCCGTCCGTCTGCGGATTCATGCCGCGCAGCAGCACGACGCCGATCTTCACGTCTTCGCGCGCGTCCGCGAACGCCTCGTACATTTCCGAAACCGTCTCCGGCGTGAACGCGTTGCGGCGATGCGGCCTGTTGATCGTCACGCGCGCGATGCCTTCTTCGCATTTTTCGTAAATGATTTCGGAGAAATCCCTGACTTTCTTCCAGACGGGAGAATTTTCCATGGCGGCACCTCCTTACATACGTTCGAGCGTTTCGATGCCGAGCAGATGCAGCCCGGTCTTCAGAATCACGTGCGTGTTCGCGCAGAGGCGTAGACGCAGCGCGCGGACGGCGGGATCGTCGTCCATCACCTTGTTCGAGGCGTAGAACGACGAAAACGCTCCCGCGAGCTCGAAGAGATACGTGCAGATGTAATGCGGCTTCAGCTCTTCGCAGGCGGTCTGAACCGCCGTGGAAAAGCCCATCAGCTTGCGGACCAGGGCGATTTCCCCGTCCGTCCGCGGCGCGAGAATCTCCGCGTTTTCGGCGACGCTTTCGAGCGTCGTTCCCGCCTTGCGGAAAATGGACTGAATGCGCGCCACCGCGTAAAGCAGATAAGGCGCCGTGTTGCCTTCGAACGCCAGAAGACGCTTCCAAGAGAACATGTAGTCGATCGTGCGGTTCTGCAGCAGGTCCGCGTAGCGCACGGCGGCGATGCCGATCGTCTCCGCGATTTTTCCGCGTTCCTCCTCGGGAAGATCCGGGCTCTTTTCGCTCACGATGGCGAAGGCGCGTTCCGTCGCCTCGTCCACGAGAGACTTCAGCTTTATAGAGCCGCCTTCCTTCGTCTTGATCGGCTTTCCGTTCTCGCCGAGGATCTTTCCGAACATCACGTGACGCAACGACGGGAACGGATATCCCTTCGCGTCGAACCAGCGCTTCGCCGTCAGAAAAAGCATGCGGAAGTGGTCCTGCTGGCGGTCGTCCGTGACGTAGACGACTTCGTCCGCCTTGAAATGTTCCACGCGGTAGAGCAGCGTCGCCAGGTCCGTCGAGGCGTAGTTGGAGCCGCCGTCCTTCTTGCGCACGATGAACGGCGCCGCGTTCTCGTTCGTCCGCGCGTAACGCGGATCGGAATCGTTCCAGACGATCAGCGCGCCGTCGTCCTCTTCCGCGATGCCGCATTCGACAAGCTCCTCGTAGACGCGCCCGACTTTGTCGCGATAGAAGGATTCGCCCAGCGTCACGTCCGGCTTCACTCCGAAAAGCGCGTAAATCTTTTCGCACGCCGCGTCGGAGACCTTGACGATGCGCTTCCACAGAGCGAGATTTTCGGGATCGCCGCGCTGCAGCTTCACGAGCTCGAGCCGAGCCGCGTCGAACGCGTCCGGATTCTTTTCCTTGTCGTTGACGAACGCCGTTCCCGCCTTGTAGAGCTCTTCCAGCTCCGAGAGCGCGCGCGTGTCGTCGTCCGGAAAAACGTAGCCCGTGCGCTTGATTTCGAAAATGAGAATGCCGAAATTCGTTCCCCAGTCGCCGATGTGATTGTCGCGCGTCAGATCCGCGCCGCAGAACTGCAGCAGGCGGGCGATCGCCTCGCCGATGACGAGAATGCGCAGATGCCCGACGTGCATCTGCTTCGCCGTGTTCGGAGACGGATAGTCGATGACGACCTTCTTGCCCGCGTAAAGCGTTCCCGCGGATTCCTTCAGCTTTTCCGCGTCGCGGTAGAGCGTCGCCCAGCGTGCGAAGAACTCGGGAGAAAATTTGAAGTTGATGAAGCCCGGCCCGGCGATGCTCATCGAAACCAGATCGGCGTCCAGCGCGCCGGAGCTTTTCAGCGCCTCGACGAAAATTCCCGCGAGCTCGCGCGGATTCCTGCGGGAACGCTTCGCCTCCGCCAAAATGCCGTTCGCCTGAAAGTCGCCGAAACGCGGGTCCGCCGCGCGCACGTCAGGCGAAAACTCGTCGGAAAAACCGTCGAGCGTTCCCGCCGTTTGCTTCAAAATCTTCTCGAGAGACTGAACCGGATTGAACCAAATTTCCATAAGCCGACGAGCATGAAGCAATTTCCGCGCGAACGCCAAGAAATTTTTCCCTGTCAATAACGTTGAGAATAACTCGACGATAATCCGGTGAACAGCGTTGTCGACATTCCTTCGACAGAATCCCGACAGACTTATCGGCAGACCAATCCGGCGCGCGTCCCGCATGAAATGCGCTTCCGCCGACTTGTTCGGGCTGTTCACAGACCTTAATAATTCTACGGAAATTTATTCAGAAAAATTCAATCACGTATTTTTTCGGTGAATAAATTTCGGAGAAGAAAACTTGCAAAAACGGCGCGAAGACAACAAGCTTTTGAGCCATGAAGTTCAAAATCAACCGCGATCACTTCGCCGCCGGTCTGGGTCAGGTCACGAACGTCGTCAGCAATCGTCTCAGCCTCCCCATTCTCTCCAACGTGCTCATCGAAACGGAAGATGACGGCATCCGTCTCACGACCACGAATCTCGACATCCGCATTTCCTGCAAGATCAAGGCGGAAATCTTCGACATGGGGAGTATCACGCTTCCGGCGAAGTGGCTCAAGGACATCGTCGGCGGCTTCAAGAGCGGAGACGTTCTCGTCGAACTTCAGGGCGAAAACCGCGTCAAGATCACGGCGGGCAGCTCCAAGTTCAACCCGATCGGCATTCCCGCGAACGATTTTCCGAACGAACCGAAGGTCGGCGGCGAATTCGCGTTCGAAATCGAGCAGGGCGATCTCGCGACGATGATCAAGTCGGTCTCCTACGCGCAGTCCACGGACGAAAACCGCTACGTGCTCAACGGCGTTCTCTTCAGCTTCAACGAAGACAAGATCGCGCTCGTCGCCACCGACGGCCGCCGTCTCGCCACCTGCGAAAAGAAAATGCCCGTTTCCGTCGAAAATCCGACGCAGTTCATCCTTCCCGCGAAGACTATTTCCGAACTTCAGAAGCAGCTGGGAAGCTCGGGCAAGATCCGTTTCGCGCTCAGCGAACGTCAGGTCGTTTTCGAAATCGGCGTGACCGACGAAAACAGCGGACTCGTCGGAGACATCCGCATCGTCTCCAAGATCGTCGAAGGCAACTACCCGCAGTACAAGGGCGTCATTCCGAAAGACTCCGGAAACCGCATCGAAATCGAGCGCGAAGACCTCCTCGGCGCCGTGCTTCAGGCCGCCAAGGTCACCACGGACAAAAACAGCTCCGTCGTCCTCAACATTTCCGCGAACACGATTGAAATCACCGCGAGCTCCGCGGAATACGGCGAGGCCAGCGACAAGCTCGCCGTCCGCTACGAAGGTCCGGAAGCCCGAATCGCCTTCAATCCGCAGTTCATCACCGATCCGCTCAAGGCGCTCGCGCAGGATTCAGTCGTCTTCGAGTTCAAGGACGACCTCAGCCCCGGCGTCTTCAAGACCAAGGACGAGTCCTTCCTCTGCGTCGTCATGCCGCAGCGCAAGTGATTCCGCTTTGACTTTTCGTTTCGGCGTTCCCGCGGTTTTTTCGCGGGAACGCTTTTTTCGTTTAAAAATTTCCGCGCTTCGAAGATAATTCCCGCATGGCTTTTTGGCGGAAAAAAAATCCTCACGGCGTCGCCGAAGCGGAAACGCTTCTCGCTGCCGTGGCGAAAGTGAGAAATTACCGCGGAGATCTTTTCGACGACTCCGAACGGGAACGTCTGCGCCGCGACGAGGAAGCCCTCAGAAACGCTGAAACGCGGGAGGACGGGGAAGCCGCCGCCGCGCGCCTGAAAGAGACGCTTTCCGAGCTCGGCGGAACTATTTTTCCTCAAAAAACGCTTCCCGAGTGGGTGGAGCTCATCGTCGTCGCGGCGATTCTCGCGGGCGGCGTGCGCGGGTTTTTCTTTCAGCTTTTCAAGATTCCGACCAATTCGATGTTTCCGACCTACAACGGCATGACCGCCGAAGTCTTCACGGAACCCGAAAACGCTCTCGAAAAGTGGGCGGAACGCGTTTTCCGCAGCGCTTCGTTCCACGAATTCATCGCGCCCGCTTCCGGAGAAATCGTCTTTCGCGTAAACCGCAAGGCGAGGGCCGGTTCCAAGGACGTTTTCGAAGTCTTCGTCGGCGGTGTTCCCGTGGAAATCGAATGTCCGCGCGATTTTTCGATGGATTCCGTCTTTCTCGAAAGATTTTTTCCGGAGTTTTCAAAAATAGAAAATCTTTCTCTGCGGGAACGCTGGGCGGCGGCTCTCGAAAACGCCGGAAAAACGGGAAAAGTTTTCCGCGACGCTTCCGGAGCGACCTTCGTCCGCACGGGAATTTCGGCGGAAAAAGGAGAAAATTTTCTGAGCTTCAAGATTTTCGGCGGCGACATGGTCGTCGTCAACCGATTCGCCTACCACTTCATGAAGCCCGAAGTCGGAGATCCTTTCGTTTTTCGCACGAAGAACATTCCCGGACTCAACAACGCCGACCTTTATTATATCAAACGCCTCGCGGGAACGCCGGGAGACGTGCTTTCCGTTCGGGATAAAAAACTTTACCGAAACGGAAATCCTATTTCCGGAGCCGACGCGTTCGACAAGAACAACGAGTTCCGCGTTTCCGAAAAGTATTACGGCTATCTTCCTTCCTGCGGCGGCGCCGGCGTTTACGCGAAGCCGCTGAAAAACGATTTTCACGTTCCCGCGGATTCTTATTACGCGCTCGGGGACAATTCCGGCAACAGCTACGACTCCCGCGGCTGGGGCTGCGTTCCCGCGGAAGACGCCGTAGGAAAAGCCTCCTTCATCATTTATCCTTTTTCCGAACGCTGGGGAATTGCGAAGTAACCATGAAAAAAGAAGTCCGATTATTAATTCCTAAAGAGGAAATTGACAGGAGAATCGAGGAGCTGGGAGCTCAGATTTCCCGCGATTACGCCGGAAAATCCGTCACCGTGCTGATTCTCGCCAACGGCGGCATATTTTTCGGCGTCGATCTGCTGCGCGCGATGAAGGGCATTTCCGTCTTCGTCGAATGCATCCGCGTTTCTTCTTACAAGAACGGAATGTCCTCTTCCGGAAATCCGGAAATTTTCGGAACGCTTTCCGTCGAAAATTTTCAGGACAAGAACATTCTGATCGTGGACGACATCATCGATACGGGAAACACGCTCAACCGAATTCGCGAGCAGATCGAAAATTTCGGAGCGGCTTCGGTGAAAATCTGCACTTTGCTCGACAAGCCTTCCCGACGCGTCGCCGACGTCGTTTCCGATTATTACGGTTTCAGAATCGAAGATAAATTCGTGGTCGGGTATGGACTTGATTATTCGGGAAAGTATCGAGAACTTCCCTTCATCGGTTTTATTGAATAAGGAAAAGACAATGAAAAATTCAGAACGAGTCGCGGAAATCGAACGCAACACTGCGGAAACGCGGATTTCTCTTTCCGTAAAAATTGACGGAAAAGGAAACTCTGAAATCGACACCGGAATTCCTTTCTTCGATCACATGCTGACGCTCTTTTCGCGCCACGGTCTGTTCGATCTCAGACTCAAGGCGCGCGGAGACGTGGACGTCGATTATCACCACACCGTGGAGGACGTCGGCATCGCTCTCGGGAACGCTTTTCGAGACGCGCTCGGTGATAAAAAAGGAATCCGCCGCTACGGGTTCTTCATCCTGCCCATGGACGAATCGCTCGCCCGCGTCGCGCTCGATCTCGGCGGCCGTCCGTATTTCGTTTACGACGTTCCCGCAAAGAATCCGATGATTCGGGATTTCAACATCTGCCTCGTCCGCGAATTTTTCCTCGCGTTCGCGAGCACCGTCGGCGCGAATCTTCACGTTCGCCTTGAATACGGCGAAGAACCGCACCACATCGCCGAGGCGATCTTCAAATGCTCGGCACGGGCGCTGCGCGTCGCGTGCGAAATCGATCCCCGCGCCTCGGAAACGATTCCCAGCACCAAGGGCGTTCTCTGATTGTCCATGAAAAAGATCGCTTTAATAGATTACGGAATGGGAAATTTGAGAAGCGTCTTTCGCGCTCTCGAAAAGGCAGGCGCGGAAGTCTCTTTCGTCCGTTCTCCCGAAGAGGCCGCCGACGCTTCGGCGCTCGTCTTTCCGGGGCAGGGCGCAATCGTGGACGCCATGCGCGAACTCAAAAGAAGCGGTTTCGACGACTTCATCAGAAAGTGGATCGCCGACGACAAGCCTTTCATGGGAATTTGTCTCGGTCTCCAGGTTTTGTTCGAACATTCCGAAGAAGGAAATACCAACGGACTCGGCGTTTTTCGCGGGAACGTCAAAAAATTTCCTGCGGATTCCGGACTTAAGATTCCGCACATGGGCTGGAACACGATTTCCCTGAATGTAAACAATTTGGGAAAGCTCGCCGAAAATCTCAGAGCGGAAGGCGAATCCTTTTATTTCGTGCACAGCTACTACGTGGAAACTCCCGAAACGGAAATCGTCTGGAGCGTTTCGGAATACGGTCTGCGCTTCGTCAGCGGAATCCGTCGCGGGAACGTTTTCGCCGTCCAGTTCCACCCGGAAAAAAGCCAGGAAAAAGGCATCCTCCTTTACCGCAATTTCCTGAATTCTTTCTGATTGAATGAGCGCGTTCCCGCCTTGCGGCGGAGACGAAAATCGGGAAGCGAGATAAATTCGCTTCCCGATTTTTTTCGATTCGCGGGAAAATTTTCGCGGGAACGTTCCCGTAATCACTCGCCGAGGTGCTTGTCGGGAATGAGGTAGTTCTTCACGTAGTCGGTGACGGATTCTTCGAGCGGGACGAGATACTGCGCGCCGCCGAGCCGCGTCAGTTTGTCGATTTTCGCCTGTGTGAAATACTGATACTGCGCGCGGAGCGATTCGGGCATTTCGACGAACTCGATGTTCTCGGGGACGCCCATCGCCTCGAAGATCGGGCGCACGAGCTCGAGCCACGTGCGCGCCTTGCCCGCGCCGACGTTCACGAGCCCCGTCGCCGCCTCGTTCTGCGCGAGGTGCACGGTGATCGCCGCCGCCTCCTTCGCGCCGAGAAAGTCGCGCATCTGGCAGCCGTCGGCGTATTCGGGCTTGTAGCTTTTGAAAAGCTTGACCGAGCCGGTTTCGCGGATCTGGTGAAACGCGCGGAACACCATGCTGACCATGTTCGCCTTGTGGTTTTCGTTCGGGCCGAAGACGTTGAAGTATTTGACGCCCGTAATCTTGTCGAGATAGCCGTTGCGCAACGCGTGCAGGTCGAAGAGGTGCTTCGAGTAGCCGTACATGTTCAGCGGCTTGAGCGGGAGAATGTCCGCCTCGTCGTCCATGCCGTTTTCGCCGTTCCCGTAGGTCGCGGCGGAGGAGGCGTACACGAAGCGCGCGCCGTTCCCGAGCGCGAACGCGGCGAGCTTCTTCGTGTATTCGTAATTGTTGTGAATGAGGTAGGTGCAGTCCTTTTCCGTCGTTGCCGAGCACGCGCCGAGGTGGAACACGGTCTTCACGTCGGCGAAGCGCGCGGGATCGCTTTCGAGCGCGCGGTCGAAATCCTCGTATTCCATGTATTCGGCGAATTTCAGCGGAACGAGGTTCTTGAAGCGCAGGTCGGTGCCGAGCTTGTCGGTGACGAGGATGTTCGTGTGACCGAGCGCGTTGAGGCGCGCGATGATGGCGCTGCCGATGAGCCCGGAGCCGCCCGTGACGAGGATTTTGCCTTGCGAGATGTCGTGCATAGTGAGGAAAGTTTAAGGTCGCGTCCGCGCTCTCGGCAATCTGAAAAAAGAAGACGAAGAGGTTCATCGCGCCCGGCGACGCAGAAGCGATTTTCTGACTTTCGTCATCACTTCCTGCGCCAGACGATGATGAAGAAAAGCCACGCCGTGAGCATCGCGGCGACGACGAAGCCCGCGACGCCGAGGTTTTTCGCGAAGCCGAGCCCGTCGCCGAGACTCGCCGCGCAGACGAGCAGCGCGCTCGCCACGAGCAGCGAGGAAATGATCATCGCCAGCGCCGTGCGGTTGGCGGAACGGTCCAGCGTGACGCGCGTTTCGTTCAGCCCTTCGTGATCGACGTTGAGGCGGATTTCGCCGTTCTCGATCTTCCAGAGAATGCGCTGCAGCGCGCTCGGCATTTCGTTGATGCTGGCGAGCTGGCGCTCCGTGTTCCAGAGCAGACCGCGCCCGACGGCGCGCGGATTCCAGCGCTGCGCGTAAAGGTTCTTGAGCGCGCGCGCGGCGAAGGCGGTCAGGTCGAAATCCGGATTCAGCGCGCGGCCGGATTCCTCCATGACGGTGACGGATTTCGCGAGCAGCGCGTAGTCGCGCGGGAGCGGCAGCTTGTGCTGGGCGAAGACGCGCAGCATGTCGAAGATGACGTGGCCGACGGCACCCGCGTCCTTTTCGAAATTGGCGTGGCGGCGCAGCACGATGGCGATTTCGGTCTCGATCTTCGCCTTGTCCACGCGTTCCCGCGGCGGCGTCGCGCACAGCACGATCTGCAGCACTTTCTCGGCGTTGAGCTCGGCGACGGCGGAGAAGACGTCCGCCAGAAAATAGCGCATCTTGCGCGAGAGCGTTCCCGCGCAGCCCCAGTCGAGAAAGCACAGCCGCCCGTCGCGCGTAATCAGGATGTTGCCCGGATGCGGGTCGGCGTGGAAGAAGCCGAAGGAGAAAATCTGCCGGAAGACGGATTCCCCGCCCGCGACGGAAAGCTCGCGCGCGAGCTCCGCGGGAACGGACGGGTCGCCCGGCGGCACGCCTTCGACCCACTCGGAGACGAGCAGGCGCGCCGACGAAAGCGCCGGGAACACGCGCGGCGCGAAGATGCGCGGGTCGTCGTTGATCTTTTCGAAATGCCCGGAATTCTTCGCCTCGAACGTGAAGTCGATTTCGCGCATCACGCCGTCGCGGATCTCCTCCAGGATTCCGGGAAGATCGTACGCGGCGAGCTCGGGAACGTTTTCGGCGGCCTGCGTGATGATCCATTCGAGAATCTCGAAGTCTGCCTTCATCGCCTTGCCCGCGCCCGGCCGGCGCACCTTGACGGCGACGGTCTCGCCGCTCTTCAGCGTCGCTTTGTAAACCTGCCCGATGGAGCCGCACGCGAACGGCGTCTTTTCGAACGACGCGAAATTCGCCTCGATGCCGCCCTTGAGCTCGCCCGCGACGACGGGCTCGACCGCCTCCCACGGAATCGGCGCGACATGGTCGCGGAGGCGCTTGAATTCCTCCAGCAGCGGCGCGGGCAGAATGTCCTCGCGCGTGCTTACGATCTGCGCGAATTTGACGAAGGTCGGTCCCAGCTCTTCGCAGGTGACGCGTATGCGCTGCCACAGCGAAAGCTTGTCGCGCTTCGGCAGAATTTTGTGAAACGGAAATCCGTTCGGGCGGATTTTCCCGACGAGCTCCGCGAAGCCGTTGCGCAGCAGGACGACGGCGATCTCCTTCGCGCGCAGACTGTTGCGCAGAAAGGAAATCGCCCTGAACGGAGCTGAGCCGGCTTGCGGAGCCATGGCGGGATCTCGCGGGAACGTCGCGCAGCGGCGGGAACGCGTCAGGCCTCAGGCGTTTCCGCGCCTTCCGCGGGAACGGCCTTTTCGGCGTCCTTTTCGGAGCAGCATTCGCATTCCGTGGCGATGCCGAGCTTTTCCTCAATCGCCTTCAGCCGACGGTTCACGGCGCAGAGCTGCTCGCGCGTCGCGAACGGCCATTTTTCGCCGAGCGCCTCCGCCTTTTCGGCGAAGTCTCCGCGCGCCTTTTCCCAGTTTTCCTCGCCGACCTTCGTCGCCTTCGCGAAAAATTCCTTCGCGTCGTCCGCGGAGATTTTTCCCTTCGCGACCCAATCGTCGAGCACTTTGCCGATGGCTTCCTTGGAGAGCGCCGCCGCGCCGAGGCCGGCGTAGAGCGTTTTTTTGAATGTTTCGAACATGATGTCTTTCCTTTCTTGTCTGTTTTTTTCGGGGATGGTTTTCGTGAAATTAAAGCGTCGCGCGCGTCAGTTTCGGTTCACGTCGCGCGTTTCGATTTCGGAGGCGGCGACCGTCGGTTCGCCGAGCGTGAAGCGCAGACCGCTGAGCCCGCTGACGACGATTTTCTCGTCGTCGCGCAGAATGTGCTTTGCCGCGTATTCGTCCGCCCAGTCCGCCGCCGGGCAGCCGCCGGACTTCAGCCCGAGAAAGATTTCGTCGTCGCGCGTCGTGGCGTTCGACGAGAGGATGGGGCCGAAGTAGCGCCAATCCTTGCGGTCGCGCCGATAGTAAAGCGTGAAAAGCTTGAACAGCTCCTCGACTTCCGCCGACTCGGCGACGCGGAACTCGATCGTCTTCGCGTGCGTCGTCTGCGGATACGTCTTGACGACGAGATGCTGCGCGACGTCCGTCGCGTTGGATTTCGTGAGCGCGTTGACGGAGCTCCGCGCGCGTTTTTTGGCGTTCCCGTATTGAGCGATTTTTTCCGCGAAGCGCAGCGGGTCGAATTCCTCCATCGCGTAGACGCGGACCTGCCCGGGCATGGATTCGAAGTCGATCGTCATCTCCGTCACGTACTGCGGCGGCGCGTTGAGGCGGGAGCCTTCGGCTGGCTGCGCGGAAACGTATTTCTGCAGCGAGACGTGCGTGATCTTGCGCGCGTCGCGGCAGGTGAAGACCTGGCGCGGCTCGGCGACGTCGATCACGAACGCGTTCTGCGGAAGTTTCGCCGTGCGGACGGCGACGGCGTGCGCGGCGGTCGGAAGGAGCGTTCCCGCGACGGCCGCGAGAAACGCGGACAGGGGTAAAAGGCGTCTTCTCATACGCCGCGCATTTTGCTGAAACGTTCCCGCCGGCGCAAACTCCTTTTTCGTTCCCGTGAGGGTATCATTTGACGAGGAGGACGAGCGTTCCCGCGAGGATGAGGCCCGTTCCCGCGAGCGTCTTCAGCGAGAGCGGCTCGCGGAGAAAGACCGCCGCGAGCACGAGCGTGAACACGAGGCTCAGCTTGTCCACGGGAACGACGCGCGAGGCGTCGCCGAGCTGCAGCGCGCGGAAATAGAAGATCCACGAGAGGCCCGTCGCCGCCGCCGAAAGAATCAGAAAAATCCACGTGCCGCGCGAAAGCGAACGGATTTCCGAAAGGTGCCCGCCCGCCGCGGCGATGCCGACCGCGATCAGCAGAATCACGAAGGTGCGGATCGCCGTCGCGAGGTCGGAATCGACGTCGCGGACGCCGAGCTTGGCGAAGATCGCGGTGAGCGCGGCGAAGAACGCGGAAAGCAGCGCGTAGTATTTCCACATGGCGGTGTTCGTTTTCGGGAGTTCGGGAAGGCGTCCGAGAATCCGCTCTTCGGGCGTTCCCGTCAACGCGGAAGCGCGGATTCGCGCGATTTCCTAACACGATCCTAACAAAAGACTAATGATGAACTAATGAAAATTTGAGCAAATCAGAACGCTGTAAATATAAACGCGTAACGATTCAAAAATATGGGCGACATCAGACACAGGACTTTGAACGAACGGCTCCGCACGACGGGCAGCAAAATCATCGGAGGGGCGGCGCTGGCGGCGTTTCTGCTCTTCGGCGAAACGGCGTGGGAGGGCACGTCTCCGATAGTCGAGGAGGCGCTGATGTTCTTCGCGTGCCTGTTCGCGGGCGTCGGCGCGCTCGGGCGCGTGTGGGCGTCGCTCTATCTCGAAGGCAGAAAGAACGGCGAGCTCGTGCGCGAAGGTCCCTACGCGCTCTGCCGCAACCCGCTTTACTTCTTCAGCTTCATCGGCGCGGCGGGAACGTCGCTCGCGACGGAGACGCTCGCCGTTCCCGTGGTTGTGTGCGTGCTTTTCGCGCTGTATTATCCGACGATCGTTCTCGCGGAGCAGCGGCGGCTCGAAGCGATCTTCGGCGAGCCCTACCGCGCCTACAGACGCGACGTTCCCGCGGTGTTCCCGCGCCTTTTCGCGAAGCGCGCGCCGCAGCCGGAACACTACGACGTGAATCCGCGCCGCTTCACGCGCCGCGTGATCGACGCGCTCTGGTTCATCTGGATCATCGGGCTCTTCGAGCTCTTCGCCGGGCTCCACGAAGCCGGCGTGCTCCCGACGCTTTTCAGACTGTATTGATTTTTTGGGGTGGCTGGGAGCTGGTGACTGGGAACTGGTGATTGCCTGCAATGATCCAGCCACCGGTTACGAGTTACCAGTCACCGGTTACAAGTCGCCAGCCACCGCCGCTTTTCTTCATGCCATGAAAACTTTCCTTTCCCGCATCTTTTCCTCCTACTACGCGCGCCGCGTCGCGCCGTTCTTCTTCGTGTTCTGCGGAGCGGAGCTCGTCGAAGTGCTCGCGACCTTCGTCTGGGATTTCCCGCAGGTGGACACGTCCGCCGCGCCGCTCGCGCATTCGGCGTTCAGCGTGTGCGTGCAGACGCTGACGGCGTTCCTGTGGGGCGTCGTGCCGTTTCTGATCTACCTTTTCGCGCTCCCGCGGCGGCTGCACGGCACGCTCGCCGACCGCGTCGTCTCGGCGGTCATCTTCGCCGTGTTCGCGCTCGTGTGCGTGTTCACGGAAGTCTCCGAGCTATTTTTCTGGGAAGAATTCCGCTCCCGCTTCAACTTCATCGCGGTGGATTATCTGATCTACACGACGGAGGTCGTCGGGAACATCCGGCAGAGCTACCCGCTCGCGCCGATCTTCGGCGGGGTCGCGCTGATCGCGGCGCTCGCGGTCGCGGCGGCGTGGCGGAGGCTCGTTCCCGCCGTTCCCGCGCCGGGCTGGAAGACGCGCGGCGGCGTGCTCGCGGGAACGCTCGCGCTGTGCACCGCGGCGTTTTTCTGCGTGGACATTTCACAGGCCGAAGGCAGCGGCAACCGCTACAACGACGAGCTCGGCAAAAACGGATTCTACTCGTTCTTTTCCGCGTTTCTGAAAAACGAACTCGACTACGAGGCCTTTTATCCGACGTTGCCTGCCGAGGAGGCGACGCGCAGGATCCGCGCGGAATTCGCCTCCGCGGGAACGCCGTTCGTGAACGCCGCCGGCGCGGACATCCGCCGTCGCGTGCTCCCGCGCGGTCCCGAGAAAAAGCTCAACGTGATGCTCGTCGTCATGGAAAGCATGGGCGCGGAGTTCATGAACGAAAACCGCGCGGACGGCGCCGACCTCACGCCGAATCTGACGCGCCTTTCGCGCGAGGGATTGTATTTTTCGAACGCCTACGCCACGGGAACGCGCTCCGTGCGCGGGCTCGAAGCGCTCAGCGCCGCCGTGCCGCCGCTTCCGGGCATGTCCGTCGTGCGGCGAGACGGGAACGAAGGCATCGAGACCGCGGGAAAAATCTTCGCGGACAAGGGCTACAAGACGCGCTGGATCTACGGCGGGCACGGCGTCTTCGACAACATGAACCACTATTTCGGGAGCAACGGATTCGAAGTCTGCGACCGCGCCTCGATGCGCGACGACGAGGTGTCGTTCGCGACGATCTGGGGCGTCTGCGACGAAGATCTCTACCGCCGCGCCGTGCGCGAGGCGGACGCGTCGTTCGCGCGCGGCGAGCCCTTCTTCAATTTCGTGTTCACGACGTCGAATCACCGCCCGTTCGCCTATCCCGACGGCAAGATCGACATTCCTTCGAAGAGCGGCCGCGCGGGCGCCGTGAAGTACGCGGACTTCGCCGTCGGCGAGCTGCTGCGCCTCGCGCGGGAACGCCCGTGGTTCGACGACACGATCTTCGTCTTCGTCGCCGACCATTGTTCGAGCTGCGCGGGCCGCCGCGAGCTCAATCCCGACAAGCATCACATCCCGCTCATCTTCTACGCGCCGAAGCACGTCGCTCCGCGCCGAGTCGATTTCCTCGTCAGCCAGATCGACGCGCTGCCGACGCTGCTCGGCCTGCTGAACTTCGACTACGAATGCTCGTTCTACGGCAAGGACGCGCTCGCGCCGGACTACCGTTCCCGCGCGTTCATCAGCAACTATCAGCACCTCGGTTTCCTCGACGGCGCGGGAACGCTCGTCGTGATGAAGCCCGTGCGGCAGATTCTGATCTACCGCGGCGATTCGGACGTTCCCGAGCGCTACGAGAACTCCGCTCCCGCGCCGACCGACCTTGCGATCGCCTACTGGCTCCACGCCGAAAACTGGCGCGCCTTCCTCCGCCCGGAAAAGAAGTGACGAAAAAAGCGTTCCCGCGGAATTTTTGCGGGAACGCCTTTTTTCTTTTGAGAATCGCGGACGCTTCAAAAGAGCGTGAGCTGGGGGTCGTCTTCCGGCGGCGGCGGGAGCGGGCGCGTTCCCGCGGCGGCGTCGCGGAGCTTCCCGCCCCGCGGCTTCGCGGCGCGCGCCTTCGCCGGCGTTACCGCGGGATCTTCCGCGACGGCGTCGGGCGTTTCCGCTTTCGGCGGGTGCGGATTTTCGAAGGAGACGGCGGAGCCTTCGAGGTCGGAAAGAATTTCGTTCGCGCGCGCGACGACGCTTTCGGGCAGCCCCGCGAGCCGCGCGACGTGAATCCCGTAGGAGCGGTCCGCCGCGCCGGGAACGACCTGGCGCACGAAGATGATTTCGTCGTTCCACTCCTTCACGGCGACGCAGAAATTCTTGAGCCGCGGGAGCGTGTCGGCGATGCGCGTCAGCTCGTGGTAGTGCGTGGCGAAGAGCGTGCGCGGCCCCGCGGGACCGTTCCCGTGCAGGTATTCGGCGACGGCCCACGCGATGGAGAGCCCGTCGTAGGTCGAAGTGCCGCGGCCGATTTCGTCGAGCACGACGAGGCTCTTCGGCGTGGCGTTGTTGAGGATGTTGGCGGTCTCGTTCATTTCGACCATGAAGGTCGAGTTCCCGCGCGCGAGTTCGTCGGAGGCGCCGACGCGGCAGAAGATGCGGTCCGCGACGCCGACGCGCGCGGCCTTCGCCGGCACCCAGCAGCCGATCTGCGCGAGCAGGGCGATCAGCGCGACCTGGCGGATGTAGGTCGATTTGCCCGCCATGTTCGGTCCCGTGATCAGGTTGATCTGCGTTCCCGAAGCCTGCAGCGACGTGTCGTTGGGCACGAAGTGCTGGGAGACGCCGGGGCGGTGCAGCATCTGCTCGACGACGGGATGGCGCCCGAGCGAAATCTCCAGCGCGTCGGACTCGTCCACGACCGGCCGGCAGTAATCCCAGGTCTGCGCGAGCTGCGCCCAGCCCGCGAGCACGTCGAGCCGCGAGAGCGCCGCCGCCGTTTCCGAAAGCGAATCCGTGCGCGCGACGACCGCGGCGACGAGCTCCGCGTAGAGATCCGTCTCCTGCGCCGAGACGAGCTCGTCGGCGTGGAGGATTTCGCCTTCTTTCCGGCGCAGTTCCGCGGTCGTGTAGCGTTCGGCGTTGACGAGCGTCTGTCGGCGGATGAAGTCCGCGGGAACGCGCGCGGCGTTGGATTTGGACACTTCGATGTAGTAGCCGAAAGCGTTGTTGTAGCGCACGCGCAGGTTTTTGATCTGCGTCTCCTCCTGCAGGCGCGTCTCGTAGTTCGCGACCCAGACGCGGCTGTTCTTCCGCAGGTCGCGGAGCTCGTCGAGGCGCGCGTTGTAGCCCGCGCGGACGGCGTTCTCGACCGTCGCCGGGAGCTCTTCCTCCAGCGCGGATTCGAGGAGCCCGCGCAGGTCCGCGTGCTCGGAAATCTTCGCCGCGATCGCGTCCGTGACGGGCGAGCCGAGGCGCGCGATCTCCGCCTTGATCTCGGGAACGCGGCGCAGCGTCTCGCGCACGGCGCCGAGTTCCCGCGGCGTGCGCATGTGGTTCTGCAGGCGGCCGAGAATGCGCGCGAGGTCCTTGACGTAGGCGAGCGCCGTGCGGACGCGTTCCGCCGCCGACGGATGCGCGACGAAGGCGGCGACGCCCTCCTGGCGTTCCCGCGCGGTTTCCGCCTTGCGCGGCGGCGCGGCGAGCCACTGTTCGAGCAGGCGCGCGCCGCCCGCCGTGTGCGTGAAGTCGATCGCGTCGAGCAGCGAGCCTTCGCGCGTTCCCGCCGCGGATTTGAAGAGTTCTAGGTTGCGCGTCGAGGCCGCGTCGATGAGCAGCGTCTCGTCGTCGCGGAGTTCGGAGATTTTCCGCAGGAACGAGGGCGATTCGCAGAGCGTCTCCGTCAGATACGCCAGCAGCGCGCCCGCGGGGCCGAGCCCGGGATGCGTTCCCGCGACGCCGAAGCCTTCGAGCCCGTTCACGTTCAGCGCCCGCTGCACGGCGCGGCGCCCGGATTCCGCGTCGAATTTCCAGTCCGGCATCCGCGTGATGAGGTTCCACTCGATGAGCGGTTCGAGATACGCCGGCGCCTTGCCTTCCTTCCACGATTCGGGGACGAGGATTTCGCTCGGGCGGAGCGCCTGCAGCGGCGCGAGAAGTTTCTGCGGCTCGCGCGAGGCGGCGACGTAGAAATCGCCCGTCGTCGCGTCGATCCACGCCGCGCAGAGCCCGCCGCGCGGCGTCTCGTCGAGCGCGAGAATGTAGTTGTTGCTCTTCGCGTCGAGCTGGGTCTCGTCGAAATTCGTTCCCGGCGTGATGATGCGGACGAGCGCGCGCTTCACGAGCTTGCCCGCCTTCGGCGGCTCGGTCTGCTCGCAGATCGCGATCTTCACGCCCGCCTTCAGCGCTTTCGCCAGATACGTGTTCAGCGCGTGGTAGGGCACGCCCGCGAGCGGCGCGCCGCCGCGCTTCGTCAGCGTGATGCCGAGCAGCTCTGCGCCCCGTTCCGCGTCCTCGCCGAACATTTCGTAAAAGTCGCCGCAGCGGAAGAACAGCAGGGTGTTCGCGGGAAGTTTTTCCCGGAAATCCCAATACTGCCTCATCATCGGAGTCGCTGCGCCGTCGTCTGCCATAGAGTTCGAGTTTCCCGTTTTGCCGCCGTTCCCGCAAACCATTTTTTGCGCTGCGCCTTTCGCCTTCCTTCGTCCTTGCGGGGCGGGGGCGTCGCCCCGTAATATCGCGGACATCTCATGAGCGTGAAAATCATCTGTCCGCGTTGCGGGGAAAAATACGACGCCGCCCCGGAATACGTCGGGCGGCAGTTCCAGTGCAGGTGCGGCGCGGTCGTCGCCGTGCCCGTTCCCGAGGAAGTCTTCGGCGAAGCCGCGCCCGCGGCGGAGCGCGGCGTTCCCGAGCCGGCGGCCGTTCCCGCGCCGCGCCCGGCGGAACGTTCCCGCCTCAACGCCTACGGACTGCTCGCGCTCGTCTTCGGCACGCTCGGCTCGGCGTCGCTCGTCGCCGCGGCGGCGCTTTCGGCGACGGCGTTCACGGCGCCGGTTTCCGGCGGGAGCAAGGGCGACCTTTTCGTCGCCGCGGGCGCCTTCGGAGCCTTCGTCGCGGCGTTCGCGCTCGCCGCGCTTTTCCGCGTCGCCGACGTCGCGCTGCGCCGTTCCGGACTGCGCTATTTTTTCTGACGCGCGTTCCCGCGGGAACGCGTCAGTCCTCGCGGACGACGCGGAAACCGACGGTGTTGTAGCCGAGGGACGAGGCGCGGCCTTCGCCGCGCATCTCGGTGCGGCAGCTCGTCCGGTGTGCATACCAAGAACCGCCCTTGATCTCCTTCACCTTCCGTCCCCGCTCCCGCCCGTTCTGCGCAATGATGTCGGTCGAGGTCCATTCCCAGCAGTTGCCCCACATGTCGATGGCGCCGCAGGCGGAAAGCGTCTTTTCATAGGCGTCCACCGGCGTCGTCAGCACCATTCCGGACGGCAGTTTGTCGTTTTGCAGGTCGCGCGTGGCGATTTCGGGATGCGTGTCCTTGCAGTTGAAGTCCGCGTCCTTGGGCATGTGCCCGGCGGCGAGCTCCCATTCCGCCTCGGTCGGGAGACGGTAGGAGGCGTTCTTGTCGCGCGCGGAAAGCCATTTGCAGTAGGCGACTGCATCATCGTAAGAAACGTTCACGACGGGGTGGCGCGCCTTGCCCGCCGGCGGCTCGCCGTCGCGCGTCCAGCCCGCGGGCGCTTTGCGCTTCGTCGCCTTGACGAACGCGGCGTATTCCTCGTTCGTGACGGGCGTGTGCGCGATGCTCACGTTTTCCGCCGCGCCGATGAGCGCGTGGAATCCGTCCTTCGCGTCGCGGGAGCCGGGGCGCAGGCGCTTGTCGGTGAAGCGCGCCATGTTCTGCTCGACGCGCGTCGAGCGGTTTTCGATCATCTCGTCGACGATCTCCTGCATCTCCGTCACCTTCGACTGATGTCTGGCGGTGCGCTTCAGCTCTTCGAGCTTCGCCTTTTTGCGCGCCACGATCGCGTCGTGGTTCTTTTCGACCTTCTTTTTGAGCGCGGCGCGGTTGGCGGCCGTCGGCGACTTGCGGTAGGCGGCGATGAGCGCCTTGGTCTTTTCGTCGAGCTCGGGGCGGTCCTTCTCGATCGTCGTGCTGAACTTGTGCAGCCTGGCTTCGGAGTTCGGCGCCGCGACGGCGGGAACGAGCATGAGCGCGGAAAATCCCGCGACGACGGCGATGACGGGGAGAAGCGTTTTCGTGAGGTTTTTAAGCATGATTTCCATGTCTTGAAAAACGCGCGTTCCCGCGCAATGTTTCGCGCGCGGGAACGGGGAGAAAAAAATCGCGCGGCGGCGAAGAGGCGTCTAAAATCCCGCGTCATGAAAATCCCCGCAAAAAATCTCGTTCTGAAGATCGCCGCGCTCGCGGCGTTCTCCGCGTTCCCGTTTTTCGCTCAGGCCGACGCGCCGGACGGCCTCGTTCCCGCCGAGCCTTACCGCGAAGCGACTTACCCGAGCCCGCGCAACGCGGGAGGCAAGGCGGACCGCGCCTGGCTCGCCCGCACGAAAAGCTTCGCGGACGCGGCGAAAAACCTGAAGGACTGCCGCCTCGTCTTCGTCGGCGACTCCATCACGGACAACTGGCGCGGCCCCGGAAAAGCCGCCTGGAACGCGAGCTTCGCGCGCTTCAGCCCGCTCAATCTCGGCTACTCCGGCGACCGCACGGAGAACGTTCTTTTCCGCCTGACCTACGGCGAAAATCTCCCGCCGAACATCCGCCCGCGCGCGTTCGTGCTCCTCATCGGAACGAACAATTTCGGGCATCGCGACGACGCGCCGGAGGACGTCGCCGCCGGCGAAATCAAGATCGTCGAGCTGCTCCGCAAGGCGCGTCCGGACGCGCACGTCGTCGTAATGGCGACGTTCCCGCGCGCGGGCGAACGCTTCGAGAAAAAGATCGCGGCGCAGAACGCGGCCGTCGCCGCCTGGGTCGCGGCGCGCGGCGACGAAAAAATCTCCGTTCTGGACATCAATCCGAAATTCGCGGGAGCGGACGGCAAGGTCGATTTCGCGCTTCTTCCGGACGGGCTTCACCCGAACGCGCGCGGCCACGAAATCTGGGCCGCCGCCCTGCTGGAAAAATTCGCCGCCGAAGGAATTTTTCGGAATTCTCCGGCGGCGGAAAAGTGACGGACGGCGAAGCCGCGGCGCTCACGGATTGCCGAACGCGTCCATCGCGGCGGCGACGAGCACCTGATTTTCCGCGGACATCTCGACGAGCGGCAGACGCACTTCCGGAGAACCGATGACGCCCGCGCGCGCGAGCGCGAACTTCGCGGGAACGGGATTCGGTTCGATGAAGAATTTTTTGAAAAGATCCGCCATCGCGTCGTGGAGCGCGCGCGCTCCCGCGAGATCGCCGGCGCGCATTTTCGCGACCATCGCCGTGACCTGACGCGGCAGCCAGTTCGACGCGACGGAAATCACGCCCTTCGCGCCGAGAGAAATGAACGGGAGCGTCAGCGAATCGTCGCCGCTCATCACGATGAAGTCCGGATCGAGCGCGCGGACGAGGCGCGAGACCTTGTCGCACGAACCGCCGGCTTCCTTCACGCCGACGACGTTCGGGAACGCCTTGCGCAGGCGGACGACGGTCTCGACCGCGATTTCGATGCCGCAGCGCCCGGGAATGGAATAGAGCATGATCGGCTTGTCCGTCGCCGAGGCGATTTCCGCGAAGTGGCGATAGACGCCCTCCTGGTTCGGCTTGTTGTAATACGGCGCGACGTGCAGAAACGCCTGCGCGCCGAGCTTTTCCGCCTCGCGCGTGAGCTCGACCGCCTCGTGCGTGGAGTTCGCGCCCGTTCCCGCGAGCACGGGAACGCGCCCCGCGGCGAACTCGATCGTCCTGGCGATGACTTCGAGGTGCTCCGCGTGCGTCAGCGTGGGCGATTCGCCCGAGGTGCCGACGGAAAGGACGCCGTCGATGCCGCCGGCAATCTGGTATTCGACGAGTTTTTTCAGGTCGGAATAATCGACTTCGCCGTTCTTCATCGGCGTGACGAGCGCCGTCCAGGCGCCCGCGTAAACGGAAGAATTCGTGATGCTCATTTGAATCCGAAATGAAAAACTTTTCGCGGCGGGAACGCGAGATTCATTTTCCGCGCCGACGCGCCCCGCGACGCCAAATTGTATTGCCGTCCGGCGGGAACGGCCTAAGATTTTCCGGCAATGAATGCTTCCCTATTCTCTTCGTTTTCCGAATCCGTCGGCGCGTGGTGGAACGCGCTCGGCTGGGACGCGCAGATTTTTTACGCCGTGGGCGGGATCGCGCTCGCGGTCGTGCTGATTCAGGCGGCGCTCACACTCGTCGGCATCGGCGACGTCGGCGCCGAGACGCCCGGCGACCTCGCGCCCGACGCGGACGCGCCGCACGACGCCGGGCTCGGCCTGATTTCCGTGCGCACGCTGACGGCGTTTTTCCTCGGATTCGGGCTCACGGGCGGGCTGCTGCTCGACGCGGGAACGGCGTTCCCGTGGGCGCTCGCGGGCGCGGCGGCGGTCGGCGTCGCGTTCATGCTGATCATTTTCTGGATCATGAAGATGCTCTACGGGCTGCGCTCCTCCGGGAACGCGGACATCGCTTCGGCGAAGGGCGCGACGGGAACGGTCTACGTCGCGATCGCCCCGCGCCGCGCCGCCGGCGGGCAGGTCGAAGTGCTCGTCAGCGGGCGCGTGATGACGCTTCCGGCGCTGAGCTCCTCCGCGGAAAAAATCCCCGCGGGAACGCTCGTCCGCGTCGTCGAAGTCCTCCCGCCGAACATTCTCGTCGTCGAGAAAGTCGGGAGCTGAATCCGCCGCGCCCGTCTTTTCCTTTTTTTCTTCAACCAAAAAATCGCAAAAAACATGCTGTTCTACATCGCCGCAGGAATCGTCATCCTCATTCTCACGACGTTTTTCGCGTTTTCCGCGCGCTATAAACGTTGTCCGTCCGACCGCATTCTCGTCGTTTACGGGAAAGTGGAGGGCGGCCGCTCCGCCAAGTGTCTGCACGGCGGCGGCACCTTCGTCTGGCCGATCGTGCAGGATTATCAGTATCTCGACCTGACGCCGCTGCCGATCGACATCCGCCTCGAAGGCGCGCTCTCGAAGCAGAACATCCGCGTCAACACGCCGTCCACGTTCACCGTCGGCATTTCGACGGAGCCGGGCGTGATGGAAAACGCCGCCGAGCGCCTGCTCGGGCTCGGTCTCGTCGAAATCAAGGACCTCGCGAAGGACATCATTTTCGGGCAGATGCGCGTCGTGCTCGCGACGATGGACATCGAGGAAATCAACGCCGACCGCGACAAGCTCATCGCGAACATTTCCGGCGGCGTCGAGGTCGAGCTCCGCAAGGTCGGCCTGCGCCTGATCAACGTGAACATTCAGGACATCACGGACGCGTCGGGCTACATCGACGCGCTCGGCCAGGAAGCCGCCTCGAAGGCGATCAACGAGGCGAAGGTGAAGGTCGCCCAGGCGCAGCGCGACGGCGAAATCGGCGCCGCCGAGGCGCGCAAGGACCAGGCGATCCGCGTCGCCGCGGCGCAGGCGGAAGCCACGAAGGGCGAAAACCTCGCGGCGATCGAAGTCGCCAACTCCAACGCCGACCGCCGCACCAAGGAGGCGGAGGCGAACCGCCTCGCGACCGCCGCGGAAAAGGTCGCCGCCGCGAAGGCGCTCGAAGAATCCTACGTCGCCGAAGCCGAGGCGGAAAAACAGCGCGCGTCCCGCGAAAAGGCTTCGCAGGAGGCGAACATCATCGTTCCCGCCGAAATCGACAAGCAGCGCATCATCGTCGAAGCCGAGGCCGAGGCGGAAAAGGTGCGCCGCACGCAGCTCGGCGAGGCGGACGCCGTGCGCTACATGAAGCAGGCGGAGGCGGACGGCATCAAGTCCGTCAGATTCGCCGAGGCGGAAGGCTTGAAAATGAAGCTGCTCGCGGAGGCGGAAGGCACGGAGGCGCTCCTCGTCAAGAAGGCGAAGGGCTTCGACAGCATCGTCGCGGCGTGCCGTTCGACGGAAGGTGCGCAGAACCTGCTCCTCGTCGAACAGCTGCCCGTCATCGTGTCCGAGCAGGTCAAGGCGATCTCGAACCTCAAGATCGACAAGATCACGGTCTGGGATTCCGGCAAGGGCGGCGACGGGAACGGCAAGGGCTCGACGGCGAATTTCCTATCGGGGCTCGTCGGCGCGCTCCCGCCGCTGCACGAGCTCGCCGGGAACGTCGGCGTGAAGCTCCCCGGCTACCTCGGCGAGCCCGCGGCGCCTGCTCCCGCGGAACCGCCGAAACCCGCCGCGAAAAAATCCTGACGCGCGGGTTTCTTTCCGTCGCAAAAAAAACGCGTTCCCGCGGAACTGTCCGCGGGAACGCGTTTTTTACGGCGCTTCGCCAGAAAAAATCCGGAAGCCGCCGCCGACTTCCGGATTCCTTTAAGCTTTAAGCCTTAACCTTTAAGCTCTTCTATCCCGGCTCACATCATGTTTTCCGGGCCGTTGACGTGCGCGTTGACCTTGAGGCGCAGCGCATTCAGGTGGATGAAGCCGGAGGCGTCGTCCTGGTCGTAGGCGTTGGTCGGATCGGCTTCCATCGTCGCGATGTTCGGGTTGTAGAGCGAGTTCGGCGACTTGCGGCCGGCGACGTAGCAGCAGCCCTTGTAGAGCTTGACGCGGACGGTGCCGTTCACGTTCTTCTGCGTTTCCGTGACGAGCGCCTGCAGCGCGAGGCGTTCCGGCGCGTACCAGAAGCCGTTGTACACGAGCTCGGCGTACTTCGGGATGAGGCTGTCGCGCAGGTGCATCGTGTCGCGGTCCATCGTGATGGATTCCATCTGGCGGTGCGCGAAGAAGAGAATCGCTCCGCCCGGCGTCTCATAAACGCCGCGGGACTTCATGCCGACGAAGCGGTTTTCGACCATGTCCACGCGACCGATGCCGTGCTTGCCGCCGAGCTTGTTGAGCGTCTGCATGACCTGAAGGGGCGTCATGCGCTTGCCGTCGATCGCGACGCAGTCGCCCTTTTCGAATTCGAGCTCGATGTATTCGGGCGCGTCGGGCGCGTCTTCCGGCGCGACGGAGAGCTTGAACATCGCCTTGTTTTCCGGGCAGAACGCGTCGAACCACGGGTCTTCCATGATGCCGGCCTCGTAGGAAATGTGGAGCAGGTTGCGGTCCATCGAATAGGGCTTCTTCATGCTGGCCTCGACGGGCAGGCCCTGCGCGACGCAGTAGTCGATCATTTCCTTGCGGCCCGGGAACTGCGCGCGGAAGGAATCGTCGCGCCACGGCGCGATGACCTTGAGGTCGGGCGCGAGCGCGGCGGCGGCGAGCTCGAAGCGCACCTGGTCGTTGCCCTTGCCGGTGGCGCCGTGCGCGATGGCGTCGCAGCCTTCGGCCTTGGCGATTTCGACCATGCGCTTGGCGATGAGCGGGCGCGCGATGGACGTGCCGAGATAGTACTGGCCTTCGTAGATCGCTCCCGCCTGCATCATCGGGAAAATGAAGTCGCGGGCGAATTCTTCCTGCAGGTCCTCGATGTAGATCTTGGAGGCGCCGGTCTTTCTGCTCTTTTCCTCGAGCCCGGAAAGCTCTTCCTCTTGGCCGACGTTCGCGCAGAACGCGATCATTTCGGCATTGTATTTGTTCTTGATCCACGAGAGGAGCACCGAGGTGTCCAGTCCGCCGGAATATGCGAGAAGAATCTTCATGGCAGTGATTTTTTTGATGTTGTTTTTGGAAAAATGGAAGCGCAATGATGCGCCGCGTTCCCGCGAAAATCAACGCGGAACTTCGCGGAAACCGCGTCCGCGGGAACGCGCGCAAAAAAACGTTCCCGCGGGGTCGCCGCGGGAACGCAGTGGGGGAAAGAAGAACGATTATTTCTTCTTGCAGCCGCAACGTTTGGCGCAGGGCGTCTTCGCCGGAGCGGCCTTGGTCGCGGTCTTCTTGGCGGGAGCGGCCTTCGCCGCCGGTTTCGCGGCGGGAGCGGCTTTCTTCGCCGGAGCCTTCGCCGCCGGCTTCTTGGCGGGCGCAGCCTTCTTCGCCGCCGGAGCGGCCTTTTTCGCCGGAGCTTTCGCCGCCGGCTTCTTGACGGCCGGTTTCGGAGCAGCCGGCTTCTTTTCAGGAGCGGCTTTCTTCGCGACCGGTTTCTTGGCGGCCTTGGCGGCCGGAGCTTTAGCCGCCGGCTTCTTCGCCGGGGCAGCCTTTTTCGTGGTTTTTGTAGCCATGTTGTTTGGGGTTGAAGATTCTTCCTCGATCGCCGCCTGAGCCGCGGCGAGGCGCGCCGTCGGCACGCGGTACGGCGAGCAGCTGACGTAGTTCAGCCCGAGCGTGTGGCAGAACTTCACCGACGCGGGATCGCCGCCGTGTTCGCCGCAGATGCCGAGCTTGATGTCCGGACGCGTCTGCCGCCCGAGCGCGACGCCGAGGCGCATCATCGCGCCGACGCCTTCGCGGTCGATGGACGCGAACGGGTTCGCCTTCAGGATTTCGAGATTCGTGTACGTGCCGAGGAACGCGCCCGAGTCGTCGCGGCTCATGCCGAGCGTCGTCTGCGTCAGGTCGTTCGTGCCGAAGGAGAAGAATTCCGCTTCTTCGGCGATCTTGTCCGCCGTGGCGCACGCGCGCGGGATTTCGATCATCGTGCCGATCTTGTAGGAAATCTTCACCTTGTTTTCCGCCATGACTTCGTTCGCGACGCGGCGGATGAGCGCCGCCTGGTTCTTGAACTCGGCGAGGAAGCCGACGAGCGGAATCATGATTTCCGGATGGACGGGAACGCGCGATTTCACGACTTCCGCCGCCGCCTCGAAGATGGCGCGCGCCTGCATTTCCGTGATTTCCGGATACGCGATGCCGAGACGGCAGCCGCGGTGCCCGAGCATCGGATTGAACTCGTGCAGTTCGGCGACGCGGCGCTGGACGTGCTCCACGGAGACGCCGAGCTTCTTCGCGAGATCGAGCTGCTGTTCCTTCGTCTGCGGGAGGAATTCGTGCAGCGGCGGGTCGAGCAGGCGGATCGTCGCGGGAAGCCCCTTGAGCGCGCGGAAGATGCCCGCGAAGTCGCCCCGCTGATACGGCAAAAGCTTGTTCACCGCCGTGCGGCGCGCGGCTTCGTCCGTCGCGAGAATCATCTCGCGGACCGCGTCGATGCGGTCGCCCGCGAAGAACATGTGCTCCGTGCGCGTCAGCCCGATGCCCTGCGCGCCGAAGGCGACGGCGACTTCCGCCTGCGCGGGAGCGTCCGCGTTCGTGCGCACGCCGAGCTTCGTCGCCTGCGAACACCATTTCATGAGCTTCGCGAAATTCTTGAACGCCTTGGACTTCTTCGCCTCGGCGTCCTTCTTCACGAGCCCGAGCACGATGTCCGACGGCGCCGTCGCGAGCTGGCCTTCATAGACCGTTCCCGTCGTGCCGTCGATGGAGAGCCATTCGCCTTCCTCGACCTTGGCGTCGCCCGCGTAGAGCGTCTTCGCCGCGTAGTCGATCGCGATGCCCGAGGCGCCGCAGACGCAGACCTTGCCCATCTGGCGCGCGACCAGCGCCGCGTGCGAGGAGACGCCTCCGCGCGCGGTGAGGATGCCCTCGGCGGCGATCATGCCGCGCAGGTCCTCCGGCGAGGTTTCGAGGCGGACGAGCAGCACCTTCTGCCCTTCCTTCGCGGCGGCTTCGGCGCGCTCGGCGTTGAAGTAAATGCGTCCCGACGCGGCGCCCGGTCCCGCGGGAAGCCCCTTCGCGACCGCGCGGGCGCCCTTCAGCGCGGCGCGGTCGAACACGGGCGCGAGCGCCTGGTCGAGCTGGTCGGCGGGAACGCGGCGCACGGCCGTCTTCCAGTCGATGAGCCCCTCGCGCTCCATCTCGCACGCGATGCGGATCGCCGCGAGCCCGGTGCGCTTGCCGTTGCGCGTCTGCAGCATGAAGACCTTGGAGTCCTCGATCGTGAACTCGAAGTCCTGCATGTCGCGGAAATGATTTTCAAGCGTCCTGCAGATGGAAAGCAGCTGCGCGTGCGCGGAAGGCATGACGCTCTTGAGCGCCGCCACGGGAGCGGGCGTGCGCACGCCCGCGACGACGTCCTCGCCCTGCGCGTTCATCAGAAATTCGCCGTAGAAGACCTTCTCGCCGCTCGCCGGGTCGCGCGTGAACGCCACGCCGGAGCCCGATTTGTCGCCCGTGTTTCCGAAGACCATCGACTGCACGTTGACCGCCGTGCCCCAGTCCGAAGGAATGTGATATTTCTGGCGATAGACGATCGCGCGGTCGTTCATCCACGAACCGAAGACGGCGCCGATCGCGCCTTCGAGCTGCACCCACGGATCCGTCGGGAACGCCGAACCCGTGCGCTCCAGAATCAGCGCCTTGAAGCGCACGACGAGCTCGCGCAGCTCCGGAGCGCCCAGCTCCGTGTCGCTCGCGGCGGGATTGCCGAGCATGTCCGTCTTGACGGATTCGATGACCTGCTCGAAAGGTTCGTGGTCCTCGCCCGGGCGCTTCTGCACGCCGAGCACGACGTCGCCGTACATCTGGATGAAGCGGCGGTAGCAGTCCCACGCGAAGCGCTCGTTGTTCGTGACGCGCGCGAGCGCCTGAACCGTGTCGTCGTTGAGACCGAGGTTGAGAATCGTGTCCATCATGCCCGGCATCGATTCGCGCGCGCCGGAGCGCACCGCGACCAGCAGCGGGAACGCCGTCGCGTCGCCGAACTTCTTGCCGAGCTGCTTCTCGATGTTGCCGACGGCCTTGCGCACGTCGTCCATCAGCGTCGCCGGATACGTCTTGCCGTTCTCGTAGTAATACGTGCAGACTTCCGTGCTGATCGTGAAGCCCGGAGGAACGGGCAGACCGATGCGGGCCATTTCCGCGAGGTTGGCGCCTTTCCCGCCGAGAAGATTTTTCATCGTCGCCGCGCCGTCGGTCTTTTTGCCGAATTCATAAACGAATTTGACCGATTTGGAGCCGGACTTCAGGGAACTTTTTTTTGCCATGAGGTTTTTTTGACTGAGTGAGCTGTAAAATTTTGTTTCAGGTAGCGACCGCATTCTCGGGCTACATCCGCGAATTAAAACGCCTTCCCGCGCAAACGCAAGAACGTTTGCTGAATCCGCGAAAAATTCGCCCGCGCGCGTTCCCGCCTTTCCGCCCTTCCGCCGCCGCTATCACGTAATCGAAAAACAATTACGTTCCCGCGGCGCTTTCCGCGCCCCGCGAAGAGTTTTTCGAAAATCCTTTCGGCAAAGCCGAACGCAATGAACTTCCATAACCTCATAACCTTCATCACTTCATCACCTCGCGGCGCGCCCGCCCGCCGCAAAAATCCTTTGCGTTCGGGGCGGCGAAGTGAAATGCTTTCCGCCCGATTTTTTCAGCATGAAGGACATCAGAAACATCGCAATCATCGCGCACGTCGACCACGGCAAGACCACGCTCGTGGACAAGATCATTCAGCAGGCGAAAATGTTCCGCGACAATCAGGAGATGCACGAGTGCTTTCTCGACAGCAACGATCTGGAGCGGGAACGCGGCATCACGATTCTTTCCAAAAACATTTCCGTGCAGTACCGCGGCGTGAAGATCAACGTCATCGACACGCCCGGGCACAGCGACTTCGGCGGGCAGGTCGAGCGCGTGCTCAATCTGACCGACGGCGTGATTCTGCTCGTGGATGCGGCGGAGGGGCCGATGCCGCAGACGCGCTTCGTGCTCGAAAAGGCGCTGCGTCTCGGCAAGAAGCCCATCGTCCTCATCAACAAGATCGACAAGCCCGACGCGCGCCCGACGGAGGTCGTGAACGCCGTCTTCGATCTTTTCTGCGAGCTCGACGCGAACGAGGACCAGCTCGACTTCCCGCTGCTCTACGCGAGCGGGCGCGACGGCTGGTGCGTGCGCGATCTCGAGCACGAGCCGCGCACGTCAATCGTGCCGCTGCTCGACGCCGTGCTGGAGCACATTCCCGCGCCGAAGTTCGTCGAAGGCCCGATGCAGATGCAGGTCGCGACGCTGGACTATTCGGACTACGTCGGGCGCATCGGCATCGGGCGCGTGGCGCGCGGGACGATCCGCGCGAACGCCGCCGTCGCCGTGCTCGACCGCGACGGGAACCGCCGCGGCGGTCAGATCAAGAGCCTGTTCACCTTCGAGGGGCTCGACCGCAAGGACTGCGACGCCGTCGAATGCGGCGACATCTGCGGCGTCGTCGGCATCGAGGACATCTACGTCTCGGACACGCTCTGCGACGCGGAATCGCCGGAGATGCTCCCGCCGATCGCGATCGACGAGCCGACGGTCTCGATGGTCTTCCGCGTGAACGATTCGCCCTTTTTCGGCCGCGACGGCAAGTTCGTCACGGCGCGCCACATCCGCAACCGCCTGCTGAAGGAGGCGCAGAGCGACGTGGCTCTGCGCGTGAAGGAGGCGGGGAACGGCGGCGAGATGTTCGAAGTCTCCGGGCGCGGCGTGCTGCACCTGGCGATTCTCATCGAGACGATGCGGCGCGAGGGATTCGAGCTCGCAGTCTCGCGCCCGAAGGTCATCACGAAGCTCGTGGACGGCGTACTGCACGACCCGATGGAGACGCTCACGATCGACGTGCCGGAGGAATTTTCCGGGAACGTCATCACGCTCGTCGGCCAGCGCCGCGGCGAGATGCGTCACATGGAGACGCGCGGCAAGCGCCAGCTCATCGAATTCGAGATTCCCACGCGCGGGCTCATCGGGCTGCGCTCGAAAATCCTCACGGCGAGCGCGGGCGAGGCGATCGTCGCGCACCGCTTCGACCGCTACGCGCCTTTCAAGGGCGACATTCCCGCGCGCGTGAACGGCTCGATGGTCTCGCTCGGGCAGGGCAAGGCGGTCGCCTACGCGATCGACGCGCTGCAGCTGCGCGGCACGTTCTTCATCGATCCCGGCGAGGAGACCTACGAGGGCATGGTCGTCGGCGAACACTGCAAGGACAACGACCTGCCCGTCAATCTGCAGAAGGGCAAGGAGCTGACGAACATGCGCGCCGCCGGCAGCGACCGCAAGATGAAGATCGCTCCCGCCGTGAAGCTCTCGCTCGAACAGGCGCTCGAATACATCGCGGACGACGAGCTCGTCGAAGTCACGCCGCACTTCCTGCGCATGCGCAAGATCCTGCTCACGGAAGAGGCGCGCCGCGCCGCAGCCCGCGCCGCCGCGAAGGCGTGAACGCGTCCCGTCCTTCGGTTCGGCTTGCGTTCCCGGGCGCGAAAAACGAAAATCGCCGCTCCGCATTTTTTCTGATGAACGAACGAGCGAGCCATCCGAACTTCAATCGGCGCGCGGCGACTTACGCCGAGAACGCCGCCGTGCAGCGTCGCGCGGCGAAATGGCTCGGCGAGTGGATCGAACGCGGGCTCGACGATTCCGTGAGGATGTGGGAGCTCGGTTCCGGGACGGGATTCTTCACGCGGGAACTCGTCGCGCACGGCTATCGCGTGCTCGCGACGGACCTCGCGCCGGAGATGGTCGCGCGCGGCAGAATCGCGTGCCCGCAGGCGGACTGGGCGATTCACGACAGCTGGAATCTGCCCGAGAACGTGTGCGACCGGCTTTATTCGTCGAGCCTGCTGCAGTGGATGCCGACGCCGGAAAAGACGCTGCGCGCGTTCCGCGCGGCGCTGCGACCGGGCGGAAAGATGCTCCATGGCTTCTTCGTCGCGCCGTCGCTGTGCGAGCTTTATTCGCTCGTTCCCGCGGAGAACCTGCCGCTCGCGTGGCGTTCGGTCGGCGAGTGGCTTGACGCGTTTCACGCGGCGGGCTTCGAGGTGCTGCGCGCCGAGACGGGCTCGGAAACGGCGGAATACGCGGACGCGGCGCAGCTGCTCAAGACGCTGCGCGACACGGGGACGACGGACGATTCGCGCCACGTTCCCGCGGGAACGCTGCGGCGCGTGCTGCGCGAATACGCGGAAAAGTTCTCCTGCGGGAACGGCCGCGTCGCCGCCACGTGGAATTTCCTGCGCGTGGAAGCCCGCCGCGACTGAGGCGTTTTCCCCGCGCTTCTCACGCGAGTTCGCGCATGATTTCGGCGGGAGCGCGCTCCTGTTCGAGAAGCGCCTTCATGCGGCTCATCGTCGGCGCGGCGTGCGTGAAGAATTTCTTGTAGGCGGCGCAGAAGTAGTTCAGCCCGGGCTCGCCGTCCGGCGCGTGCAGAAAACGGTGCTTCGGGCACTCGCCGTTGCAGGCGAAGCGCACGCCGCACTTGCGGCACGTGCGCGGGAGCGCCGACGCCTTCAGCTCGCCGAAACGCTTCTGCGCGGGAGCGTCCGCGAGGCGCGCGAGCGGGTCGCGCAGCACGTTCCCGAGACGGAATTTCGGATAGACGAAGTGGTCGCAGGAATAGACGTCGCCGTCGTGCTCGATCGCGAGCGCGCTCCCGCATTTTTCGCGGAACACGCACAGCGGCGCGGGAACGCCCGCCCAGGCGCACAGCGCGACGTCGAAGAGCTGCACGAACGTCCGCCCCACGTCGCGGCGCACCCATACGTCGTAGATTCGGCAGAGGAAATCGCCGTAGTCCTCGGGCTTCACCGACCAGGGCGTGACGAGCGCGTCGCCGAGCGTTCCCGCGGCGAGGTCCGGCGGCCCCGCGAAGCGCATCGGCGCGTCCGCCGCCGTCGCCGGGCGCTCCACGAGCGGAATGAACTGAATGAAGCCCGAGCCGACTTCGCGCAGAAATTCGTACACGTCGAGCGCGCGGTGCACGTTGTGTTCGCCGACGACCGTCAGCGTGTTGAACTCCGCGCCGCGGCGCTTGAGACACGCGAGCCCGTTCATCACGAGGTCGAACGACGGCGCGCCCGAGCGCAGCGTGCGCCGCGCGTCGTGCAGCTCGCGCGGGCCGTCCAGACTGAGCCCGACGAGGAACGCGTTGTCGGCGAGAAACGCCGCCCATTCGTCGTTGAGCAGCGTGCCGTTGGTCTGCAGCGCGTTCTCGATCTTTTTGCCGTCGGCGTATTTTTTTTCCAACGACAGAACTTTTCTGAAGAAATCGATGCCGAGAAGCGTCGGCTCGCCGCCCTGCCACACGAACTGCACCTCGGGAACGTCCTGCGCGGCGATGTACTCGCGGATGAAGCGTTCGAGCACCTCGTCGCTCATGCGCGGCATTTTTTCGTCGGCGTAAAGCCTGTGCTTTTCGAGATAGTAGCAGTACGTGCAGTTGAGATTGCACAGCGCGCCGACGGGCTTCGCCATGACGTTGAACGCGCGCGGCGTTCCCGCCGGGGACGATTTTTTCTCGGACTTCATGAAAAGGGATTTTCTTTGGCGCGCGCCCCGGCGCAAGCGTTTTTTGGAAAAGCGGCGCGTCCCGAAAGCTTTCGCGCCCGTCGCGAAAAAGATTTTATTCCCTTGTCTTGCGTTCTCGGGAACACATATGTTTTCGAGCGCGCTCTTTCAAAACTTTCCCGCGCGGAAAAGGCTCTATGCCTAGACAGCATAATATAGGGCGTGCCGTGATAATCGCGGCGGCGATAGTAACCATTGTTTCGGGGCTTCTCGAAATAATCGAAACGCTCTGCCGTTGGCTGTTGTAGCCCGCCCGAGTCCGTCGTCCGAAAGGGCGGCGGGCGTTTTCCGCGTGCGGCGAAAAAAGCGGCGGGAAGCCACGAAGCTTCCCGCCGCACTCTTTCGAGTCTATGCCTAGACAACATGAAACTGAAAGAGCTTTTTAAATTGAACGCTCCCGATAGTCCGGCATTCTCGACGAAAAATCAAGAAAAAGCGGCGGGAAGTCGAGGAACTTTCCGCCGCACTCTTTCGAGACTATGCCTGACAGAGCATCTTGAAAGAGCTTTTTAAATTGAACGCTCTCGGCAGTCCGGTATTCCCGCCGAAATATCAAGAAAAAACGGCGGGAACGCGCGCCGCGTTCCTTTGACATTCTTTCGTCCGCGCGGCTAAGATGCGCGCATGGTTTTCTTCACGGTCGCGGCGGCGCTTTTCGCGGCGGGTCTGCTTTGGCTCGGCGTTTCCGCGCAGCGCGCGCACGCGCGGCGGGAACGTTTTCTGAACGCGCCGTTCCCGCGCGAGTGGGCGAAGATCATTCGCCGCGAAGTGCCGCTCGCGGCACGCATCCCGCGGGAACTGCGCCCGCGCTACGCCCGCCGCGTGAAGGAATTTCTCCTGGACAAGACTTTCGAGCCCTGCGGCGGGCTCGCGGAAATTTCGACGAAGACCGCCGTCGTCGTCGCCGCGAACGCCTCGTTTCTCGCGCTCGGCCGGGACGTTCCCGCCTGGCGCGCGCTGCGCTCCGTGCTGATTTACCCGACGTCCTTCCGCCTGGAAGATCCGACGGAAACCGCGCCCGCGAGCGCGGACGACGCCGACGCCCTCCGCGTTCCCGTCTCCGACGAGGCGCCGCGCAACGACGGCGAATCCCGCGCCGCGCACGGCGTCGTGATTCTTTCGCACGAGCGCCTGCTGCGCGACGCCGCCTACAGCGGAAACGCGCAGAACGTCGTTGTGCACGAGTTTGCGCACCAGTTCGCGGACACGGAGCCGCTCTTCTTCCCGCGGGAACGCGTCCGCGCCTGGGAAGCGCTTTTCGACAGGGAGATGGCGCGTCTGCGCGCGCGCGACGCCGCGTCGATTCTGGACGATTACGGCGCGGACGATCCCGCGGAATTTTTCGCCGTGAGCACGGAGGCGTTCTTCGGCACGCCGCGGGAACTGCGCCGCGCGCATCCGGAAGTTTACGCCGCGCTCGCGGAAATCTACGCGCTCGATCCCGCCGAATGGGAAGAAAACGCTTAGAGACCTTTTCCAAAAAACGCTTGCGCCTCGGCGCGGCGGAACGAAAATTCTCCGCATGAAATTCTCAGGAGCCCCATTCGGAACAAAAGGAAAATCCCTGCTCGCGGGAGCGTTCGCGCTCGCGGCGGCGGCGCTCGGCGGCGTTCCCGCGTCCGCGGCGGCGGATGCGCCCGCGAACCTCGGCGACATCCTTTTCGTCGGCGACTCCATCACGCAGGCGGACGGCAGAAACGCCGTCTCCTATCGCTACGCGCTGTGGAAGCATTGCGTCGATTCCGGCGTCGCGTATTCGCCTTTGGGCTCGATGAAGATCTTTCAGGGCGGCTCGACGACGTCGCCGCTCGCGCCCGATTATCTCGGCAAAAAATTCGACAACACGAACGAAGGCCATTTCGGCTGGGACGTCGCGTGGGTCGTCAGCGGCGAAGCGCAGGGCAAACGCCCCAACACCGGACAGAACACGGGCGGGCTCGCGGCGTGGATGTCGAAATACGGCCGCGCGCCGAAGACGGCGACGCTGCTCATGGGCGTGAACGACCTCTCGCGCGGGAACGGCGGCAAGCCGCAGTACTCGGCGGAAACGGTGCTCGCGAACGCGAAGAACGTCGTCCGCACGATTCAGGAAAAATCCCCGCGCGGCGTCACGGTTCACGTGTTTTCCGTGCTCCCGTCGGGGCAGGCGTCGTGGGGCAGCGGGCGTTCGCCGCGCGCGGCGGTCGCGGAATACGACGCGATGCTGAAGCGCGACGTCGAGTCCGGCGCGTGGAATTCCAAAAAATCGAAAGTGTTTTATCACGACGTCACGGCGGGCTTCGATCCCGTCGCGCACACCTACGACAATCTCCACCCGAAGGCGCAGGGCGAGCGCGTCGTCGCCGCGAACATGGCGCGCGCGCTCGGGCTCGACCAGCGCAACGCCGGGCTCGCCCGCCGCGGGAACGCCGAACTGCCCGCGCGCGCGACGCCCGGCAAGGCTTCCGCCGAACGCCGCGTCGAGTGGAAGGGCGCGAAAAACGGCGCCGCGCACGAATTCACGCTCGCGCTGACGGTGAAGCTGAACGCGTCGAAGAAGCCGGCGAAAAACGTGCTCGGCGTGCTCGTCGGGAACGGCGGCGGCGAGACCGGCTTGCTCTGCGTCGGCGAAAGCGGCGTCTTCTGGGGCGGCGTCGCGCCCGCGAATCTGCTCTACGGTCAGACGAACGACGCCTACAAGGACAAGTTCATGACCAAGGGCAAAAAGACGCTGCGCGTCGCCTGGATCGCCGAACGCAAAAACGGCGCGGCGGGCGGCTTCTACGTGTGGCTCGACGACGTGCTGATCGGCGAGGCGCTGCGCGGGAACGCGGACGCCGCGGACAAATGCGCGAACGGCGCGTTCGTCGGCCCCGTCGGCGGCGATTTCGCGCCCGCGGGCGAGATCTCCGAAATCGCCTACGATCCCGCCAAGGCCTGGGCTCCGAAACCCTGAAAAAATTTTAGGGGAGAAGCGGCATTCCTGCCGCTTCCTCGAAAACGTCTGCTCTCAGAGCGCGGCGAAGACCTCGGCGAGCTTCGCGGCGTCTTTGCCGCCGCCCATCGCGAAGTCCGGCTTGCCGCCGCCCTTGCCGCCGAGCTTGCCGCAGAGTTCGGAGACGAGCTTGCCCGCCGCCGTTCCCGCCTTGACCGCGCCGGGAGCGCACGCCGCGACGACGGAGACCCTGTCCGCGCCGAACGCCGCGCCGAGCACGACGACGCCGTTTTCGCCCAACTTCTTCATGAGCTGCGAAGCGATTTCGCGCAGGTCGTTCGGCGTTCCCGCCGCGGGAACGACCGCCGCCACGCGCCGCGTCGCTCCGGCGTCCTTCGCCGTTTCCGCGAGCGTGTTCGCGAGCTGCGCGAGCTCTTTCTGGCGCACGGCGGCGAGCTGCTTTTCGAGCGCGGACTTTTCTTCCGCGAGCGTCTCGAATTTCTTCTGCAGGTCGGCGACCGGCGTCTTCGTCTTTTCGGAAAGTCTCTTCAGCGTCTGCGTTTCCGCGACGCCGTGCACGTAGGCCGCCATGCCGGTGAGCGCCTCGATGCGGCGCACGCCCGCGGCGATCGCGCCTTCGGCGACGATGCGGAACTGCCCGAGCTCGCCCGTGGCGCGGACGTGCGTCCCGCCGCAGAGCTCCATCGAATAGCCGTCGAGCGCGCGCGCGTTCCCGCCGACCTGAATGACGCGGACGACGTCGCCGTACTTGTCGCCGAAGAACTGCATGATGTTCGCGTTCTCCTTCGCCTGCTCGTGCGGAATTTCCGTCCACGAGACGACGTTGTCGGCGAGCACGAGCTCGTTGACGGTGCGCTCGACCTCGGCGACCTGCGCGGGCGTGAGCGCCGCGGAGTTGAAGTCGAAGGTCAGTTTTTCGTCGGAGACGAAGGAGCCCTTCTGCGAAACGTCCTTGCCGACGACGCTGTGCAGCGCGTAGTGCAGCAGGTGCGTCGCGGTGTGGTTGCGCTCGATGGCGCGGCGGCGTTTTTCGTCCACGACGACGGTCGCCTTGGCGCCGACGGGCGGCGGTTCGTCGCCCTCGACGAAGTGCAGGAAGACGTTCCCGCTCTTCTGCGTGTTGGCGATCTTCCAGGCGCGGCCGCGCGCGGAGAGCGTTCCCGTGTCGCCGACCTGGCCGCCCATTTCGGCGTAGCAGGGCGTGCGGTCGAGCACGACGGCGAGCTTGCCCTTGCTGTCCACGATTTCGAGAATCGTCGCCTCGGCGGAAAGCGTCTCGTAGCCGAGGAACTGCGTCGCGTCCTTGGTCTCGATTTCGGAAAGGGTGACGATCTGCTTTTTCTGCGCGGCGCGGGCGCGTTCGCGCTGTTCGGTCATCAGGGCTTCGAACGCCTTTTCGTCCACGGAATAACCGCGTTCGCGCGCCATGAGGTCGGTGAGGTCGAGCGGGAACCCGTAGGTGTCGTAAAGCAGGAAGGCGGCCTCGCCGTTGAAGACTTCGGCGAGCTCGGCGCTCACGGTGAGGAAGTTGGCGAGCGTGCCGCGGAAGTTCGCGAGCGCGTCCTTGTCCTCGGGCGCGGCGACGAGCGCGTGCGCGGTCGTGTAGAGCGCCTTCGTGTCGGAGCGCGTGAAGATGCGGCGCGCGAGGTCGGTGTTCACGGGCGTCTCGAACTTGACGATGCTCTTCGCGATGACGGCGACGAGGTGGTCGGCGATCTGCGCGAGCGCGGCGTTCCCGTCCTTCAGCGCTTCTTCGGAAAGGCGCATGGCGTCGACGACGCGCGCGCGGAGATTTTTCGCGGCGTTCTTCAGGGCGATGATTTCCTCGAAAATCGTCAGCCCGGCGTCGAGCGTCTTGTTGAAGGCCTCCTCCTCGACGCGGATCGTGTCGCGCACGGCGTCGCGGCGGGAACGGATTTCGGGGAACACGTCGCCCATCGTCTCCGCGAGCACGTCCACGAGCTTGTAGAAGAACGGCTCCCTGAAGCCGAGCGTGCGCCCGTAGCGGACGGCGCGGCGCAGAATGCGGCGCAGGACGTAGTTGCGGTCGCTGTTGCCGGGCGCGATGCCGTCGGCGACGGCGAAGGAAAGCGTGCGGATGTGGTCGGCGATGACGCGGAAGGCGACGTCGGTCTTCTCCTGCTCGGTCGCGCCCTGCGTTCCCGCGGCGGGCAGCGTGGAGCCGTATTTCCTGCCGGAAAGCTTTTCGATTTCACGGAAGATCGGCGCGAAGACGTCCGTCTCGTAGTTGGAGATGACGCCCGTGAAGTCGGTGAAGTTCTTCGTGCACTGAATGATGCTCGTCGCGCGCTCGAAGCCCATGCCGGTGTCGACGTTCTTCGCGGGAAGCGGCGAGAACGTGCCGTCGGGATTCGCGTTGAACTCCATGAAGACGAGGTTCCAGATCTCGATGCACTGCGGCGAGCCCTTGTTGACGAGCACGCCCGCGGTGTCGCCGTCCGGCGTGAGGTCCATGTGGATTTCCGAGCACGGACCGCACGGCCCCGTGTCGCCCATCATCCAGAAATTGTCCTTCTTGTTGCCGTTGACGATGTGCACCTTCGGGTCGAGCCCGGCGGCGACGAAAAGTTTTTCCCACGCGTCGTACGCCTCCTGGTCGAACGCGGCGGGATCGCCCTTGGACTTGTCCGGGCAATAGACGGTCGCGTAGAGGCGCTCCTTCGGGAATTTCCAGACTTCGGTGATGAGCTCCCACGCCCACGAAATCGCCTCCTTCTTGAAGTAGTCGCCGTAGGACCAGTTGCCGAGCATCTCGAAGAACGTGTGGTGATACGTGTCCATGCCGACGTCCTCGAGGTCGTTGTGCTTGCCGCCCGCGCGGATGCACTTCTGCGTGTCGGCGGCGCGGTGCGTCGGGTACGGGCACGGAATCTGCCCGAGGAAGATCGGCACGAACTGGTTCATTCCCGCGTTCGTGAAAAGCAGGTTCGGCGAGTCCGGCAGCAGGCTGGACGAAGGCACGATCTTGTGCTCCTTCGATTTGAAGAAATCAAGAAAGGACTGGCGGATTTCTGAGGATGTCATGACGGAAAAATGTAAGGAGACATTTCACTCTTTGCCGCTCCCCGCGTAAAGCGCGAAATTCCCCGCGGGAACGCGGATTGAGGGCGAAGGCATTCCCGTCTTCGTCCGGGCGGCGGGCGCATATTTCACGCCGATCAATTCCGCCCCGGCGGGGCGAAACAAGCGTAACCCCATGCGCGCGGCGAAGCGCGCGCTTGGGGAAAGCACCGCGCACGCGCCGCGCCTGAAAGGCGCAATCGCCCGGAGCGTCCGGCGTTTTCGCGACGCGCCGTTCCCGCGGGGCAGTTGCGCTTTTCAAGCGCGCGTTTTTTCGGGCGACTGCCCCAAGCGGCTTGCGCCGCATGGGGTTATTTTTGTGCCGCATTTCATGCGGGAACGCACCTTTTGAGAACGAAAGTATTCCTGCCGCCGTTCTCCGGCGGGGCGCTTCGCGGGGCTGAATCGAATCCCTTAAAATCCCCGAAATCACTGTTCGTTTTCAGGTTTCCGCGGGGGCGGTTTTCTTTGAACTCGCGTTCCCGCGGGAGCGGGGGCAGAATGGCGTCCATCTATGAGTAAAGAAATCGAAGAGGGTCTGAAGCTGAATTTCGACTTCACGAAACTGCGCAAAGCCGTCGCGCAATGCGAATCCGACGTCGTTCCCGTCGTCGCTCAGGACGCGGACACGAAGGAAGTGCTGATCGTCGCCTACGCGAACAAGCTCGCGCTCGAAACCGCGTTGAAGGAAGGCATGGCGACGTTCTGGAGCACCTCGCGCAACGAGCTCTGGCTCAAGGGTAAGACGTCCGGCGACTACCTGAAGCTCGTCGAGGTGCGCGTGAACTGCGAGCAGAATTCGCTGCTCTACCTCGTGCGTCCCGCCGGCAAGGGCGCGTGCCACACGAAGGGCAAGGACGGTCTGCCGCGCCGCGGCTGCTATTACCGCTCGCTCGACCTGACGGACGGCGAAACGCTGCGTTTCGTCCCCGGCATGGAGTGAGCCCGGATTCTGAAAAATGCGCGACGCGCTCGAAGTGCTGCTCGACACGCTCCTCGCCCTCAAGGAAGAAGGCGTGGAGCGCGTCGCCGTGGACGACGCGTCGCTCGCGGCGCTGCGGGAGGTCGCGCTGAAGGGCGCGGACGTTCCCGCGCCTGCGCCCGCGCCGAAGGCGGCCCCGCGCCGCGCCGCGCCCGTTCCCGAAGCCGCCGCGCCGCGCCCGTCGTTTCCTGCCCGCGAACGCGTTTCCGCGGCGCCTTCCGCGCCGGTTTTCGAAGAACGCCCCGCGCCGAAACCCGCCGCGCCCGCATTCCCGCCGCCGCCGAAAATCGCCGTTCCCGAATCCGGGACGAAGGCGGAAAAACTCGCCGCCGTCGCCGAGCAGATGCGCGCCGACGCCGTCTGCAACAAGCATCTGCATCGCGGCAAGCATCTCGTGTTCGGCGTCGGCGATCCGGATTCGCCGGTGTTTTTCTGCGGCGAAGCTCCCGGCGCGGAAGAAGAGACGCGCGGCGAGCCGTTCGTCGGCCCCGCGGGGCAGCTGCTCGACAAGATCATCGCCGCGACGGGGCTTTCGCGGGAACGCGTTTACATCGGCAACATCATGAAGTGGCGGCCGGAGCTGCCGACGCTCGTCGGCAATCGTCCGCCGACGCCCGAAGAAATGGCGTACTGCCTGCCCTACGTCGTCGCGCAGATCGAGATCATCCGTCCGCGCGTGATCGTCGCGCTCGGGCTGACGGCGGTCAACGGGCTGCTCGGCAACGATCCCGACCGCAAAATGGGCGCGATCCGCGGCAGGCGTTTCGATTTTCACGGCGTTCCCGTGATTCCGACCTACCATCCGTCCTACCTGCTGCGCAACGGCACGGCGCGTTCCAAGCGCCTCGTCTGGGAAGATTTTCTCGCGATGATGGAGCTGCTCGGCATGCCGATTTCGGACAGGCAGCGCGGGTATTTTCTGTCGAAGAGCTGAGGGGAAGATCGAAAGTTCAGAAGCTTAAGAGTTTAAAAGCTTAAACTCTTTTCGGCGAAGCCGAAGGCAATGAACTTCCGGACTTCATAACCTCATAACTTCGTCACTTCCGTTCCGCCGCCGCTTTTCCCAGCTCCGTGCCCATTTTCGCGAAGGTCTCGACGCCCTGCGCGGAGTTCGCGCACAGATCGTCCGCGAGGCGGATTTTCCCCGGCTCGAAAATCGTCGCGATGAACGAGCCGCCGAAGCGGAAATAGCCGAGCTCCGCGCCTTTTTCCGCCGGCGTTCCCGCCGCGTAGGTCGGCACGATCGTCCCGACGTTCGTCGCGCCGACGAGCACCTGCAGCACTTTGCCGAAGCGCGGCGAATCGATTTCGACGACGACGCGCTTGTTTTCCCACAGGTAGGCGAGGTTTTTCGAGAGCGCGATCGGGTTCACCGAATACAGCGCGCCGTTGACGACGCGCGGCGCCGCCGGCGTTCCCGCGACGGGAAAGTGAAAGCGGTGGTAATCCGTCGGGCAGAGGCGGGAACAGACCATCGCGCCGTCCGCGTAGCGCGCCGCGAGCGCGGCGTCGCCGAGAAATTTTTCCAGATCGAAACGCTGTCCCTTCGCGTAGAAACGCGTCGCGGCGGAGATTTTCGGGAACGCGAGATGGCGGCCGTCGGCGGGAAGCGTCGCGACGTCTTCCGCGGGCACGACGGGGCGCGCGCCGGGCTTGAGCCTGCGCGAGAAAAAGTCGTTGAACGACGCGAATTCCGTCACGGGAACGGCGGATTCCTCGACGTTCACGCCGAAGCGTTCGCAGAAGGGCGCGATTTTTTCGCGGCTCGCGGGGCGGCTCATCACGACGCCGTAGATTTCGGAAAACGCCGCGCGGCGAATCAGCGCCCAGAGCGCGATCTGCCCGAGATGCGTTTCGTAAACCCAACGCAGCGGCTTTTCGCCGAAGATGGCTTCCGTTTCGAGGCGGCCGCTTTCGCGGTCGAAAAATTGCACCGGGGCTGAAGTGGACATGTTCAAAGAATAATCGATTCCGAGCGCCGCGATAAAGCACAAAGCGAGCGTTCCCGCGGCGAGCGCGACGCGGCGCCTTTTCTTCCGGCGCGCGGATCCGCCGTGAATTTTTCCGAAAACCATGCGCGCATTTTCGACGAACGCCTCCGCGGGCGCGACCGAAAATTTTCAGCGCGCTTTCCGCTTCCGCCGCGCGGCGACCAGCGCCAGAGCGGACATTCCCGCGAACAGCCCGAACGCCGACGGCTCGGGAACGGAAGGCGTGTCCTGCCACACGCGCACGTAGTCGATCTCCATTTTCGCGCCGGAGGCGTAGAGCTTCGCCGCGTCGATTCCGCGGTTTTCGCCGGTGTTCTCCACCCAGTTCCCGCCGATCTGCATGCTCAGAATCAGATAAAACTCCTTGTCGTTGAACGGCCACGCCGACGTCGTGTTCTCCGGCGTGTAGGTTGCCGTGACGACGTCGTTGATGAGGAAGCGGATGACGTTCTCCTCCCACTCGATTCCGTAGGTGTTGAAGACGGTCTTGTCGATCTTCGGATGCGTTCCCGCGCTGCCGTTGCTTCCGTCCGGATTGCTGAAATGGAGCGTCTGATAAACGTTGCCCTGATAGTTCAAGTGCTCCATGATGTCGATTTCGCCGGAGCTCGGCCAGGTATTGCCGTTCTGCGGCATCATCCAGAGCGCGGGCCACACGCCCTGCACGCAGTCGAAGCGCGCGCGGATCTCCACCTTGCCGTAGCGGAAGCTGAACTTGTTCAGCGAATAAATCCCCGCCTCGCGGTAATCCGTGGCGCTCGCGTCCGCCGTGTCCTTCGTGCCCTTCAGCACGATGCAGCCGTCGCGGAACTCGACCAGGTCCGAGCTCGTCGCGTCCATGTATCTGCGCCACTCGGGCGTTCCCGCGTCGATGCGCGTCCACGTCGAGCCGTCAAGCGAATCGCCGTCGAACTCGTCGCTGAAGACGAGTTGCCGGTCCGTGCCGAACGCCGCCGCGGGAACGGCAAGAAGGGCGAAGAGAAAAATTTTTCGGGAAAATTCGAACATGGGGAAAAGAAACGAGGGGTTAAAAAAATCACGTTCCCGCGCTCGGGAAGACCGCCTCGCGGGAACGTGAACTTTCAGAGAACGGGAAAATCGCCTCCGCTCACTTGCGGGAACGCCGACGACGCGCCGCCGCCAGCGCGAGCGCGCCCAAGCCCGCCAACAGCCCGAACGCCGACGGCTCGGGAATGGCTGTTCCCGTCCAGGAAAGATTGTTCATTTTTCCGTTTATCCAAGTGGTACCAGTATTTCTCATGGCCAAGACAAATTTTCCACCCTTAAGCGCTCCATCATCCGTTTTCGCGATTTGAGAGACGTCGAGGCTCAACGTTTGTGAAGAAGCGGTCGTAACGTTTTCCAACGCAAGCCGCTTCACATCGGAAGGTTTCGAAGACCCGTCCTCGAGATAAAAAACAGCAACATCAAAAGAAGGATCTACACTCGTAAAATTCAGCTGCAAATCCGTTACAGAAGAAAGCTGCGCCGTCGTAATCTCATTCCAAAACACGGCGACTGTTTCTCCTTTGCTTGTCGCCATAATACCGCCGATGGATGCCAAACCCGACTGAGCATCATATGTAATCGAAGGTTCATTACCAGGTTGTGGAGCTTGCTCTGAATTATTGTTGTAATACAACACCCCCGAAGACAGACTATCACCTACGCCCGGCTTCAATCCATAGTTCCAAACAGGTCCGAACCAAGATTCCGTTTCGCTAAAAACATTGCCACTCGTCTCCGAAGACTTCCATTTGTCGTTAAAAATATCAGTTTTGAGAGTCGCGGTCTGATTGGATGTTCCGAAAAAGTTTTCTGCGACGATGGCTGTTTCCGCGTTGGCGAGAGCCGTTCCCGCGGCGAGGAGTGTGGTGATTGCGATGATGTTTTTCATAAGCTCTTTTTAGGGATTAATGTTGGGCGTATTATCCCCGGTTTCCAATACCGGGGCAAGTCTGAATTTTCGACCACGGAAAACACGGAAAAGCACGGAAATTCTTCCCGCAAAGGCGCCAAGGCGCAAAGATTTTTAGAGAAATGACGCGGTTTTCACGGGAACGTCGTCCGAAATTCGTGAAAATTCGTGTCGATTCGTGGTTAAAGAACCTTCTTTGACTTCCGCTGACTTCGCGGTCGAAATCTTCGCGTTCTTCGCGTTGAAATCAAACTTATATTTATTTGTTTGCTGAAATGCGATGAATAAAGGGCTGTGTGGCGTTTACCCCCCGGTATTGGAAACCGAGGGACAGGGGGCGTTCCCGCCGGAGGCGCCCGGGAGGCGTTCCGCTCACGCGAGGAGGCGGCGCATGATTTCGTCCACCTTCGCGGGATTCGCCTTGCCGCGCGACGCCTTCATCACCTGGCCTTTGAGCACGTTGATGACGCGGTCGTTCCCGTTTTTGAAGGAGGCGACGGCGTCGGCGTTCTTCGGGTCGGCGAGCACGCCGGAGATCATCGCTTCGAGCTCGCCGGAGTCGGAGCTCTGCGCGAGGCCTTTTTCCTTGATGATTTCCGCGGCGGATTTTCCGCCCGCCCACATTTCCGCGAACACGTCCTTCGCCTGCTGCTTGGAGATCGTTCCCGCTTCGACGGCTTCGACGAGCCCGGCGAGCGCCTCGGGGGAAATCCGGCTGTCGGCGATGGTCGCGTCCGTTCCCGCGGCGGCGATTTCGCGCAGGATTTCGTTCACGATGAGGTTCGCGGTGTGCTGCGGCGCCTTCGGGAACGCGGCGACGGATTTTTCGAAAAATTCGCACAGCGCGCGGTCGGGCACGAGCACGGAAGTGACGGTGTAGGGCAGCGCGAAGTCCGCCATGTAGCGGCGCTGGCGGTCGAAGGGCTTTTCGGGCAGATCCGCCTTGAGGCGCGCGAGCCATTCCGCGTCGAGCTTCACGGGCATGAGGTCGGGATCGGGGAAGTAGCGGTAGTCGTGCGCGTTTTCCTTGGAGCGCATCGAATAGGTGTGCCCGGTTTCGGCGTTCCAGCCGCGCGTCTCCTGGACGACGGTTTCGCCGTTTTCGTAGGCGCGGATCTGGCGGCGGATTTCGAAATTGATGCAGTTGCGCACGCCCGTGAGCGAGTTCACGTTCTTCATTTCCGTGCGCGTGCGCAGCTCGGACGTTCCCGCGGGGCGCACGGACACGTTCGCGTCGCAGCGCAGCTGGCCTTTTTCCATGTCGCAGTCGGAAAGCCCGGCGGCGTTCAGGATCATGCGCAGCGCGTTGAGCAGCGCGACGGCCTCCTCCGCGGAATGCATGTCGGGCTCGGTGACGATTTCGAGCAGCGTCGTTCCCGCGCGGTTGTAGTCGACGAGCGAGGTCGTGCCGCCGTGCGTGAGCTTGCCGACGTCCTCCTCGAGGTGCGCGTGGTTGATGCGGATTTTCTTGTGCTCGCCCATCACGTTGCGCGACGGTCCGGGCAGCTCGATCTCGACTTCGCCGGGACCGACGATCGCCTCGTCCGCGAGCTGCGTGATCTGGTAGTTCTTCGGGCTGTCCGGGTAAAAATAGTTTTTGCGCGACCAGCGGGAGATGCCCGGCATCTTCGCGTCGATCATCAGCCCGAACTTCATCGATTTTTCGACGGATTCGCGGTTCAGCACGGGCAGCGCGCCCGGGAGCGCGAGCACGGTCGGGTCGATCAGGCGGTTCGGCGGCTCGCCGAATCCGGCGGGCGCTCCCGCGAAGACCTTGCTCTTTGCCTTGAGCTGCACGTGAATTTCCAGACCGATGACTGCTTCGTATTCCATACCGTTGAAAAATTTTTGGCGGCGAGAATACGCTTTTCCCGGCGTTCCCGCGAGCGAATTCAAGGAGCGCCGAAAGTTCCGCGGGCGCCGGGCGTTCCCGCGCGGGGCGCTTTTTGCTCGCGGAGCGGAGGAAAGGCCTGTAATGTGTGCGGCACCATGAAGACCTCGTTTTACCCTCTGACGGGCGCGATCGCGCTCTCCGCTTTCATCGTTCCCGCCGCGCGCGCCGCTGAGACCGCCGCGCCGACGCGTCCGAACATCGTCTACATCATGAGCGACGACCACGCCGTGCAGGCGATTTCCGCCTACGGCCATCCGATCTCGAAGCTCGCGCCCACGCCGAACATCGACCGCATTGCCCGCGACGGCGCGCTGTTCATGCGCAACTACTGCGCGAACTCGATTTCCGGGCCGTCCCGCGCGTGCATCATCACCGGCAAGCACTCGCACGCCAACGGCTACATGAGCAACGAGTGGGGCTCCTTCGACAACCGCCAGAACAACGTCGCCAAGGTCTTCCGCGCGAACGGCTACAACACGGCGATCGTCGGCAAGTGGCACATTCCCGCGGATCCGACGGGCTTCGACTACTGGCAGGTCTTCCAGGGGCAGGGCCAGTACATCAATCCCGACATCTTCTGCGGGAACGCCGAGGGCCGCCTCCCGGGCGCGCAGTATCACCAGATTCCCGAAGGCTATTCGACCGAAATCGTCACGAACAAGGCGATCGAATGGATGGAAAACGGCCGCGACAAGTCCAAGCCGTTCTTCTTCATGGTCCACTACAAGGCGCCGCACCGCAACTGGATTCCCAAGGAAAAGAACTACAATCTCTTCGACGGCGTGAAGTTCCCGGAACCGCCGACCTTCTTCGACGACTACGCCGGGCGCGACGCCGCGCTCAAGCAGGACATGTCGATTCTGTGGACGTTCCGCTGGGCGGCGGACCTGAAGCTGTTCCCGTCGCGCGACCAGCATTCGCTCCCGCGCTGGATGTTCCCGCCGCACATGTCCGACGCGCAGTACAAAAAATTTATTCAGGCGTACGTGAAGAAGAACGAGGAGTTCTTCGACCGGAATCTGATGACGGAGAAGGAGCTCGCGAACTTCAAGCAGCACCACGACGACTACGTGAACCGCGAAGACCGGCTCGCCGCCGCGGACGCGCGCGTCGCCGCCGCGAAGACGGACAAGGAACGCGCCGCCGCGCTCGCCGACAAGGCCGCGCTCGAAAAGCGCATCGCCGCCGCGCCCGAGCTGCTCTCCAAAAACGCCGACAGGCTCCGCGAGTTCCAGAGCTGGGCGTATCAGCGCTACCTGCAGGATTACCTCGCGACGATCCGCGGCGTGGACGACGGCGTCGGCGAAATCCTCGACTACCTGAAGAAGACGGGCCTGGACAAGAACACGATCGTCTGCTACGCCGCCGACCAGGGCTTCTACCTCGGCGAGCACGGCTGGTTCGACAAGCGCTTCGCCTACGAGGAATCCTTCCGCATGCCGCTCATGATGTGCGGGCCGGGCATCAAGGCGGGCTCCAAAATCGAGCAGCTGACGCAGAACATCGACTTCGCGCCGACGTTCCTCGACGCGTGCGGCATCAAGGCGCCGGCGGAGATGCAGGGCGTCTCGTTCAAGAAGCTTCTCGACGGCAAGATGCACCCCGATTGGCGCAATTCGCTTTACTACCAGTACTACGAATTCCCGGCGGAACACAGTGTGCGGCGCCACTGCGCCGTGAACTTCCGCTCGCACGACGGCGCGGAGGACTGGAAGCTCGTCCACTTCTACAAGGAAGACGTGTGGGAGCTCTACAATCTCAACGCCGATCCGACGGAAATCCGCAACGTTTACGGCGAGCCGGGCACGGAAAACGTCACCGCGCTGCTCAAGGACGAAATGAAGAAGCTGCAGGCGCAGTACGCCGTGCCCGCGGAATATCTGACCAAGGGCGTTCCCGTCCACGGGAAGGAGTGAGGCGCGATGCCGTCCTTCGGCGATGAGGCTTCGGCGGCGGGAACGGGCTTTCCCGCCCGCGCGCCGCTCCCGCCGGGCGCGGATCTCTGCCGCCCGCACCCGCAGTCGAAGGTCACCGTGCGCGATTTCTACGAATCCGCGCGGGACCGCCTCGAAATGGAGATCGTCGCGGGCGAGACCGGGCTCGGGAACGTCATCGGCGAAAAATCGCTGAACCGCCCCGCGCTCGCGCTCACCGGCTACTTCAAGCATTTCGGGAGCAGCCGTCTGCAGCTCTTCGGCGCGGGCGAAATCTCCTACCTCGCCGACCTGCGGCCGGAGACGCAGCGCGTCATTCTCGAAGAGATCTTCCGCAAGCGCATTCCCGGAATCGTCGTCTCGCGCGGGCAGCACCCGACGCCGTCGATGGTCGCGCTCGCCGACGCCTACGGCGTGCCGATTCTGCGTTCCCGCCTGAAGTCCAAGGACTTCACGGCGGAGGCGACGATGCTCCTCGACCAGAAATTCGCGCTTCACGGCAACATGCACGGCACGCTCATCGACGTGCGCGGCGTCGGCGTGCTGCTGCGCGGCGAAAGCGGCGTGGGCAAGAGCGAATGCGCGCTCGCGCTGATCGAGCGCGGCTATTCGCTCGTCGCGGACGACTACGTGATCGTGCGCCTCGTCGGCGACAGCTCGCTGCTCGGCTCGGGCAAGGACGTCTCGCGCGGGTTCATGGAATGCCGCGGCATCGGCATCATCAACGTCGCGAGCATGTTCGGCATCCGCTCCGTGCGCCGCGAAAAGACGATCGACCTCATCATCTCCTTCGTGCCCTGGCGCGAAGGCATCGAGGAGGACCGCACCGGGCTCGAATCGCGCGAGCTCGAGATTCTCGGCCGCAAGGTGCCGCACATCCAGCTCGCCGTGCGCCCGGGGCGCGACATGGCGCGCCTCGTCGAAGTCGCGGTCATGGTGCACTCGCTCCGCCAGATGGGACACGATCCCGCGGAAGAGTTCAACGAACGCCTCATCCGCATGATGAATCCCGAAAACGCGCGCTGACTTCCGTCGCGCGCGTCGGATTTTTTCGGAAGCGGCGGGAACGCCGCCTTCCCGTTCTCACGCGTTCGCGGAGGGCGCGGCGACGCGCTCCATGAGCGGGACGAAGTGGCGTTCCCGCTCGCCGACGTAAACCTGGCGCGGACGATAGATTTTCCCGCCCGGGCGTTCCGCCATCTCCTTCCACTGCGCGATCCAGCCGGGCATGCGGCCCATGGCGAAGATCACCGGGAACATGTTCACGGGAATGCCGAGCGCGCGCAGGATGATGCCGCTGTAGAAGTCCACGTTCGGGTAAAGATTGCGCGACTTGAAGTAGGCGTCGTTGAGCGCGATGTCCTCGAGCCGGTGGGCGATCTTCAGCAGCGGGTCCTCGACGCCGATCGCGTCGAAGATCTTCATGCACTGCGCGTGGAGAATCTTCGCGCGCGGGTCGTAGTTCTTGTAGACGCGGTGACCGAAGCCCATGAGACGGACTTCGCCGGCCTTCGCGCGCTCGACGAATTTCGTGCCGTCGTCGCCGGATTCGCTGATCTCGGTGAGCATTTCGATGACGGCCTGATTCGCGCCGCCGTGCATCGGACCCCAGAGCGCGCAGACGCCCGCGGAGACGGACGCGAAGAGATTGGCGCCGCCGGAGCCGACCATGCGCACCGTGGACGTGGAGCAGTTCTGCTCGTGGTCGATGTGCAGCAGCAGCAGCGTGTCGAGCGCCTTGGCGACGTCGGGGTGGATCTGCGAATCCTCTCCCGGGTAGGAGAACATCATATGCAGGAAGTTCTCGCAGTAGCTGTATCCGCGCTTCGGATACGTCACGGGAAGCCCGTTGCGGTAGCGGTAGCCCATCGCCGCGAGCGCGCGCACCTTGGAGATGAGCACGGTCGTCGTGCGGTCGAAGTTCTCCAGGTCTTGCTTGCGGTTGTTGGACGAAAGTTCCGGATAGTAGCAGCCGAGCGCGTTGAGCATGGCGGAAAGGCCCGCCATCGGGTGCGCCGTCATCGGGAAGCCGGCGACCATCGTGCGCAGCGCCTCGTGAATGCCGGCGTTGAGCAGAATGCGGTTGCGGAATTCCTCGAGCTCCCGCGGCGTCGGCAGCTCGCCGTAAATGACGAGGTAGGAGCTTTCGATGAAGTTGGAGCGTTCCGCGAGCTCCTCGATCGGGTAGCCGCGGTAGCGCAGAATGCCTTTTTCGCCGTCGATGAACGTGATCGCGCTCTCGCAGGAGCCGGTGTTTCCGTAGCCTTCGTCGTAGGTGATGAAGCCCGTTTCCGCGCGCAGCTTGCGGATGTCCACCGCGTGTTCGCCCTCCGTGCCGACGATGACGGGGGCGACGTAGCCGCGATTGCCGAAAGTGACCTTGATTTCTGATTTGTTCGTCATGGCTGAAAATTGCCCGCAGTATTCATTATTTCCGCGCGTTTTTAAATGTTTTTTTCGCGTGCGCCGCTCCGCTCCGGAACGCCGGAGGCGCGCCCGGAAATCGGGCGCGGAAAGACGCGGCGGGAACGCCTCTCACTTGTCGCGGATGGCTTCCTCGCGGGCGCGGGCGTAGTCCGCGCCGGGAATGCCCCAGCGCGCCCCCCAGTTGACGACTTCCTTGTACGCCTTGCGTGCCTCGTCGTAGTCGCCGTCCGCCTCGCACAGATCGCCGACGGCGAAGAGCGCGCGCGCCAGCCAGTAGCCGGACGAGACGCCCCAGCGCGTGCTCGGATCGACGTTCCCGCGCGCCGCGCGGTCGAACAGCTCGTTCTTCACGCGCCAGAGAATTTTTCGGGCTTCGGCGCGGACGCGTTTCCGCGCTTCGGGCGAAAGATTTTCGGATTCCGCGGATTTCGCCGTCGCCTCGCCCCATTTGTAGCCGGCCTCGGCGCGGAGCTCGTGCGCGGCTCCGGGGCCGTTCTCGTAGGCGTCGCCGGGCAGACTGAAGAGGCGTTCGTAGGCGGCGATCGCCTTGCGCAGCGAGCTCGCGCGCGTTCCCGCGTCGGTCTGCGGCGCGGAGGCGAGCGCGAAAAGGCAGTCCGCGCGCGCGATTTCCGTGCGGCGCAGGTCCGGATGGTCGGGATATTTCGCGATCAGCGATTCGTAGACGACGAGCGCGGACTCGAAGTCGTTGAGCGAGCGGAAGCAGTCCGCCTGCCGCTTGCGCGCGTAGAAGACGAGCGGCGAATCCGGGTATTTCGCGATCAGCTCCTCGAGACGCGCGATTGCTTCGCGGAAGCGCCCGAAGGCCGCCTCCTGCTGCGCCGCCTCGAAATACGCGATGATGCCGTAGCGGGCGAACTTGGGTTCCGCGGCGCAGATTTCGATCATCTTTTCGAAACAGCGGAGCGCGTCCGCGAGCTGTCCCCGCTCGGCGTAGGCGCGGCCTTCGTCGAGGTAGGACGCGGGAACGGCGGTGCCTTCGGCGAATTCCGCGCGCAGGAGCTCGAGCTGCGCGCGCGCGGCGGCGAAGTCTCCGTCGGCGAGCAGCCCGCGCGCTTTGAGCAGCGCGGCGCCGCTCCGCAGCGCGTTCCGTTCGCGCGGCAGGCGGGCGTCCGGCGGGAGCGCGTCGAGCATCCTGCCGATCTCGTCGGCGGCGGCGACGGTCGTCTTCGGCGCTTCGAGCTCGAGCCCGAGCAGCGCGCGCCACCACAGCACGCGCAGGCGGTAGGTCTCGGGAACGCCGGGCTGGGCGAGGAATTCCGCGCAGCGCTTTTCCGCCGCCGCGAGCTTGCCCGAACCGCGCAGCTTCGCGATGAGAAAACATTCCGCGCGGAAGACCCACTCGCGGTCGAACGGGAGCGCCGCGTTCCCGCGCGCGACGTCGATGAGCTCTTCCGCGCCCGCGAAATCGCCGGCGTTCAGCTCGCACAGCACGCGCTGGGAAAACACCGTTCCCGCGTAGCGGCGCGCGACGGAGCCCGCGCTTTCGGCGACCTTCGCGTAGGCGGACGAGGCGATCCGGTAGTCGCCCGCGAGAAAGCGGCAGTCCGCGAGCACGATGCCGATCTCCGCCTTTTCGTCCTCCGTTCCCGCGGCGTCCTTGAGGCGCTCGAGATAAGGCACGGCGCGGCGGTACTCGCGGCGCGCCATCGCCTCGTCGGCGAGCACGCGGAGCACGTCCGGCACGAAACGGCTGTTCGGGTGCTTTTCCAGAATCTCGTTCGCCCACTTTTCGATCTCGTTCTCCCTGCCGCCGACGAGCCCGGCAATGCGGATGCGCGCGAAAAGCTCGAGGTCGGCGACGGCGGGATCGGGCCGAAGCCGCTCGGGAACGCCGGGAATCTCCTTCCCGTCGAAGAACGCGTCGATCTCCGCGGCGGCGGCGGACGCGGCCTCCTCGTTCTTGCGCTCGCCCGAAGCGAATTCGGACTCCGCCTTCTTTTCTCCGGCGGGAACGCCGTCGCCCTTCATGATTTCGCGGACGTTGCGCCAGAGCCCGGCGATCGCCGCCTCCTGCAGCGCGACGTCCGGGCGGCGGCAGAGCGCGCGCATGAAGGCGCGGCGCGCGCTTTCGCTCTTCGGCGAATCCTGCAGCACGCCGTCGAGAAAATCGAGCTCCGCGCGCGTGTTCGGCGGGATCTTTTCGTCTGCGGCGCGGGCGAGAACGGCGCGGGCGGCGCCGCGCTTCTCCGGATCGCGGTTCGCGTCGAGCGCGACGGAAAAGGCGTAGAGCCTGGCGAGGCGCACGCGCTCCTGCGGGTCCGTCGCGGCGTCGGCGCGCGCGCGGAGCGCCTCCAGCTCGGCGGCGGAAAGCTCGGGAACGAAAGTCGCGTTCGCCCAGGCGCGCACGTATTCGAACTGGGCGCGCTGCTCGGCGCCGACGGCGCGTTTCAGCGCGGCGTCGAAACGCCGTTCCGCCGCCGCGTCGTCTCCCGCGTCCTTGGCGACGACCGCCGCCGCGAGCTCGAACCAGGCGGCGTCGCTCGGCGTCAGATCCGCTTCGACGACGCCCGCGAGCGCGGCGCCGGCTTCGCGGATTTCGCTTTCGCCGATCTTCGCCCACGCGCGGTAAAGCGCCTTCACGGAAGAACTCTCGCCGACGGCGTCGAGCGCCTTTTCCGCTTCGGCGAAGCGCCCGCGCTCGATCAGCGCCGAGGCGCGGATGCGCAGCGCCGCGTCGCGCAGCCCGCCGCCGACCGCGCTCTCGTCCTCCGCCAGCACGTCGTCGGTGAATTCGAGCGCGAGCCCCGTGAGGCCGCTGCGCAGCGCGGAACTGGCGAGCACGACGTTTTCGCCCGGATTCGCGGCGGGAACGGCGACGTTCCCGGGCTCGCCGACCGGATTCGCGGCGGGTGTTTCCGCCCGGCAGAGCGCGCCGGACGCGACGGCGAGCAGCGCGAGCCCGCCGAGAAAAATCTTTCTTTCCGCAAAAAACATTGCGGCATTATGCGTCTCCCGCGCTCCCGCGGCAATTGAGAATCGCGCCCGCGAAAAATCCGCTTTCCGCGGCGGCGGTTTCGCCGTAGAATGCCGCGCAACAATGAACAGCGACCCATCTCAAGTTTCCCGCTTTTTTCTCCTGAGCGACGGCGGCCCGTTCGTCTGGGCGTTGGCGCTCGTCGGCGTCTTCGGCGTCGCGATCATGATCGAGCGCATCTACTACCTGCACAGCAAGCAGATCCGCGCGCAGGATTTTCTCGAAGGCATCCGCAACAATCTGCGCAGCGGGCACTACAACGAGGCGCTGACCGTCTGCGAAGAGGCGCCGGGGTCCGTCGCGCGCATCGTGAAGGCGATTCTCGTGCGGCGCGACCGCGGCGAAGCCGGCATGCGCATCGCCGCGGAGGAAGCCGCCGTCGCGGAGCTGCCCGCGCTCGAGCGCCGCGCGGGAACGGTCTGCGCGCTCGCGAAGATCGCGCCGCTCGTCGGCCTCGCGGGAACGGTCTTCGGGCTGCTGCGCGCGTTTCTGAACATGCGCTCCGCGGGCCATTACGCCTCCGCCGACCTTTTCGCCGGCGACATCGCGAGCGCGCTCGCGGCGACGGGCTTCGGACTCGTGCTCGCGGTCGTCTTTCAGCTCGGGCATCACCTGATTGCCGGGCGCATCCGCGCCGTCACGACGGATTTCGAAAAGACCGGAATCAGCCTCATCAACTTCATCGTCTATGAGCTGAACGAGCCGGACGCGGCCGCGGGCGCCGACGAGCCCGCCGCGAAATGAGCTCCGGCGCGTCGTGTTTTCGCTGAGCGACATTCGGCTGCGCTACGGCCCGCGGGTGCTCTTCGACGGCGTTTCCGCGAGCATCGGCGCGCGGGAGCGCATCGGCCTCGTCGGCTCCAACGGCGCGGGCAAGTCCACGCTGCTCAAGATTCTCGCCGGCGTGCAGGACTACGACGCGGGAACGCTCGCCGCCGCGAAGAACGCCACCGTCGGCTATCTCCCGCAGGACGGGCTGGAGACGCACGGAAAGACGCTCGTCGCCGAGGTCGAAAGCGCCTTCGAGGACATCGTCTCCCTGCGCGCGAAGCTCGCCGCCGCCGACGCCGAGCTGCAGACGCTCCCGCCGGATTCCGACGCCTACCGCGACGCGCTCGGGCTCATCGCCGACATGGAGCGCCGCCTCGAAGACGCCGACGCCGCGCGCCTGCGTTCCCGCGTCGAGACGATTCTGCACGGGCTCGGCTTCGCGCAGAGCGACATGGAGCGCGACACGGGCGAGTTTTCCGGAGGCTGGCAGATGCGCATCGCGCTCGCGAAGCTGCTCCTGCGCGAGCCGACGCTGCTGCTGCTCGACGAGCCGACGAACCACCTCGACATCGAGTCGCAGGACTGGCTTGAGGGCTGGCTCTCGCGCTACGCGGGCGCGGTGATGCTCGTCTCGCACGACCGCGCGTTCCTCGATTCGGTCTGCGGGAAAATCTTCGCGCTCTCCGCCGGGCGGCTCGAAATCTACAACGGCGATTATTCCTATTTCGAAAAGACGTCGCGGGAACGCCGCGAAGCGCTCCGCCGCGCCGCGCGGAACCAGGCGCGCGAAATCGCGAAGACGGAGGAGTTCATCGAGCGCTTCCGCGCGAAGGCGACCAAGGCGGCGCAGGTGCAGTCGCGCATCCGCCAGCTCGAAAAGATCGAGCGCGTCGAGTTCGAGGAGGAGGACGACTCGCAGATCGCGTTCGCGTTCCCGCCCGCGCCGCAGAGCGGGCAGGTCGTGCTCGAGCTGAAGGACGTCCGCAAGGACTACGGCGACGTGCGCGTGCTGCGCGGCGTGAATTTCAGAATCGAGCGCGGCGACCGCATCGCCGTCGTCGGCGTGAACGGCGCGGGCAAGTCCACGCTGATCCGCCTGCTCGCGGGCGTCGAGCCGCCGAGCGCGGGAACGCGCGCCGAGGGGCTCAACGTCGCCGTGTCCTATTTCGCGCAGCACCAGGCGAAGGAGCTCGACCCGAACCTCGACGTGCTCACGACCGTGAACGACGTCGCCGCCGGGCTCGGCACGACGCGCCTGCGCACGCTCCTCGGCGAGTTTCTCTTCCGCGGCGAAGACGTGTTCAAGCCCGTCGGCGTGCTCTCCGGCGGCGAGCGCAACCGGCTCGCGCTCGCGCGGATGCTGCTGCGCCCGTTCAATTTCCTCGTCCTCGACGAGCCGACGAACCACCTCGACATGCGCTCGAAAAGCGTGCTCGCGCAGGCGCTGCGGCAGTACGCGGGAACGTTCGTCGTCGTCTCGCACGACCGCGATTTTCTCGACCCGCTCGTGACGAAGGTCGTCGAGGTGAAGAATCACGGTCTGCGCGTCTTTCTCGGGAACGTCAGCGACTACCTCGCGGCGACCGCGGACGAGCGCGCGCGGGAACGCGAAAGATTCTCCGCCGCCGCTTCCGCCTCCGCGAAAAAGCCTTCGGCGGACGACCCGCGGGAACGCCGCCGCGCCACGGCGGAACGCGCGAAGCGCCTCGCGCCCGTCCGCAAGAAAATCCGCGAGACGGAGGAGCGCATCGCCGCGCTCGAAGCCGAGCAGGCCGCGTTCGAGGAAAAGATGGCGGCGCCGGACTTCTTCGCGCGCGACGGCGAGGCGGTGAAGTCCGACATGGCGCGCTACGACGCCGTGAAGCGCGAGATCGCCGCCGCCTACGAATCCTGGGAAGCGCTCTCGCTCGAGCTCGAATCCGACGCGTGAGCGCGCGCCTTTTCGGGCGGTTTTTCGGGACGCGCTTCGGGCGGTTTTTCGCGGAAAACGCCCCCGTTTTTTCGCCCGAAAAATTTTTTTTGAAAATTTTCATCCCTTTATTTAAGCGGGCTGCAGGGAAAACGTCACAATTGTGACACAATTCGTTTTCGGAAAAAGAGTAAGCTGTGCGCCGGTCATGCTCCACGAACCCGAAAAATCATCCCTGAACGTTCCCGCCTCCGCCGGCTTTTCCCGCCTCGGAGCGCTCCTGCTTCTTCTCTCCGCCGGCGTTCCCGCCGCGTTTCTCGCCGCCGAAGGCTTTCGCGCGGAGACGCCCGCCGACCGCATGGCGTACGCCGCGCGCGCCGAGGATTCCGACGGCGACGGTCTGCCCGATTCCGCGGAACTCGCGCTCGGCTTCGATCCCGACGATCCCGCGGACGGGCTTTCCGACGCCGACGGCGACGGCCTTTCGCTCGCCCAGGAATGGATCCTGGGCACCGATCCGAACGACGCCGGCGATCCGCCGTCGGGCGCCGCGGCGTGGTTCGCCGCCTTCCCGGGAGGCGCTTCGGGAACGCCGGACGAAACGTCCCGCCCGAGCGGCGGGAACGCCGCTTCCGCCGCCGAGGCGACGGAGGAGCAGCCCGCCGTCCTCGCCGCCTCGGAAGCCGCTTCGGCGGGCGCCGCCGTCTCCGCCGCCGCGACGGGCGACTCGGGCGGGAGCGCTCCCGCTTCCGCCGCGTCCGTGTCGGACGGCGGCATCTGGGTTTACGAGCCGAAGACGTTCACCTTCGTGGTCGCCGACAAGACGATCAGCACGGGCCCGGAAATCTCTTACGGCGGAACCGAGCCCTCCGGCACCGCCGCTTTTTCGCAAAGCTTCTCCGGCTGGGCCTGCATGACCTCGGGAACGACGCTTCAGGTCGGCGCGGACGACACGGGAAGCGTCACCGTCGGCGGCGTCACCGCGAGCGCGCCCGAGGGGCAGCACGCGTTTCAGTGGGGCGAGCCCGTCACCTATTCGGGGCCGGAAGGCTGGGTCGAGGCGTACGCGGAGCATTCCAGCGTCGGCGGTCCCTACGGATTCACGGTTTCCGGAGTGTCCTTCTACGAAAGACGCCTGGCGGACGCTTCCGTCGACGACGGCGACGACGACTGCGGCGCCTGCGGCGAGAGCTGCCCGCTCGTCAGCAAGGCGGAGAACGGGAGCGTCGATTTCTCCCAGCCTTTCGGGCGCACGCCCTTCGCCGCCGGTTTCCGCGGCGGCGTGCTGCGGCTGAAGAAGAACAGCCCCGACGACGCCGCGTACACGCCCGCCGGGCTCGCCTACGACCATTACGTCGCGCGCCGCGTGACGGCGAAGAATTACGCCGCGCAGTCGGCGACCATATCCGTGGACGGACTGCGCAGGAACGTTTACGCGAACGGCGTTCCCGCCGAAGACAACGCTTGGAAAAGTTCCCGCGTCCGCGTGAACGCCGACGGGACCGTCGTCGAGCGCTTCGCCGACCGCACCGAAATCACCTACGCGGCGGACGGCTCGCTCGCCTCCGTCGTCTCGCCCGAAGGCGTCGCGCTCACGGCGGCGCAGCTCGGCGTGAGCGTCGCGCGCGACGCGGGAACGGGCGCGCTGCGGCAGATCTGGTCGCGCGCGGACGGGCTGCTGGACATCGTCTCGACCGGCGAGACGAGTTACGAAATCCGCTGGTACAAGCACGGCGACTTCGCGGACAGGAACGCCGCCGGGCTTTACGTCCCCTCGGGAACGCCGGTCAAGACGTTCCGCGTGCGCAGGGCGGCGGACGCCGAAAACAAGGAGTTCGCGCTCGCGCTGACGGAAAGCCGCGGCTCCCTCGCCTTCGACTACGTCTGGAGATTCGATGCGCAGACCGGCGCCTGGACGTTCGCGCACGGCGGCGAGACGAGCGTGCGCCGCCTTGAAAATCTCGGCTCCGGGAAATTCGCGGTCACCGAAACGAAGACGAACGCTTCGGGAACGCGGACGCGCCGCGAAGTCGTCGATTCCGCCAACGGCAACCGCTTCGTCGGCAAAAGCGTCGGCGGCGTCGCGGAATACACGGCGACGCGCGTGACGAGCGGAAACGGCCTCGGCAAGCCCGCGACGGAGACGGACCGCGCGGGAACGACGCGCGCCTACGTTTACGACTCTGCGGGGCGCGTCACGCGCGAGACGCTTTCGCGCGGCTTCGGCGGGCTCGTCGAAACGACGGAATACGCCTACGCGACGACGCCCTCGGGCGCCTTCCCGGACCCGCGTCCGCGCACGGTCGTTCACAAGATCGCGGGGACGGTCTTTAAGACGGAGACGTTTTCCTACGACGACGATTCCGCGGGCGGGCGCACGGAGACGCGCTCCGTCACGGCGAACGGCGAAACGCTGACCGCGCGCACGCTTTATTATCCGGCGAACACGGGAACCGTCGCCGCCGGGCGCGTGAAGCTCGAAATCCGCGAAGACGGCACGGCGACGTTCCGTGAATACTCCTCGACTCCCGTTCCCGCCGCCGTCGGCGCGTCGTCGGATCTCGGATACACGGAAACCGTGACCGAGGGCGTCTTCGCCGACGGCGCGTTCGCGCCCGTTCCCGGGAAATCGACGCGCGTCGTGCGCGTCTTCGATTCGCGCGGGAACGAGACGCGCACCGAAAACCACGCGCACACGGGCGCGGCGTTCGAGCTCGTCTCCTGGGAAAACAAAACCTATTCGCCCGCGCACAAAGTGATCGCGACGACGCGCTCCGACGGCAGGACGACGAGCGCGGATTACATCTGCACGGGTCCCGTGTGGACGATCGACGCCGACGGCGTGCGCACCGACAACGTCTACGACGCCGCGAAACGCCTCGCGAGCTCCACGCGGCACGGCGCGCGCGGGGACGTGACGACGACCTACGCCTACGACGCCGAAGACCGCGTGATTTCGGAAACGGAAACGTCGGGCGCGCTTTCGCGGACGCGTTCCCGCGCCTACGACGCGCGCGGCGAACTCGTCTCCGAGACCGACGCGCTCGGCAAGTCGACGACGTATTCGATTTCCGACGACGGGCTGACGGAGACCGTGACGTTCCCGGACGGCGGCACGCGCGTCACGCGCAGGAACGCGGACGGCTCGCTCGCGTCCGTCACGGGCACGGCGGTCGTCGCGAAACATTACGTCTATTCCTTCGACGCCGAAAACGCGCTGAAGATCACGACGGTCTTCACGGGCGGCGAAGACTCCCCGCGCTGGGAAAAAACTTACGTTGACGGGCACGGGCGCACGGTGAAGACGGAGCGCCCCGGTTTCGGCGACGACGTCGTGCTGACGACGGAAAACGCCTACGCGGGA
>SFEJ01000054.1 GCA_004558035.1 Opitutia bacterium
ACGCTATGGAAAGAGGGTTCAGCGACAACGCATTCAGAATGAATACACTCGCTTGCGACCTGAAAACGAGCGCAAACGAAAACACAAGGGCTATCCTCGGCAAACTCGACCGGTTTTCCGAGCAGCTCGGCAAAGCGGACGGCGACGCGGCGGAGCGTCAGGTTGGTCTTGGCGTCGGGGTCCTTTTTGGGCTTGCCGAGATGGGAGCAGACGATCAGCGCGGCGCCGTCGTCGAGCAGGTACTGGATCGTGGGCAGAGCGGCGCGGATGCGCTTGTCGTTGGTGATCTCGTGGGTCGTCTTGTCCAGAGGCACGTTGAAGTCCACGCGCAGCAGCACTTTCTTGCCGGCAAAGCTCACGTCGCGGATGCTCTTCTTTTTGTAATTCATATTTTTGACCTCCTGATAATAGTTTTTTCCTTCTGAGCGCATTGTAGTACACCAATCCACATTTTGCAAGCGAAATGTGTTGTTTTTCATTCATTTCTTGCGAAAAAAACGGTGTTTTTTCCAACAAAATGTTTCGTTGCACTGCGATGCGTTTTGGTGTAAAATACCAATACAGTATCTTACATGCCGCCGTGGATTATTCGGCGGGGAAAGAAGGCCGAATGAAAACGCTTCCGATCCTTTATATTGTCGTGCCCTGCTACAACGAGGAAGAGGCTCTGCCGCTCTCCGCGCCGGTCTTTCGCAAAAAGCTCGGCGATCTGATCGAGAGGGGCGCGGTCGCGCCGGAGAGCCGCATCGTGCTCGTGGACGACGGCTCGAAGGACGCGACGTGGAGCATCATCCGCTCGCTCCACGAAAGCGACGCGCACTTCACCGGTCTGCGCCAGATCCGCAACCGCGGCCACCAGAACGCTCTCACCGCGGGGCTCATGTGGTCGCGCGCCCGGTGCGACATCACCATCAGCATCGACGCCGATCTGCAGGACGATATCGACGCGATGGATAAAATGATCGAAAAATACAAAGAGGGCTGCGGCATCGTCTGCGGCGTGCGCGCCTCGCGCGCCACCGATACGTTCCTCAAGCGCACGACCGCCCGCGCGTACTACGGCCTTATGAAGCTCTTCGGCTCCGATCTCATTTACGACCACGCCGACTACCGTCTCATGGATACCGCCGCGCTCGAAGCGCTCTCGCACTACCACGGGGACGATCTCTTCCTGCGCGGGCTTGTGAACCGGCTCGGCGCAAAGGTCGGCACGGTTTCCTACGACCGCCGCGCCCGCGAAGCCGGGGAGAGCAAGTACACGCTCAAAAAGATGCTCAAGCTCGCGCTCAAGGGCATGGAATGCGGCCGCAAAAAGCCGGAGCGCACCAGCCGCTCGGACGACGCCGTTATCGCCGAGGTGCTGCATGCCTGACTGCCCTCTCTGCCCCCGGCAGTGCGGGGCAGACCGCGCGGCGGGCGCGGGCGTGTGCCGCGTGGGAAGCGCCGTGCGCGTGGCGCGCGCCGCGCCGCATTACGGCGAGGAGCCCTGCATCAGCGGCGAGCGGGGGAGCGGCGCGGTGTTTTTCGCCGGGTGCCCGCTCGGCTGCGTATACTGCCAGAACTACGCGCTCAGCCGCGGAAGCGTGGGCGAGACGGTTTCCGTCGGGCGCCTTGCGGCGATTTTTTCCGCGCTCGAAGCGAAGGGCGTGCACAACCTCAATCTCGTCACCGGCACGCAGTACGCGCCGGAGATCCTGGAAGCGCTCGATATGGCAAAGCCGAGGGTCCCGGTCGTGTGGAATACGTCGGGATACGAAACGGCGGAGACCGTGGACGCGCTGGCGGAGCGCGTGAGCGTCTTTCTTCCGGACTTCAAGTATGCCGACCCGGCGCTCGCCGCGCGGTACTCCCGCGCGCCGGACTATCCGGCGGCGGCGAAGCGCGCCATAAAGCGCATGGCGGAGCATACCGGCGCGTTCGAGCTGGACGAAAACGGCATTCTCCGCCGCGGCGTTATGATCCGGCATCTCGTGCTGCCGGGGCAGATCGAAAATACGCGCGCCGCGCTTTATTGGATCGCGGACACCTTTGCGCCCGGCACGGTGCTCGTGTCGCTCATGGCGCAGTACACCCCCTGCGGGGAGATCGAAAAATTCCCGGAGCTGCGCCGGACGCTCACGCCGGAGGAATGGGACGCCGCGCTCGCGGCGTTGGACGAGACTGGCCTCTCGGACGGGTATGTGCAGGAGCTCTCCGCCTCCGGCGAGGAAGAAATTCCCGCCTTTGACGGCACGGGCGTCATATCCTGAGCTTCCCGCGCATATACTTTCTCTGTAAAACGCTTTGCGGGGAAAGGACATGCGCCAATGAAAAAACTGTCTCGGAAAACTGTATGGCTGCTGCTTGCCGTGTTCGTGTTCACGGTAGGCAGCGGCTTTTCTGCGCGCCGGAGCGCCGCGCTGCCCGCGGTGGGCGAAACGGTGTCCGGCTTTCGTGTCGATCGGGTCGAACGTCTGGACACGCCCGGCGGGAAGGCGGCGTATCTCACGCACGAGGCGACCGGCGCGGCGCTCGTGTACATAGAAGATACCGGCGCGGCCCCGGCGCTCACGATCGCGGGGCGCACGACGGACGGACTGCGCCGCGTGACGCTCACGGCGGACTCGGCCGGGGAGCTTCTGCGCGGGGCGAAGGAGAATCTCGGCACGCTCTTCGGCGCGGAGACGGAGGCCGTGCCGGACGCGGACGCGGCGTACCGCGCGTTTCTCGGCTGCCTTTTCCCCGGCTGTGACGCCGCCGGGAACGGCGCGGGGGAGGCGTCGGCGGAGAATATGCTCGCGGTCGTATGCGCGCCGCCGGACGGAGCGGCCGATATTCTCTCGTGGCTCGACGGGGTGTTCTCCGCCGCGGATACCGGGAGGGCGCTCGCGCCCGACGCCGCCTACCGCCGCATGGATACGCCGGTAACGGAAACGGCGCCGCTTGCCGCGGACGCGACCGGCGGCGTATATTTCGGCATCGTCTGCCCGCGCGCGGGCGAATGGACGCGCGTCCGGCTCGCCGCGCTCGCCGCGGCGCTGGAACGCACGGGGTCGCTCCTCGATAAGCGTGTGCGCGCTTCGCTGCCGGATACGGCGGCCGTATGCGGCACGGCGTCGGCGGGCACGGACGCGGCCCTTTGGTTTTTCGCGCCCGGACTGGAGGAAAAGGACGCGGAGACGTTCCGCGACGCGGTGCTCGCCGCGCTGCGCGCGGCGGCGGAAACCGGGTTTTCCGCACAGGCGATCGAAACGCTCTCCGCCGCGCAGCGGCTGGAGGAGCTGACGTTTCCGGAGCGGGAGGATCTGGGCGCGGCGCTGTGCGAGGGGTTTGCCGCCGCGTGGGCGCAGGGCGACGCATCCGGCTATCCCGCGCAGCTGCGCGAGCGCTGGAGCGCGGCGGCGTATCTTGCGGACGGCTCCTGCGCGGAGGCCGTGCGGGAGGAGCTTCTGGAAAGCACGCGCACCGCGCTCGTGACGGTCGTGCCCGAGCCGGTCCGGGAGCCGGAGCCCACGCCGGAAGCAGCGCCGGCGCCGACGGAGAAAGGAGCGCCAACATAAAGCGGAAAAAGCGTCAGCGGGGCAACCCGCTGACGCTTTTGCTGTCAAGGGGGGGCGGTTCCTGCTGACAACTTTTTAAGTATTTTCGCCCGTTTTGCCGTACTGTATAATAGACCGGTCAAAAAGAAAACGAGGTGAAACCCTTGACAGACGAAAAGACCGCCGCGGCGCTTGCCGCGCGCTCCGAGCGCGCCGTTGCCGATGTGATCGCGCGCTATTCCCGGCATCTCTATACCGTGGCCGCCGCCGCGCTCCGCGGTGTCGGCACCGAGCAGGACG
>SFEJ01000036.1 GCA_004558035.1 Opitutia bacterium
ATCATCATTTCGAATTTGGGGGCGAAGGCATTCCTGCCTTCGTTCCCGCGACGCCCGATTTCCCGCCTCCGCATTTTCCCCGCGCGGCGTTCCCGCGCCCCTCCAAATTCGTGAAATTCGAGCAATTCGTGGATAAAAAATCCGCGCCATCCGCGAGTTCCGCGGGAGATTTTCCGCGCACGCGCGTTCCCGCAATCGCGCACTTACAGCGCGCATCGTTTTCGTTGCCGTTTCCGTAGGGTTGGCACCCTACGCTGGGCAATTCCGCCCCGTCGGGGCTTTCATCTGTGTTCATCCGTGACATCTGCGGCAAAAAACTTTCTGCCCGCGCGAGGCGTTCCCCAAGCGCGCGCTGCGCCGCGCATGGGGTTACGTTTGTTTCGCCCCGTCGGGGCGTTTTCCGCGTCAATCCGCGGGAGATTTTCCCGCGCCCGAGCGTTCCCGCAGCGGACGCGCGTCGAGGCTCGCCACGGCGGGGAATTTCGTGTTCATTGGCGCGCATGGCTTTTCAGGCGAAAAGAAATCCGGACTGCTGCGCGTTCCCGCCGCCGGGCGCGCAGGCGCTCAACGCGCCGCTGATCGATCCCGCGGAGCTGCCGACGTGGATCGTCGAGGAGGACGCGGATTTTCTCGCGTTCAACAAGCCGGGCTGGGTCGTCTGCCACCCGTCGAAGAACGGGCCGTGGTCGAGTCTCGTCGGCGCGGTGCGCGAATGGCGCGGCGGCGCGACGATGCACCTCGTTTCGCGCCTCGACCGCGAGACGAGCGGCGTCATCCTCGTCGCGCTCAACCGCGAGGCGGCGAGCAAGGCGCAGAAGGCGGTGGAGCGCCGCCAGGTCTCGAAGACGTATCTCGCGATTCTCGAAGGCGAGCTCGCGGAGCCGACGCTCGCGGACGCGCCGCTGCGCCCCGACACGGCGAGCCCCGTGCTCGTGAAGCAGTGCGTCGGCGAAGGTCCGGACGCGCAGACCGCCGTCACGTTCTTCGAGCCGATTTTCCGCGGGAACGGCTACACGTTCGCGCGCGTCGAGCTGTACACGGGGCGCAAGCACCAGATCCGCGCGCACGCGCAGCACATCGGGCACTGCGTCGTCGGCGACAAGCTCTACGGGCGCGACGAACGGCTGTATCTCGAGTTCTGCGAAAACGGCATGACGCCGCGCCTCCGGCGGGAACTCGAACTGCCGCGCCAGGCGCTCCACGCGGCGCGCCTCGTCTTCAGAAGCCCGGAATTTTCGCGGACGTTCTCCGCGCCGCTCCCGCCGGACATGCGGGATTTCTGCCTCGAAAAAGTCGGCGTTCCCGCGGAGCTGCTGACGCTCGAAAACTCGGTGATGAAATTATGACTCCGCCCCGGGCTCCGGGAACGGCGGCGTGAGCAGCAGCGAGGACTTCAGCCCGGGAATGTATTCCGAAAATTCGGACCCGCCGGGAACGGCGTTGCGGAGCGCCGCCTGCACCATGCCGAGCTTCGCGTCGAAATTGTCCGCGAGCGAGACGAAGACCGCCTCCGGCGTCGCCGCGAGCGCCGCGGCGCCCCATTCGAGCTCGCCCTGGTGGCTGAGCACGATGTGTTCGAGCCGCTCCAGAAGCTCCGGCGCGAGGCGGTTTTTGATGCCGTGCTTGCGCACGATGCGGTAGCCGAGCACGACGTGTCCCTGCAGCATGCCGGCGCGCGTCTTGCGCGTCGCGAAGCCCTGCGTGTATTCGACGGTCTTGCCGACGTCGTGGAGCAGCGCTCCCGCGATCGCAAGCGACGCGTCTATCTGCGGATAAAGCGGCAGCAGCGCGCGCGCGACGCGGGCGACGTGGCACGAATGCTCGAGCAGACCGTGGCGGTAGGCGTGGTGCATCGAAATCGCCGCGGACGAGGTCTGAAAAGTCTCGCGGATTTCGGCGAAGACGGACGCGGTCACGGCGCGCAGCGAGGCGTCCGGAATCGCCGCGACGTGCTCGTCCAGCTCCGCCCGGAGCGCGTCGAAATCTTCCGGCGAGCTTTCGACGAGATTTTCGAGCAGCCCGGAAGCCTCGACTTCCTCTTCGGAGAGCGCTTCGACGGAATCGAGCTTCGGCGAAAAGCGTCCCTGATAGCTTTCGGCGATCCCGCCGACGCGCACGACGGCGCCCTCGGGAACGTCGCGCAGCGCGACGCCGGCGAGGTTGTCGGAAAAGACGAGCGCGGAAAACGTTCCCGTCCTGTCGCCGAGCTCCAGCGAGTAAAACGGCGTTCCCGTCTTCGCGGTGCGGACGGAGCATTTCTTCAGCAGAAAGACGCCGGAAAACGCCGCGTTCGCGGGAAGCGACTTCAGCGCGGCGACGGAGAGAGCGGAGGCGTTCATGGCGCGGTGCGGCGGCGGTTCGCGGGCGGAATCATTTTCCCCTGGACTTAGGCACGTCGTATTTCTTGTACGGCTTGTAGCCGTCGGGAATGACGGTCGGGCGCGCGTTGACGCCGGCGGCGGCGTAGCGTTTCTGCTGCGCTTCGACGCGGCGCATGAAGCTTTCGAAATCGCGCGTGCCCTTGCGGCACCAGACGGATTCGCTCATCGCGCACATGCGCGGGAAGAAGTGAAATTCGACGATCTGCGCGTTCTGCGCCTTTTCGCCCCAGAAGCACGCCTGCGCGCCGAGCACGTGCTTTTCGAGCTTCGGGTCGAGCCCGCCCGGAATCGGCTCGAAATCGAACGCCTGCTTCATCGGCATGATGCCGCCCTGCGAGAACAGGAACTTGCGGTCCGCCTTGTCGTAGCCCCAGTTGTAGTAGCATTTCGGGCGCGTGCAGACGATGAGGTCCTCGCCGCAGTTCGGCGCGATCTTCGGGTCGGTGTATTCGCGCCAGTGCATGACGGTGCAGCCTTTCGGAATGCCGCCTTCGGTGATTTCGTCCCAGGCGATGATCTTGCGTCCCTTCGATTCGAGGAATTTCTGCACGCGCGCGATCGTGTAGGACTGCAGCTTGTCCTCCGCCGAACGCTTGTGCGCCTTGCCGGCGACGACGACTTCCTCCGGTTCGAGCTTTTCTTCCTTGATGCGCTTCTGGCACGCGGGGCAGTTCTTCCAGTCGCCCTTCGGGCATTCGTCCGCGCCGAGGTGAATGTATTTTCCCGGGAACAGCGCGAGCACTTCGGTGAAGACGTCTTCGAGGAACTTGAAGGTCTTTTCCTTTCCGGGGCAATAGACCGGCCCGTACACGCCGCCGACGAGCGGCATCTTCCCCGGGCGGTTGCCCGTGCAGGTGTATTCGGGATAAGAATACATCGCCGCGCGCGCGTGGCCGGGAATCTCGATTTCGGGAACGATCGTGATGAAACGCTCCGCCGCGTAGGCGACGATCTCCTTCACGTCCTTCTGCGTGTAGAATCCGCCGTACTCGCCCTTGGAATTCCAGCACGCGGAATCGTTCTTTTCGAGCGGATACTGGCCGCGCGGCTCCTCCTTCGGCTCCTCGCCGACGAGCATGTTGTCGCGCCAGGCGCCGATTTCCGTCAGCTTCGGGTATTTCTTGATTTCGAGGCGCCAGCCCTGGTCTTCCGTCAGGTGCCAATGGAAGCGGTTGATCTTGTGCCACGAGAGCGTGTCGATGAACTTCTTCACTTCCTCCTTCGTGTAGAAATGGCGGGCGACGTCGAGATGCGCGCCGCGCCACGCGAAACGCGGCGCGTCCGTGATCTTGGCGGCGGGCAGGCTCCACTCGATCTTCTCCTTCACGGGCTTGCGGGAATAAATCTCCGGCGGCATCATCTGGCGCACGGTCTGCAGCCCGTAAAAGAGCCCGGCGGGCGTCTTCGCGACGACGGAAACGCCCGCGCTCGAGACGTCGAGCTTGTAGCCTTCGTCGCCGGTCTTCGCCGCGGGATCGATGCGCAGCCTCACCTGCCCCGACTTGCCGACTTCGAGCTTCATGCCCGTCGCGCGCTCGATCTCCTTCGCGAAATACTTGGCGACGGGCAGCGCCTCCGGCGACTGCGCGGCGATCGTCGTGGACGGGCGGAAGACGAACTTGCCGCTCGCCGCCTTGTAGGAGACCGGCTGCGGCACGATCGTGTTTTCGGAGTTCTTGGCGGCTTTCGGCGCCGCGCTCAGCGGGAACGCCGTCGCCGAAAACACGGCGAGGAGGGCAACGAGTAAAAGCTTTTTCATGCCCTCAACCTTAGCCCGCAGGCACGGATTCGCGAGAAAATTCTTCAAAAATCTTGCTTCCGCGCCGCCGACGGCGTTCGATTTCGCGAAAAAACTTCACGCGACCATGCCGAAATCGGAAAGAACCAATGTGATGCGCCTGCTCGAAGCCGCGAAGATCCCGTTCGCCGTCCACGAATACGATCCCGGGCTGACGGACGGGAACGCCGTCGCCGCCGCGCTCGGGCAGGATCCGTTTCACGTGTTCAAGACGCTCGTCACCACGGGCGCGTCCGGCGCGCACTACGTGTTCGCCGTTCCCGTGAACGCGACGCTGCACCTGAAGAAGGCGGCGAAGGCGGTCGGCGAAAAAAGCGTCGAGATGCTGAAGCAGCGCGACCTGCTCCCGCTCACCGGCTACGTCCACGGCGGCTGCTCGCCCGTGGGCATGAAGAAGGCGTTCCCGACGGTCTTCGACGAGACGGCGACGCTTTTCGACACGCTCGTCGTCAGCGCCGGGCGGCGCGGCTTTCAGGTCGAGCTCGCGCCGGAGACGCTCCGCGCCTACGTCGGCGGCAGATTCGCCGACCTGACGGAATGAAAAAGGAAAGCCCGGAAAGCGCGCCATGAACGAAGACAAAGAACCGAAATCCGCCGCGGGAACGCCGCTCCTCGACGCGCTCCCGCTGAACGCGGGCGTGCGCGTGCTCGCCGCCGATCCGCGCGGGATCTTCGCGCTCGAAAAGCCCGCGGGAACGATGACGCACCCGAACGCGCCCGGCGTCGCCGCCGCGAAGCGCGCGATGCTCGTCGCCGACTACAGTCTGAAGCAGGAATGCTACTGCGTGCGCGACGCCACGGGCGCCGCGCGGAAAATCTTCGTGCTCAACCGCCTGGATTCGCCGACGAGCGGCGTCGTGCTCTGCGCCTGGGACGAGACCGTCGCCCGCCTCGCGCGCGCCGCGTTCGCGGGAACGGGCGTCCGCAAGACCTATTTCGCGCTCGTGCGCGGGAACGCTCCCGCCGCCGCGCGCTGGGAGAATTTTCTGCTTCGCGAAAGCCGCGGCGGAGAGCTGCGCGTGCGCGTCACGCCTCACGGGAAAATCCGCGGCTCGCAGTTCGCCGCGACCGCCGTCGAAAAAATCCGCGGGAACGCGGCGTTCGCGCTCGTGAAGCTTTCGCCCGAGACGGGACGCACGCACCAGCTGCGCGTGCAGTGCGCGGCGCGCGGCATGCCCATCGTCGGCGACCGCGCCTACGGCGACGCCGCGGCGGACAAACGCGACGCCGATCGGCTCGCGGACGCGCGCGGACGGCTTTTCCTGCACGCCGCGGAGACGGAAATCGCGCTCCCGCTGCGCGGCGGGACGCTGCGCTTTCGCGCGTCCTCCCCGCTCCCGCCGCTCTTCGACGACGCCCTCGCCCGCCTGCTCCGCGGCGCCTGACGCCGCGCGCGCTCACGCGGGAACGCGCGCGTTCAGAGGGTTTCCGGGCGGGCGAAGTTCGCGGCGACGCCGTTGAAGAAGGCGCCGAGGTGGACGCCGTCCGTGAAGCAGTGATTGAAGCGGCCCGAAAGCGTGATTTCGCCCGCGGGCGTCATCTTGAACCAGGTCAGAATCTGCTCCGCCTGATTGAAGGCGAAGTCCGCCGCGCTCGTTCCCGTCGCCGAAAACCACGGCACACACGAGGCGCAGAAAATGTTCGGCAGACCGTCGCCCGTTTCGGCGGGAGCGTTCCCGCGGCGCACGGATTCGACTATCGGCGCGGCGGAAGCGCGGAACTCGGCGAACGTCGGCCGGTACGGCAGCAGCGCCTGCACGAAGAGCTCCGAGCCTTCGCGCGCGAGCGGGCACGACGGGTGCACGACCGCGTATTCCGCGACGCGCTCGTCGTCGAGAAAGCGCAGGCGCATCGCGGGAACGGCGTTCAGCGCCTTCGCGACCGCGAAACACGCGAGCAGGAAGAACGATTCGCCGCGCTCCTTCGCGAAGCGGAAAATCTCCCGCGCGTCGAGCGCGACGGAGACGTTGTAGTTCGGATTCGCGAAGCCCGCGTAAAAGCGGAAGAGCTCGCGGCGCTCCCACGTCCCGATCGGAATCGCGCGGAAGCGCGTGTCCGTGCCGTCCGTCACGCCCGCGCCCTCCTCAGACGATCTTCACGAAGTTGCGCTTGCCGGCCTGAATGACCGTTCCCGCGGCGGCTTCGCGCGTGAGGCGCGCGTTCACGTCCGCGAGCTTCGCGTCGTTCACCTTCACGGCGCCGCCTTCGACGAGGCGGCGGATTTCCTTTTTGCTCGGGAAAATCTTCGTCGCGGCGAGCAGATCGACGACGCTCGCGTCCGCCGCGCCCGCGGGAACGAGCGCGTCCCACGCGAACTCGGGAACGTCGGCGCGCACCTGTTTTTTCGAAAACACGTTCTCGAACTGCTCGCGCTCGTAGCGCCCGGCCTCCTCGCCGTGAAACTTCGCGGTGAGCGCGGCGGCGAGGCGCTTCTTCATCTCCATCGGGTGCTCGCCCTTCATCGCGACGATTTCCGCGGGCGACTTTTCGAGCAGCAGCTCGTAATAGACCCACATCGTCGCGTCGGGCACGCTCATCACCTTGCCGAACATGTCCTTCGCGGAATCGTTCAGCGCGATGTAGTTGCCGTAGCTCTTGGACATCTTGCGCTCGCCGTCGAGCCCGACGAGCAGCGGCATCGTGATGACCGCCTGCTCCGGCATTCCCGCCTCCTTCTGCAGCTGGCGGCCGACGAGATTGTTGAAAAGCTGGTCCGTGCCGCCGATTTCGACGTCGCTTTCGAGCTCGACGGAATCGCGCCCCTGCAGCAGCGGGTAGAGAAATTCGACGATGGAGATGGGCGTCTTCGCGGCGTAGCGCTTCGCGAAATCGTCGCGCTCGAGCATGCGCGCGACCGTCATCTGGCGGGAAAGCTGCAGCGCGTCGAGCATCGACATCCTGCCGAACCACTCGCTGTTGCGGCGCACCTCGGTCTTTTCCGGATCGAGAATCTTGAACGCCTGGTCGAGATAGGTCTTCGCGTTTTCCTCGATTTCGGCCTCGCTCAGAATCGGGCGCGCGACGGAGCGGCCGGACGGGTCGCCGATGCGCGTCGTGAAGTCGCCGATGACGAGCACCGCCTGGTGCCCGAGGTCCTGAAACTGCCGCAGCTTGTTGAACACGACCATGTGCCCGAACGTGAGGTCCGGGCGCGTGGGATCGACGCCGAGCTTCACGCGGAGCTTCTTTCCCGCGCGGATGCGCTCGACGAGCTGTTCTTCGCCGAGAAAGACCTCGGCGCGCTGTTTCAGGAGTTCGATCTGTTTTGCGGCTTCCATCGGAATCAAAAAAAGTTTTTTCAGTCTAAAAAACGTTCCCGCGGGAACGCAAATTTTTAAGCTTAACGATTGGAGCCGACACTTAAAGAGGGTGCGCCGCGGCGTCCTTGGCATATTTTCTGCATCTCGGGAGAGCAATTATGAGTGACACAAAATCTGCGACCACGCACGCATTTCAGGCGGAAGTCAAACAGGTGCTCGACATCGTCGCGCACTCCATCTACAAGGACAAGGACATCTTCCTGCGCGAGCTCGTCTCCAACGCGAGCGACGCGCTCGAAAAGCTCCGCTACACGCAGCTCACGGAAAAGGCCGTGTTCGAGCCCGAGCGCGAGCTCGCCGTCGAAGTCTCGACGGACGAGGCGGCGGGAACGCTCACCATCGCCGATTCCGGCGTCGGCATGACGCGCGAGGAGCTCGTCGAAAACCTCGGCACCATCGCGCATTCGGGCACGAAGGCGTTTCTTCAGAAGCTGAAGGAGAACGGCGGCGCGAACGAAAACCTCATCGGGCAGTTCGGCGTCGGCTTCTTCTCGGTGTTCATGGTCGCCGACGAGGTGAAGTTCTACACGCGCACGTGGCGCGAGGAGGGCGAATCGCTCTGCTGGACGTCCGACGGGAACGGCGCCTACACGATCGAGGACGCGGGCGAGGCGCTCCCGCGCGGCTCGCGTCTCGTCGTCCGCCTTAAGGAAGAGTTCAAGGATTTCGCGAAGAAGGAGAAGGTGAAGGACGTGCTCGAGCGCTATTCGAAGTACATCGCGTTCCCGCTGGAGCTCGACGGCGAAAAGCTCAACACGATGCAAGCGCTCTGGCTCAAGTCCAAGAGCGAAGTCTCCGAGCAGGAGTACAAGGATTTCTACAAGTTCCAGTGCCACGCCTGGGACGAGCCGCAGGACCGGCTGCATTTCTCCGCCGACGCGCCGCTCGCCATCAACACGATTCTGTTCTTCCCGACGCACAATCCCGAGACGCTCGGCTTCGGGCGCGCGACGCCGGAGGTCTCGCTCTACTGCCGCAAGGTGCTCATCGACGCGGAGCCGAAAAACCTGCTTCCCGAGTGGCTGCGCTTCATGAAGGGCGTCGTCGATTCCGCCGACATTCCGCTGAACATCTCCCGCGAGACGCTGCAGGATTCCACGCTGATTCAGAAGCTGAACCGCGTGCTCACGAAGCGCGTCATCAAGCACCTCGAGGAACGCGCGAAGAAGAAGCCCGAAGACTACGCCAAGTTCTGGCGCGACTTCGGCAACTACCTGCGCGAAGGCATCGCCACCGACTACGACAACCGCGCCGCGCTCGCGCCCCTCTTCCGCTGCGAATCCTCGATTCTCGACGCGGGAACGCTCACGAGCCTGCCCGAATACGTCGAACGCATGAAGGACTCGCAGAAGGAGATCTACTACCTCGTCGGCGCGAACCGCGAGGCGATCGAGTCCGGCCCGTATCTCGAAGCGTTCAAGTCGCGCGGCGTCGAAGTGCTCTTCCTCTACGACGGCGCGGACGACTACGTCATGAACCAGCTCGGCTCGTTCAAGGAAAAATCCATCGTCTCCGCCGATTCCGCCGACATCGAGCTCGCCGACGCGCCGCAGACGGGAACGGGCGAACCGCTTTCCGACGACGCGATGAAGTCGCTCTGCGCGTGGTTCGCGGAAACGCTCGGCAAGGAAAAAGTCGCCGAATGCTCCGCGGGCAAACGCCTCGTCGATTCGCCCGCCGTCGCGCTCAATCCCGACAAGTTCATGACCGCGTCCATGCGCCGCATGATGCGCCTGATGACGAAGGACGCGGGAACGGCGGACAAGCCCGTCGCCGTGAAGGTCGAGCTGAACCCGCGCCATCCGCTCGTGCACAAGCTCGACGCGCTCCGCGCCTCGAATCCGGAGCTCGCGAAACTCGTCGCCGAACAGGTGCTCGACAACACGCTGATCGCCGCCGGTCTGCTCGACAATCCGCGCGGCATGACGCAGCGCATCTACGAGCTGCTCGGCAAGCTCGCGTAAGAGCGCTTCGCGCCGTGTGAGGTGTAATGTGTAGTGTATAAGGTGTATTTTTTTGATGCTTACACCTTACACCCTACACCTTACACCATGCTTCACGCCTGCTCAGACTTGAGACCGCGCGTCTCGCCGGTGGCGAAGCGCTCGAGATCGACGACCATGTTGCTCCAGTCGAATTCGCGCGACATCTTTTCGATGTTGGCGCGGAGCTCTTCGAGGAGCGCGTCGTCGGCGAGGAGCGAAAGCGTCTCGTCCGTCAGCGTCGCGATTTCCGTCTGCGGGACGAGAACGCCGGCGCCCTTTTCGCGGAAGAATCTGGCGTTCGCCTCCTGGTGATTGTCCGCGGCGAACGGATACGGCACGAGCACGGCGGGAACGCAACAGGCGACGAATTCGGCGAGCGAGCCCGCGCCCGAGCGCGACACGACGAGATCCGCGGCGGAAAGCGCGGACGCCATGTCGTCGCAGAACGGAATGAAGCGCACGAAGACGGGCGCGCCGTCGCGGGAACGCGTCTCGCGCGTCGCGTCGCTTTCGGCGGAGTCGGCGAATTTCCCCGGTCCCGTGACGCAGAACACGGAGACTCCCGCGTCGGTGAAACGTTTCAGGTCGCGCTCGATCCAGTCGTTGAGGGGCTTGGCGCCCTGGCTTCCGCCGAAGACGGCGAGCAGTTTTCCCGTCGCGGGAACGCCGATCCGGCGGCGCGATTCCGCCTTGTCGCGCGGGAAGATTTCCCGGCGCACGGGGAAGCCCGTCGAGCGCACGGCGAGCGGCGTGATGCCGCGCAGGCGCACCCCCGGCGGGAGATAGACGCGCGTGGCGATGCGGCTCATCCAGCGCACGGCCTTGCCGGGAACGCGGTTCGCCTCGTGCAGAATCACGGGAATGAACAGCAGGCGGCTCGCGACGGCAAGACCGACCGTGAGAAAGCCGCCGAAGCTGACGAACGCCGCCGGACGTTCCCGCAGAAACAGCGAGAATCCGAACGCGATCGAGTGAAGGAGATTCAGCAGAAACTTCGCGAACGCGAGCGGGCGCAGCGAAAACGCGCAGCCGGGAGCGCGCAGAAATTCGAGCTCCGAGTATTTTTCGGAAAGCCGCGCGTCGATGTTTTTTTTGCTGACGAGCAGCGTGCAGCGGAAGCCTTTTTCCGTGAGGCGTTCGGCGAGCGCGATGCCGGGCGAGAGGTGGCCGCCGGTGCCGCCGCAGGCGATGATGAAACGTTTGGTGGAAGTCTTCATGGAAGGAAAGGCGCGCGCCTCAGAACTCCGCCGGGCGCGGCAGGTAGGCCTTGCGCCAGTTCATGACGGAGTTGTAGATGAGGCCGACGAACGTGAACATGACGACGAGATTGCTGCCGCCGTAGCTGATGAACGGCAGCGACATGCCCTTCGTCGGCAACATGCCGAGATTCACGAGCATGTTGATCGTCGCCTGCAGCATGACGAAGAGCATCGAGCCCAGGCAGACGTTGAAGTAAAACACGTCGGCGATCTCGCGCAGGCGCGACACGACGAGCCCGAAAAAGAGCAGCAGCGCGACGGGAATCATCACGGTCCCGCAGAAGCCGAGCTCCTCGCCGACGACGGCGAAGACGCAGTCCGTGTGCGCCTCGGGCAGAAAGCCGCGGTAGATCATGCCGTCGCCGAGCCCTTCGCCGAAAAGCCCGCCGCTCGCGAAGCCCGTCAGCGCCTGCCAGAGCTGGTAGCCGAGGTCCTCCTTGTATTTTTCGGGATCGATGAAGGAAAGCACGCGCGCGAAGCGGTTCGGCCACTGCCGGATCAGCAGCGAAAACGCGGAGATCCCCAGCAAGCCCGCGGGAACGATGTAGCGCAGACGCCCGCCCGCGAGAAAAAGCATGATGCCGCCGACCGCGGCGCAGAGCGCCATCGTGCCGAGATCCGGCTCCAGCGCAACGAGCCCGCAGACGCCGCCGATGATGAGCCCCGGAAAGACGAAGCCGCGCAGAAAATCCTCGCGCGCTTCGCGGGTGACGCGGATGAGCCACGGGCGCGGGCGCTCGAACCAGCGGAACTTCGGCCGCCCGAAATGGCGCCGCGCCTGCGTCAGGTAATGCGCGAGCACGAACACGAGCGCGATCTTCGCGGGATCGCTCACCTGCAGATTGACGACGCCGAGCCCGATCCAGCGGCGCGAGCCGTTCACGACCTTGCCGAGCCCGGGAACGTAGATGGAAAGCAGCAGCAGCAGCGTTCCCGCGAAGATCCACGGCGCGAAGCGGCGCAGCCGGTCGAGGTTGATCTTCGCGGCGACGACGCCGGCGGCGAGCGCGGGAACGAGAAAGAACGCCTGCATGAAGAACGTGCGCAGCGGGCTGCCCGGCGTGTGGTACTGCCCCGCGCTCGTCTGGATCACCAGCCCGAAAATCGAAAGCAGCAGCGCGATAAAAACGATTAACCCCGCTTCGACTGAGACGCGGGGAAATCGGAAATCACGGGAACTGTCGGAGCCGTCCGGCATGCGCCGTTCAGCCCAGCGGCTGTTCGGGTTCGGTCGGCTCGACGGGCTCCGCATCTTCCGGCGGAAGCGGGTCGGCGACGACGGCTTCCGGCTCGGGCTCGGGAAGCGGATCCGGAGCCGGCGCGGGAGCGGGTTCCTCTTCCTTCTTCGGTTCCGGCGCGGGAGCGGGCTTCGCCGCCTCCGCCTTCTTCGTCTCGCCCGCCTTCGCGGGAATGACGAGCTTCTGGCCGATGCGGATGCTGTTCGCGTTCGCGATGCCGTTCGCCTCCATCAGCGCCTTGAGCGTGACGCCGTGCGCGCGCGCGATCTTGCTGAGCGCGTCGCCCTTCTTCACGACGTAGACTTCGCCGCCCTCCGCCTTGTTCGCGGAGGATTTTTCCGAAGACGCGGACGTCTTCCCCGCCGCCGGAATCTTCAGCTTCATGCCGAGGCGGAGCACCGCGTTCTTGTTGATGTTGTTCGCCGCGCAGATGGCGTCGATCGTCGTGCCGTGGTTCTTGGCGATGACCCACAGGCTGTCGTTCTTCTTGACGACGTAGATCTTTTCTTCGCCGGAAGCGGGTTCCGCCTTGGCGGGCTCCGCGGGAACGGCGGCGGGCTGCGCCGGCTCGACCGGCTCGGCCTCGGACGGCTGCGTCGGTTCGTCGATCACGGCCGTTCCTTCGGTCGGCTCGGAAACGTCGACGATCTGCGGCGGATTCGCCGCGTTTTTCTCGCGCTCGCGGACGAGGCGCGGAGTGCAGCCGTTCACGAGAACGACGAACGCCATGACGTGCAGGAAAACGACGCCGGAAACGATGGTTAAAGCCTTCATGTTTTTTCTAAGAATCTCTGATTTGTGCTGTTGCGGAAAATACCTGAAACGATGCCGGAAATTTTGTGATTGTTTTCCCGTTTGTCGAAACTTTTTTCACGCGAAGGCGGAGAAATGCGCGGACGCGCGCCCTCACGCGCCCGCCAGCTCCTCCGCGATGCGGTTGAACTGCCGCCCGCGGTCCGCGTAGCTCTTGAACATGTCGAAGCTCGCGAAGCCCGGGCTGAAGAGCACGACGGCGCGCGGCGTTCCCGCGTTCCGCGCGGCCTTGAAGGCGGCGTTCACGCTCGCGCCGAGGTTTTCGAAGACCTGAACGGGGACGCCCGTCCCCGCGAAGCCCGCGGCGAGCGCGGGCGCCGTTTCGCCGATGAGAAACGCCGCGGAGACGCGCGCCGCGAGCCGGCGGCAGAACGCCTCCGTGTCGCCGCCCTTGCCCAGCCCGCCGCCGACCCAGAAGATCGGCGCGTCCGGGAACGTCTCGAGCGCGGCATAGACGGCGTGGAAATTCGTGCCCTTGGAGTCGTCCCAGAACTCGACGCGCGTTCCCGCGGGCGTCTCGACGGCGGCGCTCAGCGCGAGGCGGTGCTCCTTCGGCGTGAACGCGCGCGCGGCGTCCTCGAGCTCCTTCAGCGGGAAGCCGCGCGCGAGCCAGAACCGCCGCGCGAGCGCGTAATTCTCCCGCTGCGGGAACGTCTCGAAAATGCTGCCCTCGGGAACGAGCCCGCGCACTTCCTCGCGCGTCGCGACCTGCACGAAGTCCGGCAGCGCGACGCCGAATTCCCGAGCCGCCGCCGCGACCGATTCGCCGACGACGCAGACGCGGTCCGCGAGAATCCGCCGCGCCTCCTCCGAATCCCGCGCGAAATCGCCGAGCAGCGCGCGCAGGTTGTTCTGCTGCTCGACGAGGCGGAACTTCGCGCGGAAATAGTTCTCCCGCGAGCCGTGGCGGTCGATGTGGTCTTCGTCGAAATTCGTCCAAAGCACGGAACGCGGCGAAAAATAGCGCAGGCATTCCGCCTGGAACGAGCTGATTTCGCAGATCGGATGCGCAATGCTCGGCATCTCCGAAAAAAGCATCGACGTCATCGGAATCCCGTTGTTGCCGACGGCGACGGAGACGCGCCCCGCCTTGCGGTGAGCGAAGCAGAGAAATTCCGTCAGCGTCGTCTTGCCGTTCGTTCCCGTGACGGCGGTGAGGTTGAGCCGGCTCGAAAGACGCGCCATGAACGCCGCCGCGTCCTCGCCGTCGAGCAGCTTCGCCGGCGCGGAGGACGCCTGCCAGAAGAGCGCCGCGAAATCCGCCTCCGTCAGGCAGAGCGCGCCCGCGTTGCGCGCGAGGCGCATCCACGGGTGCGCGAGCGGAAAGCCCGGGCTGTGGACGACGAGATCGTGCGCCTCCGCGTCCTCGGGCGTGAAGTTTTCGCGCGCGCCGCCGACGCCGGATCTGTCGTAGATCGTCGCGGGAACGCCCTGTTCCGCGAGAAAGCGCGCGACGGCGTTCCCGCTGACGCCCGCGCCGAAGACGGCGACCGGGCGGCGGACTTTGTTTTCCAGAATTTTGGGAAGAATCATGAGAAAGAAAAATCGTTGAGCGTTGAATGAAACGGACCGTTTTCGGAATTCTCCTGTCGCGCCGCGCCGCCGCTCATTTCCCGTCGGCGGGCATCGCCTTCTTGAGGAAATTCCCGAACGGACGCAGCTTCCAGGCGACGTCGTCGAGCGTTCCCGAAAGCTCGATCGGCACGAGCGTCGTCGATTCCGACGCCCAGTCGATGACGGTTCCGATCAACGGAATGTTCGTGAAGCGGCGGTTTCTGAAGACGGCGTCGCCGCGGATTTTCCCGCCGTCGAGCTCGTATTCCACGTCCGCGTCGATCGCGCCGGTTTCGCCGAAGATGCGCAGGTTCGGCAGCATCACCCGCCCGCCCGAAATCGCGTAGTCGGCGGACGCCTCCGTGAACTCGAACGACGTGAACGGAATCTTCACCATCTGGAGAAAACGCGAAAAGCCGCCGAAGATCTGCAGCTCGTAGAGCGCGGGATCGCGCAGAGAAAAACGCCCCGAGGCGTCAAGCGTCGAAACTTCCGGCAGCGTCAGCCCGCCGCGGAACGTCGCGTCGATCCGCGAAGCCTCGCCTCCGGGCGCGTTTTTCTTCTCCGCCGCCGCGGCGATTTTTTCCGCGTTCCCGCCCGCGGCGTCGTCGCCTTCTCGCCGCTTCGTCTCGGGCGTCTTCTTTTCCTCGGGGACGAGATTCTTCAGCGCGTCGCGCAGCCGCGCGGTCTCGACGCCCGCCAGCTTCAGATCGAGATCGACGCGCGTGCCCTCGGCGCGGATCTCCTCTTCGGGAAAGCGCACGAAAATGCCGCCGGAGACGACGCCGTCGCCGCACTTCGCGGAGAACGGAGAGACGCTCACGGCGCCGCTGTCGTAGCCGATTTTGCCGCGGAAATCCGCGCCTTCGATTCCCAGAAAACGGAACGGCCCCGGCGCGGCGCGCACGTTCACCGCGACGAGCTGGCGCGGCTCGGGATAAAATTTCTCGTCGCCGCTGAAGAAGCCGGAAACGTCCGCCGTGCCCGCGCCCTCGCGCTCGAGCACGCCGTCGAAGGCTTCCGGAAGCCCCTCGCCGACGATGCGGAAGACGTCGCCCGGCGGCATCGTTCCCGAAAACGCGAAGCGGAAATCGCGGTAATGATACTCGGGCTCGAACGCGTAGTGCCACTGGAGCGTTCCCGCGACGCTGTTCCCGCCGCGCTCGAAGCCCATGTCGAACGCGGCGATGAACGCCGGCTCCTCGACGACGCGCAGCCGCGCCTTGTCCACGAGCACGCCGCCGCCGACCGCGTTTTCGCCCGCGATCGAGCCGTAAACGTATTCCCAGCGCGACGCCGGATCCCACGTGCCGTGCACGTCCACGTCCGCGCGGGGGGCGCGCGGCGCGGGCGCGAGCGAAAGATTCTTCCAGATGCGCCACCAGAACCAGCCGAGATAGTCGTCGAGCGCCTCCGGATTCGCGATCGAGCCGAACGCGCTCACGCGGTATTTTTTTTCGCCGCCGAATTCGACGAAGACGCGCGCGTTCGCGCAGTAGTTTTCGCCCGAAACCTGCGCGAGCGCGATGCGGATCGCCTCCGGCGTGACGGCGCCTTCGCAGCGCAGCCCGCGCGCGCGCACCATGCGCCACGTCGCGGGACCGGAACGGACGTCCCAGCGCGCCTCGCGGAACGCGAAGCCGGGCGCGAAATCGGCTTCGGCGCGCACGCGCGGGCGCTCGAAGAACGCGAGCTTTTTGGCGTCTTCCGGCAGCGCCGCCGCGATCTGCGGCACGCGGAACAGACGCGGGAAATCCGGCAGGATCTCCGCCCGCGCGCGCGTTCCCGACGCGTCGTGCGCGACGCGCGCGTCGATCTCCGTGCCGAAGATTTCGGTGAAGAGCCGCAGCGTTCCCGCTGTCCGCCAGTCCGCGGAACGCGCTTCCGCCGCCGTTCCCGCGAAGGAGAAGTCGCCCTGAAGAAAATTCGACGCGTCGATTTTTTCGGCGGAGACGCGCACGCTCCGGGGCGCGCCGAACGCGTCCGGCGCCGGATCGGCTTCCGCGCGCGCCCCCCGCGCCGCCAGCGTCCAGCCCTCGAAAAGCCCTTCGCCGACGCGGCAGCTCAGCGTTCCCGCGGAAGCGCGCAGCGGCGTTTCCGCGACGATTTCGTGCGTCGCCGGGAAGAAGAGAATCTCGCCCGAGGCGCGCACGTCGTCGAGCGCGAGCCGCAGCTCGTCGCGCCGCAGACGGTCGCAGAAAAGCTCCGCGGAAACGGCGAGTGCGCCTTCCGTCTCGGCGGGTCCGAACTCGACGCGCAGGGAAAGCCCTTCGAGCTCGCGGAAATCCTTCTGCCGCCGCCCGGCTTCGGAAAGCGCGCCCGCGAACGCGTAAAACGCGGCGAGCGGAGACGCGCCGTTCCCGTCGAGGGGAGAGGCGACATTCTTGTCGCTTCCCAGAGGAGAGACACCGTTCCCGTCGAGGGGAGAGGCGACATTCCTGTCGCTTCCCGAAGCCCCCGCGACGTTCGCCGCCGTTCCCGCCGCCTCGTCGTCCGCATCGCGCCCGCCCGCAATCAGCAGCGTCAGCGGGAACGCGCCCGCCGCGCTCACGGGAACGCCGACGACGCGCGCGCGCGCCTCGCGCACGCGGATTTCACCGAAGGAAAGCGCCGCCTCGACGCTGGCGCGGTCGAGCACGATCTCCGGCTTTCCCGTCCGCGAACGGCTCGCCGGACAGCGGATTTCGACGCCGTCGCAGAAGAACGTCTGCGCGTTTCTGCCCGGCGCGGCGAAATTCTTCCAGTTGAAATGGGCGCCGACGAAGCGCGCGGACGCGAGCGTTTCCGCGCCCGACGCGCCCGAAAGCGAGACGTCGCGCAGCTTCAGAAACGTCAGCCGATGCAGCGACGCGCCGCCGATCGAGAGACGCGTTCCCACGGGAGCGAGCTTTTCCGCGAGCGAGCCGCAGACGAAATCCGGAAGCTCCACCTCCGTGCGCGCCAGATACAGCGCCGCCGCCTGCACGAAAAAAAGCGCCGACAGCGAAACGCGCAGGACCTTGCGGAGGCGCGCGAAGCGGACGGACTTTTTTTCTGCCTTCATCGTGAGCGCAATCATGCGTCTTTCCGCGCGGATTTTCGAGGATTTTCACGCCCGCCCGCCGAAGCTCCGCCGCATCTTCAAAAAAACACAGAGGAACGGAGAAACGAAGAAACGGAGACTCGCGGGAACGCCGTTTTTTCAAACGCAAAGAACGCGAAGAAAAACCGCGTTAGAGGGGAAGCGACATTCCTGTCGCTTGTCGAAATCCTTCCGCAGAAAGTTTTCTCCCGCAG
>SFEJ01000055.1 GCA_004558035.1 Opitutia bacterium
CGCCGAGCGCGGCGACGGCGCTCTCTTCGAGCGAGACTTCGACGTCGGCGAGCGCGGCTTCGATTTCGCGCGCGGGAACGCCGAGCGCGGCGGCGACGCGGCGGACGAATTCCGCGTCCGCCGCGCTGTCTTCCCGCGCGGCGTGATCGTAATGCAGGACGAGCAAGCGTTCCCGCAGGCGCGGAAATTTCGCCCAAAGCAGCAACAGGGCGCAGAGCGAATCCGCGCCGCCGGAACAGGCGCACGCGACGGGCGCGTTCCCGCCGCGCTCCGCCGCTTCGAGAAGCGCGTCCGCGGCATTCCCGAAAGCGACGCGCGCCGCCAGATTTTCCGCCGCCGACTGCCAGTCCGTTGCCCGCATTTTTTTTTGCGGAAATTATGGGCGGAGAACGCGCGCGTTGAAATTTCAAAATTCGCGATGAAAATTTTCCGCTTCCCGTTGCGTGTTCGCCGCGATTCGGAAAGAAAGAACGGGTTTGAAGCGGGGCGGGCGGCTTCTTATGGTGTGCGCATGAAAATTCCAGTTGCACTTCTCCCCTTCTTCAGCGCGGCGGCGCTCTGCGCCGCGGGAACGCCGGAAAAACCGAACATCGTTCTTTTTCTCGTGGACGACATGGGCTGGCAGGACACCAGCGTGCCGTTTTACGGGAACGAAAAAAGCGAGCTGAACAAGCGCTACAAGACGCCGAACATGGAGCGGCTCGCGGCGAAGGGCGTGAAATTCGTCCGCGCCTACGCGTGCCCGGTTTCGTCGCCGACGCGCGTGAGCCTGATCACGGGAGCGAACGCCGCGCAGCACAAGGTGACGAACTGGACGTCCAACGTGCGCAGCGACGTTTCCACGGACGCGCGGCACCGCACGCTCGATTTCGAGCAATGGAACATCAACGGCATGTCGCCGAGCGGTTCGAAGGAAAAAATCAAAAACGTGTTCCCGGCGACGCCGCTGCCGGAGCTTCTGCGCAAGGGCGGCTATCACACGATTCACGTCGGGAAAGCGCATTTCGGCACGCCGAAGACGCTGGCGTCCGATCCGCGCAATCTCGGCTTCGACGTGAACATCGCAGGTTCGGCGATCGGCGGTCCGGAAACCTATCTCGTGAACAAAAAGCAGGCGCTCGCCGACGGCGGCTACAACTACGGAGTCGGCGGGAACAGGGTTTTGGGGCTTTCCGCCTACAACAAGGAGGGCTGCTGTCTGACGGAGGCGCTGACGCGCGCGGCGCTCGCCGAAATCGACGCCGCCGTCGCTTCGGACAAGCCTTTCTTCCTCTACATGTCGCAATACGCCGTTCACGCGCCGTATTCGGCGGACCGCGCTTTCGACGACCGTTTCGAAACGGATTATCCCGCGCTGAAAGGGCAGGCGAAAACCTACGCGACGATGATCGCGGGCATGGACAAGTCTCTGGGCGACATTCTCGACCGACTGGAACGCGACCCCGAGCTGGAAAAGAACACCGTCGTCATTTTCATGTCGGACAACGGCGGCCATCATTCCAACGGGAACGCGCCGGGACGCGGCGGGAAAGGATCCTGCTTCGAGGGCGGCATCCACGAGCCGATGATCGCCTACTGGCCCGGCGTCACGCGCGCGGGAACGGTCTGCGACGCTCCCGTCGTCATCGAGGACTTTTTCCCGACGATTCTCGAAATCGCGGGAGCGGACGCGGGAAAAACCGCCCAGCGCATCGACGGCGAAAGTTTCGTTCCCGCGCTCCGCGGGGAAAAGGCGGACGCGAATCGGCCGCTCTTCTTCCACTACCCGAATTTCTGGGGCGAGAACAACGGGCGCATCGGCGCGCCGCAGTCGGCGATTCTCATGGGCAAATGGAAGCTCGTGCATTTTTACGACGACGGCAAAACGATGCTTTTCGATCTGAGCGAGGACATCGGCGAAACGCGCGATTTGTCGGAGGAAAAGCCGGGCGAGGCGAGGAAGCTCGCGCGGACGCTGACGAAGTTCCTGAAAAAGAACGACGCGACGCGCCCGATCGTGAAGGCGACGGGAAAACCTTGCCCGTGGCCGGACGGCTCGAAGTGAGAGCGCGCGTTCGCGCTTTCGCATGAAGGGATCGCCCCGGCCGATCAGCCGGCCTCAGAGATATTTTTCGGATTGCCCGTATTCATTCTTTCCGGGCCGGCTGTCCAGCAAAGTGCAGACGAACACGAAAATTCCGAAGCCTACCGAAACAAGCACTCCTAGAACGATCAAGATTTGAGCGGCGTCGCCAGCCTCGCGCGCCGTCGCCGCGGGAAAGCCTGCGCTACACGTTCGCGCATCGCGGGAAAAGACTGCGCCCGGCGCTCGTGTTTTTTTCCGGCTGGAAAGGCGAAGACGTCGTCGAGCCGGACGCGGTGCGCGCCGCCGCGACGGTCGAGCTGATTCACCTCGCGACGCTCGTCCACGACGACATTCTCGACGACGCCGCGCTGCGCCACGCCTCGCCGACGCTTTTCGCCAAATACGGCGCGCACACCGCCGTGCTGCTCGGCGACGCGATTTTCGCGCACGCGCTCAAGCTGATGTCGGACTTCGACGACGTGGAGCTCTGCCGCGCGCTCGCCGTCGCGACGCGCAAAATCTGCACCGGGGAAATCTGGCTGACGACGGAGCGCGGGAACGCGGCGCTTTCGCTCGAAGACTATTTCGAAATCATCCAAATGAAGACCGGCGAGCTCTTCGAGGTCAGCGCGCTGCTCGGCGCCTCGCTCGCCGGGCGCGGCGCGGACGCGGGAGCGGCGTTCGCGCGCTTCGGCCGGCACCTCGGGCGCGCGTATCAGATTTTTGACGACATCGTCGACTATCTCGGCACGGAGTCCGCGATCGGGAAAACGCTCGGCACGGATCTCTCCAGCGGGAAATTCACGCTGCCGGAGATTCTTTTCTTCCGCGGTCTCGACGCGCGGGAACGCTCGCGCTCGGCGACGTTTCCGAGCGGATGCGCGCGGCAGGCGTCTTCGGCGAAAGCCGGGAATATTTTCTGAAAGAAACGCGGCTTGCCGCGGACGCGCTCGCGCCTTACGCGGGAACGCCGGGCACGGAGCATTTGCTCGCGCTGGCGGATTTCGTCGCCGCGCAGGTCCGGAAAATTTCCTGACCCGCGAAAATCGTTTCCCGAAGAGAAAAAAGGCGCGTCCCCGCGGGAAAGAATCCCGCGGGAACGTGTTTTTTCAACTGATTTTTCTTTGAGCGAAAGGGGAAATCACTTTTTGCGGAGGCGGGGCGGGAGGGCGGACCTGCGGGAACAGCTGCAACCGCAGGAACAGCCCGGCGAGGCGTGCGGGTCGCGCATCGAACGGATTTTCTTTCTCAGGCGGAACCCGAGGTAGATGACGGCTCCGAGCACGAAGACCGCGGCGAAGATGACGTCGAGCATGGGGAAATTTAATTAATGGTTGATGGTGGATAATGAATAACGCAATGCGGAAAATATTTTTTGAAATCCTTTCGGCGAAGCCGAACGCAATCCGTTATTCATTATTCACTGTCAGTTATCCGTTGCGTTCTCAGAGCAGGCTGCCGATCTGGTAGCAGAGGACGGCGCCGAGCCAGGCGAGGAACGTCATCTGCGCCCAGGCGACGATCGCCCATTTCCACGAGGATTCGCGGGCGATGACGACGATTTCC
>SFEJ01000037.1 GCA_004558035.1 Opitutia bacterium
ATAGAATCGGCATGAAAATCTCGACCAAGGGGCGCTACGCGCTTCGTCTGATGGCGGATCTCGCCGAACACGGGAACGGCGAGAGCGTAAGCCTGAAAGACATCGCGGAACGCCAGGAAATTTCGATCAAATATCTGGAACAGATCGCGATTCTGCTCTGCCGCGCCGAGCTGCTCAAAAGCGAACGCGGCGCGCGCGGCGGCTATCGGCTTTCCCGCCCGCCGGAAAAATACGTCGTCGCCGAAATCCTCGCCGCCGCAGAATGCGATCTCGCTCCCGTGAAATGTCTCGCGGGCGCGCAGAACGTCTGTCCGCGCCGCAGGCACTGCCTGACGCTCCCGTTCTGGGAAGGTCTCGGCAAAGTGATCCGCGACTACGCCGAAAGCGTCACGCTCGCCGACATCGTCGCCGGCCGCAAGTGACGAAACCGCCGCGCCCGCGACACGGGAACGTTCTTTTTCGCGGGGCGCTTCTTTTTTCTTAATTTCCTATTGACTTGATAGGAAATAAGGAGAATGATGCACCGAAATTTTCAACGCATAACCTCAACAGGAGTTCAAAATCATGTCGGAAAAAATCAACGCACCCAAATTCGAAACGCTCCAGGTCCACGCGGGACAGGAATCTCCGGACAGCGCCACGGACGCGCGCGCCGTGCCGATCTACGCCACGTCGTCGTACGTCTTCCACAATTCGCAGCACGCCGCCGACCGCTTCGGCCTGCGCGACGCCGGCAACATCTACGGCCGCCTGACGAATCCGACGCAGGACGTCTTCGAACGCCGCATCGCCGCCCTCGAAGGCGGGAGCGCCGCGCTCGCCGTCGCCTCCGGAGCCGCCGCGATCGCCTACGCGATTCAGAACATCGCGCACGCCGGCGACCACGTCGTCGCGCAGAAGACCATCTACGGGGGCACCTACAACCTGCTCGAACACACGCTGCCGGAATTCGGCATCACCGCGACCTTCGTCGATCCGCTCACGGAAAGCTACGACGCCGCCGTGCGCCCGAACACGAAAGCGATTCTCATCGAGACGCTCGGCAATCCCAACAGCGACGTCTCCGACATCGAAGCCGTCGCCGCGGTCGCGCACAAGCACGGCATTCCGCTGATCGTGGACAACACGTTCGGCACGCCGTTCCTGATCCGCCCGATCGAGCACGGCGCGGACGTCGTCGTGCATTCCGCGACGAAATTCATCGGCGGGCACGGCACGGCTATCGGCGGCGTCATCGTGGACGGCGGCAGATTCGACTGGGCCGCGAGCGGGAAATTCCCGGGACTCGTCGAGCCGAATCCGAGCTACCACGGCATCTCGTTCACACAGGCCTGCGGGAACGCCGCCTTCGCGGTGAAGATCCGCGCGACGCTGCTGCGCGACACGGGCGCGACGCTCTCGCCGTTCCACGCGTTCCTGTTCCTTCAGGGGCTGGAGACGCTTTCGCTGCGCATCGAGCGCCACGTCTCCAACGCGCTGAAGGTCGTGGAATTCCTGAAGAACCACCCGAAGGTCGAGCGCGTCAATCACCCGTCGCTGCCGGACGCGCCGACGCACGCGCTCTACGAACGCTACTTCCCGAACGGCGCGGGCTCGATCTTCACCTTCGAAGTCCGCGGGAACGCCGACGACGCGCGCGCCGTCATCGACCGCCTGAAGCTCTTCTCGCTGCTCGCGAACGTCGCCGACGCGAAATCGCTCGTCATCCACCCGGCGTCCACGACGCACTCGCAGATGAACGAGGCGGAGCTGCTCGGCGCGGGCATCAAGCCGAACACGATCCGGCTCTCAATCGGCATCGAGCACGTGGACGACATCATCGCCGACCTCGCCCAGGCGCTCGGCTGAGAACGCGGAAATCCGGACACGAAAAAGCCCGGCGTCGAAGCCCTCAGAAGGCTCTCGGCGTCGGGCTTTTCGCGTGCGCGCGGCGGATCTTCAGGACGCTCGCGGCGGACGAAAAAACCGTCGGCAGAACGCGCACGTGCGTTCCCGCGCGCTCTTCCCAGCGCACCGGAATTTCCGCGAGCGCGCCCGCGCGTTCGGCGAGCAGCGCGAGCTCCGCGCCGAGCGCGTAATCCTCGGCGACGAGCGTTCCCGCGATTTCCTCGAACCACGCGCGCCGCAGAAACTTGAATCCGCACGCGGAATCCGTGAAGCGCGCGCCGAGCGCCAGGTTCACGCAGAACGCGTAAATCCGGGAAAGCGCGCGGCGCCCCGGCGCGCGCCCGCTCACGACGGACGCGGGCAGATGCCGCGAGCCGGAAACGAGGAGCAGGCGCGGGCGTTCCCGCAGCAGCGCGACGGCTTCCGCGACATGCGCGGGCGCGGTCGCCATGTCCGCGTCGCAATAGCCGAGCAGCGCCGCGTCGGAGCTCGCCCACGCGGCGCGGAGCGCGTCGGCCAGGCTCGCGCGCGGCAGGTGAATCGCGCGCGTCATCTCCGGAAACTCCGCGGCGAGCGCGTCGGCGATGCGCGGCGTCGCGTCGCGCGAACCGTTTTCGGCGATGCAGATTTTCGCGCCGCGGAAGCCGTTCCCGTCGAGCCACGCGCGCAGAAGCCGGAAACCGCGCTCGAGCCGCGCCGCCTCGTCGAACGCGGGAACGGCGATTTCGAGCGAATCCTCTTCCGCGGGAACGCGCATCGCGCTCACTTCACGCCGCTCGAGCCGTAGCCGCCCGCGCCGCGCTCGGTCTCGGAAAGCTCCTCCGCGACCTCCACGTTCACGTGCGGATAAGGCATGACGATGATCTGCGCGCAGCGCATGCCGGGCGCGTAAAGCTTTTCCGCGGCGACGAGCGCGTCCGTCTCGCCTTCCGGGCAGACGTCGAGCACGTCGAACACCGCCATCACGTTCCCGCGGTAGCCGCTGTCGATGACGCCGACGCTGTTGGAGAGGCGGCAGAACGTCTTCTGCACGGAACTGCGCGGGAAGATCAGCCCGACGTGCCCCTCGGGAATCTCCATCTGAATCCCGAAATCCACCTTGATTTTCCTGGGCTCGACGAACTCGGCGGCGACCGCCGTCAGGTCCATGCCGGCGTCGCCGGGCTTGGCGTAGCGCGGCACGACCGCGTCGGGATGAACTTTTTTGATTTTCAGCGTGATCGAATTCATGACGCGGAACTCTACAAAAATTTGTCGCGGATTGAGAGAAAAAAGGTAGCATCGTCGGGCATGACAAAACCGTTTTCGAGATTCGCCGCGCTCGCCGCGGCCGCCTCCCTGCTCTGCTCCTGCGCGGCGCCGGACGCGGTGCCGGGCCTTTCCGAGGAAGTCGGCGCGGAGCTCGCTCCCGAGACCGAATCCGCCTCCGTCGCGGCGGATCTCGAGGCCTGCCGCTACGACGACGCGCTCGCGCGCGCGCTGAAGGAAAAAACGTACGGAATCGCCAATTACATCGCCGAATACGTCATGGAGACGGACGAGCTGCTCGCCTTCGTCGCCGCGCATTACCCGAACGCGCCGGAGGATTCCGCCCCGGCGGAAAACGCCGACGGAGAGATTTCCGGCGCGGCGAACGAAGCCGCCAACGCCGTCCGCTACGCGCTGGCGCGGCGCCTCATGCGCGAAAACCTGCCGCAGCGTTCCCGCGAATTTTTCCCGAGGGAACTCCGACCCGTCTTCGACGCCTACGTCGAGGCGATCCGGCGCGGCTACGATTTCGAGGCGGACGACGTCTCCCGCGCGCGCGGCTTCTGGGACGCGGCGGTGATCGTCCGCGGGAACGGCGACGCGCTTTTCTCGCTGTTTTCCGTTCCCGAATTCGTCGAGGCGAAGGAATTCGCGACCGACGACGAACGCGACCGCGTGCTCTCGCGCGGCATCTCCGAGCCCGTCCTCTCCGTGCGGCAGCGCGCGGCGAATCTGGCGCGCTTCGCGGCGGGTCTGCTGCCGAACAACGACGAACGCACGGCACGCCTGCTCTTCACGGCGGGCGTCTGGCTGCGCGCGCGCGACGACAAGGCGGCGGAGGAATTTTACAAGACGCTCGTCATCCGCTGCCCGAAGACCGAAGTCGGCAGACGCTGCATCGCGCTGCGCTGGCTGCCGAGCGACGTGCCGTGGACGCGCGAACAGGCCTGGGACGGCGTTCCCGCCGACGAAGACGCGGCGCGGCGATGAACTTCGACGCGCACGCGCATCTTCCGGAAGGCGGCGCGGAGAGCGTTCCCGCGGCGTGGCGCGGCGTCGTCTGCGCCGTCCGCGCGGAAGATTTCCCGAAGCTCGCGGCGCTCGCCGCGGCGCGGGAAGGCGTCGTTCCCGCGTTCGGCGTCCACCCGTGGTTCGCGGAAACGTTCGACGAAGACGCGTTCGCGGCGCTGCGGCGTTTTCTCGAAACGACGCCGCGCGCGCAGGTCGGCGAAATCGGGCTGGACGCCGCGCGGACGGGCGTCGCGCCGCTCGCGCTCCAGCGCGAAGTCTTCGCCCGCCAGCTCGCGCTCGCCGCGGAAAAAGGCGTTCCCGCGCACGTCCACTGCGTGCGCGCCTGGGGCGAGCTGACCGCGGTTCTGCGCGGCGCGGAGCGTCTGCCGCCGCGCCTGCACCTTCACGCCTTTTCCGGCTCGGCGGAAACCGCGCGCGAACTGACGCGCCTCGCCGACGCGACGTTTTCGTTCTCGCCGAAGCAGCTCGCGCGCCGCTCGCCGAAGCTCGAACGCGTCCTCGCCGCGCTCCCGCGCGCCCGCGTCCTCGCGGAATCCGACGCACCCGCGGACTTTTTGGGGAAGCGACTTTCCAGTCGCTTGTCGGAGTCTTTTCAAAGGAAAATTCCTTTTTAAGGATTCCGAAAAGCGACAAGAATGTCGCTTCCCCAAAACGCAGCAGCGCGGCGACGGCGGATTTTTCCGACGGTCCGCCGCCGATGAAGATCGGGTAGAGATGCGTTCCCGCGTCGGCGGGGAAAAAAGCGCGGCGGTGGTGTGCCCGCTGATCATCAGGTCGAGCCCCGCCTCGGCGTTTTCCGGGTTTCGGAAAAATTTGAAGACGAAATTTTCGGGAGGGAACCCTCTTTCGACAAAATCGTTCTTATTCCATGCGCCGCTGAAGCTTCACCTTCGGTTGAAAATACCGAGGGGGAAACGCCGGCGAATCCGCATAAATAAAAGGATTTCCCCCTCGGTCAAATCGCGCGGATTTTCAATCAGGGGAGAGGCGACATTCTTGTCGCTTCGGCGAAATCAGCTTTCGGAAAATTCAAAAAAGCGGCAGGAATGCCGCTTCTCCCCTGCGTTCCCGCGATTTTTCGCCAAAGAAGCTTTCCGGATCTTTCCGTGTCTTTCGCGGTCGAAATTTTTGCTTGCCTCGGTATTTTCAACCGGGGATACTGCAGGCAGAAAAAATTCCCTTTTTCACAAAACACGAACAACAAACCAAGGATGCTTATGAAAAAATACCTCATCACTGCGGCGGTTTTTCTCACGGGAACCGCCCTGGCGAACGCGGGAACCGTGCTGACGACGACGTTGGTCGGCACGGCCGCGACAACGGACAACACGTCGGTTTCCGCGACAGTGGGACCAGTCTATGGCCTGGACTCCACCGGGGCGACGACGTCAACGAGAATCGCTCAAGCTTCTTCGAATACCACCGGAGGCACAGCGACCTCAACTGTGATTTTCGCTCCAGGTGTCAATATTGAGACCAATTCGACAATATACGGTTGGACGACAACTTTGGATTTTTCTCTTGGAGCAGGTCAGACTTGGGGAGACATCTTCAATACGCTAGATTCAATATCCGTAAATTTCATCGCTTACAATGCAAACGGATATGCACAGCCTTCGGCAAAAACTGAAAATTACAATTTGACGTTACGATGCGGCGATTCGACTTTTACTCTGAGCGATTGGGGACAGTTTACGACAACTCTTTATCCGACGAAGAATACAACGGTCGCTTCGATTGGCAGCGAGGGTATAGAAGAGTACGCCGGAACGGGGATTTTGACACTTAACCCTTCGCTCATGTCGTCTGTCGCGGAGTCAAATGCGATGTCGTTGGATATTTCGGTGAAACGAGAAGGAGACACGGGGACGTTTATCGGTATTTCTTCCGTCAAGTTCAACGGTTCCGTAATTCCCGAGCCTTCGACGTTCGGGCTGCTCGCGGGTCTGGGCGCGCTGGCGCTCGCGGGAACGCGTCGCCGCCGCCGCGCGAAGTAAGGCGCGCGCGCCGAAGGGCGGCGTTCCCGTCGTTTCGCGAAAACCGATTTCGCCGAAGCTTCGGGCGCGCCGCCTTTTTTCTTTCCCCTTTTCCCCGAAAAAATCCCCTCGTCGCCCCATGAAGATTTTTCCCCGTTCCCGCGCGTTCGCGCTGCCGCTGCTGGCGTCTGCGCCGTTTCTGTTCCCGTCTCCGCCGCTGGGCGCGGAGAGCGTTCCCGCGTCGAAGCCGAACGTCGTGTTCGTGCTCGTGGACGACATGGGCTGGGGCGACCTGAACATCAACTGGGAGAAGCACGGCGCGGCGTTCGGCAACCGCGAGGGGCGCGCCTCGTACAAGACGCCTCAGCTCGACAGGCTGGCGGAAGACGGCATGCTGCTGCTGCGCCACTACACGGCGGCGCCGGTTTCGGTGGCGGCGCGCGCGTGCCTGATCACGGGCATGCACACGGGGCACACGCGCCAGGTGCGCGACAACACTTTCGACACGCCGATCGCGGACGTGCACACGCTCGGCAGCGTGATGCGGAGCGCGGGCTACGCGACGGCGGTCATCGGCAAATGGGGCGTCGGCGGCGGAGGCGAATCCAGCGACGCGACGCTGCGCGGGCGCCCGACGCAGCGCGGCTTCGATTATTTTTACGGGCACATGGCGCACACGTCCGGGCATTTTCACTATCCGGCGAACTCGCCGGCGATCAAGGACGTGATGCTGCCGTTCGGGAAGGCGAACGCGAAGGTGGAGCTCTGCGAGAACGACACGGTGCTGTGTTCGAGCGAGGTCGCGTCGTCGCTCTCGGGCGTTTACGCGTATTCGACGGACCTTTTCGGCGCGCGCGCGAAGCGGTGGCTCGCGGACAACGATCCCGCGAAGACGGGCAAGCCGTTTTTCCTGCTGCTGACGCTGACGGCGCCGCACGCCTCGCTGCGCGTGCCGCCGTGCTCCTACCCGAGCGGCGGCGGGCTGAGCGGCGGGCTGCAGTGGACGACGCTCGAAGACGGCACGGGAACGTGCAACACGTGCACCGAGGCGCTCGCGACCGCCGCGGGCGCGGAATGGAAGGGCGCGGACGGCTTCATCCACCCGGACAACGCGGCGTTCGGCGGCGTGCATTCCCGCCATTCCACGATGGTGCGGCGCGTGGACGACCTGGTCGGCGACCTGCGCGCGCTGCTCGATGACATGGGCGTCGCCGAGAACACGGTCATCGTCTTCACCTCGGACAACGGTCCGCACAACGAGCCCGGCGGCGACAACGGCAACGACGGGAGCAACACGGCGGCCGCGCCCGGCGCGCAGAATCCGACCTATTTCAAGACCTACGGCATGATGGACGGCATCAAGCGCGACTGCCACGAGGGCGGAATGCGCGAGCCGACGATCGTGTGCTGGCCGAAGCGCATCCGCGCGGGAAGCGTCTCGACGCGCCCGAGCCAGTTTCAGGACTGGATGGCGACGCTCGCGGACATGGCGGGCGTGCCCGTTCCCGCGAGCTCGAGCGGCGTCTCGCTCGTGCCGGAGCTCACCGGCGAAGGCGAGCGCCCCGACAGCGACGTCTACGTCGAGTATTACTTCAACGGGAACGGCGCGAACTACGCCGATTTTCTCCCGAAAAACCGGAGCACGAGCGAGAAGGACCAGCAGGTCGTCTATGTGGACGGCTTCAAGGGCTTTCTGCGCAACCTGGGGCAGAACAGCGTCATCGCCGATCAGACTTTCGAAATCTACGACACGGAGACGGATCCGCAGGAATCGACGAATCTGGCGGGAACGCGGATCGACGCGATGAACGATCTGCAGGCGCGGATGCGCGCGAAGCTGCTGCGGACGCGCCGCGCGCTGGACAACGCGACCTACGTCAAGACGAACGGCGGCAGCTACGCGAAGTCCGACAAGCTTTATTTCGAACAGGCCGCGAACGCCGTTCCCGCGGATCCGCCGCGCCTCGCGACGCCGGGGCTCGCGTGGAAGCTCTACGAGAGCGACGCGGCGTTCCCGTGGGTGCCGAACTTCGCGCGCTCGCGCCTGACGCCCGTCGCCGCGGGAACGCTCGCCGCCGACGCCGGCACCGCGATGCCCGGCGCCGCGAAGGAGAACGCCCGCGCGGTCGGCGTCGTCTTCGAAGGCTGGATCGACGTTCCCGAGGCGGGCGAATACGTGTTTTACCTGCGGACGGACGCGACGGCGGGCAGCCGCGCCTTCGTCCACCTCCACGACGTGATGCCGCTGATCGACGCGGACAAGCTCTACGTCGCGGGAACGGAGGCGAGCTCCTACATGAACGTCGGCACCGCCAAGGAACAGGGCACGAAGAAAGTGCTGCTCTCGGCGGGAAAGCACCCGATCCGGATCGCCTACGTGACGGACGCCGGCAACCCGGCGCCGAGCCTCGCGATGAGCTGGCTGAAGCCGAACGCGGACGCGGCGGAGGCGATTCCCGCGAGCGCGTTTTCGCGCGCGTCCGATTTCGGCACGGAGACGACGGCGCTTGAGACGACGAGCCGCGGCGGCGCGCGGAAGCTCGCGGTCGGCACGGAAAGCGGCGCGGCGGCGGACGTCGTCGTTTCCGCGGACGCGGACTGGATTTCCGTCTCGTTCGACGCGGAGACGGGAACGCTGAGCGTCGAGCTCGAGCCGAACGCCGAGGCGGACGCGCGCTCGGGAACGCTGACGATTTCCGACCCCGAGACGGGAGAGACGCAGACAGTCGCGGTCTCTCAGGCGGGCGCGCAGGGCTACGACGCGTGGGCGCGCACGGAATTCGCCGTCGCGCCGCCCCGCTCCGACTCGGATCTCGCGGCGATGGAGCCGCTCGAAAGCTGGTCCGGCGACCGCGTCTCCAATCTGATGAAATACGCGCTGGGGCTCGACCCGACGGCGGCGCACGGCGCGCTCGGCGGGCTCGCCGAAGACGCGGCGGCGGGAACGCTGCGCGCGGATTATCCTTTCAACCCCGGCGCGACGGACGTCGTCTTCGTCGGCGAACGCTGGGACGACGCGGCGCGCGCGTGGACGAGCGAGGGCGTTTCGCTCGTGAAGGACGCCGCGGCGGGAACGCTCGCCGTCGAGGCGCCGAGCCCGACCGCGGAGGCGCGCGCGCTGCTGCGTCTGCGCGTGCTGATGAGCCGATGAGAAAACGGAGGACTCGAAGATGAAGGCGAAAATTCTGATTCTGGCGGCGGCCGCGACGGCGCTCTTCGCGGCGGCGGCGCGCGCGGCGGACGAAACCTGGACGATTCTTTTCAGAGACAAGACGGCGACGGCGATTTCCGCCTACGCGACGGGAGCGGGCGCGCCGGCGGACGTCTCCGTCTCGTTTTCCGGCGAGGCGGGAACACTGAACCTGAAGACCTCGGGCGCGGTCGGCGAGGCGGCGACGGTGTTCACGCCGAACACGAACGTGCAGCTGCCGAGTTCGACGACGCAGACGGTCGGCTCGTGGACGGCGACGCTCGCGTTCACGCCCGAGGCGGAGCGCGTCGTCTCGAAGCTCGTCGTGAGGCTGATTTCCTTCAACAGCGCCGGCGAACGCCATCCCGGCGAGCGCAAGCTGAAGCTTTCCGTCGGGCTGGACGGCGCGGAACGGAGCGCGTTCTTCACGCTCCCCGCGCCGGCGGACTTGAGCGGGAAGCCCTGCGAGTTCACGCTGGACGCGCCGCGGACGCTGAGCGCGGGAACGCCGGCGACGCTCGTCGTGAAGGCGGAACGCGACGACTCCGAGACGCTCGGCTGCTATTTCGGCATCGTCTCGATCGAACTGCCCGGCCTCATCGAAGACGCGACGACGCCGCTCGGCGGCGTGACGAAGCGGATCCCCGCGGGCGCGACCGCGACGCTCGCGGCGAACGTGCGCAAGCCGCTGCTGCTCGCCGCCGCGGCGGAGCTCTCCGCGGAAGGCGACTCCGTCTCGCTGACGGCGGACGCGGGCGTCGATTTCGGCGCGCTGCTCGAAAGCGGCAGAGCGTACGTGCTGGAGACGGATTTCGCGGAAGGCGAGGCGGCGACGCTGCTGAACCCGACCGTGTGGATCTTCGGCGCGGACGAATACGCGGCGGGCGGGAACGCGCTCGCGTTCGAGGACGAGGCGCTGGCGCGGCTGATCCGCGCGGCGGGCGGCGGCGTGCCCGTCGCGACGACCTTCCGCCTCCGCGAAGCGTGGACGCTCGACGAGCTTTTCGGCGCGAGCTTCGAGGCGGGCGAGCTCAAGCGCGGGAGCGCGCTCACGGGCGACTGCGTCTTTCTTTACGCCGCCGACGGCATGACGCCGATCAAGTTCTACAATCACCCGACGCGCGGCTGGTGCGCGGTCGGCGTTTCCGCGCCTTCCGCCGTTCCCGGCGCGGCGCCCGTGCACCCGCGCAAACCGCTGAAGCTCTCGCGCAAAAAAGGCGCGGACCTGGAGCTGACGCTGCTCGGCGAAGCGCCGCAGGACGACGCGCTCGTCGCGCTCGTCAAAGGCACGGACGTCGTCTGCTCCGGAAGCGCGTTCCCGCAGACGCTCGCGGACTCCGGGCTGGAAGCGGACGCGACGATTCTCGAAATCGCGGTCGGCGGAACGCGCTTCAGCTTCGACGACGCGACGGGAACGTGGCTCGCGCCCGACAGCTCGGACGCGGGCGACGTCGTCCTCGAAGACTGCTTCGAGACGCGGCGTTCCGACGCGACGCCGAAACACGTCCGCGTCCGCGCAGCGCGATGATTTTTTTCAAACCCCTGCCCCGAAAAGCCATGACCGAAAAAAGATTCCTCCTCCCCGCGCTCGCGTTTTCCGCGCTCGCCCCGCTTGCGGCGGACGCCGCGATCGAATTTTCGCTTTCCAACAGTCTGCTCGACTACGAGACTTCGCTGACCTTCCTGGACGCGTCGGGAACGGCGGCGGACGGCGGCGTCGTCGCGGTCGGTTGGCTCGACGCGGATCTCGCCGCGCTTTCCGTCGCGGAGACGCGCGACGCGTTTCGGACGAGCTTCTGCTGGAACGCGGATTCCGCGGATCCGTCGGGCGTAATTTCCTTCGGGAGCGTGAACGACTTCGCGGTCGCGGCGACGCCGGACTCCTGGGGCGACGCCGCGGGCAAAACGCTGTACGCCTTTTTCGGGGCGGGAACGACGGTCGAAAGCTCCGACGCTTTCGCCCTGCTCCGCTTCGAGTCCGAAGGCGCGCCGCTCGTTTTCGCGGACGACGCGTTCGAGCTGATTTTGGGCGCGAACGCGGTTTTGGGAGAGGAAGATCCCGCGTTCCCGACCTGGGTCTGCGCGGTCGGCGAAGTCGTCGGCGAGGAGGGAACGACGATCCGCTTCTACGCGGTTCCGGAGCCTTCGGCGTTCGCGCTGCTCGCGGGCCTGGGCGCGCTCGCCCTCGCGGGAACGCGCCGCCGGCGGAAAATCTCCCGCTGACCGCGCCCGCGCGGCGTCTTCTTTTGCTTTGCGCCCGGGCGCGCGAAATGACAGAATTGCTCTATTTTCCGTTCATTTCACCTTTCAGAGACAAAAGAAGATGCACGCCAACAATCCGCTCAACGGAATCAGAAAGTTCTACGACGCCGTCGTCGTCGGCTCCGGGCTCGCCGGACTCACCGGCGCGAATTACCTCGCCAAGGCGGGGCATTCCGTGCTGCTGCTCGAGCACCACTACCAGCTCGGCGGGCTCGCCACGTTCTTCAGGCGCCCCGGCGGGCACATCTTCGACATTTCCCTGCACGGCTTCCCGCACGGCATGATCAAGTCCTGCCGCAAATACTGGACGAAGGAAATCGCCGACTCCATCCGCCAGCTCAAGGACATCCGCTTCATCAACCCGGAATTCGACGTCCGCACCACCTTCGACCGCGAGGACTTCACGCGCATTCTCATCGAGAAGTTCCGCGTTCCCGCCGAGCGCGTGCACGCCTTTTTCGCGCACCTCGCGCAGATGAACTACTACGACCGCGACTCCCGCACCACGCGCGAGCTTTTCGAGGAGTTCTTCCCCGGGCGCACGGACGTGTGGCGCCTCCTGCTCGAACCCATCGCCTACGCGAACGGCTCCACGCTCGACGAGCCCGCGATCACCTACGGCATCGTGTTCTCCAACTTCATGAGCCGCGGCGTCTACATCTTCCAGGGCGGCACCGACCTGCTCATTCAGAAAATGACCGAGGAGCTCAGGAAAAACGGCGTGGACATCCGCCGCTCCTGCCTCGTCGAGAAAATCCTCACCGAAACCGGCGCGGACGGCGTTCCCGCGGTGCGCGGCGTGCGCGTGCGCGACGTGCGCTTCGGCGAGACCGTCGAGATCGCGTGCCGCTCCGTGCTCTCCAACGCGAACGTCCGCGACACCGTCGAAACCCTGCTCGACGCGGGCACCGTTCCCGCGGATTTCCTCGCCGAATCCGAGGCCGTGCGCGTGAACACGTCGTCGTGCCAGGTCTATATGGGCGTGCGCGAGGGCGAATCGATCCCGCACATCGGCGACCTCGTATTCACCTCCGCGGCGCCGAAGTTCTCCAGCGAGGAACTCGTCGATCTGCACACGACTTCGCGCACCTATTCCGTGTACTATCCGGACACGCGCCCGCAGCGCGAGAAGCCGCACTACGCGATCGTCACCTCGATCAATCAGAAGTTTTCGAGCTGGGAAAACCTTTCCGACGCCGACTACGCGGCGGAGAAGAACCGCATCATCGAGGAATCCTTCGCGGGGCTGGAAAAATACGTTCCCGGCATCCGCGGAAAGGTCGATTGGGTCGAGGCGGCGACGCCGCGCACCGTGCGCCGCTACGTGCGCCACCGCGACGGCACGTCCTTCGGCACGAAGTTCGAAGGGCTGAAGATTTCGATGGAGCTCCCGGAAAAAGTACGCGGGCTCTACCACGCGGGCTCGGTCGGCATCATCATGTCGGGCTGGCTCGGCACGATCAACTACGGCGTCATCACCGCCAACAAGATGGCGCTCGCGATGAAGTAACGCGGCGCGGGAAGGCGCCCGAAACCGCGAGCGATATTTCCGCCCCGAACGCGTCGGACCCGCAGGCCGGAGACGCGTTCGGGGCGGCGTCAGTTTCCGAGACGAGAGAGCCGTACGCATCGTACGCAAAGTCTTCCGTGTCCGGAAAGCCCGACGCCGGGACGGCGCGGACGAGCGCTCCGAGGCGGGAAAAGTCCTCGGAGGCGGGAACGTTTCGTGACGATCTTCTTCATTTTCGCGGAATCTTTCGGAACGACGGGAGAATCCCCGTCGGAACGAAGCTTACACTTTTTCCGAAAATGAATTGTGTCGCAATTGTGACGTTTTACTTCCAGCCCGCTTAAACAAAGGGCTGAAAAATTTCAAAAAAAATTTTTCGGGCGAAAAAACGGGGGCGTTTTCCGCGAAAAACCGCCCGAAAAGGCGCGCCGCGGGAACGCCGCGCGGCGGCGCCGGACGCGTCAGTCCGCGAGACCGTCGCGGGCGAGGAGCGCGCGCAGGTCGGGGTCGCGTCCCATGAAATCGCGGAAAAGCGTTTCCGCGGGCGCGGCGTTCCCGCGGGCGAGAATCTTTTCGCGGAACTCGCGCCCGGTCTTCGGGTTCAGCACGCCTTCGTTCAGAAAGCGCGTGAAGCAGTCCGCCTCGAGCATTTCCGCCCATTTGTAGGAATAGTAGCCCACCGCGTAGCCAGTCGGCTCGGAGAACAGGTGCAGGAAGCGGCACAGGTTCGGCGTCTGCGGGAACGCCGTCGGCACGAGGTAGTCGGCGAGCGCGACGTTCCAGTATTCGTCGAAGTCGCAGTCCTTGAATTTTTCCGTCTCGACGTGAAAATCCAGGTCCGCCTTGCCGAAGGAAAGCTGGCGCACGGCGAAATTCGCGGCGCGGAACTTCTGCGAGCGCAGCAGCTTTTCCAGCAGCCCGCGCGGGAGCGGCTCGCCCGTCTCGAAATGCCGCGCGAACAGCCCGAGCGATTCCGCCCGCCGGCACCAGTTCTCCATGATCTGCGAGGGCAGCTCGACGAAGTCCCACGCGACGTTCGTTCCCGCGAGCTCGGGGATTTCGACCTCGCTCAGCACGTGGTGCAGCAGGTGCCCGAACTCGTGGAAGATCGTCACGACCTCGTCGAAATTCAGCAGCGCGGGCCTGCCGTCCACCGACGGCGAGAGGTTGCCGCAGATCAGCCCGAGATGCGCGGGAACGCCCTCGCCGCGCGTTTCGAGAAAATTCATCCACGCGCCGGCGCGCTTCGTCTCGCGCGGATGCCAGTCGGCGTAAAACGCGCCGAGCCGCCTTTCGCCGTCGAAGACCTCGTACGCCTTCACCTCCGGGTGCCACACGGGAACGCCGCTCTTTTCGACGATGCGGATGCCGTAGAGCCTTTCCGCGACGGCGAACGCGCCCGCGATGACGGCGTTCACCTCGAAATACGGGCGCAGCGCCTCCTCGTCGAAGTCGTAGCGTTCCCGCCGCATCTTCTCCGCCCAGAAGCCGACCGCCCAGGGCGCGAGCCTGCCCGTCGCCGCCGCGGTCGCGTCGCCGCGTTCCCGCGCGAATTCGACGAGCTCGGCGTTTTCCTTTTCGAAAAATTTCCCGACGCGCGCGCGCATGTCCTCAACGAAGCGGCGGGCGTTCGCGCCGCTCTTCGCCATGCGGCGCGACGTCGCGCAGTCCGCGAAATTCGCGAAGCCGAGCAGCTTCGCCTTCTCGTCGCGCAGGGCGAGGATTTCGCGGACGTTCGCCGTGTTGTCGAACGCGCCGACGCGCGCGACGGCGTTCGACGCCTCCCAGAACTCGCGGCGCAGCGCGTCGCTCTCCGCGTACCGCATCACGGGCGCGAGCGACGGCGCGTGCAGCGTGAAGCGGAACTCGCCCGCGCGCCCCTTCGCCTTGGCGGAAGCGGCGGCGGCAGCCTTCGCGCTCTCGGGCAGCCCGGCGAGCTCCGCCTCGTCCGCGACGAATTTTTCCCACGCGTTCGTGGAGTCGAGCACGTTTTCGCCGAACTTCGTCGTGAGCGCCGCGAGCCGCGCGTTGATTTCGGCGAGGCGCGCCTTCTTCGCCTCGGGCAGCTCCGCGCCGCTGTCGCGGAAGTCCGCGAGCACCTCCTCGAGAAAACGCCGCCGCGTCGCGTCGAGCGTTCCCGCGGGAACGACGTCCGCCGCCGCGCGGATCTTTTCCCAAAGCCGGGCGTCGAGCGTGAGCGAGCTGAAGAACTCCGTCACGCGCGGGAGCACGGCGTTGTAGGCCTCACGCAGCGCGGGCGTGTTTTCGACGCTTTCGAGGTGGCAGACGCGCCCCCAGACGCGGGAGAGCTCGCGCGTCGCGCGGGCGAAGCCGAGCAGCGTGGCGTCGAAGGAAATCTCCTCGGGCCGCTGCGCGCGGATCTTTTCGACGTTCCCGCGGGCGCGTTCGAGCGCGAACTCGACGTCGGGCACGATGCGCTCGGGCGTCAGCCGCGTCCAGTCGACATAAAAATCTTCGGAAAGAAAAGGATGTTCTGCGTTCATGATTTTCGGGCAAGTCTAACGTTCCCGCCCCCGCGACGAAAGCAAAAGGCGCCGCGCGGAGAAGAAATCGGCGGGGCGCGGTTTCACCTTGCGCGGGAAGGCTTTTCGTGGGAAAATCGAAGGCACTATGAGCGCAAACGAAATTCCCCAAATCAACGAAGCGGACACGCTGATCGAAAACCTCGGCGAGTGCAGATTTCCCTCGCCCTTCAAGAAAAACTGCTACACCGAACAGCTCTTCAAGACGGACGACGACCGCATCCTCTTCGACATCACCTACGCGGGAACGATGAAGGCGATCAAGGAAGGCCGCACGCTTCCGTCCTTCGAATCCGCCGGTCCGCGCGAAAGCATCTTCTTCAATCCCGCGGAGACGAAGGTCGGCATCGTCACCTGCGGCGGGCTCTGCCCGGGGCTCAACGACGTGATCCGCAACCTCGTCATGGGGCTGCAGCATTCCTACGGCGTCTCGCGCATCTACGGCTTCCGCTACGGCTACGAAGGGCTCGTGACGAAGTACGGGCACTCGCCGCTGCTGCTGGACACGGACATGGTCTCGGACATTCACGCGCAGGGCGGCTCGATTCTCGCGAGCTCCCGCGGGCAGCAGGACACGCCGACCATCGTGGACACGCTGCAGCGCATGGGCATCGACATTCTCTTCGTCGTCGGCGGCGACGGCACGCTGCGCGCCGCGAACGAAATCTCGCAGGAATGCAAGCTGCGCAACCTCAAGAAATCCATCATCGGCATTCCGAAGACGATCGACAACGACATCATTCTGCTGGACAAGAGCTTCGGCTTCGAATCCGCGGTCTCGGAGGCGGTGAAGGTCATCAACTGCGCGCACGTCGAGGCGAAGGGCGCGCCGCGCGGCATCGGCATCGTGAAGCTGATGGGGCGCGACTCGGGCTTCATCGCCGCGTACGCCTCGCTGGCGAGCTCGGAGGCGAATTTCGTCCTCATTCCGGAAGTGCCGCTCAAGCTCGACGGGCCGAACGGCTTCCTCGCCAAGCTGCGGGAACGCATCACGACGCGCGACCACGCCGTCATCGTCGTCGCCGAGGGCGCGGGACAGGATCTCTTCAAGGGCGCCGACCTGGGCACGGACGCGTCCGGCAACAAGCGCCATTCCGACATCGGCAAATACCTGCGCGACCGCATCAACGCGGACATGAAGGAGCACGGCATCGAGACGTCGATCAAGTACATCGACCCGAGCTACATCATCCGAAGCATTCCCGCAAACGCCTACGACAACGCCTACTGCTCCCACATGGCGCACAACGCCGTGCACGCGGGCATGGCGGGCAAGACGGGCATGATCGTCGCGATGTGCCACCGCGCCCACGTGCACCTGCCGCTCTC
>SFEJ01000038.1 GCA_004558035.1 Opitutia bacterium
AGGTCACGACACGAGCTCCCGTAGAAGTAGCTCCGGAATCCGTCCATTCCGGAGTGGAGTAGTCCCTTTTTTTCCCCCTGCAAGGTTTATCCTCCGTAAAGTCTTCATCTACGGACGTCTTTTCACAAAAACGCGCCACAGCCTCTTCGAAAGTGACGGTTTCGTCGTATTCTTTCCATACGTGTTTTTTCACTGCCGCGACCCCGGAAGAATCTCCGAAAATCGAGCAAAGTGCCACGAGAGCAATGATGCCCGCGCAGACGCCGCCGATGATTTTTACGAGCGGCTTAGAGCCGTTTTTTTGAGCGAGAGCGGCGAGCTTTCCCGCTAAGTTTTGCTTTTCAGTACTCATGATTGTATTGTTTTTTATGGTTATTTTTATGGTTAGAAAAAAATTGCTTTGACGATTAGCCCACGAAGGTGAGCGCGCCGAGAATAGTGCTTCAGTTGTGCGAAATGTATTTGGGCGGCACAGGGAAAATGTTGCGGTTAAAGGTGTTCGTCGCGTTCTCCGAGATCTGAAATCGGGAGGCGGAAAGCGCCCGCCGACGAGGACGAAACGAATCAATCCTCCAGGAGAGGTCGCTTTCAGCTCTGGTTTTGAGGAAGATCGTTGTCCTCGGGCGGTTTCGGATCGGAGGCGAGGTATTTCTTGACGGCGGAGGCGACAAGATCCTCGAGGGGAAGTCTTCGACCTTCGGCGAGACGCTGAAGCTCCGCCAGTTCTTCGGGAGTGAGGTCGAGTTCGACGATTGTGGTTTCGGGGGACATTTCGTTTTCGGTAATCATGCGTTTGAGTGCGCCCCATTGTGCCACAACTTTAAGGTTTGTCAAGCGGGAACGCGGAAAACGATTCGCGGCGGGGGCGGGAAGCCCGGATCGGCGCGCGCGCTCGGAGCGCGAGAACGTCGCGGAGACTGTGGCATCGGAATGACGCATACGGATACATTCGCGGGCCCGCGCGAAAAATCACGCGAAAATTTTTCGTCCGCGAAAAAAAAATTCGGCGGCGGCGCGGAGGGCGGACCGTTCCCGCGCGCAACACGCCCCAACGGGGCGAAACAAACGTAACCCCATGCGCCCGGCGGGCGCTTGGGGGACGCGCTCGCACATCGGACCGCGCCTGAAAGGCGCAACCGCCCGAGGCGTCCGTTCCCTGCCGCGCTTGCGCTTTTCACGCGAGACGCCTCTTTTGTCTCGCGACCGCGGCGATTTTTCGTAAATCTTCGCGCATGAGCTATACGAATCTGCTTTTCCACATCATCATCCGCACGAAAAACAGCGCGTACGTGCTCGAAAACGAACATTCGGAAAAACTTTACAGATACATTTGGGGATTCGTGCGCCAAAAAAACTGCGTGCTTCACCGGATCAACGGAACGCCGAACCACATCCACCTGCTCGTCTCCATGCACCCGACGATCGCGGTCTCGAACTTCGTGAAGGAGCTGAAAACGTCTGCCCACGCCTGGCTCAAGAATCACGTCGGAGAATTCCCGGCGTTCGAGGCGTGGGGCAGTCAGTATGCGGCGTTTTCGTGCGGGCTCGACGCGAAAGAGCGCATCACGAAGTACATCTCCGAGCAGCGGGAACATCATGCGACGGTCGACTTCGAGTCCGAATACAAAAAAATTCTGGAAGAGAACGGCATAAAACCGGACATGGCGTATTGGCTTCGAGACTGAACGCTCCGGGAAGTTGCGCCTTTCAGGCGCGTGTTCTTTTCGTGACCTGCCCCAAGCGGCGTTGCCGCATGGGGTTATTTTTGTTCCGCATTTCATGCGGAGCCTCATCAAAGCGAACATCTCACGAGGCATCGCGCATTTGTTGTTTTTGTTCCGCATTTCATGCGGAGTCTCATCGAAGCGAACATCTCACGAGGCATCGCGCACTTGTTGTTTTTGTTCCGCATTTCATGCGGAGTCTCATCGAAGCGAACATCTCACGAGGCATCGCGCACTTGTTGTTCCGCATTTCATGCGGAGTGAAAAGCCTTCGAGAAAACCCGCTCCCCCCAAAAAAATCCCTCAAAATCCCCGCAATCCCTGTTAAAAAAAGCTTAAGGGTTAAAGGTTAAAGAGAAGTTTTCGGAAACGGATTTCGGCGGGCAAGCGGGGACGCTCGCCCTCCCGTGAAATTCGCGGGAATTCGCGCTCATTCGCGGTTCCGGCAGAGCTTCGCGTCTTCGCGTCTGAAAAATTTCCGTGCGTTCCGGGGGCTTTCCGCGGATAATTCCGGCATGATTTCCTTCGAAGCATTTTCCGAAAACTGCGCGCGCGTGCGGGAACGCGTCGCCGAGGCCTGCGCCGCGTGCGGGCGCGATCCCGCGGAGGTGACGATTCTCCCGGTGACGAAGAACCACCCCGTCGCCGCCCCGCTCTACGCCGCGCGCGCCGGGTTCGCCGCCGTCGGCGAAAACCGCGTGCAGGAGGCGGAGACGAAGAAAAAGGAGTTCGCCGCGGGCGTTCCCGCGGGAACGCCGACGCCGCCGCTGCGCTGGGAGCTCATCGGGCACCTGCAGAGCAACAAGGCGCGCCACGCCGCGGAGCATTTCGACCGCGTGCAGAGCGTCGATTCCGTCGCGCTCGCGCGGAAGCTCGACCGCATCTGCGGCGAAATCGGGCGGGAACGCCTGCCGATTCTGCTGCAGGCGAACGCGGGGAGCGATCCCGCGAAATTCGGCACGACGGACTTCGACGCGCTGCGCGCGCTCGCCGAGGCCGCGCTCGCGGGAACGCGTCTGCGGCTCGACGGGCTGATGTGCGTCGCGCCCATAGACGACGATTCGCTCGAAACCGCGCGCCGCTGCTTCGACACGCTGCGGGAATGGCGCGACCGGCTCGAGGGCGAGTTCGGCGCGAAGCTTCCGGAGCTTTCGATGGGCATGTCTCACGACCTCGCGCCCGCCGTCGCCGCGGGCTCCACGATGGTGCGCGTCGGCACCGCGCTCTTCGGCGCGCGCGACTACGGCGCGGCGGTCTGAACAACGCGCGGAAGCCCCGAAAACTCCGCTCCGCGTTCCCGCGCCGTTTTCTGTTTGACTGCGCGCGGGAACGCGCAAAGGATGAAACGCCGTGTTTCCTTCGTTCAAAAATATCCTCCGCGCGGCGGGAGCGTTCGCTCTCGGCGCAGCGCTCGTGAACCTCGCCGCCTGCAGACAGCCGCCGACGCCGCCTTATCGCGCGGAAGGGAGCGCCTTCGGCGTCGAATACGCCTCGTTCCACTGGAAGACGGAAAAGGACTTCAAGCGCATTTCCGAGTTCTTCACGGACGAAGAAAGCACGGGAAGCGACGTCGTCGTGCGCTCGGATCCGAGCGTGCGCGACGGGCTCTACCTCATCGTGAATCTCGAAAGCGGCGCGGTCGTTCCGGAGGGAAGCGTCGCGGAGCTCGCCTACCTGCATCCGGAGCGCGCGGGCGTGCGGACGCAGCGCTGGACGCTGCCGGAATTCCGCGCGGCGACGCAGCGCGAACTGCGTCTCGGGCTCACGGGCAAAACCTGGGGCAAACACCTTTCCCGCAAACGCCCCGCGGCGTGGAAGCTGAGCGTCGTCTCTCCCGACGGCGAGACGCTCGTGCTGCGGCGCTCCTTCCTTTGGACGGAAAAGGCGGAAACGCCGTCGGCGGCGGAGCGCTGACGCGCGGCGCGAATCGCCCTGCCCGCCCGCGCTTTTCGCCGCGGCGGGGCGCGAAATGATTGAATCGGACGAAAGACATGTGGATTTTCTTCATCGCCCTGCCGGGAGCGATTCTCGGGCTGAACCTTTTCCTCGCGTACGCGGCGTGTCGGCTCTTCGCCGCGCACGCGAAGCTCCGCGCGGCGGCGACCGCGCTCACGCTCGGCGCGCTGTTTCTGTTCGCGCTCGCGTTCGTCGGTTTTCTAATGCGGGCGCACGGCGGCGGCGTGCTCGGCTTCGCGTGGGAGTTTCTCGCGTTCGCGGTCGTTCCCGTGATTTATCTCGCGCTGTGGGCGGCGGCGGGGATGCTCGCGGCGAAGATTTTTCCGCGGCTCGCGCGCTTCAGATGGGCGTTCGCGGGAACGGGCGTCGCGCTCGTCGCGGCGGTCTGCGTCCTCGGCTTCCGGAAGTTCGAGCATCCGCGCGTGCGCAGTTTCGCGTGGAATCCTCAGGAAAAGACCTTCGTCGAACAGGACGCGGGAACGCCGAAGGCGCCCGGCGCGCTGCGCGTCGTCGCGACGGCGGACTGGCACCTCGGCGCGCGCGTCGGGCACGAGCGCACGGAAAGGTTCGTCGCGCTCGTCAACGCGCAGAAGCCCGACGCGGTCGTCGTCGCGGGCGACCTGATCGACGGCGACGTCGCGCCCGTGGAGGCGGCGCGGCTCGACGAGGCGCTGCGCGGAATCGACGCCCCGCTCGGCGTCTTCGCGACGCTCGGCAATCACGAATATTTCGGCGACCTGCCTCGGGAACGCGCCTTCATCCGCCGCGCGGAAATCCGCCTGCTGCGCGATTCGCGCGCGCTCGTCGCGGACGAGGCCGGCGCGCCGCGGCTGCTCTTCGTCGGGCGCGACGACGCGACGAACCGTTCCCGCGCGCCCGTCGCGTCGCTGCTCGCCGCGCGCCCCGAGGGCGTTCCCGCGTTCGTGATCGACCACCAGCCGAAAGGCGCGCCCGAAGCCGCCGCCGCGGGCGCGGACTTCGTGTTCAGCGGGCACACGCACGCGGGGCAGCTCTGGCCGGCGACGTGGCTCGTGGGCTTTTTCAACCCGCACGTCAGCGGCGCGTGGCGCGAGGCGGGAACGCTCGGCTACGTCACGTCGGGGCTCGGGCTCTGGCACATTCCGTACCGCGTCGGCAGCGACTCGGAGCTCGTCGTCATCGACGTTCTGTGAGCGCGGCGCCTTCATCAACTCACCGGCTTTTGATTTTTGCGATGTCACAGGAAAACATGCAGTGGACGCGCCTGCTTTCTTCGGCGCGGTGGACGGGCGAACCGGCCTCGGCGCGGGCGCGCGGCGCGGGAACGCCGCCGACCGCCGGCGATTCGCGCAATCCCTTCGAGCGCGACTACGGGCGCGTGCTTTATTCGTCGGCGTTTCGGCGCCTGCAGGACAAGACGCAGGTCTTCCCGCTCGGGCGCAACGACTACGTGCGCACGCGGCTGACGCACAGCCTCGAAGTCTCCTACGTCGGGCGCTCGCTCGGCGAGGCGCTGGGCGACCGGCTCGCGGGCGCGGAGGAATTCGCGGGAACGCCGGCGGCGGGCTCGCTCGGCGCGCGCGTCGGGGCGGCGGTCGCGTCGGCGTGTCTCGCGCACGACGTCGGCAATCCGCCCTTCGGGCACGCGGGCGAAAAGGCGATCGAGGAGGCGTTCAAGCGGCGCGGGCGCGCGGTGCGCTTCGAAGGCAACGCGCAGGGGCTGCGCCTGCTGACGAAGATCGGCGGCGATTCGATCGACGGGCACGGGCTGCAGCCGACGGCGGGAACGCTCGGCGCGTTCATGAAATACCCGTGCACGGAAAGTTTTTGGCTCGCGGCGAAAAACCGCGAAATCGTTCCCGCGAACCGTCTGGAATGCAAGAAGTTCAGCGTCGCGGACACGGAGGCGGACGTCGCACGATTCGTCCGCGACGCGTGCGGGCTGATTCCGCGCGGCGACGCGGGAACGCGCCTCGCCTTCGCGCGGCACCCGCTGGCGTTTCTCGTCGAGGCGGCGGACGACCTCTGCTACCTCGTCGCGGACATGGAAGATTCCTTCAACGCGAAAATCGTTTCCTACGACGACGCGCGGCGCTTTCTGAGCGCGTTCTGGAAGCACGAGGACGCGGCGCGGCGGGAACGCGTCGAGACGCGGCTGCGCGAAATGGAGGCGCGGCGCGATCTGCACGGCGCCGTGAACTTCATGCGCGCGACGGCGATCGGCGGCGGCATCCGCGCGGCGACGGAGGCGTTCGACGCGAACGAGGGCGCGATTCTCGCGGGAACGTTCGAGAAAAGCCTCTTCGAGGCGAGCTGTCTGAGCGGGGAAATGGCGGCGCTGCGCGCGTTTTCGCTCGAAGAGATCTACCGCGCCCGAGTCGTCGGCTCGGTCGAGCTGATGGGCTTTCAGGTCATGCAGGCGCTGGCGGATTTCTTTCTGGACTGGGCGGAAAATCCCGGAAGCGCGAAGGGCGAGAAAATCGCCTCGGTCTTCAGATTCCGAGACGAGACGGGAACGGCGGAAGGACGCGTGCGCGAAGCGGTCGACTACATTTCCGGCATGACGGATTCTTTCGCGCTGGCGACGTACCGCCGACTCTGCGGCATTTCCGACGGCGGGAATTTCTGAAGCGTCCGCCGAATTTCTTCCCGCAAAAAAAGCGTTCCCGCGAATCCGCGGGAACGCTTTTCTTTAAGCCTTCTTTAAGCTTTAAGCTCTCATCACTCCTTGCCGAACTCGGAGACGAGCGAGGAGATCGTCGCCTTCGCGTCGCCGTAGATCATGCGTGTGTTCGGGAGCGTGAAGAGCTCGTTCTCGATGCCCGAGAAGCCCTTGCCCTTGCCGCGCTTGAGCACGAAGACCGTGCGCGCTTCGTTCGCCTTGATGATCGGCATGCCGTAGATCGGCGAAGACTTGTCGGAGGAGGCCGCCGGGTTCACGACGTCGTTCGCGCCGATGACGATCGCGACGTCCTGCATCGGCATCATCGGGTTGATTTCGTCCATCGTCTTGAGCTGTTCGTAGGGCACGTCCGCTTCCGCGAGGAGCACGTTCATGTGGCCGGGCATGCGGCCCGCCACCGGGTGAATCGCGAAGGAGACTTCCGCGCCGTTGTCTTCGAGCTTCGCCGCGAGTTCCTTCACGACGTGCTGCGCCTGGGCGACCGCCATGCCGTAGCCGGGAATGAACACGACCGAGCGCGCCGCCTCGAGCACGAGGTACGCGTCCTCGACGGAGACCGCCTTCGGTTCGGCGCCCGTTCCCGCCTTCTTCGACGAGCCGGAATCCGCCGCGCCGAAGCCGCTGAACAGCAGGTTGCCGATCGAGCGGTTCATCGCCTTGCACATGATGACCGTGAGGATCACGCCCGACGCGCCGACCAGGCAGCCCGCGACCACGAGCACGTTGTTGTTGATGACGAAGCCCGCCATCGCCGCCGCCAAGCCGGACAAGCTGTTCAACAGCGAGATGACGACCGGCATGTCGCCGCCGCCGATCGGGAGCACGATCGTGATGCCCATCAGCAGCGAGACCGCGATGCCCGCGTAGAGCGCGACCGCCTGAACCGCGGCCGGCTCGCCCACGGAGACGAGCCCCGGGAACAGATAGACGACCATCGCCGCGAGCGCGACGAGCACGATCAGCGCGTTGACGACCTGCTGCCCCGCGAAGAGCACCGGACGCCCGGAAATCTTTTCGGAGAGCTTGCCCCACGCGAGCAGCGAACCCGTGAACGTGATCGCGCCGATGAGGATCGTTAGGTAAAGCGAAACTTCGCTGACGGGATTCGCCGCGACGTCGTGCACGGCGGGAGCGCCGTTTTCGAGCTTCGCGAATTCCGACCACGCGACGAGCAGCGACGCCAGACCGCCGAAGCCGTTGAACAGCGCGACGAGCTCGGGCATGCCGGTCATCTTGACCTTCTTCGCCCAGACCGCGCCGACGAGCGCGCCGACGGCGATGCCGCCGAAGCACCACAGGTAGCCGTTCTGAATCCAGTCGGTCGTCCAGGACTTCATCACGTCCGCGTCGAGGAAGACGGCGACGACGGCGATGAGCATGCCGAGGGAGGAAATCGCGTTGCCGCTGCGCGCGGTTTCGGTCTTTCCGAGGCGCTTGATGCCGAAAATGAACAGCACGCAAGCCACGATGTAAGCGAGGTTGATCACCGTCGCGGGAACGGCGGGAGCGGATTCCGCGGCCGCCTGAGCCAAAATCAGGGTATTCATCGGATTATTTTCCTTTCTTCTTGAACATGCCGAGCATGCGGTCCGTCACGAGATAGCCGCCGACCACGTTGATCGTGGCGAAGACGATCGCGAGGAACGCGAGAATCATGCCGAGCGTTCCCGTCGCCTGAATCGCGCAGACGGCGAGAGCGCCGACGATCGTGATGCCCGAGATGGCATTCGTGCCCGACATCAGCGGCGTGTGCAGCTGCGAGGGCACTTTCGCGATGAGCTCGAACCCGAGGAACGCGGCCATCACGAAAACGAAAAACAACATTATCATTTCCATGGTGATTTTTCTTTTGAGTTTTGATTGTTGAAATACGAAGCGGGAGGAGAGACGAGAGGCGAGAGCTTAGAGACGTTTGCGTTTCGCTTCGCGAAAAAAGATTTCCGCCCGTTTGTCAAACGCCTCTCGCCTCTCAGCACTAAGCCCTCATCTTTTTTATTTGAACCTTTCGTGGACGATCGCACCGCCGTGCGTGAGCAGGCAGCCCTTCATGATCGGCTCTTCGAGGTCGATCTTCAGCGTCTTGTTTTCCGCGTCCCAGAAGTGCTGCAGGAACGCCGAAATGTTGCCGGAGAACATCTTCGAGGCGTCCGCGGGAACGCGGCGCTCGAGGTTGTCCCCGCCGATGATGAGCACGCCGTTTTCCGTCACGACGTCCTTCGTCGGGTCGGAACCTTCGACGTTCCCGCCCGTCGAGACCGCCATGTCCACGATGACGCTGCCCGGCTTCATGCCCGCGATCATGTCCTTCGTGAGCAGGCGCGGCGCCTTGCGGCCGAAGACCTTCGCCGTCGTGATGACGACGTCGCTCTGCGCGCAGACCTTCGCCTGGCCTTTTTTCTGGAGTTCGAGCTGCTCCGGCGTGAGCTCCTTCGCGTAGCCCTGCGCCGTCTGGCCCATTTCGCCGAGGTCGATCTTGACGAACTTCGCGCCGAGCGACTTCACCTGCTCCTCGACGACCGGGCGCGTGTCGAACGCCTCGACGCGCGCGCCGAGGCGCTTCGCCGTCGCGATCGCCTGCAGACCCGCGACGCCGACGCCGATGATGAACACGCGCGCCGGGGAAATCGTTCCCGCGGGCGTCATCATCATCGGGAAAATCTTCGGAAGCTTCGTCGCCGCGAGCATCACGGCGTAGTAGCCCGCGAGCGAAGTCTGCGAGCTCTGCACGTCCATCTTCTGGGCGAGCGTCGTGCGCGGAATCATTTCGAGCGAAACGGCGTTGAGGTCGGCCGCCGCGAACTCGTTGAGCAGTTCCTTCTCGTTGAACGGATCGAGGAAGCTCAGGTGCAGCGCGCCGGGCTTCATGCCCTTCGCGTTCTCGGGCTTGAGCACGCGCACGACGATGTCCGCCTCGGCGAGCGCCTTCGCGGGATCGTCCGCGAGCGTCGCGCCCGCCTTGACGTAGGCTTCGTCAGCGAAGCCGGACTTCTTGCCGAGCCCTTTCTCGACGACGATTTCGAAACCGAGGCGCGTCAGAATCGAGACGTCCTGCGGAATGAGAGCCACGCGCGTTTCTTCTTCGCGCTTCTCACGGGAAACGAATACGGTTTTCATAATTTAAAAGCTTGGGTTGAATCTCCGCACAGGCGGATTCTGAAAATCTACGCCTTCCCCGCCGCCGCGACAAACAAAAAACGCGGGAACGCGCTCGGAACGCGCGGCGCGCGCCTCCGGAAATTTCCTTGCCAGGCGGACGCGGATTTTCTTTGCTTGTGAAATCGTTTTCACGGAGAGATGGCAGAGCGGTCGATTGCGGCGGTCTTGAAAACCGTTGAGCCGAAAGGTTCCGGGGGTTCGAATCCCTCTCTCTCCGCCATTTTCAAGCGCCCGCGAAGCCGCGAAACGCCGACTTCGCGGGCGGCTTTATTCTCTTCCGGAACGACGCGCTTTTGCAGAAATCCTTCTCAGCCCGTCCCCGCGGGAAAACTTCGCGGGCGGCGCGTTCGGGGCGGCGGCGCGAATAAAGCATGGACAGGGGGCGGGAAAATCGGGAAACTTGGGGCTTTCAAATTATGATCAGAAACATCCTCCCCATTCTTGGAATGCTCGCCGTCGCTCCGTTCGTCGGCGCAGAAGAAAACGCCGCCGCTCCCGCGCAGACGCAGCAGGAAACGCCGCAGAAAGCCGGAATTTCCGCCGAAAAGAAGGCGCTCTTCCTCAAGATCGTCGGCTGCATCTCCGCGGCGCAGAACGGGCTCGAGCTCGCGGAACTGACGCCGGAAGAAAGCGCCGTCGTGATCGAAGGCTTCAAGCTCGGGCTCGCCGGCGACACCGCCGCCCTCGAGGACGCGCTGAAGAACGACCGCGACGCGTTCGCCGCGTTCATGCAGGCGTTCGAAGGCAAGATCCGCGCGAACGCGGCGGAGAAATCCCGCGCCGCGCTGAAGAAGATTTCCGACGAAAACCGCGCGAAGGGCGCCGCCTACGTCGAAAAATGCAGGGAAGACAAGGCGTTCGTCGCGCTCCCGTCGGGCGTGCTCGTGAAGGTCGAGAAGGCCGGCGACGCCGCGAACAAGCCGACGCCGGAAAGCTACATCGCCGTGCGCTACACGGGCAGACTGGTGGACGGCAAGATCTTCGATTCGTCCGAGCGCGACGCCGAAAGCGGCGATCCCGTCCCGTTCACGGACAAGAGCGAGCCTGCGGCGTTCCCGTTCCCGCTCGGCCAGCTCATTCCCGGCTGGATAGAGGCGCTGCAGACGCTCGGCGTCGGCGCGAAGGCGACGCTCGTCATTCCCGCCGATCAGGCCTACGGCGATTCGGGCCGCCTGCCGCCGGGCTCGACGCTCGTCTTCGACATCGAGCTCGTCTCCGTTTCCGACAAGGCGCCGGAACAGCCGCAGGAAGACGCCGAGGACGACGATTTCGGTCTCCCCGAAGACGCGGAAGCCGACGACCTCCCCGAAGGAGCGGACGCGGAATAAGCCCCGCGCCCCGCACGCGTCCGCGCGGACGCGCAAAAAAAAACGCCGCGAAGCCCGAAAGCTCCGCGGCGTTTTTCGTCTGCGGCGGGAACGGCGCTCAGGCCTTCGTCTCGCGCGCGTTCACGGCGACGCTGCGGGCGTTGATCAGCGCCTGGCGCACGCGCGCGGCTTCGGCGAGCCCGTAGAGGCGCACGCGGTTCTGCACGCCGCCGGAAATGTCCAGATCCAGCGCGTACACTTTGCAGAAGCGCATGAGCGGCGTCTGCCGCAGCGTGATGCGCGAGACCTTGTCGATCGGAATCGTCTTCTGCGAGAAGAAGCCGCAGTAGGTCGTCTCGGCGGAGATGACGTTTTTCTCGAACGCGTAGACGACGGACTTCGCGTAGCGGTCGGCGATGCGCGTCGAGAGCAGGTAGAACGCGACGTAGAGCACGAAGAAGATCGCGACCGCGAGCGTCAGATTTCCCGCGGCGAGAACGCGCAGCGCGAGCAGCGCGACGAACGCGAACACGGGAATGAACTGCCGCAGATGAAAATAGAGCGACAGCGCGGGAACGGAAATTTCGTAAGGCGTTTCCGCCAGCGGCTTCTGCGGCTTCGGCTCGGGACCGTTGTCGATGATGGCTTCGAGGTTTTCGTTTTCGTCGGGAGTTTCCATGATTTTCAGAAAGAGACTTTGACGTTGCGTCGCGCTTCGGGAGTTTCGATTTCGAGCTGCGGGCACGGCGAAAAGCCGAACGCGCCCGCGATCAGCGCCGCCGGGAACGTCTCGCGCGCCGTGTTGTAGCTCATCACCGAATCGTTGTAGGCCTGCCGCGCGAACGCGATCTTGTTTTCCGTGGAGGAAAGCTCCTCCATCAGGCTCGCCATGTGCGCGTCGGACTTCAGATTCGGATAGGCCTCGACGACGACGCGCAGGCCCGCGAGCGCGGAGCCGAGGAGCCCTTCGGCGGCGCCGAGCTTCGCCATCGCGCCGGCGGCGGTCGGATCGGAGGCGACGGCGTTCGCCGCGGCGCGGGCCGCTTCGCGCGCTTCCGTGACGGCCTGCAGCGTCTCGCGCTCGTGCTTCAGAAAGCCCTTCGCAGTCTCGACGAGGTTCGGAATCAGGTCATGACGGCGCTGCAGCTGAACGTCGATCTGAGAGAACGCGTTTTTCACGCGGTTGCGCGACGCCACGAGCCCGTTGTAGACGGAGACCGCCCAAAACGCGATGACGAGAAGCGCCGCGCCGACGACGCAAAGAGGAAGAATCAACTCTGACATGACGATTTATATCTGCGCCGCATTCTAACGCGCGCGCGCCGAGCGTCAACCGCGTTCCCGCGGGAACGTCGGCTTCGGGAACTTTTTTTTCAGGCGCGCCATGACCGCGTCGGGCACGTAGCCTTCGATGCGCGAGGCGTCGATGCGCACGATCTGCTTCACGAACGAGGAATTGAAATAGAGAAATTCCTTCGTGGGCATCATGTAGATCGTCTCCACGCGCGCGTCCAGGCGGCGGTTGTGCATGTCGAGCAGGAGCTCGGACTCGAAGTCCGAGACGAGGCGCAGCCCGCGCACGATGACGCCCGCGCCGAGCCGCACAGCGTTGTCCACCGTCAGCCCCTCGATGAGGACGGGCTCGACCTGCGGCGTTCCCGCGAAGACTTCGCGCAGCATCTCCACGCGTTCCTCCGGCTCGAAGAGCGGATTCTTTTCCGGGTTCTTCGCGACGGCGACGTAAACCTTGTCGAAAAGGCGCGCCGCCCGCCCGACGACGTGCAGGTGGCCGTTGTGCACGGGATCGAAGCTGCCCGGATAAAGCGCGACGCGCGGCGAAAGCGTTTGGGGAGACGTCATGATTTAATTTTCAAATTTGCGGGAAATGACTTAGAGTTTCCGCTTTCCGCATTTTTTTGGCAAGTTATAACGCATGAGACACCTTCCGAACATTCTGACGCTGTCGCGCATTCCGATGCTCTTCGTCATCGTCGCGCTGCTGTGCTTTCCCGCGAGATTCGGCGACACGGCCGCGCTCGTCCTCTTCGTCGCCGCCGCCGTCTCCGACTGGCTCGACGGCTACATCGCGCGGCGCGTCGGCGCGGTCTCCAACTTCGGCAAGCTCATGGACGCGCTGACCGACAAGATCATCATGGTCGGGCTCTTCGTCGCCCTGCTCGGTCTGCGTTGGAAGCTGCCGGACGCCTACGGCAATTCCGCGAGCGAGCTCGAGACGCTGCTCCCGCAGCATTGCGTGCTGCTCGTCATGGTCATCATCTGTCGTGAATTTCTCATTACGGGACTGCGCCTCGTCGCCGCGAGCAACGGCGTCGTGCTCGCCGCGGAGAAGGCGGGCAAGATCAAGACCGCGCTGCAGATGATCTCCGTCTCGCTGCTGCTTTTCGCGAAGGCGCTCGCGTCGGACTGGCTCGCCGCCGGCGTTCCCGAGGCGCTTCCCGTCTGGGCGCGCGAGCTCGGGCTGTGGACGTTCTACGCCGCCGTCGTGCTCACCATTTATTCCGGGACGGGCTACCTCGTCCGCAACCGCAAGATCTTTCTCGGCGACGCCGCCCGTTGAACCATGAATTCCGCAAACGAAAAACTTCCCTTCGGCGACCGCGTTCTCGGAGCGATCGCGACGCTCGGTCCAGTCGGCAGAAAACTTCCCGCGCCCGGCACGTGGGGCTCCGTCGCGGGAACGGCGTTCTACGCGCTCGCGTTCCAGGCGACGGGCATCAACACGCCGGCGACGTTTCTCGAGTTCGCGATCTGGGCGGCGCTGCTCGTCGTGTGCGCCGTTCCCGTCTGCGAAGCCGGCGAAAAATGCCTCGGGCGCACCGATCCCGGCGAGGTCAATTTCGACGAATTCGCCGTGATGCCCGTCTGCTTCGCGGGGCTCGGCGAAATCATCGCGAACAGCCCGAACACGCTTTACTGGCTGCTCGCCGGCTTCGTGCTTTTCCGGCTCTTCGACATCTTCAAGCCGCTCGGCATCAAAAAGCTGCAGAGCCTCAAAGGCGGCTGGGGCGTCGTCGCCGACGACTTCGCCGCCGCGCTCGCGACCTGCGCCTGCCTTTGGATCGCGAACGCCGCGATCGACCGCTTCTTCCTCTGAGAACGCGCGCGGGCGCGCGGGAGCCTTTCCTTTTTTCGCTCGCGTTCCCGCGCCGCTTTCCTGCATGATAGAAAAACTTTTTCCATGGCAACCTCCTTTAATCGCAAGAAAACCGTCGGGGCCTTCGGCTCCAACAAGATCCGCCCGGTCGGGCATCATTACGAAGTGCTGCTGAACGAGCGTGCCGAACCCGCCGCGCCGCAGCCGCAGGATCCGAACCGCCCGAACATCGCGAACATCCTCATCGACTTCGCGCGCCCGATTCTCGGCCAGGCGGGCGGCAACCACACCGCGCTCAAGGGCGCGATGAACGTCGCCGTGCTCATCTGGAACGCGCTCGTCGAAGGCGACGCCGCCGTCGCCGCCGCGCGCGAAAAGCTCATCGCCCTGCCCGACGCCTCGCCCGCGCAGATCGACGAGCTCCTCGCCGCCATGCGCGAACGCCGCCAGGTCGTCGGTCCCGTGAATCTGCTCGTCCGCAAGTTCGACCTCAACTTCACGAAGCACGGCATCAATTTCTCCGTCTCGACGATGCCGAGCTCGCACGTCGAAGGCGTCGAGAAGTCGCCCTTCCTTTCCGCGCTCGGAGCCAAGCCCGCCGCCGACGCGCAGTGAGATTTCGGAACGCCGTTTCCGTCCCCGTTCCCGCGTCTTCCCGCGGAAACGTTTTTTTGCTCGGATCCGATTTCGGAAATTTTTTCGAAAAAATCCCCGCAATCCCTGTTGAAAAAAAGCTTAAAGCTTAAGGGTTAAAGGTTAAAGAGAAGTTTGCGAAAACGGATTTCGGCGGGCAAGCGGGGACGGTCGCCCTCCTTTTCGCTCCCGCGGCTTTCCGTTCCTCTGTTTTTCTGTTCCTCTGTGTCAAAAGAGGAGCTTAAAGGGGAAGTTTGTGTCTGCAGATTTCAAAAAAGCGACAGGAATGTCGCCTCTCCCATAAAACTTTTCTTTAACTTTCTTTGACTTTGCGGTTATTTGGGCGGGCAAGCGGGGACGCTTACCCTCCTGTGAAATTCGCGGTTTTCAGGAGCGCGGAGGAAGGTTCGCGAGAGCGCCGAGGACGCGGGCGGCGACCGCTTCGTCGGAAAGGCCGCAGCGTTCCCGCAGGTCGGCGGCGTTCGAGGCGTGACCGACGAAGACGTCCGGCCAGCCGATACGCACGACGGGAACGCCGATTCCGGCGTCCGAAAGCGTCTCGATCACCGCGGAGCCGAAGCCGCCCGCCAACGCGTGGTTTTCCACCGTCACGAAAAGCCGGGCGCGTTTCGCCTGCTCGGCGAGCAGCTCCGCGTCGATCGGCTTGCAGAAGCGGGCGTTGACGAGCGTCGGCGCCCTGCCGCCGCGTTCCCGCGCGAGGCGCGCGGCGAGCGTCTTCGCGACGGGCATCGCCGCGCCGCCGAGCGCCCAGATGCAGACTTCGCCGTCGTCCGTTCCCGCGTCGAGCACTTCCGCCCTGCCGACGGGCAGCGTCGCGGGAACGTCCTTCACGGGAACGCCCGCCGCCTCGCCGCGCGGGTAGCGGATGAGCGCGGGCGCGCCGAGCGCGAACGCCGTCGCCATCATGTCCGCGAGCTCGTCTTCGTCCTTCGGCTGCATGATGACGAGATTCGGGAGCGCGCGCAGCATCGCCATGTCGTAAAGCCCGTGGTGCGTCGCGCCGTCCTGCGGGGAAAGTCCCGCGCGGTCGAGGCAGAAGACGACGGGCAGATTCTGCAGACACACGTCGTGCATCACCATGTCCGCCGCGCGCTGCATGAACGACGAATAGATCGCCACGCAGGGCTTGAAGCCTTTGCTCGCGAGCCCCGCGGCGAAGATGACGGCGTGCCCTTCGGCGATGCCGACGTCAAAATATTGTTTCGGGAGCGCCTGCTTCAGCAGATTCAGCGACGTTCCCGAGGGCATGGCGGCCGTGATGCCGACGATTTTTTCGTCCGCGCGCGCGAGCTTCACGAGCGTCTTCCCGAAGCATTCCTGCCACGCGGGAGCGTTTTTTTTCGCG
>SFEJ01000056.1 GCA_004558035.1 Opitutia bacterium
GATGCAGGGCGTTCCCGTGATCGCCGCGAAAATCATGCCGTGCAGCCGGTCCGTGATCACCAGCCGCGCGCGCCGAAACTCGTCGAACTTGCGCTCCACCTCGAATTCCCGCACCTCCGCGGGAACGCCGTAGGGCACGACCGTGTCCGTGCGCGACGCGCGCTCGCCGCGTTCCCGCAGCCGCGCCTCCAGCTCCGCGACCGCCGCGTCCGGGAGCACCTTTTCCTTGTCCGCGCGGAAACACAGAAGCACGCCCGCGCGCTCGAACTTCGGCGCCGAGCGGTCGAGCGAAAGCACGATGTCGGGCGCGCCGTGCGCACGCGGGGAATCTTCGCCGAGAATTTCTTTTTTCAGAAAATCAATGGACTTGTCGCGGATGAACACGTGCAGATCCGGATGCGCGCGATACGCCGCCCGCGTCTCCGCGAGCTCGCGCTCCCACTCGCCCTTCCGCTCGAAAAAAATCGTCTGCGGGAACACCGTCACGCGCCGCCGCGGGAACGTTTTCAGAAGCTTGCGCAACATATATTCTTCAGAAATCCAAAGATTTCCAAGAAACCCGCCGCCGTGCACGGTGACGACGACGTCGTCACCGTGCACGGCGAAGCGTGCCGCTGCCGGGCAAAAAATGTTTGTCGGCACCTCTATAATCGTATGGTCGGGGAGTCGCGTCTTGAAAAGTTCCCGTTCGGCGACGACGATTGCATGGTCTCCGATGTTCCCGTGCTCGGGAGTTCCGATAAGCAGAAGGGTGTTCCTGCCGCTCGTCGCTTCAAGATAGCGCAGAATGCGGCGCGCCCTCATTTCGGTGAAAAAACGAGCCGGCAGACTGCGTGGGAACGCCCAGAGACGCGCGAGTATACGCCGCAGAGGACGCGGAAGAATTTTTTTGGCGAGAATGAAGACGAGGTTTTTCATTGTTCAGAAAAAATTTCGAGTGACTCCTTGGGGGCGAAGACATTCCTGTCTTCGTTCCCGCGGCGAAGACGTGGACGTCTTCGCCCCCAAGACGCGCGGTTCGCGGGAACGCTTTTGGGGAAGCGACATTCCTGTCGCTTGGCGAAATCCCTCCGAAAGAAATTCCTTTGAAGAAGGTTTCCGAAAAGCGACTAGAAAGTCGCTTCCCCGGGAGCGCGTTTTCGTTCATCGGAAAAACCTCCGTTTGATTTTTCGCGCCGCAAAAAACAGGCAGACGACGGGAAACGACGAGAGCGCGCGCCATGCGAGAAGCGCCGCGAGAACGGAGCGCGGGAGCAGGAACGAAACGATTTTTTGTCGGCGCCCGGGCGAATGACGCAGCAGCGCGGCGAAATCTTTTTTGCGCGCGCGGAGCATCTTCAGAAACTCTCCGCGTTTTGCGGTCTTTCGAGAAGCGCATCCGTTGAGAATCGAAAACAGCATTTCCCGAAAAACTTCGACGTAGATCCGGAAATGCGCGTCGCGCGTCTGCGCGAAGCCGTAAGATTTTTCCGCAAGGAGAAACAGCGAGCGCATGCGTTTTTCCGGGAAACCCGACGCCATGATGGAACCCGCGCGGTTGCCGCGGTAGAAATAGACGCAATGATTGTCCGTCATGACGGAACGCGTTCCCGTGCGCAGAACGTCCATCAGAAAATCGACGTCCTCGTGAATGAGCCCTTCGGTGAAACGCAGATTCTCGCGCTCCAGAAAGTCTTTTTTGAAGATGCGGAATTGCGCGCCCCAGTTTTCGTGGTGTGAGACGCAGATCGCGTCCAGGATTCCGCCGACGTCGTCGTAGGCGGGAACGCGCACGAGGCGTCCGGAAAAATCGTCGCCGTCCGTGAAATGCGCGTAGTTGAAAGAAATGACGTCCGGGCGGGCGGCTTCGATTTTCCCGAAAATGTCCGCCACGGCGTCGTCGCTGATGAAATCGTCGGAGTCGACGAACCAGACGTATTCCCCGGTCGCGGCGTCGGCGCCGGTGTTGCGGGCGGCGGAGAGGCCGCGGTTGCGTTCGTGGCGCACGACGCGGAAGCGGACGTTCCCGCGGTAGGCGGCGATGCGTTCCCGCAGGACGTCCATGCTCGCGTCCGGCCCGCGGTCGTCCACGAAAATGCATTCGAGGTTCGGATACGTCTGCGCGGCGACGGAATCGAAGCAGCGCCCGACGTATTTTTCCACGCCGTACACGGGCACGACGATCGAAACCGCAGGCAAGGGAAGGCTTTTCGCGGAAGCTTTGTTCGTGTTCATTCGCGGTTCCTTTTTTCCGCGTCAGCCGAGGATTTTTTCGACGGCGGGAACGAGTGAGGCGAGCGCGTCCTTCGCCGCGCGCAGCTTCGCGATCTTCGTCTTCGCGGCGTTCCCGCGCGCGAGCTTCGAGGCGTGCTCCAGGCGCAGCGAAGTCTTTTCCACCGCGGGCAGGAGAATCTCGTGGAGCGCTCCCGCGGCGAATTTCTTCAAGTCCGTCTCCGCCTCGAAGAAGTCCTTGCGCTCGCCGAGCCGGATCACGACGCGGATCGCGCCGAAGCGCCGCAGCAGCTGAGTCGCCTCCACGCACGCGCCGCGCGAGAGCAGGAGCTTTTCCTGCAGGTCGGTGATCGCGAGCGGCTCGTCCGCGCAGTAGAGCGCGCCGTAGACCATGCCGACGCTCTTGCGCAGCCCAAGCATCGCGGCCCCGCGGCAGAACACCTCGACCACGGCGAGCTCCCACGCCTCCAGCGCGGGCAGAGGAGCTTCGGATTTCCTGTCATTCTTCTTTGACATGGCAGGAAACACTGACGGTTTGAAATACCGAGGGGAAAACGCCTCCGAAGCCGCATAAACAAAAGGATTTACCCCTCGATCAAATCGCGCGGAATTTCGATCAGGGGGGAAGCGACATTCCTGTCGCTTCGGCGAAATCAGCTTCCGGGAAATTCAAAAAAGCGGCAGGAATGCCGCTTCTCCCCTGCGTTCCCGCGATTTTTCGCCAAAGAAGAATTCCGTGCTTTTCCGTGTCTTCCGTGGTCGAA
>SFEJ01000039.1 GCA_004558035.1 Opitutia bacterium
GACGGCGGTGGGCTCGATGATCGCGGTCGATCCGAACGGCGGTACGCTGGCGCTCGAAAGCTATCACGGCTTCGACGGGCAGACGCTTTCCGTCGGCTCGGAAGGCGTGCTCGAGATTGCCGATTTCAGCGGCACGGACCGCACGCTCCGGGGCAGGCTCTCGGGCGAAGGCACGCTCGCGGTCTCCGCGACCGGCGTGACGGAGCTGGATCTCGAGGACGCGGGTTGGACGGGCGCGCTGCAGATCCGCGCCGGCGCGACGGTGAAGTCCGACGGCTCCGAGCTGATTTCGAAGACGATCGAGCTGATTGCCTCTTCGGACGCCTCGACGAAGGGCGGCGTGCTCGACCTCGCGCTCGCGGGCGACACGACGCTTTCCGGCATGAAGATTTCGGTTTACGGCACGAGCAAGGACGCCGGCGACCTGAGCAACGGCAGCCTGAAGGTCTCGGGCGGCAATCTCGATTTCCGCGGTTCGACGCTGCGCCTCGGCGGCGTGCTCGACGTCGCGGGCGGTTCCACGGTGCAGGTGAAGACGATCGAAAGCGTCTCGCCGAAGTCGGGCGTCGTGCGGCTCGCCGCGGGCGCGGTTCTGGAGATCGGCGCCGCGGACGTGACGGACGGCAATCTCTCCGCGCTTTCCGGCACGGGCGAAGTGAGATTCGTCGCGGGAACGACTTACGTGAAGAACGTGAACGCCGCGCAGACGCAGGAAGACTTCAACCGGGATTTCCGCGGCGACGTGCGGATCGACGAGAACGCGACGGCGGTGCTCGGCAGCAACGCGAGCTTCGGCAACGCGAGAAGCGTGACGGTTTCCGGCACGCTGCGCGTCGCGCAGAACAACGCGGGAACGCTGAACGCGCTTTCCGGCGCGGGAACGCTTGAGATCGCGAACGCCTCCAAGGCGGTGCGCACGACTTACGCGGCCGGTCCGTTCACGGGAACGATCGACGTGAAGGTCGGCCGTCTCGTGATGACGACGGCGACGTTCGACGCGACGTCCGCGGGCGAAATCCGCCTTTCCGGCGGCGCGGACGCGGGGCTCGCGCTGAGCAACGCGGCGGGCGCGACGACGGAACTTTCCGCGCTGAGCGAAAAGACCGTGACGGGCACGGGCTCGATTTATCTCGAAAACGGCGAATTCACGATCGCGAAGGACGCGGCGTTCGGCTATGCGCCGACGACGCTCGCCGTGACGTCGGGCACGACGCTCGCGCTCGGCTCGGGCGCGACGGTGACGTCCGGCCTCTACGTCGAAAAGGGCGCGACGCTCGACCTGACGCGCGAACTCGCGCCGATTTCCGCGCTGCGCGTCGCGGCGGCGGACGATCCCGCCGTTCCCGCGCAGGCGCCGCGCACGGTGCAGGGCGACCTGACGGTCGCGGGCGAGCTGCTCGTGAACGTTCCCGAGGAGGGCTCTTCCGCGATTCACGCGACGGGCGACGCCTTCGTGCTCGACACGGCGGAAGTGACGCTCGACGGCGATCTTTCCGGCAACATCGTCGTCGTTTCGGCGGACGGCTCGACGCGCATCGCGACGAACGCGAAGTTCCTCGACGGTTCTGGCGAGGAGCTCGCCGCCTGGGTCGGCGACGACGGCACGAGCATCTACGTTTCGGAAATGGCTCCGGCGTCGGAAATCGTTCCGAGCGGCATGGAGGAACTTTACGCGACGCTCGCGTCGAAGCCGGGCAGCGCCGTCTTCCGCGCGATCCGCGGCTCCGGCACGGACGCCGAGCAGACCGCGAAGCTGCGCAATTTCTCGCCGGTTTCCTTCGCGGGAATCCTTGAGCTTTCGACGGGACTGGTCCAGCTCGAAAACGACCTGCTGCGCCAGCGCCTCGAACAGCGCCGCTACGACCGCGCGTTCAACGAACCCGCGGGAACGGTCAAGCCCTTCGCGAACGCGATCGGCGGCACGTCCGACACTTCCGAGGGCAAGAACAAGCGCCCGAACTACGACCTGAGCCACTACGGTGCGGTCGCGGGCTTCGATTCGCTCGTCACGGAAGACTTCCTGCTCGGCGCCTCGCTCACGATCGACAAGGGCAAGGCGAAGGTGCACAACGGCGGCGGCAAGCACGAGACGGACGCGGCGCGTCTGAACTTCTACGGCATGGCGATGCTCGACGAAGTCTCCTACTTCGGCTTCGGCGCGGGCGTCGGCGTCGTCAGCGCGGACACGAAGCGCAGCAACGCGCTCGAATCGCTGACCGGCGAGGCTTCGGGAACGGACGTTTCGCTGACGGCGACGCTCGGCAGAATGTTCGTGCTCAACTCCGATCTCGGTCTCCACGTCTCGCCGTACGTCGGGCTGGACTACACGTATTCGAACTTCGGTTCGTTCTCGGAAACGGGCGGCGCGCAGAGCGCGCTCGACGTGGACAAGACGGACTGCAATTCGCTGCGCGGCACCGTCGGCGTGACGCTGAACTGGCTGCCCTCGGAGTCGTGGCGCTTCTCGCTCGAACTCGCGTACCACCACGAATTCCTCGACACGGACGCGGACGTCGACGCGAAATTCGCTTCCGGCGAATACCGCGGCATGAGCGCGTCTTCGACGGCGTACTTCGGCGGCGAGAATTCGCTGAGCGTCGGCCCGCGCGTCGAATACCGCATCAACGCGGAATGGAGCGTCTCCGCCGGCTACACGTTCGAGACGGACTTCGAGGACACGACGACGCACTCCGCCAACGTCGGCGTCCGCTGCAGGTTCTGACGCCGCTTCGGTCGGCGCGACGGTCGGCGCGCGCGGCGGGTTCCCTTCGCGGGAACGCGCCCGCCGCCGACTTTCGGCGTCCGCCCGAAACGTTCCCGCTCCGCGCCGCATGAAGATTTTTACCGCATTGTCCGAGCTCCCGCGCGAATTCGCCGACGCGCCCGCGTTTCTCTGCGTCGGGAATTTCGACGGCGCGCACCGCGGGCATCGGGCGCTTTTCCGCGCGGCGAAGGAAGCCGCGGCGGCGAGCGGCGGCGTCTGCGGCGCGCTCACGTTCGAGCCGCATCCCGAGATTTTTTTCCGCGGTCCCGACGCCGTGAAGCTGATTTACCCGCCGGCGACGAAGCGGGAACTGCTCGCGCGCGCGGGGCTGGACTTCGTCGTCTCGGCGCCCTTCACGGGGGAATTCGCCGCCGTCGCGGCGGAGGATTTCGCGGCGCGGCTGAAGCGCGCCCTGCCGTCGCTCGCGGGGCTTTTCGTCGGCGAAAATTTCCGCTTCGGCGCGCGGCGTCGCGGCGACGCGGCGCTGCTGCGCGAGAGCGCGGCGCGCGTCGGCGTGAAGGCGCACACGCTCGCGCCGGTGCTTTTCGGCGGCGAGAAGATTTCGTCGTCGCGGATCCGCGCCTGCCTCGCGGCGGGCGAGACGGCGGCGGCGAACGCGATGCTCGGCGAGCCGTATTTCGCGGCGGGAACGGTCGTTTCCGGCAACCGGCTCGGGCGCACGATCGGCTTTCCGACGCTGAATCTGGAATGGCGTCCGGCGCTGCTGCCGCGCTTCGGCGTCTATGCGGTGCGGCTGATCCGCGCGCGCGGCGACGGCGCGCCTGAGGTCTTCCGCGGCGTGGCGAACTACGGCGTCCGCCCGACCGTGGCGCGCGACGGCGTTCCCGCGCCGCTGCTCGAAACGCACGTCACGGACGTTCCCGCCGGCATTCCCGTGCCGACCTACGGCGACTCGATCGTCGTCGAGTGGCTGGATTTCCTGCGCGAGGAACGCCGCTTCGACTCCGTGGCGGCGCTGCGGGAGCAGCTCGTCCGCGACGTCGCCGCCGCGCGGGAACGTGGAACCGCGAATTTCCGCGAATGATTTTTGGAGGGCAAGCGCCCCGCCCGCCGTCTCTTTCAACTATCCACTATTCACTATTCATTATCAACTATCCGTGCTCCGTTCCCGCGTTGACTTTTTCCGTGGCGTCCGCGAAAATTCCGCCCATGAAACTTGAACACTCCCCCAAAATCGCGGTCGTGACGGGCGCCGGCCGCGGCATCGGCAAGGCGATCGCCGAAAGTCTCGCGGCTTCCGGGCACACGGTCGTCTGCGTCTCCAAGAATCCGGCTTCGTGCGGCGGCGTCGCGGACGCCATCGTCGCGGCGGGCGGCAAGGCGGTCGCCAAGGCCGTGGACGTTTCCGACGGGAACGCGGTCGCGGCGGCCTGCGAGGAAATCATCAAGGAATTCGGCGGCGCCGACATTCTGGTGAACAACGCGGGCATCACGAAGGACGGGCTCGTCATGCGCATGAGCGACGCGGATTGGGCGGACGTGATTCAGACGAATCTTTCCAGCGCGTTCTACTGGGTCAAGGGGCTGCTGCGCCCGATGACGAAGAAGCGCTGGGGCCGCATCGTGAACATTTCCTCGGTGACGGGCGTGCAGGGCAACGCGGGGCAGGCGAACTACGCGGCGGCGAAGGCGGGCCTCATCGGCCTGACGAAGACGCTCGCGCGGGAATTCGCGACGCGCGCGATCACGGTGAACGCCGTGGCTCCGGGCTTCATCACGACGGACATGACGGCGGCGCTCCCCGAAGAAGTGCAGCAGAAGATCAAGGCCGCGATTCCGCTGGCGCGCTTCGGCGCCCCGGAAGACATCGCCGCGACGGTGAATTTCCTGTGTTCCGAGAACGCGGGCTACATCACCGGGCAGTGTTTTTCGGTTGACGGCGGCATGGCGATGTAGCAGGATAGCTCCCCGTCGTTCGGGGGCTTTCCGCGGACGGCGAACCGAAATCAAACCATTTTCCAACAATCAATCCAAAAAAACTATGGCAGAAGAAACCATCGAACAACGCGTCAAAAAAATCATCGTTCAGCAGCTCAACGTGAACGAAGAACAGCTCACGCCGGAAGCGTCCTTCATGGGCGACCTGAGTGCCGACTCTCTCGACCTCGTCGAGTTGATCATGGCGTTCGAGGAAGAATTCAAGGACGAAATCAACGGCGAGATTCCGGAAGCGGACTCGCAGAAGCTCCAGACCGTCGGCCAGGTCATCGAATACATCACGGCCCGCGCCGGCAAATAATCCGACGTCCCTTTTTCGGACGTTTTCGTCAACCTTCAACTTTAGAACCGAGTGCAATCCGAATCCAATAGAAGAGTCGTCGTGACGGGGATCGGCATCGTTTCTCCGGTCGGCAACGGGAAGGACGCGTTCTGGTCCGCCCTCGTCGCCGGGAAAAACGGCATCTCCACGGTGACCCGTTTCAACCCTGAGGGGCTTTCGTGCACGGTCGCGGCCGAGGTCAAGGACCTCGACATGGACCGGTATATGGATCCGAAGGAGCAAAAACGGAACGACCGCTACACGCGTTACGCCGTCGCCGCCTCCAAGATGGCGATGGAAGACGCGGGTCTGAAAGTCGGCGACGTCGAGCCGAGCCGCATCGGCGTCATCATCGGCTCCGGAATCGGCGGCATGGAGACGATCGAATCGCAGTCCGCGGTTCTCGTCGAAAAGGGACCGCGGCGCATTTCGCCGTTCATGATCCCGATGCTGATTTCGAACATGGCCTCCGGCGTCGTCGCCATCGACATGAAGGCGCAGGCGGTCAACTACGGCATCGTTTCGGCGTGCGCTTCGGGCTCTCACGCGCTCGGCGAAGCGCTGCGGCACATCCGCAGCGGCCACGCCGACGTGATGATCGCGGGCGGCGCGGAAGCGGCGATCACCCGCCTCGGCTTCGCTGGGTTCTGCAACATGAAGGCGCTGACGACGAAATACAACGACGCTCCGGAAACGGCGTGCCGTCCGTTCGACGCCACGCGCGACGGCTTCATCATGGGTGAAGGCGCCGGCGTGCTCATTCTCGAAACCTACGAACGCGCGATGGCGCGCGGCGCGCGCATCTACGCGGAATTCGCGGGATACGGCGCTTCGTGCGACGCCTATCACATCACTTCGCCGGCTCCGGACGGTTCCGGTCTGGCGATCTGCATGGCGCAGGCGCTCACCGACGCGGGCGTGAACGCGAACGAGGTCGATTACATCAACGCGCACGGGACATCCACGCCCTACAACGACAAGTTCGAAACCGCGGCGATCAAGCGCGTTTTCGGCGACCACGCCTACAAGCTGGCGGTCAGCTCGACGAAGTCGATGACGGGCCACCTGCTCGGCGCCGCCGGAGGCGTCGAAGCCGCCGCGACCGTGCTCGCGATCGCCAACGGCGTCGTGCCGCCGACGATCAACTACGTCAATCCGGACCCGGAATGCGATCTCGACATCGTCCCGAACAAGGCCCGCGAGATGAACGTGAACGTCGCCGTCAGCGACAATCTCGGGTTCGGCGGTCACAACGCCGCGCTCGTCTTCAAGAAGATCTGACGTCCGCGTTCCCGTCGAAAAAAAAGCGTTTCCGCCCGCGCGGGAACGCTTTTTTGATTTAGCGGAGAACGGAAAATTTTTCGTCGGTTTTCTTCGTGTTCCCGCGGTCGTTTTCTCACTTTCTTTTTGCTCCGCGCGCGGGAACGGCGTTTAATGGAGCGCACATAAATTCTCAACGAACGATGAACACGCCGTTTTCACTGAAAGTCTACGATTCCCTCAACGGGGCGCTTCCGCCGCTCACGCCGATTCAGGAAGAGATTCTGCGCCTGAAGAAGGAGCGCAACGCGATTCTGCTCGTGCACAATTACCAGAGCGCGGAGATTCAGCGCGTCGCGGACTACGTCGGCGATTCGCTCGGGCTCGCGTACCAGGCGGAGGCGGAAAAGAACGCCGACGTCATCGTCTTCTGCGGCGTGCATTTCATGGCGGAGACGGCGAAGATCGTGAATCCCGGCAAGAAGGTGCTGCTGCCCGTCGTCGAGGCCGGCTGCTCGCTCGCGGATTCGTGCGACGCGGCGGAGCTCGCCGCCGTCAAGGCCGCGAACCCGAATCTCTACGTCGTCGCCTACATCAACTGCAGCGCGGCGGTGAAGGCGCTCGCGGACGTCATCTGCACGAGCGGGAACGCGAAGAAGATCGTCGAGCATGTGCCCGCCGACCGCGAAATTCTCTTCGTGCCCGACCAGAATCTCGGCTCGTGGGTCGCGTCGCAGACGGGCCGCAAGATGCGCCTCTGGCCGGGCTCGTGCTACGCGCACGTGCTTTTCAGCGTGAACGAAATCCGCCGCGCGCGCGAGCAGTTCCCCGGTGCGCCCGTGCTCGTGCACCCGGAGTGCGTCGAGAGCGTGCGCGAAGCGGCGGACGTCGTCTGCAGCACGGAAAAAATGGTGAATTTCTGCCGGGAATCGTCGGCGGACACGTTCATCATCGTCACGGAAACGAACATGATTTCGCGCCTGCGCGCGGAGATTCCGGGCAAGAAATTCGTCGCGGGGCCGACGGCGACCTGCGCCTGCAACGAATGCATGTTCATGAAGATGAACACGCCGGAAACGTTGCGCGACTGCCTCCGGAACATGTCGCCGGAAATCGTCATGGACGAGGATCTGCGTTCCCGCGCCTACGTGCCGCTGAAGCGCATGCTCGAATGGAGCAAGTGAGAGGCCGAACAGTGAACAGCGGACAGTGAACAATGAATAACGCATTGCGTTCGGCTTCGCCGAAAGGATTTTTCAGAGCGTCTGGACGAAGCGCTTCACTGTTCATTTCTCCGTTTTCCTCTGAGTTCTCCGTGTTTTCTGTGTCCGCCTAAAACCCGAAAATTTCCGCCATGCACGCGCTTTCACGATTTCTTCCCGACGACTTCGATCCCGCCGCGGGGCTGACTCTGCTCTCCGGCAGAGGCGCCTATCCGCGCATTTTCGCCGAACGCGCGCGCGCCGCGGGAACGGACGTCTCGCTCATCGCGATCGAGGGCGACGTGGACGAGGACTTCGTCGCGACGTTCCCGCGCGACCGCGTGATCTTCGTCAAGCTCGGGCAGCTCGGCAAATTCCTTTCCTCGCTCGAAAAACTGCGTTCCCGCTATTTCGTGATGGCGGGCCAGGTCGCGCCGAAACGGCTTTTCGGCGGGCTCGTTCCCGACCTGAAGGCGGCGCTGATTCTCGCGCGGCTCAAGGAACGCAATGCGCACACGATCTTCGGCGCCGTCGCCGACGAAGCCGCGAAGATCGGCGTCGCGCAGCTCGACGCGCGCGCGTTCATGGACGACCAGCTCGCCTCCGCGGGAACGCTCGTCGGCAAGGCGAAGCGCGTGGACGCGTTCGCGCTCGAGTACGGCGTGCGCATCGCCAAGGAATGCGCGCGGCTCGACATCGGCCAGGGCGTCGTCGTCTCCGGCGGCACGGTCACCGCCGTCGAAGCCTACGAGGGCACGGACGCCATGCTGCGCCGCTGCGCCGACATTCCGAAGAAGAATCCGCTCTACGTCAAGACCGTGAAGCCCGGGCACGACTACCGTTTCGACGTGCCGTGTTTCGGCATGCGCACGCTCGAAAGCATGGAGCTCGGCGGGATCGCCGCCGCCGCGCTCGAGGCGGACAACGTCGTCATTCTCGAAAAGGAGAAAGTCTTCGCCGAAGCCGACCGCAAGGGCATCACGCTTCTCGGCTGGAACCGGGAGGATTTTTCGTGACGAAGAAATATTTTCTGACGACGCTCCCGTATTTCGTCGCGGCGCCGAACGCGCTCCGCACCTTACACCTTACACTTTAAAACGTTCATGAGCACCGTTCCCGCGACGACTTCCGTTCCGAATCCCGATTTCTGGCTGCACGACCTCAGCCCGTTCCTCGTCCGTTTCCCCGAAGGATTTTTTCTCGAGGGCATCCGCTGGTACGGCGTCGCCTATCTCGCGGGCTTCGTCGTCGGCGCGTGGCTGCTGAACCTTTACTGGCGGCGCGGGCGTTCGCCGCTCGACCCGGAGGCGCAGACGAATTTTCTGCTCGCGCTGATCGTCGGCGTGCTCGTGGGCGGGCGGCTCGGCTTTATGCTTTTTTACGCGCCGGGAACGCTCGTCGAGGACCCGCTTTCGGTCTTTCAGGTCTGGCGCGGCGGCATGGCGAGCCACGGCGGAATGATCGGCGTCGCGCTCGCGGCGTGGTGGACGGCTCGGCGCACGCGCTGCGGATTTCTGCGGCTGGCGGACATCGTCTCGACGCTCGCTCCCGCGGGACTGTTTTTCGGGCGCGTCGCGAACTTCATCAACGGCGAGCTTTGGGGCAAGGAGACGGACGTGGCGTGGGCGGTCGTCTTCCCGTACCGCGTCTCGCTGTTCGGGAACGAAGTCGTCCGCTATCTGAACCCGCGCCACCCCTCGCAGCTTTACGAAGCCGCGATCGAGGGACTGCTGCTGCTCGCGTGGACGCAGCTGCGCTTCTGGAAAAAGAAGCCGCTCCCGGCGGGACAGCTCGCGGGCGAAACGGCGCTGCTCTACGCGGCGGGGCGCATCGTGTGCGAAGTCTTCCGCGAGCCCGACGCGGGCGTCTCCTTCATCTGCGGCATGGCGCGCGGCCAGTTCTTTTCCGCCCTGCTCGCGCTCGCGGGCGTCGCGTTCATCGTTTCCTCCCGCGTCTTCGCGGCGAAGCGGGCCGCGGATTGACGCCGCCGCGGCATCGGTTTCCCTTTTTTCCGTTTTTCCCATGACTAAAGACGACATTCTGAAGGCGCTCGGCTCGGTTCCGTATCCCGGGCTTTCGCGCGACATCGTTTCCTTCGGCCTCGTGAAGAAGGTCGAAATCGACGAACGCGGGAACGCGTCCGTCGCGATGGCGGTCACGACCTCCAAGCCCGACGTTCCCGAGCTTCTCGAAAACGCCGTGCGCGCCGCGCTGCAGAAAATCGGCTGCGGCGAAGTGCGCGTGGACGTCGCCGTGAAGACGCCCGCCGCGCCCGGCGCGGGAACGCCGCGGCCGCCCGCGCGCATCCCCGGCGTGAAGCGCGTGATCGCCGTCGCCTCCGGCAAGGGCGGCGTCGGCAAGTCCACCGTCTCCGTGAATCTCGCCGCCGCGCTCGCGCAGGTGCTCGAAGAAGAGGGCGTCGCGCCCGCCGCGGGCTCCGTCGGCGTCTTCGACTGCGACATCTACGGGCCTTCCGTGCCGATGATGCTCGGCGTGAAGGACGCGCCCGAGCTCGTCGGCTCCAAGATGCGGCCGCGCGAGGCGCACGGGATCAAGGTCATGTCCATGGGGCTGTTTCTCGACGCGGACACGCCCGTCGTGTGGCGCGGGCCGATGCTGCAGAAGGCGATCCGGCAGTTCGCGGACGACGTCGATTGGGGCGCGCTCGAGGCGATGGTCGTCGATCTGCCGCCGGGAACGGGCGACGCGCAGATCACGCTCGTGCAGACGCTGGCGCTCGACGGCGCGGTCGTCGTCACGACGCCGCAGGATCTCGCCGTTTCCGTCGCCCGCCGCGGCGCGCGCATGTTCGAAAAGGTGCAGGTGCCGCTGCTCGGCGTCGTCGAGAACATGAGCTATTTCGAAAATCCCGCGAACGGCGAGCGCAGCTACATTTTCGGGCAGGGCGGAGGCGTGAAGACGGCGTTCGCGCTTGGCACGGATTTTCTCGGCGAACTGCCGCTCGACGCGGCGGTCCGCGAAGGCGGCGACTCGGGAACGCCGATCGTCGTCGCGCGTCCGGACAGCGTTCCCGCGCAGGTCTTCCGCGCCGCCGCGCGCATGATTCTCCGCAAGCTCGACGCCCGCTGACGCGCGGTCTCCGCGACGTCTCGGAAACGTTCTTCCCCGGCGCTCAGGCGTCCCCGCGGTGCGGTCCGCGGGGACGCTTTTTTTCGCGCGCGCCGCGTCGGTGCGGGTTCACGTATCCGGATTTCAATGACGAAAACGCCCGCGTTCCCGCGGAATCCGGGTTGTGAAAAATGAAATCAAAAAACGGCGTTTTCGCCGAAACGGCTTCAAAAAACTTTCTTTTGGAAGAAAAATTTCGACGTTTTCGTCAAAAACGCGAAAAAAAACTTCTTTTTGAAAGAAAAATCGCTTGACCGCCTTCACGCGCGGGCGTATCGTTTGCGGCACGTTCGATGAACTTTCGGGCGTCAGATTCAAATTTCTTCAATCCGAACAAAACCAAAATTATGTCCAACATCAGATTCCACGCAGTCGAAACGGCCTCCAACCGCAAGGTCTCCGTCGCCACGCCTCCGCAGGCGAAAGTCTCGGAATATTTCGGCTGCAAAGTCTTCAACCGCAAGGCGATGTCGCAGTATCTCTCGAAGGAGACGTTCCGCGAAATCACGTCCGCCATCGACAACGGCAAGCCGGTTTCGCTCGAGCTCGCGGCGCACATCGCCCCGTCGATGCGCATGTGGGCGATGGAAAACGGCGCGACGCACTACACGCACTGGTTCCACCCGCTGACGGACGGCACCGCGGAAAAGCACGACGCGTTCGTCGAGCACGACGGCAAGGGCGGCATGATCGAGGAGTTCAGCGGGAAGATTCTCGCGCAGCAGGAACCGGACGCGTCGTCGTTCCCGAACGGCGGTCTGCGCTCGACCTTCGAGGCGCGCGGCTATTCCGCGTGGGATCCGTCTTCGCCGGCGTTCATCGTCGGGGACACGCTCTTCATTCCGACGATCTTCATCTCCTACGCGGGCGAGGCGCTCGACTACAAGGCGCCGCTGCTGAAGGCGCTCGACGCGGTGAACAAGGCGGCGGTCGGCGTCTGCAGGTATTTCAGCTCGGACGTCTCCCGCGTGCAGTCCTCGCTCGGCTGGGAACAGGAATACTTCCTCATCGACGAGGAGCTCTTCAACGCGCGTCCGGACATCGTGCTGACGGGCCGCACGCTGATGGGCCACGAGTCCGCGAAGAATCAGCAGCTTGAAGACCACTACTTCGGGGCGATCCCGCGCCGCGTGCTCGCGTTCATGCAGGAACTCGAATACGAGGGCTGGAAGCTCGGCATTCCGCTGAAGACGCGCCACAACGAAGTCGCGCCCAATCAGTTCGAGCTCGCGCCGATCTACGAAGAATGCAATCTCGCGGTGGACCACAACCTGCTCGTGATGTCGCTGATGCGCGACGTCGCCCGCCGGCACAATTTCCGCGTGCTGCTGCACGAAAAGCCCTTCAAGGGCATCAACGGCTCCGGCAAGCACAACAACTGGTCGCTCGGCACGGACACCGGCGTCAACCTGTTCTCGCCGGGCAAGAACTCGATGGAGAACCTGCGCTTCGTCACCTTCATCGTGAACACGCTGATGGCGCTCTACAAGAACAACGCGCTCATCAAGGCGTCGATCGCCTCCGCGACGAACGCCCACCGTCTCGGTGCCAACGAGGCTCCGCCCGCGATCATCTCCTCCTTCCTCGGCAAGCAGGTGAGCGACATTCTCGACGCCTTCGAAAAGTCTTCCGTGGACGACGCGATCAAGGTGGACAGCAAGAAGCAGATCAAGCTCGGCGTCGGTCAGATTCCGGAACTTCTCGTGGACAACACGGACCGCAACCGCACGTCGCCGTTCGCGTTCACGGGCAACCGCTTCGAATTCCGCGCCGTCGGCTCCGTCGCCAACTGCGCTTCGGCGATGACGGCGCTCAACGCCGCGGTCGCCTACCAGCTCAAGGAATTCAAGACCGAGGTCGATTCCCTCATCGATGGCGGCATGTCCAAGAAGGAGGCGCTCTACTCCGTCCTCAAGAAATACATCAAGGCGTCCAAGCCCGTGCGTTTCGACGGGAACGGCTATTCCGAGGAATGGAAGAAGGAGGCCGCCAAGCGCGGGCTCGACTGCGAGACGAGCGTGCCGCTGATCTACGACGCCTACACCTCGGCGCAGTCCGTCAAGGTCTTCGCCAACGGCAACATCCACACCAAGAAGGAGCTGGAGACGCGCAACGAGGTCAAATGGGAAATCTACACCAAGAAGATCCAGATCGAGGCGCGCGTGCTCGGCGACCTTTCGCACAACCACATCATTCCGGTCGCGATCCGCTACCAGTCCCTTCTCCTCGACAACGTCGCCAAGCTCAAGGCCGTCTTCCCGGACGCGAAGTTCAAGTCGCTCGCCGGCGAACAGATGCGCCTGATCCAGAGCATCAACGACCACATCTCCGAGGTCACCAAGGACGTGGACAAGATGATCGACTGCCGCAAGAAGGCGAACAAGATCGAGGACGCCCGCGAAAAGGCGATCGCCTACCACGACACGGTGCTCCCGTATTTCGACACGATCCGCTACCACATCGACAAACTCGAACTGCTGGTGGACAACGAAATGTGGCCGCTCCCGAAGTATCGCGAGCTCCTCTTCGTGCGCTGATTTTTTTCTGAGTGAGGTATCCGCGGCCGCTTCCGGGAGCAATCCCGGGGGCGGTCTTTTCCTTGTCTCGGAGCCGGGGAACGCGCCGCGCGCCGTTCCCGCCCGGAACTTTTTCGTGTTCACGGGCGAGGCTTCGTGCTTTCCTTGTCGGAAGATGAATTCGGAGATCTTCGAGAAATTCGGCGCCTGGCGCGTCTGCGAAAGCGCGGAGGCGACGCGCGCCGCCGCGCGGGAACTCGGCGCGATGCTGCCGGCGGACTGCACGCTCGCGCTTCACGGCGGACTCGGCGCGGGCAAGACGACCTTCGTCGGCGGGCTCGCCGAAGCCTTCGGCGTGCGCGAACCCGTGACGTCGCCGAGCTACAACATCTACGCGATTTACGAAGGGCGTTCCCGCCAGCTCGTCCACATGGACGCGTACCGCCTGCCTTCGCCGGAGGCGGCGGAGGCGCTCATGCTCGAGGAATTCATGCGCCCGCCGTGGTGCTGGGTCGTCGAATGGCCGGAAAAAATCGGCGACGCGCTCCCGCCCGACGCGCTCCATCTCGATTTCGAAATCCTCGCCTCCGGCGCGCACCGTTTCCGCGTCCGCGCGTGAGCGAAAAATAAGACGGGCGGCTCCTCTCGGAACCGCCCGCCCGCTTTCATCTCTAACTAACTCTAACTTCTCTATCTAACCCAAAAACATCCAAGAAGCGGCGCGCGAAAATTTTTTTGTCTGAATTTTAAATTTTTTTCGCGCGGGAACGCGAAGGAGGGCGGGCGTCCCGCTCGCCTTTGGAACCTTCCCGCAGAAAATTTTCCCGCCAAGACGCCAAGGCGCAAAGAATTTTTAAGTCCACAAATTGCACGAATTTCACGAATTCCCCCCCCCCGCTTACTTGTCGCTTTTCGGAATCCGCCCGCTGAAACGCCCCTTCAAGCTTTCTTCCTTCCTCCGCCTTTCGCCGTCCCTCCGATTACGAATACCGAGGCAAGCGGAAAGTTTTAACCACGGAAAACACGGAAAAGCACAGAATTTGTCATTTAGCGAAGATTCGCGGGAACGTAGGGGAGAAGCGACATTCCTGTCGCTTTGCCGAAATTGCTTAAAAGTATGTTCGCGGGAGCGTCGGGAATTTCCCCCCTCTTTTGAACGATATTCAACGGTCGTTCAGTTTCTTTTGTTTATGCGGCTTCGGAGGCGTTTCCCCCTCGGTATTCGTAATCGGAGGGACGGCGAAAGGCGGAGGAAGGAAGAAAGCTTGAAGGGGCGTTTCAGCGGGCGGATT
>SFEJ01000040.1 GCA_004558035.1 Opitutia bacterium
ACAGGAATGTCTTCGCCCCCAACGCGTTTCGGGGAAGCGACTTTCCAGTCGCTTGATGAAATCCCTCCAAAAGAAAATTCCTTTTTAAGGATTCCGAAAAGCGACAGGAATGTCGCTTCCCCAAAAAATCCGCGGGAACGCCGCCTTGCGAAAACTTCGGACGCTTCGCGGTCAGTTGCGCCTTTCAGGCGCGGTTCATGTGAGGAATTTTCCCCAAGCGCGCGCTTCGCCGCGCGCTTGGGGTTACGATTGTTTCGCCCCGTCGGGGCGCAAGCCGGCGCTTCCCCTCTAAAAATCCGCGGGGACGGCGTCACTCGTCAGTCTCCCAGGAGGGCCCGAAGCCGACGCCGACGACGTAGCAGACGCTCTGCCCGTAGTCCGAGTAGCTGCCGCCGCCCCAGCCGAAGCCGACTAAGACGCACAGCGCGCCCGCGCCCGCGGCGTTCACCTGGTCGAGCTGTTCGGGCGTGAGCTCCTTCAGCGCGTCGGCGTTCGCCGCCTTCACGTCGTCGAGCGTGAACTCGAAGCCGCGTTCCCGCGCGAACGCGAGCGTCGCCTCGACGGACGCGTCCGCGACCGCCTTTTTCAGTGCCTCCGCCGACGCCTTGTCGGCTTTGAGCTGTTCATAAAACTTGATGACGTTTTCTTTTGCCATGGTTTTTGTTCCTTGAATTGAATGTTGATTGAAAATGTTTTCTGCACGGAAAACGAACGACTCCCGAAAATCTTAAAATTTTTTTCAGAAAATTTTTCGCGCGCGGATTTCCGCAGGGCAGGGCGGCAGCCCAAGCGCCTTTTCGCCGCGAAAAATCGTCGTTTCCCCCGGAAAACGTTTTCTTTGAATTCGCGGTTTTCTCCGCGTGTCCGCGCTCAGGCGCCGGCGACGAAGAGCACTTTGCCGTTGCGGCCGCCTTCGAGAGCGCGGGCGATCGCGTCGGCGTATTCGGAAAGCGGATACGTCGCGTCCACCGCCATCGTGAGCGTTCCCGCGCGCATCATTTCGAAGATTTTCGCGGACGTTTCCGCGCGCGCCTCGGGCGAGGCGGAGCGGTTCCAGCGGTCCATCCAGAATCCGCGCAGGCGCAGGTCGTTGAAGATGAATTCGCGCGTGGGGAAGCGGATGAGATCGCCCGTCATGCCGCCGAACGTGACGATCGTTCCCGCGAAGCCGACCATGCGCGTGAGGCGCGCCGCGCTTTCGCCGCCGATCGAGTTCAGCGCGAGCTTCGGCAGGTTCGCCTTGCCGCCGACGATTTCGACGATTTTTTTGATCGAGTCCTTTTCCTCGGGCAGCACGGCGTCCGCGCCGAGTTTTTTCAGAATCGGCTCCCATTTTTCGACGTTGCGCACGAGCGAAACCGTGCGCAGCCCGAGCGCGCGCGCGATCTGCACGAGGCACTGCCCGAGCGCCGAGCTGCCCGCGTTCTGCAGCACCCAGTCGCCGGGGCGGAGCTCGACGAAATCGTGCAGAATGCGCCACACCGTCTGCGGATTGATGAACGCCATCGCCGCGAGCTCCGCGGGAACGTCCGCGGGAACGCGTTCCGCCTCCGCCGCGGGAACGGTGATCGCGCCGCGCCACGCGCCGGCGTCCTCGGGCATGCGCACGCGGTCGCCGACGGCGAATCCCTTCACGTCCGCGCCGACGGCGGCGACGCGCCCGACGCCCTCGCGCCCGGCGACGGCGGGCAGCTCGCGCAGGCGGCCGTAGGTGCCGCCGATCATGCCCATGTCGGAGGGGTGGACGACGGCGGCTTCGAGCTCGATCGTGATCTCGTCCGCCTTCGGCGCGGGAACGTCGATCTCGCGCAGCTTCAGCACTTCGAGGGGTTTTCCGGTTTCTTCGTAAACGAGGGCTTGCGTTTTCATCATGCGCTCAATGAAATCGCGTTCCCGCCGAAAGCGCCACACGAAAATTGCGCCCCGCGCGCGGGATCGAAAAAAAGAAAAAGCCGGATATTGAAATTTAAAATTGAGGGCGCGAGTAAAAAGGTGCTTCATTTTAATCACTTATGGAAAACAACGATATCGATTCCAAGATTAACGAACAGGTCGCGGCTTTCGAAGCCGCCGAACTCGCGAAAGCGCAGGAGAAAATTGAGCGTAAAAAGGCCGCCATCCGCGCCCGTCTTGAAAAAGAAATGGAAGAAAAGCGCGAACGCGAACAGGCCGTCGCCGCTCTTCAGGAAAAGCTCGCCAAGCTCCCCGAAGAACTCGGTTACGCGAGCATGGTCGATCTGATCCGCGACCTCGGAAAGCTCCTTTCGCCGCAGCAGCGCGCCAAGGTCTTCGCTTCCGAAAAGAAGCCGGAAGGCAAAAAGTGCGCGCGCCGCGGTCCCGGAAACGGGCTTTCCGCCGAAGAGCGCGCCGAAATCGCGAAACTGCGCGCGGAAGGCGTTTCCACGAAGGAACTCGCCGAAAAGTTCAACATTTCCGTGAACACAGTTTACGGCATCAAAAAAGCGAAAATCGAAACGCCCGAAGCCTGAAGCCGAGGACGCTTTGAACGAAAAAGGCGGGAGCGCAAAACGTTCCCGCCTTTTTCGTTTTTGAACGTTTTGACTTTTCTTCATGTTTTCGATTTGAAGACGCGCGCTTTTTTTCTGCTTCTTTTCTTTCACGGATTCCTCCCTGCGGGAACGCTCGGCAGGCTTTTGCGCAAGCCCGAAAGGGCTCGAAAATAATAAACTTTTTGAGATTGTGTTTTTCCTCGGGCGAGCCGGATAATGAATTCATGAAAATTCCCGAAAAAAATCCGCCGCTCGCGCTGACCTGCGGCGATCCCGCCGGAGTCGGTCCGGAAATCATCGCGCGCTGGCTGCGGGAAAATCCGGGGGAGGCTTCGGGCGTCGTCGCGATCGGTCCGCGCGCGTGGCTGGATTCGCTGCCGTGCGCGGGCGTCGCCGTCGGGTCTCGGGATTTTCGTCTTTCGCCGGGCGCGCCGAACGAAGCGGGGCAGCGCGTCGCGCTCGAGGCGATGGAACGCGCGGCGGCGGGAACGCTCGCGGGCGAATTCGCGGGCGTCGTCACCGCTCCCGTGAACAAGGCGGGGCTGCACGGCGTCGGCTACGAGTTTCCCGGGCAGACGGAATTTTTCGCGGCGCGCTGGGGCGGCGTTCCCGTGATGGCGTTCGTCGGCGAAAAAATGCGCGTCGCGCTCGCCACCTGGCACATTCCTTTCCGCGACGTTCCCGAGGCGCTGACGGCGGAGACGCTGCGGAACGCCGTCGCCGCGGCGGATTTTCTCGCGCGCGCGTTCGCGGAACCCGGGGCGACGGCGCTCCCGCGCATCGGCGTCTGCGGGCTCAATCCGCACGCGGGCGAACGCGGCGCGATCGGAACCGAAGAACGCGACCGGATCGACCCGACGCTCGCCGCGCTGCGGACGGATTTTCCGGGGCTTTCGGACTGCGTTCCCGCCGACACGATCTTCCGCCGTCAGCTGCTCGGCGAATTCGACGTCGTCGTCGCGCTTTACCACGACCAGGCGCTCGCGCCGCTGAAGACGCTGGAATTCGACAGCGCCGTCAACGTCTCGCTCGGCCTGAAGCACGTCCGCACTTCGCCCGACCACGGCACCGCCTACGACATCGCCGGCAGCGGCGTCGCGAGCGCGCGCTCGTTCGCCTGCGCCGTCCGCGCCGCCCGCAGACTTGTCCGCGCCTAATTTTCTCGCGCCCGCGAACGCGGATTTCACGTGTGCTCCGTTTTCCTCCCTCGGTTATGAATATCGCGGGGGAACGCTGTTCATCACGTTTTTGGCAACAAATAAATATGAGTCTTGTCTTAACGCGAAGATTTTTGACCGCGAAGTCAACGGAAGTTAAAGAAAGTTTTTAACCACGAATTGACACGAATTTTCACGAATTTCGACCAGCGTTCCCGTGAAAACCGCGTCATTTCTCCAAAAATCTTTGCGCCTTGGCGTCTTTGCGGGGAAAATTCGCGTTCCCGCGAACGTCTGCCCCAAAAATTTCCGTGCTTTTCCGTGTTTTCCGTGGTCAAAAATTCGGACTTGCCACGGTATTCATAGCCGCGGGAACGCGCGGAAATCCTCGCGGACGCTCACGGGAACGCGCGGCGGTTTCGAGCCGTCGGCGTTTCGGCGCTTTTCCGTGGAGATTTTCGTGAGCTTCCGTGGTCAGGAAAGAAGACTGGAATGTCTTCGCCCCGAGACGGCGCGGCGTTCCCGCGGCGGGTTCGGGGAGGAGATTTCCGTTGCGCGGGGAGGCGGGAACGCTCATGATGAATTTCTTAAATTTATGTCGATTTCCTATACAAATCTCGCCAACGCGGTCGTGAACAAAATGCCCGTTTACGAACCCGGAAAACCCATCGAATACGTCGCGCGCGAATTCGGTCTGGACCCGGACTCCATCGTCAAAATGGCGTCCAACGAAAATCCTTTCGGCGCCTCGCCCAAGGCGATCGCCGCCGTGCGCGCGATGCTCGACGGCGTGAACATGTATCCGGACGGCGGCACGATCGCGCTGCGCGACCGTCTCGCCGCGCTGTGGGGGCTGAAGCCGTCGCAGTTCTTCGTCGGCAACGGCTCGAACGAGGCGCTGATGATTCTCGGGCAGACGTTTCTGAATCCGGACTGCGAGGTGATCTACGGCGAACAGGCGTTCGTCGTCTACAAGATCGCGACGATTCTCGCGGGCGCGAAATCCGTTCCCGTGCCGATGCCGAATTTCTCGACGGATCTGAAGGCGATGCGCGCCGCCGTCACGGACAGGACGCGCATCATCTTCATCACGAATCCGAACAATCCGCAGGGCACGGTGTGCGATCCCGCGGAGCTGCTCGCGTTCGCGGAGAGCCTGCCCGAGCACGTGATTCTCGTCATCGACGAGGCGTATGCGGAATTCACCGACAAGACGCCGGACTTCCGTCCGCTGATCGCGGCGGGGCGCAAGATCGTCGTCACGCGCACGTTCTCGAAGCTCTACGGGCTCGCGGGCTTCCGCATCGGCTACCTGTTCGGCTCGGAGGAGGTCGTCGGGCTGATGAACCGCGTCCGCCAGCCGTTCAATACGAATCTTCCCGCGCAGGTCGCGGCGCTCGCGGCGCTGGACGACGCGGAGTTCGTGAAGCGCACGCTCGACGGGAACGCCGCGGGCGTGAAGCGGCTCTACGCGGGCTTCGAGGCGCTCGGGCTCAAGTACGTGCCGACGCACACGAACTTCATTCTGACGGAAGTGCCGAACGCGGCGGAGACGTTCGTCGAGCTCGAAAAGCGCGGCGTCATCGTGCGTCCGATGAAGGGCTACGGCATGCCGAACCACCTGCGCGTGACGGTCGGCACGCCGGAGCAGAACGAACGCCTGCTCGCGGCGCTCGGCGAGATTCTCGCGGGAACGCGCTGAGGCGCTCTCGGGCGACCGGAAACAAAACAAGCAACGTCCTCTTTTTTCCATGATCGGATTTTTTCAAAACACAATGGCGAAGCACCACCGGCTGATGTTCGGGCTGCTTCTCGTGATCATCGTCGTCTCGTTCGTGTTCTACACGGGCTCGGGCAGCGCGATGGATCTGCTCGGCTTCCGCAGGTCTCCCGAAGTCTGCGGCGTGAAGCTCAACGAACGCGAGGCGGACGTGTACCGCAAGGCGGTCGCGCTGACGACGGGTCGCGACGTGAGCGAGGCGCAGTACCGCGCGGCGCTCGTGCAGCGCGTCGTGCTCGAGCACCTCGCCGACGCCTATCAGATTCCCAATCCTTCGCAGGAGGAATTCGGCGCGTTCGCGCAGCGCTTTTTCGGGCTCGCGGAGGGCGAGGCGCTCCCGGATCCCAAGCGCTTCGGCATGGACGAAGACACGCTCAAGACGATTCTGATCCAGACCTGGCGCATCGGCGCGCTCAACGCGCTGTTCTCGGGATCGCCCGCGTCGTTCGACGAAGACGTCGCGCTGCGCTGGCGCGAGCTGAACACCCGGTGGACGGTCGAGACCGCCTCGCTCGCGCTGGACAAGATCGCCGTTTCGCCCGTCGCCTCGGACGAAGCGCTCGAAAAATTCTACGCCGCGAACGCCGAGCGCTACCGCATCGCGCCGCTCGTCAGGCTTTCCTATGCCGTCGTCGCGCCGAGCGCCGAGGCGCGCGCGAAAATCGCCGAGCCGACCGACGCCGAGCTGAAGACGTTCGCGCGGATGCAGGACAAGAGCCTGCGCGACGACGCCGCGCTCGACGCCGAGCTCGCGAAAAACCGCGCCGGCTGGGCGCGCCGCTGGAAGGCGGACCGCCTTTCGCTTCAGGTCGCGTCGGCGACGTCCGACATGCTCGCCGAAAAGCTCGCGCAGGACATGCTCAATCCCGACGCGCCGGATTTCGACGCGGCGGTCAAGGCGTCCGGGCTCGACTTTAAGGACATTCCGGCGTTCCCGACGGATTCCGTTCCCGCCGACGCGCCCGTTCCCGCGGAGATTCTCCGCGACGTGACGGCGTCGCTCAATTCCACGCTCTGGCGTACGGACGCGATTCCCTACGGCGAAAACGCGCTGGTGATTCTCTTCCGCGGCAACGAGCCGTCTCGCGTTCCCGCGCTCGACGAAGTGCGCGCCCGCGTCGCCGAAGACTGGAAGCGCGCGGAAATCGGCAAGGCGCGCTTCGAGCGCGCGCGCGAGCTCGGCGAGACGCTCCGCGGGGAAGTCGCCGCCGGCAAGCCCTTCGCCGAAACCGCGAAGACGCTCGGCATGACGCCCGCGGAGGCGCCCGCGTTCTCGATGCGCGACTTCCCGGACGCGCTGCGTCCCTACGGCGCGGCGCTCTTCGAGACGCTGAAGACGACGCGGATCGACGCCGTTTCCGACATGCTGCTCGCGGGCGATTCCGCGCTCTTCGTCCGCCCGCTCAGGAAGGACGTTCCCGCGGCGGACGCGAAGTCGGAGGAACTCGCGCAGCTCGCGCGCTATCTCGACGCGCAGGTTTCCGCGATGACGCTGAACGTCCAGCTCGGCGAACGCGTCGGCGAAGAGCTCTTCAAGGTCTCGCCGCGCGCCGAAGCGGAAGAGTGATTTTCCTCGCATGGCGCCGGAACGCATCGCCGTCGTCGCGCTCGGCGCCAATCTCGGCGACCGCGCCGAAACGCTCGGCGAGGCGCTGCGGCGCGTCGAGGCGGCGGGCGCGCGCGTGCTCGCCGTTTCGTCGCTTTACGAGACCGCGCCCATCGGCTGCGCGGCGGGCGCGCCGGATTTTCTGAACGCCGCCGCGGCGCTGAGCGCGCCCGCGGGAACGACGCCGGAAAGCCTGCTCGCGACGCTCGCCGAGACGGAGACGGCGCTCGGGCGCGAACGCCCGTTTCCGAACGCGCCGCGCACCTGCGACCTGGACCTGATTTTTTTCGAGGCGGAGACGCGCGCGACGCCGGCGCTGACGCTCCCGCATCCGCGCTGGCGGGAACGCGCGTTCGTGCTCGAACCGCTCGCGGAAATCCTTGAAGGCGGCGACGCCCGGCTCGCGCGCGAACCGTGGCGGACGCTGCGCCGCGAGACGCTCGCCGCGCTCGCCGCCGCGGACCGCTCCGGCGTGAGGCGCGCGGGAACGTTCCGATGGAAACGCTGAAGGCGGCGCTCGGGAACGCACCCGACGGGGCGAGCGACGCGGCGGAAAAACGTTCCCGTCCGCTCCGGAATTTCCGCGCGCCGCTGCTCTGGATTCTCCTGCCGCAGCTCGCCGCGTGCGCGCTGTGCGAAAACGGCTTCGCGCTGCCGCGCGCGGCGTGCGTCGTCGCCTCGGGCGCGGCGTTCGCGCTCGCCGTTCTCGGCGCGTGCTTCGCGGACGGCTCCGCGTTCCCGCGCCGCTTCGGAAAAATCGCGCGCGACGTCTGGGCGCTTGCGCTGCCGCTCGCTGCGTTTTTTCTCGCCGGCGCGTGGTGGAGCGCGACCGCGCCGCGCCTCGTCGACTGGAGCGCGTTTCCGGAGACGGAGGCCGTCGTCGAGCTCGAAGTCGAGACGCCGTTCCGTTCCGCGGGAAAGTCCTGGAGCGGGCTGGCGCGCGTGCGCGGGATTTCCGAGGACTGTTCGGCGCTCGTCGGCGCGCGCGTCTTCTACGTTTTCCGCAAGGCGGAAACGGACACGGCGCCGCTCGAAGGGACGCGGCTGCGGATGCGCGCCCTCGTCCGCGACGCGGCGGGCGACGCGCGGCTCGCCGAGGGCTTTCGGGATTTTCTGCGTTCCCGCCGCGTGAGCGCGCAGGCGACGGGCGGCGACCGTATTGAAATTTCGGATACGGCGACGGGATTCGACGCCGCGCTTTCCCGCCGTTTCGCGGCGATGAAGGCGGCGCTGATCTCGAAGCTCGTCGATCCGCGCTCGCCGCGGGAACGCGAACAGCGCGCGCTCGCGGCGATGCTTCTGGGCGAACGTTCGCTGCTGACGAGGGAGCAGCGAGACGACTTCGCGCTTTCGGGAACGACGCACATCTTCGCGGTGAGCGGGCTGCACGTCTCGCTTTTCGCGGCGCTGATCTTCGCCGCGTGTTCCCGCGCGCGGGCGCCGTTCTGGCTCACGGCGGCGGCGACGGTCGGCGTGACGTGGTTCTACGTGCGGCTCACGGGCGCGGCGCCGTCGGCGATGCGCGCGTGGACGATGATCGTCTTTCTGCTCGCAGCGCGGCTGCTGGGACGCCCGGCGCAGCCGCTGAACGCGCTGATCGCGTCGGCGTCGTTCGCGCTGTGGCGGGATCCGGCGCTTTTCGCGGAGCCGGGCTTCCGGCTTTCCTACGCCGTCGTCGCGTCGATTTTTCTCTACGGCGTGCCGCTCGGCGATTTTCTGCGTTCGCGGCTGCGGCTTTTCCGCTACGTTCCCGCGGCGAGCCTTTCGCGGGCGCGGCGCTTCGCGTCGGCGCTTTGGGAGAGGGGCTGCGCGGCGTTCGCGGTTTCGCTAGGCACGTTCGTCGCGGGCGCCCCGTTCGTCGCCGCGAGCTTCGGCGTCTTCACGCCGATCGCGGTTCTCGCGAACCTCGCGCTCGTCCCGTTTCTCGGGATTCTGCTGAGCGCGGGACTCGTCTCCGCCGCGCTTTTCTGCGTGCCCGGGACCGCGCCGCTCGCGGAGCTGATCTGGCGCGCGGACGCCGCGCTGATGTTCTGCGCGGAGGCGTTCGCGGGAACGGCGGCGGCGATTCCGGCGGACGCGGAGACGCGCTTCGCGGACCCGCGCCTCGGCGCGCTCGGCGGGGCGCTCGTGCTGCTTGCGTTCGCGGTCGGGGCGTTTTCTCCCGCCGTCCGCGCGCGTCCGGCGCTGCGCTTCGCGTTCCCGCCGCTTTTCCTGCTCGCGTATCTGCTTGCGTTCGCCTTCTGAAACGGGCAAAATCCGTAAACGTTTTTCAACAATCAAATCCGTAAAAATCATGGCTAAAAATCCCATTCGTGTGACGATCACCGGCGCCGCCGGTCAGATCGCGTATTCGCTGATTTTCCGCATCGCGTCGGGTTCCGTCTTCGGTCCGGACCAGCCGGTCGCGCTGAATCTGCTTGAAATCGAGCCCGCACTGCCGAAGTGCAAGGGCGTCGTCATGGAACTCGAGGACTGCGCGTTCCCGCTCGTGACGGACATCGTCGCCACGTCCGATCCCGCCGTCGCGTTCAAGGACGCGAACTGGTGCCTCCTCGTCGGCTCGGTGCCGCGCAAGGCGGGCATGGAGCGCAAGGATCTGCTCGGCATCAACGGCAAGATCTTCGTCGGGCAGGGCAAGGCGATCGCCGAAAACGCGGCGAAGGACGTCCGCGTCTTCGTCGTCGGCAATCCGTGCAACACCAACGCGCTGATTGCGATGCGCCACGCGGCGGGCGTTCCCGAAGAGAACTTCTTCGCGATGACGCGCCTTGACGAAAACCGCGGCAAGTCGCAGCTCGCGCAGAAGGCGGGCGTGCACGTCTCCGCCGTCAAGAACATGACGATCTGGGGCAACCACTCCTCCACGCAGTTCCCGGACTTCTTCAACGCGACGATCAACGGCAAGCCCGCGACGGAAGTCATCACCGACAAGGAATGGCTCGAAAACTCGTTCATTCCGACCGTGCAGAAGCGCGGCGCGGCGATCATCGAAGCGCGCGGCGCTTCCTCGGCGGCCTCCGCGGCGAACGCGGCGTGCGAAACCGTGCGCAATCTCGTCACGCCGACCGCGCCGGGCGACTGGTACAGCGTCGGTGTCGTCTCCAAGGGCGAATACGGCACGGAGCCCGGCATCATCACCGGCTTCCCCGTCCGCACGAAGGCCGACGGCACCTGGGAAATCGTCGCGGGGCTGAAGATCAACGACTTCGCGCGCGCGAAGATCGACGCCTCGATTCAGGAACTCAAGGAAGAGCGCGACACCGCCGCCGAAGCTCTCGGCTGCAAGCTCTGAGCCGCTTCCGACTCCGAAAATCCGTTCCCGCGGGAACTTTCTTCGCGGGAACGGGTTTGAATTTTTGATACTCACCCGAAAATCCTAAAAAGAAAAACATGAAAAAACTGAACACCATCCTCGCCGTTTCGGCGCTTGCGTTCGCGGCGTTCATGCCGCTTTCCGCCGAGACGACCGCCGCCGACGGTCTCAATCCCCAGTTCACGGCGCAGTGGACGCGCGGCGCCGACGGCGTCATCCGCACGGCCGTTCCCGCCCGTCCCGCCGGGCAGAAGCACGTGCTCGAACTGCGCACGCCCGCGCTGAAGACCGTCCGCGTCGCCTTCGTCGGGCTCGGCATGCGCGGCCCCGGCGCCGTCGAACGCTTCACGCACATGAAGGACGTCGGTCTGAACGTCGAGATCGTCGCGCTGTGCGACCATGAAAAATCGCGCGCCGACAACCAGAATCAGCGCCTCGGTCTGAATCTCCCCGATTCCGCGATCTACTACGGCGAAGACGGCTACAAGGCGCTCTGCAAGCGTCCGGACGTCGATCTCGTCTACATCGCGACGGACTGGAACCACCACGTTCCCGTGGCGCTCTGCGCGATGGAAAACGGCAAGCACGCCGCGATCGAAGTGCCCTCGGCGATGTCGATCAAGGACTGCTGGGATCTCATCAACACCTCCGAACGCACGCGCAAGCACTGTATCCAGCTTGAAAACTGCTGCTACGACTTCTTCGAGCTCAACACGCTCAACATGGCGAAGAAGGGCGTCTTCGGCGAAATCATCCGCGGCGAGGGCGCGTACATTCACGACCTCAGCGGCTTCTGGAACTGGTACTGGAAGAAGGACAAGAACGACAAGCTCGGCTGGCGTCTCGAATACAACCGCCTGCACCGCGGCGACGTCTATGCGACGCACGGGCTCGGGCCGGTCTGCCAGGTCATGGACATTCACCGCGGCGACCGCCTGACGACGCTCGTCGCCATGGACACTGGTTCCTTCATCGGCCGGGAACTCGTCAAGAACGCCACGGGCGCGGACTGCCCCGACTTCCAGAACGGCGACCACACGACGACGCTCCTGCGCACTGCGAAGGGCAAGGTCATCGAGATCCAGCACAACGTCATGACGCCGCAGCCCTACAGCCGAAAATATCAGCTGACGGGAACGGCGGGCTTCGCGAACAAGTATCCGGTCGAAGGCTACGCGATCGAAGGCAAGAAAGCCGTCGTCGAAGGCGTGCCGAATCACGAAAATCTGAACGCGCACGGCTTCCTGCCTAGGGACGCGCGCAACGCCCTTATCGCCAAGTATCAGCACCCGCTGATCACGGAAATCGGTGAAAAGGCGAAGAACGTCGGCGGCCACGGCGGCATGGACTTCATCATGGACTACCGCATGGTGTACTGCCTGCAGAACGGTCTGCCGATGGACCTCGACGTGTACGACATCGCCGAATGGTGCTGCCTCGCCGAACTCGGCGCGATTTCCATGAACAACAACAGCGCTCCCGTCGAGGTGCCCGATTTCACGCGCGGCCACTGGAACGACGTCAAGGGCTACAAGATGTACACTTCCGAAAACACCTGGTACTGATTCCGGGTTTCGGATTTCGAGAAGAGCGTTCCCGCCGGGCTTCCCCGCGGGAACGTTTTTTTTGTGAGGTGATGGAAGTGACGGAGTTATGGAGGTTATGAGGTTATGAGGTTATGAAGGTTATGGAGGTTGATTGCGTTTCGCTTCGCGAAAAAGATTTTTTGAAATCCTTTCGGCGAAGCCGAACGCAAAGAACTTCATAACCTCCATAACCTCGTCACCTTCATAACCTCCCTCTTCCCGCGCGCGAATTTTCCGCTTCACGCGTTCCCGCGAAGCGAGTATCGTTGCGGGCATGAAAAAAATCGGCATTCTCAACGGCCCGAATCTCAATTGGCTCGGAAAACGCGAACCCGCGATTTACGGAAGCACGACGCTCGCGGACGTCGAAAAGGCGCTCGCCGCGCGCGCGGCGGAGCTCGGCTGCGAAATCGAATGCTTCCAGAGCAACAGCGAAGGCGCGCTGCTGGACAAGATCTACGACTGGGCGGCGCGCGGCTTCTGCGGGCTCGTCGTCAATCCCGGCGCGTTCACGCACACGAGCGTCGCGCTGCGCGACTGTATCGCGGGCGCGGGCGTTCCCGCCGTCGAGGTGCACATCTCCAACGTCCACGCGCGCGAGGAATTCCGCAAGCGTTCGCTGACGGCGCCGGTCTGCGTCGGGCAGATCTGCGGACTGGGCGTCGCGGGCTACGCGCACGCGCTGGAATTTCTCGCGAAGCGCTGAAGCCGCGCGGTGAGAATCCCGTTGAGTTTTGAGCGGCTTCGCTTATCGTAAAAAAAGTCATGAATCAGGAACTTCTTAATCTCATTCTCGCGCGCCGGAGCGTCCGCCGCTACGACGCCGCGAAACCCGTCGAGGAATCCGCCCTGGAGACGCTCTGCCGCGCCGCGCTCGCCGCGCCCTCGGCGCGCAACCAGCAGCTGCGCGAGCTCGTCGTCGTGACGAAGCGCGAGACGCTGGACACGCTCGGCGCCGTGCTGCCGAACGCGCCGATGCTCAAGGACGCGGGCGCGGCGCTCGTCGTCTGCGGCGTTCCCGCGCGGCTGATGCCGATGGCGCTCCTCACGATCGGCGTTCCGCTGGACGGCACGGAGCGCGCCAAGGACAAATGGAAGCCGGAAAAGATTCACCGCGAAAAATTCTGAAACCGATTTTCCGACCATGGCGAAGCCCAAAGAACTTTCGTTTGAAGAGGAGCTGAAGAAGCTCGAAGAAATCGTCGAGTCCCTCGAGGCCGGCGACGTGCCGCTTTCCACGCTCGTCGAGCGCTACGAAAAAGGCATGAAGCACCTGAAGAGCTGCCAGGAAAAGCTCGCCGAAGCCGAACTGCGCATCGAACAGCTACGCGGCGCGGACGCCGACGGGAACGCCCTCTCCGAGCCCTTCGAAGAGCGCGACGCCTGAGCGCGCGCCGAAAATCTCACCCGTTCCGCCCGTGCTGGAAAAGATTTCAGGTCCGGACGACGTCAAGAGACTGCCGTCCGAAAAACTCTCCGAGCTCGCCCGAGAGCTGCGGGAACGCATCATCACCGTCACGTCGAAAAACGGCGGGCACGTCGGTCCGAACCTCGGCGTCGTCGAGCTCACGATCGCGCTTCACCGCGTGTTTTCGACGCCGCGCGACAGCATCGTCTTCGACGTCTCGCACCAGTGCTACGCGCACAAGCTGCTCACCGGGCGCAACGGCGAGGCGTTCGACGCGCTGCGGATGACGGGCGGCGTCTCCGGCTTCTGTTCCCGCCGGGAAAGCCCGCACGACGCGTTCGGCTGCGGCCACGCGGGAACGGCGCTCTCCGCGGCGCTCGGCATCGCGGCGGCGCGGGACCTTTCCGGCGGAGACGGGCACGTGGTCGCCGTCGTCGGCGACGCCGCGATCACGAACGGCGCGACGCTCGAGGCGCTCAACAACATCGCCGCGCACACGCGCCGCCTCATCGTCGTCCTCAACGACAACGAATGGTCCATCGACCGCAACGTCGGCGCCGTCGCGGAATACCTGAACAAGCTGATCATGACGCCCGTCTACAACGAGGCGACGCGCGGCATGCGCAACTTCTTCGAAAAGATTCCCGGCGGCGCGCACCTGATCCGCGCCGGTTCCGCCTGGAAGCAGGAAAAGAAGAACGTCATTTCTTCGGGCTCTTCGCCACTGTTCGAAAATTTCAAGCTGCGCTACCTCGGTCCGGTGGACGGGCACGACGTCGGCGCGCTGATCTCCTACCTGGAATTCGCGAAGAAGGCGGACCGCCCGATTCTGCTGCACGTGCGCACGACGAAGGGCAAAGGTCTGCCGGCGGCGATAGCGAATCCGGAAAAATTCCACGGCTGCGCTCCCTTCGATCC
>SFEJ01000041.1 GCA_004558035.1 Opitutia bacterium
ACGAAGAAATGCTCGAAATGGCGTCGAACGGCTCGAAGGTCATGCAGTCGCGTTCGGTCGAATTCGCGCAGAAATACGGCGTCACCTTCGAAGTGCGCTCCTCTTTCAACAATCAACCAGGAACCATCGTGAAATCGTTTGAAAAAACCATGGAAGACGCCGTCGTTTCCGGCGTCGCTCTCGACCGCACGCAGACGCGCGTCACCGTCGGCGATCTGCCCGACACGCCCGCCGCGATCGCGGCGATCTTCGACGCGCTCGGCGAAGCCGCCGTCAGCGTGGACCTCATCGTCAAGAACGTCGCTAAAAGCGCGGGCGCCGCGAATCTCACCTTCTCCGTGAACACCGACCAGGTGCAGCGCGCGGAAAAGGCGATCGGCGAAGCGCTGAAGAAGATCGGCTCGGGCACGTTCCGCTCCTCCGGCGAAATCGCGAAGGTCTCCATCGTCGGCGTCGGCATGACGTCCCACCCCGGCGTCGCGGGAACGCTCTTCCGCGCGCTCTCCGAGGCGGGCATCAATTCGGAGCTCGTGACGACCTCCGAGATCAAGATTTCCGTCGGCGTCGCTCCGGACAAGGCGGACGACGCCGTGCGCGCGATCCACGCGGCGTTCGGGCTGGACGCTCCCGCCGCGCAGTAAGCCGCTTCCGCGGCGCGCCCGCGAAACGTTCCCGCCGCTTTCCGCGCGGGAACGTTTTTTTTGCGCGCGGGCGGACGCTCCGCCGTCAAAAATGATTTGAAAAATTTTTCGTTTTGCCGAAAATCTTAAGCTTTCTTACCCGATAATCGTTGAACCATGGAAGATTCAAAAGAAACCCCGACCCTTGAAGCCGAAACGCAGGAAACGCCTCCTGCGGCGGAATCGACGGAAATTCAGTCCGCCGAAGAACAGACGCAGCTGACGCACAAAGAAGGCGAGCTCATCCGCATCGGCGGCGAACACGCCGACGCCGACGGCATCGACCCGCTGAAACGCAGCAAGAAGTTCTCCTGGAAGAGTTTCGGCGGCCCCGGCTTCATTTTCTCGCTCGTTTTCCACGGCATTCTGCTCGTCGTCGCGGTCTTCCTCGTCGTGCGCCACATCGTGGACAAGCCGGTCGAGGAGCCTGACGCGTTCGTCACGGGCGCGGGCGGCGGCAACAACGGCGACAACGCGCGCATGAACAACCAGCGCATGAAGCCGCGCCAGTCCATGATGCAGACGAAATCGCGCATCACGTCGAAGTCTTCCAAGTCCGCGATCGCGCTTCCGGAAATGCCCGTCGTGGCGATGAACGCGTCGTTCTCCGGCGGCGGCATGGGCGGCGAGCCTTCTTCCGGCTTCGGCGGCGGCGGAGGCGGCGGCATCGGCAAGGGGCTCGGCAAGGGCATCGGCAACGGCTCGAACTTCCTCGCCGGATTCGGTTCCCGCACCAAGAGCAAGACCGCGCTCGAAGGCTATCTTTTCGACCTGAAGGTCCGCGCCAACGGCACGACGATCGCCACGATCGCGCCCGGCGACCAGGGCAAGCGCAAGGAGGAACTGCACAAGGTGTTCACCCTCATGGACACGAAGAACTACGGCGCGACCGAGCTGAAGCGCGACTACGCGCGCGCGCCCACGGCGCTCTACGCGACGCGCGTCTTCATCGTCAACGACAAGGGGCAGGCGCTCGACGCAACGAAGGCGACGGAGGCGTTCGCGGATCCGCCGATCGACAAGGGCGGCAAGCCGCCGTTCAAGGCGCCGGGCTGGCTCTGCTATTACAAAGGAAAGTTTTCCGTTCCCGAAGACGGCGAATACCGCTTCGTGGGCATGGGCGACGACGCGATGATCGTCCGCGTGGACAAGAAGACCGTCCTCTACGCGTTCTGGCCGGGCGAAGGTCACGGTCCCGCGGTGAAATACCAGCAGGGCTGGGAACCCAAGAACTTCTGCGGCCAGGGCGGCACGGACGGCACCAACATTCCCCAGCGCGGCCAGCGCCAGTCGCTCTACAAGGGCTCCTGGAAGACGATGAAGAAGGGCCACAACTACACGATTGAGGTCGCCTTCGGCGAAGCGGCGGGCGGTCTCGGCGGCGCCTGTCTCGGTCTGCAGAAAAAAGGCAAGGACGACGACAACAACTTCCCGATGTTCACGCTCGAGCCGCTGGACGAAGTCCCGGCGTGGGGCATCGGCGAAACCGGACGCTACAACGTGACCGGCAACTTCGTCGCCCGCTGAGCGCCGACGCGTTCCCGCGAAAAAAACGTTCCCGCGAATCCGAATCGCGGGAACGTTTTTTTTGTTTTTCGGGAAACCTCTTCAGGCGGGAAAGACGCGCCAGAATCCGTTGCGGCGCGAAACGCTCAGCGGCACGTCGAAGAGCTCCGAGAGCTTCGTGGACGTCAGCATCTTTTCCGTCTCGCCGACGCCGACGATCTTCCCCGCGCGGATCAGCGCGACGCGGCGGATTTCCGGCGCGATCTCGTTGATGTTGTGCGTGACGAGAATCACGGTCGTTCCCGCGCGCATCAGTTCGCGCAGAAAATCGACGTAGAGAATCGACGACTTCAGGTCGAGCCCGCTCGTCGGCTCGTCGAGCACGAGCGCTTCGGGACGGCTCACGAGCGCGCGCGCCAGAATGAAGCGCCGCTGCTCGCCCGTGGAGAACGTGCCGAACTCGCGCGCGGCGATGCCCGCGAGCCCGATGAAGTCGAGGATCTCGCGGACGCGTTTCGCCTGCGCCGGCGTCGGGCGCTGGTCGCGCCACATGCCGATGCTGGAAAAGAATCCGGAGCGCACGACGTCGATTCCGCTCGTATCCGCCGGGAACATACGCTGCAGGTCGTTGGAGACGATGCCGATGCGGGAACGCAGCTCGCGCACGTTCCAGTTCGTCTCGCCGAAGAGCTTCAGAGAGCCCTTCGCCGTCGCCGCCGGATAAAGCTCGCGCGTGACGAGCTTGAGCAGCGTCGATTTTCCCGCGCCGTTCGGTCCGAGAATCGCGGTGCTGCAGCCCGCGGGAACGTCGAACGAAACGTCGGAAAAGATTTTTTTGCCGCCCCGGACGACCGTCAGCCCGGAGCATTCGATGATTTTCGGAGAATCGCAGTTCATCGCTTTTCCCAAAACGCGCGTTCCCGCGAAACGGATTTCGCGGGAACGGCGTCTCGAAAGGATTTCAGAGAGCAATCATTTCGTGACGGCGGCGGCGACGACGAGGTCGAGCGCCTTGTTGCAGAGCAGGTTCGCCTGCATTTCCATGAGGCGGGAACGGTCCTTCGTCAGTTCCTTGACGAATTTTTCCGTCGGCATGCCGCTCATGTAGGCTTCCTGCTGAATGCGCGTCGTGATGTCGCCCTGCTCGACCTTGACGTTTTCCGCCTTCGCGATGGCGTTGAGCAGAATCTGCGTCTTGACGCGCGTCTTCGCGGCGTCCTTGGTTTCGTTCATCAGCTCGTCGCGCTTCGCCTGAATGTCCTCGACCTTCGCGCCGCGGCGGAGCTGCGTGTTCGCGAATTCGACGAAGATGTTGTAGGCTTCGCGGTCAATCGCGCTTTCCGGCAGCGGGAAATCGACGCTTTCGTTGAGCTTGTTGATGAGGAGCTCGCGCGTCTTCGCGGTCGCGGCGGTCTTCTTGTTCGCCTCAAGCCCTTCGCGGATCTGCTTCTTGAACTCGGCTTCGTCGGCGACGTGCACGGACTTGAAGAATTCCTCGTTCAGCTCGGGGAGCACGCGGCGGCTGACCTTCGCGATTTCGAGCGCGTAGACGGCGGTCTTGCCGCGGAGCGCCTCGGCGGCGAAATCGTCCGCGAACGTCACCGTGACTTCCTTCTTGTCGCCCGCCTTCGCGCCGACGAGCGCGGCGGCGATTTCCTTGACGGAGGCGCCGAGCGCCTCTTCCGCGCCGGCTTCCTCCCACGTTCCAGTCTGCCTGCCGTAAACGGCGGCGGCTTCCGGGAAGGCTTCGCCGTCGATCTTGCCTTCGTAGGAAAGCTTCACGTAGTCGCCCTTCAGAGCGGGTTCCTCGACTTCGTTGAACTCGGCGCGCTGCGCGCGGATGCTCTCGGCGGCCTTGGCGACGTCCTCGTCGGAGACGCTCAGGTCTTCGGCGGGAACTTCGAGCCCCTTGTACTGCGGCAGCTCGAACGCGGGAACGACGTCGATTTCAAAACGGACTTCGGCGTCCTTGCCGGCCTCGATCGTCGGCTCCTTCACGTCCACGAGCGCGTAAACCTCGAGATCCTTGTTTTCGCGGACGGCGCCGTAGGCGAGACGCACGACGCGCTGCACGAGCTCCTTTTCCAGATCCTTGCCGTATTTGCGGCGGACGACGGCGAGCGGCGCCTTGCCGGGACGGAAGCCCGGAATGCGCGCCTGCGAGGCGTATTCGCCGAAAAGTTTCTTCTGCGCTTCTTCGACGGAGGCGGCGGGAACGACGACGTTCGCCGCTTTGCGCGTCGGGTTGATGTCTTCGAATTGAATGTTCATTGGCTTGTAAAAACGGTTGTAAAGGTGTTCCTCCGCGCGCGAGGCGCGAAAAAAGAAGCATTAAGGAAACCCGTTTCGGCGCCACGGGTCAAACCTTCTTTGCGGAAGAAACCGGGAACCCGCGGGAACGACGGCTCCCATTCTCCTTGCGTTCCCGCGCCGGGGCGGCACAATGTCGGCAACTCACTTTTTCCATGTTCACCCGCCGTTCGATTTTCGTCATCGTCTCGCTGATCGCGGGAGCCGTCATGCTGCGCAAACTCGCGGAGAATCTGGACACGATCGTTCCCGCGCTCTACGCGAGCTTCGCCTCGGACACGCTCGTGCTCCCGCTGTGGATCGACTACGCGGCGGTCTTCGTCTTCGGCATCACGGGAACGATGACGGCGCGCATGAAGGGCTACGACTTCGTCGGCGCCTTCGTGCTGGCGGGCATCACGGCGATGGGCGGCGCACTCGTCCGCGACGGGCTCTGCATTCAGTCTCCCGCGATTTCGCCGCTCTTTTCGGACAGCGGCTACATCATGTCGCTGACGGCGGCGTGGATCTTCGGCATGTATCTGGGCGAATACTTCATGCGCTTCGACCACTTCATCGTCGTCTGCGACGCCGCGGGGCTCGGCCTCTACGCCGTCTTCGGCACGAACAAGGCACTCGCCAACGAGCTGAGCGTTCCCGTCGCCGTCGGCATCGGCATGATCAACGCGGTCGGCGGCGGGCTGCTGCGCGACATCATCGCGCGCGACGAGCCGATGGTCTTCAAGCCCGGGCAGTTCTACACGGCGATCGCCGTGCTCGGCAGCATTCTCTTCGTCGTGCTCTGCAGGGTGCTTCCGCCGACGACCGCCGCGCTGATCGTCGTCATCTTCTGCGTCGTCGCGCGCCTCGTCTCGATCCGCTACGACCTGCATTCGCGCTCCGTCGCCGAGACGCAGGAACGCGTCAAGCGCCTCCTGCGCGCCATCCGCGAAGCCCACCGCGCCGACGCCTTCTCCAAGGAGCGCGAGGCGGAACGCGCCGCGGAGGAAGCCGAAAAGACCGCGGAATTCGGCGACGACGCCGCCGTCTACGAAGACGATCCCGAGCCGCTTCCCGAGCCCGACGACGGGAACGCTGTTGACCGGAATGAAAAACTTTAGGAAAATGACCCGCATGGCACGTAAAACGTCTTCATCCAAAAAAGCCGCGCCGAAATACAAGCGCATCGTTCTCAAGATTTCCGGCGAGGCGCTGAAGAATTTTCAGACCGGCGACCCGTTCGACCCGACGATTCTCAAAAACCTCGCCGAACAGCTCAAGCTGCTTCACGAAATGGGCGTGCAGGTCTGCCTCGTCGTCGGCGGCGGGAACATCTTCCGCGGGCTCGCGGGCGCGCGCAACAACGGCACCGACCGCACCACGGGCGACAACATGGGCATGCTCGCCACCACGATCAACGCGCTCGCGATCATGGACTGCCTCGAAAAGAACGGCATCGAAGTCCGCGTCCAGACCGCGATTCCGATGGACAAGGTCGCCGAACCCTTCATCCTCCGCCGAGCCCTGCGCCACCTCGAAAAAGGCCGCATCGTCATCTTCGCCGCGGGAACGGGCAATCCCTTCTGCACGACGGACTACGCCGCCGCGCTCCGCGCGAACGAAGTCCACGCCGACATCATCTTCAAGGCGACCAAGGTGGACGGCATCTACACCGCCGACCCGATGAAGGACAAGAACGCCGTCCGCTACGAAAAAATCTCCTACGACGAAGCCCTGATGAAGCGCCTCGGCGTCATGGACTCCACGGCGTTCGCGCTCTGCCAGGAAAACCACATGCCGATTCTCGTCTTCTCCATGGCGGAAAAGGATTCCATCCGCAAGGCGATCTGCGGCGAATCCATCGGCACGCTCGTCTGCTGAAGCCGCCCGCGCGTTCCTGCGGCGCGCTCACGAATTTTTCCAAAAAACATCCGTAAAAATACCATGCTCAAAAAAATCACCGATTCGACGAACGACGCGATGAAGAAAGCCGTCGCGCACACCGAACACGAATTTTCCACGATCAACACCGGGAAAGCCCAGCCTTCGATGGTCGAGGGCGTCCAGGTCGAAGCCTACGGCAGCATGATGCCGCTGAAGAACTGCGCGACGGTCACGACGCCGGACGCGCGTTCCATCGTCATCACGCCGTTCGACAAGGGCCTGCTCAAGGCGATCGAAAAGGCGATTCTCGGCGCGAACATCGGCCTCACGCCGTCCGTGCAGGGCACAATCGTGCGCTGCCCCGTTCCCGAACTGACGGGCGAACGCCGCGCCGAGCTCGTCAAGGTCGCCAACCGCTACGCCGAAGAAGGCCGCGTCCGCGTCCGCAACTGCCGCCGCGACGGTCTCGAGCTCGTCAAGAAGATCAACAAGGACAAGGCGGCGTCCGAAGACGACTGCAAGCGCGCCGAAAAGGACATTCAGACGATCACCGACAAGTGGATCGCCGCGATCGATTCCGCGCTCAAGGCGAAGGAAGCCGATCTGAAGAAAGTCTGAGCGGAACGTTCCCGCGAAGCGATGAGGCGACGGAAGCCCGAGGCGCCGGAAAGTGTCCGCGCGATGCGGACCAATCGACCGCCTCGCCGTTCCGTCGCCTCATAACCTTTTTCTCCCGTTCATGAAATTCTCCCGCGTCGTCATCGAAGCCATGGCGGTCGAGCTTCCGCCGGAAGTGTGGACCTCCGCCGCGCTCGAAGAAAAACTCGCGCCGCTCTACGCGCGCCTCAAACTGCCCTACGGGCGCCTCGAACTGATGACCGGCATCCGGGAACGCCGCTTCTGGCCGCGCCCGATCCGTCCTTCCGAAGCCTCCGCGCTCGCGGGGAAGAAAGTCATGGCCGCCGCGGGAACGCGCCCCGAGGACGTCGATCTGCTCATCCATTCCTCCGTCTGCCGCGACCGCCTCGAACCCGCCACCGCCGCCTACGTGCACGGTCTGCTCGGGCTCGGCGCGCGCACGCAGATTTTCGACGTTTCCGACGCCTGCCTCGGCTTCCTCAACGCGATGATCGTCGCCGCGGGCTTGCTCGAATCCGGGCAGATCCGCCGCGCGCTCGTCTGTTCCGGCGAGAACGGCCGTCCGCTCGTCGAAAACACGATCGCGAAGCTCAACGCCGACGAGACGCTTTCGCGCAACGACGTGAAGCCCTATTTCGCGAATCTCACCATCGGCGCGGGCGCGGTCGCCGCGATTCTCGCGCGCGAAGACGTCGCCGGCGCGGGCAAACCGCACCTGCTCGGCGGCGCCGTCGCGACCGACTCCTCCGCCAACCGTCTCTGCGAAGGCGACGCGAGCGGGGACGCGCTCGCCATGCGCACAGATTCGGAAAAGCTCCTCGCCGCGGGCGTCGCGCTCGCCGCGCGCGCGTGGGAAGATTTTTGCGCCGAGACCGGCTGGAACGCCGACGTTCCCGCGCACGTCGTCACGCACCAGGTCGGCGCGCGCCACACTGCCGCGCTTTTCGAGCGGCTCGGGCTCGACCGCGCGAAGGACCGCCGCAGCTTCGATTTTCTCGGCAACGTCGGCTCCGTCTCGCTCCCCGCGACGCTCGCGCTCGCGCGCGAATCCGGCGCGATCGGCGCGCGCGACAAAGTCGCCCTGCTCGGCATCGGCAGCGGGCTGAGCTCGCTCATGCTCGCCGTCGAATGACGCCCGTTCCCGCATGGACGCGCCGCCGCTGCTCGAAGTCGAAAATCTTTCCGTGGAATTCCGTTCCCGCGGGAACGTCTCCCGCGTCGTCCGCGACGTCTCCTTCGCGCTGAAGCGCGGCGAAATCCTCGCCGTCGTCGGCGAAAGCGGCAGCGGGAAATCCGTCACCTCGCAGGCGCTCACGGGTCTGCTCCCCGAGCCGCCCGCGTGCGTCGTGAGCGGGAGCGTCCGTCTCGAAGGACGCGAAATTCTCGGGCTTCCGGAGCGCGCTCTGCGAAAAATCCGCGGCAGGGAAATCGCCTACGTCTTTCAGGATCCGCTCAGTTCGCTGAACCCGAGCTACACCGTCGGCGCGCAGATCGAAGAGACGCTGAAGATCCACGTCCCCGCGCTGAAGAGCCGCCGGGAACGCCGCGCGCGCGTCGCCGAGACGCTCGCCGCCGTCGGCATCGATCCCGCGCTCGCGGACTCGTTCCCGCACGAATTTTCCGGCGGCATGCAGCAGCGCGTCATGATCGCCATGGCGCTCGCCGCCGAACCCGCGGTGCTCGTCGCCGACGAGCCGACGACCGCGCTCGACGTCACGATTCAGAAGCAGATCATGGACCTGCTGCTCGCGCTGCGGGAACGCTACGGCATGAGCGTCCTGCTCATCACGCACAATTTCGGACTCGTCGCCCAGATCGCCGACCGCGTCTGCGTCCTTTTCCGCGGCGAAAAGGTCGAGGAAGGCTCGGCGCGCGAAGTCGTCCTCTCCCCGCGCGAACCCTACACGCGCGCCCTCCTCGCCTGCGTTCCCCGCCTCCCGTGAGAGGCGCGCATTCTTCTTTAAGCCTTAAGCTTCAATCTCTAAGCTTTCCCGCAAATGGCATTGCTTTCGGTCAGAAATCTTTCGCTCCGGTTCGGCGGCCCGTCGCTGTTCGACGACGTTTCCTTTCAGGTCGAGCCCGGCGAGCGCGTCTGCCTCATCGGGCGCAACGGCGCGGGGAAAAGTTCCCTGCTCAAAATCGTCGCGGGAACGCTCGAGCCGGACGCCGGCGAAGTCGCGCTCGCGCGCGGGTCGCACGTCGCCTACCTCGCGCAGGAGGTGCCCGCCGAAATCGCGGGAACGGTGCGCGACGTCGTGCTGAGCGGGCTCGGCGAGGCGGGAGAAAAAATCCGCGCCTGCGAGACGCACGACACGGAAAAGTATTCCGAGGCGGAGCTCGACGCGATTTTCCGCTGGCTCGAGGAGAACGCCGCGTGGAATCTCGCGAGCGCGGCGGACGCGATGATCTCCAAGGTCGGCGCCGATCCCGCGCTGCCGTTCGCCTCGCTCTCCGCGGGAATGAAGCGCCGGGTGCTGCTCGCGCGCGAGCTCGTTTCCGCGCCCGACGTGCTCGTGCTCGACGAGCCGACGAACCATCTCGACATCGCCGCCGTCGAGTGGCTCGAGGAATTTCTCCTCGCGTGGCGCGGCGCGATTCTTTTCGTCACGCACGACCGCCGTTTTCTGCGGAAGATCTCCACGCGCATTCTCGATCTCGTGGGCGGCGTCGTCACGTCCTGGGACTGCGATTACGACACGTATCTCGCGCGCCGCGAAGAGCTCGACGCCTCCGTCGCCGCGAACAACGCGGAGTTCGACAAGCTGCTCGCGCGCGAGGAAGCCTGGCTGCGCCAGGGCGTGAAGGCGCGCCGCTGCCGCAACGAAGGCCGCGTGCGCGAGCTCAAGAAGCTCCGCGAAATCCGCGCCGCGCGCCGCTCCGCCGTCGGGAACGTCCGCGCGGCGATTTCCGAAGGGGAAAAATCCGGTGCGAAGGTCATCGTCGCCGAACACGTCTCGCACAGCTGGAACGGCGTTCCCGTAATCCGCGATTTCTCGACGACGATCATGCGCGGCGACCGCGTCGGCGTCATCGGACCGAACGGCGTCGGCAAGACCACGCTGCTGAAGATTCTGCTCGGCGAGCTCGCGCCCGACGCGGGAACGGTCGCGCACGGCACGAACCTGCAGATCGCGTATTTCGACCAGCTCCGCTCGCAGCTGCGCGAGGACAGGACGCTCGCGGAAAACCTCGCGGGCGAAGGCGCGGACACCGTTTCCGTCGGCGGGAAGACGCGCCACGTCATCAGCTATCTCGGCGATTTCCTGTTCACGCCCGACCGCGCGCGCTCGACCGTCTCGATGCTCAGCGGCGGCGAACGCAACCGCCTCCTGCTCGCGAAAATCTTTCTCAAGCCCGCCAACGTGCTCGTGCTCGACGAGCCGACCAACGACCTCGACCTCGAGACGCTCGACCTGCTCGAAGAGCTTCTCGGCGACTTCGACGGCACCGTGATTCTCGTGTCGCACGACCGCGAATTTCTCGACGACGTGACGACGAGCCTCGTCGTCTTCGAGGGCGACGGATTCCTGCGCGAGTTCGTCGGCGACTACGACGCGTGGCGGAAGACGCATCTCGCCGAAACCGCCGCGAAGAGCGTTCCCGCCGCCGCGCCGGAAAAACGCGCCGCGGACGCGCCCGCCGTTCCCGAGCCGAAAAATCCGCCGTCGAAGAAAAAGCTTTCCTACAAGGAGACGCGCGAGCTCGAGGCGCTCCCGCAGAAGATCGACGCGCTCGAGACCGAGCAGAAGACGCTTTCGGAAAAGCTCAACGACCCGGATTTCTACCGCGATCCCGCCGCCGTGCGCGACGTGAACGCGCGCCTCGCCGCCATCGACGAGGAACTCCTTTCCGCCCTCGAGCGCTGGGAGGAACTCGAATCCCGCCGGGCGTGAACGCTCACTCCGGCGGCAGGGCGGCTCTTGAGGTTTGCGGCGTTCCCGCGGGCGTGCATAATGCGTCCGCATGAATTCGTTTTTCCGAAAACTGTTTTCCTGCGCGGCGTTCGCGGCATGCGTTCCCGCGGCTCTTTTCGCGCAGGAAAAAGTCTCCGCCGAGGCTGCGGTCGTCCGCAATCCCGTCGGCGTGGATCTGAGCGCGCCGCTCGCCGACGTTCCCGCCGAAACGCCTTCGGCACCCGCGCCCGCCGCCGCCGTTCCCGCGCCGAAGGAGACTTTTCCCGAAGCGCGGCGCGCCTTCATCTTCGAATGCGAGCCGAAGGATTTTTCCGAAATCACCTACGCCGCCGCGGTCGAAAACCTCATCGCCGCCTACGAGAAAAACACCGGGCGCCGCCTCGTTCCCGCCGAGAAGAAGAAAGCCGCGCTGAAGCTCTACACGGCCTCCGGACGCGGGCTGGCGACGCCGAAGGCGCTCGTGCGCGCCGTCCGCGCGGCGCTGGAGAAACGCGGCTTCGCGCGCGACGCGATTCTGCTCGTCGATCAGAGCGAGAGGAATCTCCGCCTCGCCGGCTACCTGCCGCCTTTCCGCAAAAAAAACGATTTCTTCTGGGAAGGCTCGCCCGTCGCCGCGCTCGACACCGAGCGGTTCTACAACAAAAAATGGTTTTACGAAAACAGCCTGCCCTCGCGCGAAGCCGCCGCAGGAACGGAGACGGACTGGGAAGACATCGCTGACGAGCGCAAGAGCTTCCTGCCCGTGCCGCTGCTTTTCGACGTCGATTTCTGGATCAACCTGCCCGTCGCGTACGACAGCCTGGCGCTCGGCGTCTCCGCCGCGCTCGGCAACGCGACGCTGTGGAACGCGAGCAATCAGAAACGCTTTCTGGACAATCCCGCGAACGCCGTGCACATGGCGGTTTCGATCGCGACGATTCCGGAGTTCCGCAGGACGTTCGAGCTGACGATTCTCTCGCTCGAAAAATACCAGTTCATCGGCGGTCCCGTCTTCAACGAGAACTACACGCTTTCCGAAAATCGGCTTTGGCTGAGCGCGAACCCCGTCGTTCTGGACTTTCTGATGTGGCGCCGCATGAACGAAGCGCGTTCCCGCCGCGGCTACGAGCAGATTCTGCCGGAACCGGCGCTGTTCGCGAGCGCTTCGCGCGGCGAATACTCGCTCGGATCCTGCGTGTTCGGCGACCTCAAGCTCATTCGCGTCGACGCCCGCTGAGTCGGGGCGACGCCCGCGAGCATTCTCGAAGACGAAATTTCGGTTTGTCGGCCCGAGAGCGTTGATGCACAATGCCCTCACCATGCTGATTTTCTCTCGTGCACTTCGAAGCGCGGCGCTCGCCGCTCTGATTTTTCCCGTGATTTCCGTTTCCGCGCACGCGCAAGGCAATGCCGCGGACGAAATCGAAAGATTCATATTCGTGCGCCGCGCGCGTGAAGCGCAGAAAAAGGAAACGCGCGATCCGCTTGGAGACCTCTTCCGCGGGAACGCGGCGGCGCGATCCGAGTGCGCGCTCCTCTTCCGCCCCGTCGCTGCAAAAATGACCGCGGAGCTGCGCGCGCGTTTCCCGGAATTCGCGCCCGAGAGCAATCCCGCGCACGCGCGTTTTCTCGAGCAGCTCTTTTTACGCAATCTGACGCAGGAGAAAATCGCCGGTCTGCCGGAATCGCTGCGCGAGCTGATTGAGGAAGGCGCCTCGCCGAACATCGCGATCAGCGCCGGCGGCTCGAATCTGCTGCACTCCATGATCACGCTCAACGCGCCGGAAATCGCACGCATTCTGCTCGACGCCGGAGTGCGCGGCTGGGACACGCCGGAGGAACGCTTCCATTGCCGCAGCGCCGCGACCGTCCCGTCCGACGCCGCAGTCGAAATTCTGAAGATGATGCTCGACCACGACTGCCAGATCGACGCCAAGGACAAGAACGGGAAAACGCTGTTGGATTACGCCGCCGAATTCGGCAACGCAAAGGCCGTGAGAGTTCTGCTCGAACGCGGGGCGGACACGTCCGCGCTCTCTCCAGCCGCGAAACGCGGCATCGAAAGCCGCGCGCAGATTCGAGAGATTTTTCGCGAATTCGAAAACAGGCGTGCCTCCGGCAGCGCGGCCGTCTCAGTGAATTGACGTTTTCATCGGACAGTGGACTGCGCATCATCATTCGACGAAACGCCCTTCTCGACTCCGCTCCCGAATCGTCTGAGCGAGATTCCTTTGCAGACGCTTCGGGTGGAATACCGTATTTTCCCGGAAGTCTGCCACGACATCCGCATGAAGCTTTTTCTGGACGGGCAAGAAGCGATGGATTGCTATGTGGATTCCTGGAAAGAACTGCGGATCTGGCAGGAAGCGATCATAGTCTGCGGGCATCGGGCCGCCTTCGCGTGGGCCGGAGAAAACCGTCCGAAGCTGAAATTCGAGTATGGACGCGCGCATTATCTGAAAAGCATCCAGAAAATTCCCGGCGGCGAACATTTCGAACACGAAGATTGCTGCGAAATCAAACTGTTCGAAGCCTGGGGCGCCTATCCGGTGAGAGTCGTTCATTTTTGGGGCGTAACGAAGCAAGTCGTGCAGGCGTTTTACGAATCTTTTCTCGGCATGATAGCGCGGGACTGCGTCTATTGTCGCGCGACCGACTATGAATTCGAGCAGGATTTCGAACGGAGGCCCATTGAGTTTTACAACGAATTCCGTTCCCGCGATATTGAATTCGTGATTTACGGCACAGATTACAACGCGGCGTTTCCGAGACCGCCGGTCAAAAACATCGTTTTCATGTTCTGCGATTGGGACTCGCTGTTTTGGGAAGACGGCGTTTGTTGCGGGAACGCGGAGACCATCACGTTCGGAGAAGGCGAAACCGAAAGGGAAATTGATCTGAAACCCATCCCGGACCTGGCGAGCTGGAGCGAAAAATTCATCGCGGGATTCAAAGCGACGAACAAGAAATTTCGAGAATACGAAAATTACGAAACCTGGTTCGCGCGCGGATTTGAACTCGCTCGGCAGGTGCGCGTCCTTCTTCCACCGGACACGGATCTTTGGTATGGAGGAGACGGACTGAAGAATCTGCGTTTTGTTCCGTTTCTTGCCGAACAGTCTTGATTTTTTTAGAACGAAGGAAGCCCTCGTTCCTTTTTGAGGGACGAGGGCTTCGTGAGGACTGGCGACGACCTACTCTCGCACAGCAGCGGGGCTGCACTACCA
>SFEJ01000017.1 GCA_004558035.1 Opitutia bacterium
CGCCGCCCTGCACGAGCGCGCCCACGGAAACCGTCGCCTTCGCGTCGCGCCCGCCGAGCTCGAGCGTCGTTCCCGCGCCCAGCGCCAGCGTTCCCGCGACCGCCGCGCCGTCGTGGGCGGTCAGCGTTTCATTTTCTGAGAAAAATCCGAGCGAGCCGCCGAACGTCGCGCCGGAGCTCAGCGTCGCCGCACCCGCGGAAATCTTCAGCGTTCCCGCGAAATCCGCGCTCGCGCCGAGCGTCAGCGCGCCCGCGCCCGTCTTTTCGACCGTTCCTGCGCCGCGCAGATTCCCGAGCGAAAACGCGTTCCCGCCGGAAAGCGTCACCGCGCCGTCCGCCTTCAGCTTGTCCACGACCGCGTTTTCCGCGTCGATCGTCAGCATCGCCGTCGCGTCCGCGTTCACGGCGAGCGTTTCCTCCACGGCAACCTTGGAAAAGTCCGCCGTCAGCGACGCGCCCGAAAGCACCGTGATCGTCCGCGCCGAAAGCCTTCCCGCCGTCGTCGTTTCGCCGTCGAGTTTCAGCGTATCCGTCGCTGTGACCGAGATCGCGCCCGAAAGGCCGTTGAGCGAAACGTTCTTCGCGGAAATCGTTCCCGCGCCGTTCCGGATCGCGCGAACGACCACGAGCGTTTCCCCGACGAAGTTGCCTTCATCGTCGAGCGTTCCCGCGACGAGATCGCCGGCGAGCGTCAGGGCGGAGCGGATCGTCGCCGCCGAGGCGTCCGACGTCAGCGCGAGCTTCGTTCCCGCGCCGAGCGTCAGCGCGCTCGTCGCGTCGTCCGTCCAGTTCTTGACGTTCAGCGTCACGCCCGAGCCGGAGAGCTCGACCGTCGCGTCGTCGGAGACCGAGAGCGAGGCGGAAACCCTGTTGGACGCGCCCTCGCCGGCGTTCTCGAACTTCACCGTCGTTCCCGCGCCGGAAATCGTCGCGTCGTCGGCGGAATTGATCGCGCCGCCCTTGAAAGTGACGTGCGCGCCGTCGGAAATCGTGAGCGAGCCCGTGCCGATGCCGCCGTCGAACGAATACGTTCCCGCATCCTTGATGACGACCGCGCTCGCCTGAACGTCGTTCGGCGTGTTGAGGTCGCCGATTGCCGCCTCGGTGTTTGTGACGTTGCCCGTGAAGGTCGCCTCGGAGCCGTCGCCCGAGAAGGTGACGGTCCAACCGTCGCCGTCCACGAAAATCGCGCCGCCGCCGCCGATTCCCGTCACGTTGTTCTCAAATTTCGTCGTGCCCGAGATCGTGACGTTCCCGTGTCTCACGAATATCGCGCCGCCGCCGGCATCCGCCTTGTTTTCCGTGAAGGTCGTCGTGCCCGAGATCACGACGTTCGCCTGGTTTCCGTAAATCGCTCCGCCGTAGCCACTGTCCGCCTTGTTGCGCGTGAAAGTCGTCGAGCCCGTGACGCCGATCTCCCCTCCCGTGTTCGCGTAAAGCGCGCCGCCGTAGGTCGCGATCATGTTCTGAATCGTCACGTTCTCGCCTTCGACGGCGAGCTTAGTATTGGCATTCGCTGTCGCGAACGTGCAGGCCGGGTTTCCGGAAACGTCGGCTCCGTCGAAGACGAGATTCTTCAGCTTCAGCGTCAGCGTGCCGGAAGAACCGGAGAAGAACTGCGTCGTTCCCGTGACCGTGCGCACGGCGTCCGAATCGGACTGCAGCGTGAGCGTCGCGTCGCCCGAGAGCCCGATCGTGCCGGCGTTCCCGCCGTCCGCATAAACCATGATCACGTCGCCGGACTCGACGGAGACGGACGCGCCCGAATTCGTGTAGGCTTCGAGCGTGTTCCCGTAGCCGACGACGGCGCCGTCGCGCGAGAGCGTGAAGGAATAAGCCGCGCCTTCCGAGAGCCAGACGCCGGCGGCGTCCGCGCTCAGCAGGCGCTCGACGTTGGCGTCGGCGGTTCCCGTGTAGCGCAGCGTCATCACGTCCGTTCCCGCCAGCGCGGAAGCGTCGCCGGAAAGCAGCTGCAACGTGCCGCCTGCGCCGAGCCGGTAGTCGCCGACTTCAAAAACGAGGGAGTTCGTCCTTCTCGGGGCGAGCGCGACGGAGCCGACGGCGAAGCTCGTCGCCTCCCCACCGGCGATCGTCAGCGTCGCGTTCGAAAGCGTGAGCGCGCCGGCGACGTTCGTGACCGATCCCGCGCCGAACGTCACGTCCGCGCCGTCGGAAATCGTGAGCCCGCCCGCCGCGACGACGCCGCCGCCGAACGAATACGTTCCCGAGCCCGTGACGACGACGTTCCCGCCCGAGTAAACGTCGTTCGCTACGCCGTTCGCGGTGTTTCCGGAAAACGTCGCCGAGGCGCCCTCGCCCGAAAACGAGACGTCCCCGCGCGCGGAAATCGCGCCGCCGGGATTCGTCTGCGCCATGTTCCGAATCGTCACGTCGGAAGCGACGATTTCGATCGTCTCGGCGTCTTCGAAGCTGACCGTGCCGTTCCCGTCGAAGACGAGATTTTTCAGATTCAGCGTCAGCGTGCCGGAAGAACCGGAGAAGAACCGCGTCGTTCCCGTGATCGTGCGCACGGCGTCCGAATCGGACTGCAGCGCGAGCGTCGCGTCGCCCGAGAACGACAACGTGCCGGCGTTCCCGCCGTCCGCATAGGCCGTGATCACGTCGCCGGAAGCGACGGAGACGCCCGCGCACGCCTTCGTGTAGGCGTCGAGCGCGTTCCCGTAGCCGACGACGTTTCCGCCGTGCGAGAGCGTGAAGGGATATTCCGTTTCGGTGAGGAACACGCCCGCGGTGTCCGCTCTCAACGAACTTTCGCGATTGGCGGCGGAGAGCGTTCCCGTGTAATCGAGCCTCATCACGCCCGTTCCCGCCAGCGCGGAAGCGTCGCCCCGGAGCAGCAGCGTCTCGCCGTCGGCGTCGATCTGCCCGGCGTCGCTGATTTCGAACACGAGAACATTCGTGCCCGAGCCGAGCGCGATGCCGCCGCCGACGGTGAAGCCCGTCGTGTTGCCACCCGCGATCGTCAGCGTCGCGCCGGCGAGCGTGAGCGCGCCCGAAACGTTCGTGGTCGATCCCGCGCCGAACGTCACGTCCGCACCGCCGGAAATCAAGAGCCCGCCTTCCGCGACGATGCCGCCGCCGAACGCATACGTTCCCGCGTCCCTGATGACGACGTCGTCCGCGTGGACGTCGTTCGCCCTGCCGTCCGCGGTATTGCCCGAAAACGTCGCCTCGGACCCGGCGCCCGAAAATTCGAGCGTCCCGAGCGTGTAGATCGCGCCGCCGGCGGCCGTCGCCGAGTTGTTCTCGAATTTCGTCGTTCCCGAGACGGAGACGCCGCCGTTGCCCGAGCAGATCGCGCCTCCGACGCTTCCCGCCGTGTTGTTCGCGAAGGTCGTACTGCCCGAGACGGAGACGTTCCCGCGATAAGAGAAGATCGCGCCGCCGAAATCGCCCGCCGTGTTGCCCACGAAGGTCGTCGTTCCCGCGACGGAGACGTTTCCGCGGTCCGAGGCGATCGCGCCGCCGTAAGACGTCGCCGAATTTCCGGTGAAGCTCGTCGTGCCCTCGACGGAAACGCCTCCGTTCGAGAAAAGCGCGCCGCCGATCGCCGATTTCATGTTCCGGATCGTCGCGTCGCCGCCGACGATCCTGAGCATGTCCGTTTTCGTTCCGCCGGACTGCGCGAACATGAACGAACCGGAGCCGTCGAAGACGAGCTTCGTCAGATTCAGCGTCAGCGACCTGCCGGAATAGGAAAAATTCGTCGTGCCCGTGACCGTGCGCACGGCGTCCGAATCGGATTTCAGCGTGAGTTCCGCCGCGGTCGTGAACGTGAGCGTCTCGCCGTTTTCGCCGTCGCCGTAAACCGTGATCACGTCGCCGGACTCGACGGAGACGGACGCGCCCGACTTCGAGAAGGGCGCGAGCGCGTCCGCGTAGCCGACGACGACGCTCCCGCGCGAGAGCGTGAACGCGCGCGCCGTTCCCGTGATCGAGACGCCGTTCTCGTCCGCGCTCAGCGCCAGCTCGATGTTGGGGGCGGAGAGCGCGCCCGTGTAATTGACCGTCATCACGTTCGTTCCCGCCAGCGCGGAAGCGTCGCCCGCGAGGAGGAGCGTCGTGCCGCCCGCGTCGAGCTGGCCGTCGCCGATTTCAAAGACGAGGGAATTCGTCGTGCCCGAATCGAACGTGATGCCGCCGCCGACGGTGAAGGTCGTCGTGTTCCCGCCCGCGATCGTCAGCGTCGCGCCGGAGAGCGTGAGCGCGTTCGCGATCTTCGTGTACGAACCCGCGCCGAACGTGACGTCCGCGCCGTCGGAAATCGAGAGTCCGCCCGCCGCGACGACGCCGCCGCCGAACGAGTACGTTCCCGCGTCTTTGACGACGACGTTCCCGCCCGCGCATACGTCGTTCTTGCGTCCGGCCGCCATCCAGCGGTTGTCCGAGAACGTCGCCGTGGAGCCGTCGCCCGAGAACTCCACGTTCCCGCCCGCGTAAATCGCGCCGCCTGCCGTCACCGAAACGTTGTCGACAAAGGTCGCCGTTCCCGAGACGGAGACGTTTCCGCCCGCGTAAACCGCGCCGCCGAGAACCCACGCGATGTTCTCCGAAAAATTCGTCTCGCCCGAGACGGAGACGTTCCCGTCCGCGGCGATCGCGCCGCCGGACTTGCCGGTCTCGTTGTTTTTGAAAGCGGTTCCCGAGACGGCGGCGTCGGTCTTGGCGTAAATCGCGCCGCCGGACGCCGTTTCGTTTTCCATGTTCTGAATCGTCGCGGCGTCGCCGACTATCGTGACCGCGGCGTGATTGCTCTCGGCGAACTGGTGGGCGTAGTCCTCGACGCCGCGGTTCCCGTCGAAGACGAGCGTCTTCAGATTCAGCGTCAGCGAGCCGACGGAGCGGAAAAAGTCCGCCGTTCCCGTGACCGTGCGCTCGGTCGCGTCCGCGGACTCCAGCGTGAGCGTCGAGTCGCTCGTGGTCAAAAATTCGAGCGTCTCTCCCCAGGTGATGCCGCCGGTCGGGCCGTCGAACTTGACGATGCGTCCGCTTTCGATCGAGTCGAAAACGTCGGCGACCGTTTGCCCCGATTCGATCGTATTGCCGTCGGAGTCGCAGACCGCGACGTTCGCGGCGCGCGCGGGAACGGCGGCGACGCCGAGCGCGGCGGCGGCGAGCAGAAACGCGGGAACGCCCGCGGAGAACGCGCGTCGCGAGCGCGCGGCGGAATTGAGAAACTTAAAAGAACGGCTGCGTGATTTCATGGCGAAAATTTTCCTTTCGTGCCGGCGATTTTACGATTTTCCCCGGAAATCCCGCGAGCGAAAATCCGCCGTTTACGCAGCGCCCGCGGACGCGGGGGAGCGGGAACGCCGTTCTTTAAGCTTTAAGCTCTCTCGGCCCTCACTCGGTCTTTTCCGCGCCGTCCCAGACTCGGCGGAGCAGAATGCGCTTCAGCGAGCCCGCGGGCGTTTCCAGCGGGATGATTTCGATGTCCTCGTAGCGGATCGGCTCGCCGCGCTTCGGCGGGCGCCGCGGCGAAAGCGACTTCACCCAGCTCGCGACGGTCTCGTAGCTGTTCCCGTCCCATTCGAAATTCCAGCCCGTCTCCGCCTCGAGCTCGTGCATGTTGAGCGTTCCCGCGACGACGATGGAGTCCTCCGTCTGCGAGAAGATCTCCTTGCCGTCAGTGTCGAACTCGTCGCGGATGTCGCCGACGATTTCCTCGAGCACGTCCTCGAAGCTGACGAGCCCGAGCGTGCGTCCCTCGGCGTTGACGACAAGGGCGAGGTGATTCTGCGACTGGCGGAAGCGCTCGAGCACCTCGGAGAGCGGCATGTCCGGCGGGAACGTCATGATCTTGCGCAGCAGCGGCCGCACGGGCGTGTTTTCGCCGAGGAGCTGAATCTGCCAGAGCCATTCGCGCATGAGCAGGATTCCGGCGGGGCGGTCGAGATCGCCGTCGAAGACCGGGTAACGCGAATGCGCCGTCTTCTGCGCCGTGCGGAGATTTTTCTGCGCGTCGTCGTCGAGCCAGAGCGCGTTGATTTCGTCGCGCGGGATCATGACTTCGTTCACGCGCGTGTCGCGCAGGCGCAGCGAGCGGATCAGAATGCGGTCCACGAGGACGTCGTCCGCGGCGGAGCGGGAATGCGAAAGCACGTATTCCATCTCGTCCTTGGAGATCGTGTGCGCGCCCTCGCCCGCGGGATGAATCCCGAGGCGGCGCAGCACGAAATTCGCCGTGCCGTTGAGCGCGGCGATCGCGGGAAAGAAGATCTTGTGAAAGACGATCAGCGGCGCGGCGACGAAAAGCGACGTCGCCATCGGGTATTGGATCGCGAGCGATTTCGGCGCGAGCTCGCCGAAGACGATGTGCAGGAACGTGATCAGCGCGAAGGCGACGGCGATCGAGATCTTCGACACGGTCGCGGCGTCGGGAATCACGCCGAAGAACGCGAGCGCGGGCTCGACGATGTTGTGCGCGACGAAAGGCTCGCCGACCCAGCCGAGCGCGAGCGACGCGAGCGTGATGCCGAGCTGCGTCGCCGAAAGCACGGCGTCGAGGTGCTTCGTCGCGCGCAGCGCCGCCTTCACGCGCAGCCCGCCGTCCTTTTCCAGCGGATGCAGCTGCGACCGGCGGATCTTCACGAGCGAAAATTCCGCCGCGACGAAAAAGCCGTTGACGAGCACCAGCACGACGACGACCAGAATTCCCGAAAGCGTCAATAAGACTTCACTCAACATAAGGAAAAAGCTTCAGAATGCGCGGGAACGCGAGAGCTCATTTCTCGGCGGGCTTCTCTTCGTCGGCGCGCGCGAACGGCACGTCGCGCATCGCGAGAAATTCCGGTGTGTAGAGGAAGCGCCCCATCTTCTCCGCCGCCGCGAGATCGCGGTTGCCGCGGAAACGCGCGAAGTCCTTGAACAGCACGTAGCCCATGAAAAGCAGCAGCAGGCAGATGAAGACGACCTGCACGCCGTTCACGACGTTCGCCGGAATCGGGCGGCGGCGCAGGCGCTGAATCGTCGCGACGAGAATGTGCCCGCCGTCCAGCACGGGAATCGGCAGCAGATTCAGGATCGCCAGATTGATGTTGATGAGCACCGTGAGCACGAGCACGCTGCGCAGATTCGACGAGACCGCGTAATAGGTGTCGCCGATCGAAAAGACGCCGTTGAGATGCGAGACGCCGACGTCGGAATTCGGATTGAGCAGCCCGACGACGGACTTGAACGTCACGTCGAACGCCTCGGCGAACTGCGCCCACGGCGTCTTGCGCACGAGGCGTTCCCCGCTCACGAGCGAAACGCCCGCGAAGGGCTTGGGCGCCTCCGTCTCCGTCTCGAAAATCGCCTCGGAAAAGCGCGCGTTCGCGCCTTCGCCGTCCGGGCGCGTCAGAAAAAGCGAAACGCGGCACGGCACGCCCTGCGGGAGCGCGCGCGCGAATTCCTCGACCGACTTCGGCGCGAGAATGCCCTCGCCCTCGAGCGCGACGCCGTCGATCTGCGTTCCCGGCGCGAAGAGCTCGGCGTAAGCGGACGCGGCGGGCAGGCGCTCGGCGACGCGGAGCGTGTCGCGCTTCGCCGCGAGCGCGGTGTTGTTCAGATCCTGCGGCGCGGCGGCGAGCAGCAGCGCGCGCTCCATCCCGTCCTCGCGGAAGCGGATCTTCGCGAGCGGCGCGCGCGCGGCGAGCAGCTTCGGCGCGAGCGTCAGCTCGGCGGCGTTCCCGCCGCGTTCGTAAAAAATCCGCAGCGGCGCGGCGCCGTTCTTTTCAAGAATCTCCTGAAACTGCGCGAAGGAATGCAGCTTTTCGCGGGCGCCTTTCGCCGTCTCCGCTTCGAGCCAGCGGTCGCCGAAACGCGCTCCCGCCGCCGCCGCGGGCATGCCTTCGCGCGGAGCGACGATCAGCGGCTCCGTCGGCGCGACGCCGATCATGCGGATGAAGTCGCCGCTGCGCGGATTGTGCGAGACGAGCCGCGGTAACACGTCCGCCTCGAGCGTCTCGTTCCCGCGCGCGAAACGCACGGTCGAGACCGCCCTGCCCTCCGCGTCGCGTCGCGTGCCCAGCGCGACGGCGCGCATGATTTCCGAAAAATTCTCCGTCGTCTCGCCGTCCACGGAAAGAATGCAGTCGCCCGGCCGCAGCCCGGCTTCGCGCGCGGGTCCGGCGACGAAGACGCCCGGCTCGGTCTCGAGGCGCTCGGCGACGTAGCCGATTTCGGACGATTCGTAGCCGTCGCGCGTCGGGCTCTTCACCGCCCAGAGCACGCACGCGAGCAGCGCCGCGAAAAGCACGTTGAAAAACGCGCCCGCCGCGAAGACGATGACCTTGTCCGCGTAAGAAATCTTCTTCGCGGGAACGCCCTTACCGTCTTCGCCCGCGGCCTCGGACTTGCCCTCGATCAGCTCCATGTCCGCGAGCTCGGGAATCGCGACGTAGCCGCCAAGCGGCAGCAGCGAGACGCGGTAATCGACGCCGTCCTTCCCGCGCCAGCCGAAGACCTTCGGCCCGAATCCGATCGAAAAACGCTCCACGCGCAGCCCGCGCCGTTTCGCGGCGAGAAAGTGCCCCAACTCGTGAACGAAAATCGAGCCGCCGAAAAAAAGTACGATGACGGCGAATCCGCGCAAAGACTCCGTGAATGCAAGCATCTGATCCATACGTGAAAGAGCGGGCATCTTGCCACAGCCCGCCCTCCCGCGCAAGGCGAAGTGATGAGGTGACGAGGTTATGAAGTTATGAAGGTTGATGGCGTTTCGCTTCGCGAAAAATTTTTCGAAATCCTTTCGGCGAAGCCGAGCGCAAAGAACTTTCATAACCTCATAACCTCGTCACCTCCATAACCTTTTTCCCCGCTTGCACGGGAATGCGTTTTCGGCGAAAATGCGCGGCATGTATCGCCACTGCTTCAAACGCGTCTTCGATTTCGCGCTGGCGCTCGTCGCCGCCGTCGTCGCTTCGCCGCTCATTCTCGCGCTCTGCGCGCTGCTCCGTTTCGCCAACAAGGGCGCGGGCGTCTTCTTCACGCAGGACCGCCCCGGCAAGGACGGAAAAATCTTCCGCCTCGTCAAATTCAAGACCATGACGGACGAGCGCAGCGCCGACGGCGAACTGCTGCCCGACGCGGAACGCATGACGCGCGTCGGCCGCTTCGTCCGCAAGACCTCGCTCGACGAGCTCCCGCAGCTCATCAACATCCTCAAGGGCGACATGGCGATCGTCGGCCCGCGCCCGCTGCTGCCGCAGTATCTGCCGCTGTATTCGCCGGAGCAGGCGCGCCGCCACGAAGTGCGCCCCGGCGTCACGGGCTGGGCGCAGACGCACGGACGCAACGCGATTTCGTGGAAGAAGAAATTCGAGCTCGACGTCTGGTACGTGGACCATCTTTCGTTCGCGCTCGACCTGAAGATTCTCGTGCTGACGGCGTTCAAGGTGCTGAAGTCCGAAGGCGTCAACAACGCCGAAGGCAAAGGCAAGGAAGTCACGATGCCCGCCTTCGACGGCACGAACTGAACGCGCAATTCATGGAGGCGATTCCGCCTCGCGCCGCCGCTTAATTGTCAATTCTTCAGAGCCATGTCCCGCGTCGCCGTTCTCGATCTCGGTTCCAATTCCTTCAAAATTCTCGTCGCCGAAGGCGCGCGCGTGAACGGCGTCTTCGAGGCGTTCGAGGACGTCCGCCTGCTCGAAAGCCGCGACGCGGACGCCGTTTCCGCGGAAAAATTCGCCGAGGGCGTCGCCGCCGCGAAACGCCTCGTCGAAGCGGCGCGGGCGTTCGCTCCCGCGAAGACGCTCGCCGTCGGCACGAGCGTGCTGCGCACGGCGACGAACGCCAAGGCTTTCTGCGAGGCCGTGCGCGCGGCGACGGGCGTTCCCGTGCGCGTGCTTTCGGGCGAAGAGGAGGCGCGCGGCGTCGCGCGGGGCGTCGCGACCGACCCGCTCGTGAACGCGCTTCCCGTCGCGCCGGCGATTTTCGACCTGGGCGGCGGCAGCCTCGAATTCATCGGCTCGGGCGGCGGAACCGCGCGCAGCTGGAAGCTCGGCGCCGCGCGCATGACGCGCGAATGCGTCCCGCACCCGCGGGAACGCGTTCCCGAGAGCGCGCTGCGCGCCGTGCGCGAACGCGTGCGCCTCGTCGCGGGAACGGAGCTGGACGCGCGCACGTCCGCGGAAACGCCGCTCGTCTTCTGCGGCGGCGTGCTCGCCGTGGCGCATCGACTGCTGGCGCGCAAATCCGGCGTCGAGCCGGGCCTGTTCCCGCGCAGACTGCCGACGCTGCGGCTCGAACTGCTTCTCGAACGCCTCGCGCGGCGCACGGCGGACGAACGCGTTTCCGAGGAAGGCGTTCCCGCGGCGCGCGCCGACGTGATGCCCGCCGCGCTCGCGGTCGTGCTCGAAGTCGCGGACGCCTGCGGCGCGTCCGAGCTGATCTGGTCGCCGCGCAATCTGCGCTACGGCGTCGCGGCAGAGGCGCTGGACGCGCTTCGCGCGGCGTAGGCGGGCGAAGCATTCGCGGCTTGCCGTTCCCGCGCCCTTTTTCATAATTTCCGCCCTCATGTCACGCGTTCTTCTTCACACCTGCTGCGGCGTCTGCGCCGGGCATTGCGTTGAGCTCCTGCTTGAGCAGGGGCACGAAGTCGCGATTTTTTATTCCAACGCCAACATTGCGCCCGCGGCGGAATTCGCGAAGCGGCTCGAAGCCGTCCGCGCGCTCGCGGCGCATTTCGGCGTTCCCGTGATCGTCGACGAGCCCAACCACCGCGACTGGCTCGAAAAGGTCGCGCGCGGCTTCGAACGCGAACCCGAGCGCGGCGGGCGCTGCCCGCGCTGTTTCCGCTATTCGCTCGAACGCGCCGCCCGCGCCGCGCGGGAACGCGGATTCGACTTCTTCACGACCACACTCAGCGTCTCCCCGCACAAATCCTCGAAGACGCTTTTCGCGATCGGCGAGGCGATCGACGCCGAGCGCTTTCTCGAAATCGACTTCAAGAAGCGGGACGGCTTCAAAAAGACGAACGCGATTTCGCGCGAGCTTCGGCTTTACCGCCAACGCTACTGCGGCTGCGAGTTCAGCCTGCGCGACGCCCTCGCGCGGGAACGCGAAACCGGCGCGGCGCGCGCGGAAACGCTGACGGACGCGCCCGCGGACGTCGAGCGCGCCGGCGCTCTGCTCCGCGCGGGAGCGCTCGTCGCGATTCCCACGGAAACCGTGTACGGGCTCGCCGCGAACGCGTTCGACGAAACCGCCGTGCGCCGCATTTTCTCGGCGAAGGGGCGCCCGTTCATCGACCCGCTCATCGTGCACGTGCATTCGCTCGAACAGGCGGCGGAGCTCGCGGACGTCTCGCATCCCGCGGTCGCGAAGCTCGCGACGGCGTTCTGGCCGGGTCCGCTCACGCTCGTGCTGCCGAAAAAGCCGAGCGTTCCCGCGGTCGTCACGGCGGGCGAGCCGACCGTCGCCGTGCGCATGCCGGCGCATCCGCTCGCGCAAAAGATTCTCCGCGCCGCCGGCGTTCCGCTCGCCGCGCCCAGCGCCAACCCGTTCGGCTACGTCAGCCCGACGACGGCGGAACACGTCCTGAACTCGCTCGGCGCGCGCATCGAGGCGGTCGCGGACGGCGGCGCGTGCGTCTGCGGCATCGAATCGACCATCGTTTTCGTCGGCGAAAAAATCCGCGTGCTGCGCCTCGGCGTCGTGACGCGGGAACGCATCGCCGAAGCCCTCGGCGGCGCGTTCGAAGTCGAAATCGGCAAGGGACTGCTCGAAAGGAAATCCGAAGAAACGCCCGCCGCGGGAACGCCGGAGGAAGGCGCGCAGCTCGCGCCCGGCATGCTGAAGAAGCATTACAGCCCGCGCGCCGCCGTTTCGCTTTGGGAAGGCGAAGCGCCGACGCCCGCGCCCGGCGCGAAGACGGCGCTCGTCTTTCAGGCGCGCCCGACCGGCCCCGTTCCCGCGGCGGCGGGCGGCGCCGAAATTTTCTGGCTTTCCGAAAACGGCGATCAGCGCGACGTAGCGCGCGCCGTCTTCGCCCTGCTCCGGCGCCTGGACGAAAGCGGCTTCGAGCGCATTCTGATCGAGCGCTCGCCGGACTTCGGCGTCGGCGCCGCCGTGAACGACCGCCTCTCCCGCGCCGCCGCGAAGTGAAACGTTCCCGCAGAAAAATCCGCGGGAACGCCGGCAGAGGATTGAAATCTTCGCGGGAAACTCTCCCGCCGGTTTTTTATTCAGAACGACGACGACGGCGCGAGCTCGCCAACGCCAAAGCGCCCAAGCCGGCAAGCAGACCGAACATCGACGGTTCCGGAACGGAAGGCGCGGCGACGTAGCTCAGACCGATGTCCGAAATCGTGATTTCCGTTCCGCCGCTCAGTGCCGCGTCCTGATTGGCGGAATTCGCGAGCCAAACGGCAAAAATCGTCGACGAGGAGACATTCGACGCGTCATACGTCGCCGAAACGCTTCCTGCTTCGCGTTTGAAGGTGTCCGCGATCAGCTGCGAGACGGTCGCAGAGTCCGCGTCATACGACCAGAGCGAATAGCTGACCTTCACGTCGGTCGTGAAGTTCAAAGTTATCGACTTCGCGTCCTCCGTCAAATCGACGCCGAGCATCACGTATTCGCCCGAATACCTAGGACGGCTCGTAAATTTGAAGGAATCTTCCCCCGTAATCGAAATATCGTCGGCCACAGACTGGTTTTGCCCAGTCCCTCCGAACCAGCCGACCAGATCGGTCTCCGCCGGAATTTTTCCGATGAGATTCGCGATGACAGTCTCGGAAACAACGCTCGTTTCATTCGAGGCCATGCCTGTGTCCTTCCCGTTCACCCATGTGAATCCCGACGAATAATCCGGAAGCGAGATTTTCGTCGATTCCGCGTTTGCGACGAGCGTTCCCGCGATCAAAAACGCGGAAGCCGCCCATAGTGATTTCTTTTTATTCATGATGTTCATTCTGTTCCTTGGTTGAAGATGAAATTCCCTTGTCGAGCGTCGAAGAATCCGGATTTCCCTCCGACGGGTGTATTACACCTAATATTTTTTCAATGAGAACGCCCAACGACGAATTTTCCTCGGCGGCGCAAGCCTTGAGGGCTTCGACGACGTCGGAGTCCAAAAGCAGTTCCACTTTTTCTTTTTGAGAGCTGTTCATCGTTTTTTCGTTTTCAGATAGTTTTCAATCGCCCGTTGAATCCACTCGGAAAGCGTGAGTCCCTCGGCCCGAGCGCGGCGCACCCATTCTTCCTTGTTCTCGCGAAGCGTGAAAAAGGAGACGCCGACTTTTTTGGCAGAGCGTTGATTGGGCATAAACTTTCGAATCTGCGCGATATTCTGTCTTGGTGTCCTACACCTGGCAAGCGTTTTTCAATCTTCTGCGCGGCGCGCCCGGAACGCCCTTCCTCTTTCCGTTTGCCACAGGAAAAAATCGTTTTCAGAATATGCGCTCATGTTTTTCCGCAACGTATTCGCGCCTGAGCGCAGATTCTCGAGAATCGCCCGGTTCTGACCGGCGTTCCCGTTTTTTCGCTTTCCTTTTCTTCTTTCGTTCATGTTGCAATTTCTGAAGATACGAAACCTCGCGCTGATGGACGCCGTCGAACTCGAATTCGAGGGCGGATTCAACGTCGTCACCGGCGAAACCGGCGCGGGAAAAAGCGTGCTGCTCGGCGCGCTCGCGATTCTCGCGGGCAACCGCGTCGCCAAGACCGTGATCCGCAAAGGCGCGGACGCGTGCGAGATCGAGGCCGTCGTCGCGCTCGAAGATTCCGCGCGCGCGGACGCCGTGCTCGACGCGCTCGCGCTCCCGCGTTGCGAGGACGGCCAGCTGATTCTGCGCCGCGCGATCCACGCGACGAAGCCCGGACGCGTCACGATCAACGGCGCGCTCGCCACGCTCGCCCAGCTTTCCGCGCTCGGCGAAACGTGGATCGATTTTCACGGTCCCGGCGAACCGCAGAAACTTTTTCACGAGCACCACCAGCTCGAAATTCTCGACCTCTTCGCCGGGAACGCCGCCGCGCTCGCGGACTTCGCCGCGCGTTTCCGCGAGTGGAAAAAAGCGCTCGCCGAAATCGAGGAGATCCGCTCGCAGGAAAAAATGTCGCCCGACGAAATCGCGTTCGCGCAGTCGCAGCTCGACGCGATGGAGCGGATCGACCTCTCCGACGAGGCGATCGAACGGCTCGAAGGCGACTTCGCGAAAATCTCCCACGCGCAGGAGCTCGAATCGCTGCTCGGCGGCATCGACGCGGCGTTCGGCGACGACGGGCTCGCCGCCGCGTTCCCGCAGATTCTGCGCCTTTCCGGAGAGATTTCCGAAATCGTTCCCGCGGCGGGAACGCTCGCCCAGCGCGCCGCGTCGCTCGCGATCGAGGCGGAGGACCTGCGCTCGGAATACGCCGCGCTGCTCGGCGAAATCGACACCGATCCCGAAGCCGCCGCCGAAGTCTCCGAACGCATGAACGCCTGGCTCGAACTGCGCCGCAAATACGGCCCCGACGCCGCGGGCGTCCGCGCCAAACGCGACGCGCTCGCGCTGCGGATCGCGCGCCAGAGCGACGTGGCGGGAACGCTCGAACGCGCCGCCGCCGCCGCCGCCGCGATCGAAAAGGACCTGCGCGCCCGCGCGGAAACGCTCCACGCCGCGCGCCTCGCCGCCGCGAAGAAGCTCGCCGCGGGAACGCGGAAAATCCTCGTCGAGCTCGGCTTCAAAAAGGCCGACGTCGCCGTGCGCCTCGCGGAAACGCCCGCGATTTCCGAGACGGGAACGACCGCGTGCTCTTTCCTCTTTTCGCCGAACGCGGGGCAGGACTTGCTCCCGCTCAACAAAATCGCCTCCGCCGGCGAGACCGCGCGCGTCATGCTCGCGCTCAAGGCGATGCTCGCCGACGTGGACGCGACGCCCGTGCTCGTGTTCGACGAGGCGGACGCGAACGTCGGCGGCGAAATCGCCGTGCACGTGGCGCGCAAGCTCGCGGACGTCGCACGCACGCACCAGGTCTTCTGCATCACGCACCTGCCGCAGGTCGCCGCGCTCGGCGACCACCATTTCCGCGTGACCAAGACGCAGACCGACGACTCGACGACGGTCTCCATCGAACGGCTCGACGGCGACGCGCGCGCCCGCGAGGACGAGCTCGCGCGCATGCTCGGCGACCGCTCTTCCCCCGCCGCCCGCGCCCACGCCCGCGAGCTCCTCGGCGGGAAGTGACGCGCCGCCTCGCGCGCGTTCCCGCCCGAAACGAAAAAGCGTTCCCGCGAAACGAAGCGCGGGAACGCTTTTTGTCCGCGCCGCGCGCGCTCAGCGCTTCTTCGCCCAGTCGAGGACGAGCGAGGGAGCGGTCGCGGAGACGCCGTCGCAGACGTATTCGACGCGGATCGCGTGCGCGCCCGCCTCGAGGAAGACGCCGCGCGTGCCCTTCGGGTTTTCCGTGCCCAGATTCATGAACGAATCCGCGCGCGCGCCCGCGACGTAGTTTCTGTCCGCGTCCACGAGCTGCGCGTCGTGGAGATGCGCGAACGCGCGGCTGCCCTTCGCCGCGTCCGTCCGCAGCGTGAAGACGTATTCGCCCGCCTCGGCGACGCCGATCGTCGCCTCGATCAGAATCCCGCGCGGACCGCGCTTTTCGGCGAACGCCTTCGGCAGCAGGTTCTCGCCGCGCTTCGCCGCGATTTTTCCAGAAGTCTCGCACTTCAGGCGCGTCTGGCGGAAATCCGGCACCCACGGGAACGGCTTTTTCGCGAGAAAGATCTTGTGCGTTCCCGCGACGGCGTCGGCGGGCGTCGAGACGTTCCCGAGCGCGGGAACGGGGTTCTTTTCGAAAAACGTCTTCTGCGAAAAATCGAGCCCACGCGTGTAGCTCTGCGGGTCCTTGCCGTCGAAGGCGCGGCGGGAACGCAGCGCCTTGTCGCGGAATTTCTGCTGCATCTCCTCGCCGAAGCCCGGCGTTCCCGCGAGGTTCTTCTTTTCCTGCGGATCCTTCAGCGTGTCGTAAATCTCGAAGACGACGGCGCCCGGCCCGGAAAATTTCGAATTCTCGTTCAGATTGCGCGCGAGCCCCTTGAAGCCGTCGACCCAGACGACGAGCTGGTTCCGCCGCGAAACGCCGCGGTGCGCGGGCAGAAAATCGCCGCGCTGCGACGCGTTCCCGCCGAAGGAATACTCGCAATAGATCTGCCCGGGGAACTGCGTCCCGACGCCCGTGAGCATCGGCAGCAGCGACACGCCGTCGGAGCGCGAGGGGATTTCCGCGCCCGCGGCGTCGGCGAGCGTCGCCATCCAGTCGTGAAACTGCGAGGGCTCGGTGCAGAGCTTTTTCTTCGGCACGCGGCCGGGCCAGCGCACGATCGCGGGAACGCGCATGCCGCCCTCGAAGCAGTCGCGCTTGATGCCGTCCATCATGCCGTAGGACTTGAAGAAGGACGGATCCTGCGCGGGCGAGGCGGAAGCGAAATAATCGTTCGCGCGGGCGTCGTTGCCGGGCTCTTCGTGCGGGCCGTTGTCGGAGGTGAAGACGACGAGCGTCTCGGAATCGATCTTCAGGTCCTTGAGCAGCTTGAAGAGGTCGCCCATCGCGTCGTCCACGCGCCGGATCATCGTGGAATGGCGGCGCGCGGCGTCGGTCGCGAATCCCTTGTTGTCGGGATGAATGTAGGAATCGGGCGCGCCGCGCTTGGCGTCGGCGGTGTTCACGGTGCCGGCCTTCGTCCACTGCACGCCGCCGCGGAGCCCGCCGCCTTCGGGATAGGCGCAGTTGGGCACGCGCAGCGAGCCGTGCGGCGCGGGATACGCGAGAAAGAGAAAGAACGGGCGGCGCGGATTCGTCTTTTTCTGCTGAACGATCCAGTCCTTGGCGCGCGCGGTGAAAAGATCCGTCGAGTAGGCGAAGCCGTTCTTCAGCTTCGCGGTGACGTCCGTCTCGTTTTCCCAGACGCGGCGCCCGCCGTTCGCGGGATAGTGGTAGTGACCCGCCATGTGGTCGAAGACGCCGTAAAAATAATCGAAGCCGCGTTCCCGCGGGCGGCCGTAGCCCGTCGCGGCGGTCGATCCGTCGCCGACGCCGCCGATGCCCCACTTGCCGATCGCGGCGGTCGCGTAGCCCGCTCCGCGCATGACGCTCCCGAGCGTGTGGACGTCGGCGATCGGCGTGTCGAACGTGTTGTCGCGCACCTGCCGCGTGTGCCCCTGGTGCACGCCGGTCATCAGCGAGGCGCGCGCGGGAGCGCTCACCGGGCACGCCGTGTAGTGGCGCGCGAGCAGCACGCCTTCGCTCGCCATCTTGTCGAGCGCGGGCGTGCGGAAACGGTTTTTGCGCTCGCGGTTTTTGAACTTTTCGCCGTAAGCCCAGTTGCAGTCGAGGTCGCCCCAGCCCATGTCGTCCACGAGCACGAAAACGACGTTCGGGCGCGCGCCGGCGGCGGCGTTCTCGGCGGCGGAAAGCTGCGGGAACGCGAAGGGCGCGGAAGCGACGCAGGCGAGCGCGCAACGGAGGAAATTTTTCGAGGGGAACATGCGCAAAAAACTAACGCCTCCTCCCCGCGCCCCGCAAAAACAAAATCCGCGGAAAGGCGCGCGGAAAAAAGAAGTTGCGCGGGCGGGCGGGAAGCGCTATTGTCGCCGCAATTTTTCGCGTCTGTCGTATAACGGCCATTATGTGACCTTCCCAAGGTTGAGACGAGGGTTCGACTCCCTCCAGACGCACCACCTTCAATCGCCCGCGAAACGGAATTCGTCCGATTTTCCAACCAGATTCCCCACGTGTCCAAAATGCTGAAAAAATTCGCTCTTCTGGCGCTTTGCGCCTCACTCTTCGCGGGAAGCGTTCCCGCGCTGAACGCGCAGCAGCGCCGCGCCCGCACGACCGAAGACATCGAAGCCGCGCGCCGCGCGACGATCGTTCTGCGCTGCACGTACTGGACTCACGCCCGAAGCGGCGAGCCCGTTCCCCCGCTCTTCTACCGCGACGGAAGCGACTACCTGCCGTTCTTCATCACGGAAATGGCGTTCGTGAAGGCGTACGAATACCGCGGGCCGCTCCCGTTCACGCTCTACCGCAAGGCGACGGCGGAGGAAATCGAACAGCGCAAGGAACAGGGCGTCAAAAAATCCGAGCTCGAATACATTCCCTACGCGCAGATTCCGATTCCGGAAGGCATGAAGGACGTCGGCATTCTCATTCCCGGCACGCTCGGCAGAGCGAAGCCGCAGGTGTTCAATTTCGACGAAAGCTTCTTCCCGAAGGGCTCCGTGATGGTGCAGAATCTGACGCAGACCGCGTTCCGCATGGGCTTCGCGCCGCCGAAATCCAAGGCGGAAACGGCGCAGCCGCAGAGCGCCGAGCTCCAGCCCGGCATGTTCTGGATCACCAAGCCCGTGAAGACGAAGACGCCGCTCAACGTGCGCGTCGCCGTTCCCGCGAAGGACGAGGAAAGCGGCTGGAAGACGGTCTATTCCTCCTCCGGCATCTTCCTGCCGACGACGCGTTCCGTCATCTTCGCGATTCCCTCCGCGAAAAAGGCGGACGACGGCGCGCCGCGCGTCGATTTCCGCCAGCTCAGCGTCGTGCCGAAACCGCCGCCGCCGCCGAAGGTCGACGAAGACGACAAGCCCGACTCCAAGAAGAAGGGCGGCAAGAAAAACGCCAAGCAGCCGCGCCGCGTCTGAGCGTTCCCGCATGGACACGAAAGACTTCATCGAGCTGCAGAGTCTGCGGCTCTTTCCCGCCAAGGACTGCACGGCGGTCTTTCTCACTTTCGGCGCGAAGACGCTGCTGATCCAGACCGAAGCCGCGTTCGCGGAAATCGCCTCGCGCGCCATGCGCCGCAAGCCGTTCCCGCGCCCGCAGACCTTCGAGCTGCTCGACGCCGTCTGCCGCGGATTCGACATCGTTCCCGAAGCCGGATTCGTCACCGAATGCCGCGACGGCGTCTATTTCGCGCGCATCGTCTATTCGATGCGCAACGAGCTCGGCCGCAAGACGCTCGAGGCGGACGCGCGCCCGTCGGACATGCTCCTGCAGTCCTTTCTCGCCCGCATGCCGATTTTCGTCGCCCGCTCCGTGCTCGACGCCGCCGAAGACGCGACGCCGCTGATGAACCGCGCGCTGCGCCGCCAGGAAAAGAAAAACGGCTGAACGCGCCATGACGACGGAAGCTCTCGCGGAAGCGATGCGCGGCGGCGTTCCCGTGACGGCGCTCGCGCCGATGCAGGACGTGACGACGCTCCCGTTCATGCGCCTCCTCGCGGACGCGCGCTACGGCGCGCCCGATTTTTTCGTCACCGAATTTCTGCGCGTCCACGCCACGTCGATCATCGACGAGGACATCCGCGAATGCCTCGAAAGCCCGCCCGCGGGAACGCAGCTTTTTCTGCAGCTCATCGGCGAGGACGTTCCCGCGCTCGTGCGCGTCGCGCGCGAGGCGCTGAGCCGCTTCGACGTCGCGGGAATCGATCTGAACCTCGGCTGCCCGGCGCCGAAAGTCTTCCGCAAGAACGTCGGCGGCGGCCTGCTGCGCGACCTGCCGCACGTCGCGGAAATCCTGCCCGCGCTGCGCGAAGTCTGCTCCGAATTCGGCAGACGCTTCACGCTGAAATGCCGCCTCGGATTCGACGACGCGGGCGCGCTCGCGCCGCTGCTGGATCTCGCGCGGGAAAACGCCGTGGACTGGATCGCCGTCCACGGGCGCACCGTGCGCGGGCTCTACCGCACGCCCGTGGACTACGACGCGATCGCCACTGCCGTGCGCGACGCCGCCTGCCCCGTCCTCGCGAACGGCGAAATCTCCTCCGTCGAAAAGGCGCTCCGCGTCCGCGAAAAGACGCGCTGCGCCGGCTGGATGATCGGCCGCCACGCCATACGCAATCCGTGGATTTTCCGTCAATTGCGCGAAACGCGCGAGGGCGCGGGAACGCCGTTCGCGCCGCGCCTCGGCGACGTGTTCGATTACGTGCGCGCGCTCGCGGACGTGGTCGCCCTGCCCGGAGACCGCCCCGAACGCGTCGCCGCCCGCATGAAGAAGTTTCTGAACTTCGTCGGCACGGGCGCGGACGCCGAAGGCGCCTTCCTTCACGCCGTCCGCCGCGCGGGAACGCCCGACGAGATCTTCGCGATCGCGGAGCGTTTTCTGCTCGCCGGCGGGAACGCCGAAAAGCCCTTCCCCGCGGAGCCGTTCCCGGGCCTCGTCGCCCGCCCGAACTGCGAAGCGTAGCGCCCGGCGCCCCGCGGCGTTCCCGCGCAAAAATTTTATTGCGGGAGCCCCGCGCATAGGGAAAAATCCTGCCTCCGAAAGCGGGGCTTTTCCCGCTCTCGCCAATCAATTCTGAACAGCATTTTTTCAATCATGAGCCAAGCAGTCTGGAACCGCAAAGACCTCATCGACATCGAAAGCGTTTCGGTCGAGGAGCTCGAAACGCTTTTCGCGCAAGCCGAAATCTTCAAAGCCTCCTTCGGGACGCGCAAAAAATTCGACACGCTGAAGAACCACACCGTCGGCACCTTCTTCTTCGAACCCTCGACGCGGACGCGCTCGGCGTTTGAAGTCGCGGCGCGCAATCTCGGCGCGGACATCCTGACGCTCAGCGAATCGACCTCTTCCCGCACGAAGGGCGAGACGCTGCGCGACACCGCGCGCAACATCCGCGCGATGGGCGTGGACATGGTCATCATGCGCCACTCGGCGGCAGGCGCGGCCGCCTATCTCGCGAACGTGCTCGACATTCCCGTCGTCAACGCCGGCGACGGCGCGCACGCGCACCCGACGCAGGCGCTGCTCGACGCCTTCACGCTGCGGGAACACTTCGGCCGCGACCTGCGCGGCAAGAAGGTGACGATTCTCGGCGACATCCTCTTCTCGCGCGTCGCGCGCTCCAACATTCACTGCCTGACGAAGCTCGGCGTCGAAGTCACCCTCGCGGGACCGATCACGCTCGTGCCGCAGGAATTCGGCAATTATCCGGGCGTCCGCGTCGCGCACGACCTCAAGTCCGCGCTCGCCGAAGCCGACGCCGTCATGCTGCTGCGCATCCAGCACGAACGCCAGACGACGACGCACTTCCCTTCGCTCGGCGAATACACGGCGCTTTTCGGCATCAACGCGGAACGCCTCGCGTGGATGAAGCCCGAGGCGATCATCATGCACCCGGGCCCGATCAACCGCGGCGTCGAGGTGGAATCCGAAATCGCGGACGGTCCGCGCTCCGTGATTCTGCGCCAGGTGACGAACGGCGTCGCCGTCCGCATGGCGGGGCTGCACCTGTGCACGCTCTACCGCGAAGCGCACGCCGCCACGAACTGACGCGTTCCCGCCGGCGAGAAACGCGCGAAAAAGCGCCGCGGACCGAAAATCCGCGGCGCTTTCTCGTATTCGGAGAATCTTCGCCTCAGGCGGCGCAGGACGCGCCGCGGGCGTCGGTCGCGTTCCCGCGGCGGCAGCTCTTGCCGAGCGCCTTGGCGTAGAACGCGTCCGCCGCCGTCCAATCGACGATTGACCAGAACGCCCGCACATAATCCGCCCTGCGGTTCTGATACTGCAGGTAATACGCGTGCTCCCACAGGTCGAGCGTCAGCACCGGCTTCCCGTGCTCAATGCCGGGAACGACGCTCGCGGGCATCATCGGCGAATTCTGGTTCGGCGTCGTGCACACGGCGAGCGCGCCGTCCGGCTTCACGATGAGCCACGCCCAGCCCGAGCCGAAATGCCCCGTCGCCGCCGCCTCGAATTTTTCCCGAAACGCCTCGAACGAGCCGAACGCCTCGTCGATCGCGCCCGCGAGCTCGCCGACGGGCGCGCCGCCGCCGTTCGGCGAAAGGCATTTCCAGAAAAACGCGTGGTTGAAATGCCCGCCGCCGTTGTTGCGCACCGCCTCGCGGATGCTTTCGGGCACGCGGTCCAGATGCGCCGTCAGATGCCCGATGCACGCGGGCGCGGAGAACTCGGGCGCTTTTTCGAGCGCGGCGTTGAGCTTCTCGACGTACGCGGCGTGATGCTTGCCGTAGTGCAGCTCGAGAGCGCGTTTTTCCATCGCGGGCTCAAGCGCGTCCGCGGCGTAAGGCAGGGGTCGTTGTTCCAGTTTTCTCATGATTTTTTTTCCTTTCGTTTTTTTACAACGCGCCGCGGGAACGCCGATTTGTCTGCGCTTTCTCGGGAACGCCGCGCCGACGTCCCGAGTGCGGTTCATAAAATTTCCTTGAAAAGAGCTTCCCAGCGGGCGGCGATTTTTGACGCGGAAAAATCCGAGACGCGGGAGCGCGCGGAGCGGGCGAGACGTTCCCGCGCGGCGGCGTCGCTCATCAGACGCGCCAGCGTTTCCGCGTAAGCTTCGCAGTCGAACGCGGGAACGAGAACTCCGTTTTCGCCGTCGGTGACGATGTCGCGCACCGCCGCGTAGGAATCGAACGCCACGGGAACGCAGGCGTACGCCGCCGCTTCCACTAAAACCATTCCCCAACCTTCGAAAGCGCTCGTCATGCAGAAAATCGCGGCGTCGCGATAAAACGGCGCGGGATCGCGAAAACCTTCGAAGCTCACTCGAGTCAACCCGAGCGTTCCCGCGAGCGCGCGAAGCTTTTCCGCGTCGGGACCATCGCCCACGATGCGCAGTCGCCACGCGGGAAAACGCGCCTCCAGGCGAGCCCAAATCCGCAACAGCAGATCGACGCGCTTCTGTCCGTTTTCCAGACGCCCGACGAAAAGCAGCTCGCGTTTTTTCTCCGCAAGCGGATTGTCCGCCGCGCCGAAGCTCGCCGGGTTGGGAATCGCGCGCACCTTGCCGGGAAACTTTTTCGCGGGAGCGAACGCCGGGAAAAATCTCTCCGAAAGCAGCACGAAACGGTCGCACGCCCCGCACGCGTAGTCAAAGGCGTGGGAACGGTAAAACGAATACGCTTTTTGAATACAGAATCGCGCGGGAACGCTCAGGACGATTCGCCGCGGAAACGCAGGAAGACGAAATTTTTCCGCAAGGCGCACAGCGTAATCCGCATTGACGTAATCCGGCGCGTTGTGCCAGACGCACACCAGGCGGCACGGAAGATTTTTCAGCGAAAACGGAATCCGGCAATTCCCCATGTGCCATGCGGCGACGTCGATTTTCCTCGCTCGAAGAAATTTCCGAAAATGCTCTCCGGCGGAAACCGCGGATTTCTTCAAATCCTCATGCGGGGGGGGGTATAGAAATCGACGGAATGCCCGCGTTCGCGCAATTCGCGCGCAAGCACCATCGCCGAGCGGACGACGCCGTTTCCGGTCTTTCCTCCGCTCGGCTCCGTCAGGTTGAAAAAACAGATTTTCATAAAAGCTCCGTCAGGGTTTTGATTTTCCGCTGCGGGAGAAAGGCGGCGGGAACGGCGGCGAAGTCCTGCGGGCGGACGTTCCCGCCGTCGTCGAGCAGACAGACCGTGCGCCAGCCGAGCGCGTTGGGCGCGGCGAAGTCTTTCGCGGGATTGTCGCCGACGCAGCAGAAATCCGCGCCCGGAAATTTTTCCGCGAAAAATTCGCAGTTGCGCGCGCTGGGCTTTTCCGAACCGAATTCCTCGGAAATCACGACGTTCGCGTCGTCGAAAAACGCGTCGAGCCCGAGCGCGCGGATTTTGTTGCGCTGCGTGAGCGAACGCCCGTCCGTGAGCAGACAGAGCGTCGCGCCGCGTTCCCGCAGAGTCTCGAGCGTCGTGCGGACGTCCGGCGCGAGCGCGACGTCGGGCACGTGCGCGCGGTAGCGGGCGAGGAGGTCGGCGACGGGAACGCCGAAACGCGCGGAGAGGCGCGCGAACACGTTTTCGCCGCGGGAACGCGCGGCGAGCATTTCCGCAAAAAGCGTTTCCGGCGCCTCCGGCGCGAGCGTCCGCGCGATTTCGCGGAACGCCGAGCGCAGAAAATCCAGCTCCTTGAAAAGCGTGTCGTCGAGGTCGAACACGAAGACGCGGCGACGCGCGGGAACGAAGATTTCCGCGTCGTAGCGGAGCATCAGCGTGCCGTCCGCCCACGCGTCGGAAAATTCGAGCGTTTCGCCGAGCAGGTACTCGCGCACGACGGCGCGCGGGAAATTCGCGCCCGCGCCGTAACTCAGCGGATAGCCGCCGCCGAAGCGCGGATTGATCTCGATGCCGACGACGTCGCCCGTCTTTTCGTCGAAGAAAAACTGCGCGCAGATGCAGCCGACGACTCCGGGCAGCTCCGCGAAGCGTTCCCGCAGCAGCGCAGCGAGGCGGTTTCTGCACGTGCGCCCCTTGTTGATTTCGCCCGCGCGGATTTCAATGCGCTCGCGCGGCACGACCGCCTTGATGCGGTGGTCGCGCCCGAAATACATGTCCACCGTAAATTCTTTGTAAATACGTTTGTCGATGTATTCCATGAAGATGAGCTTCGGGTGCGCGAGAATCTCCGGCGTGAGCTCTTCGCGGGAACGCACGACGAAAAGGTCCTTGCTCAGCGAACCGTCGTAGGGCTTGGCGAAGAGCGGGAACGTCGGCGCGCGCTTGTCCACGGGCGCGGGAACGCGGATGCCGCGCGACTCGAAAAAGGCGCCCGTGTTGCGCTTGTCGCGGCAGACGGAGACGAAATCCTCGTCGGAAACGAGCAGAAAAATTCCCGCCTCGGCGAAACGCTTTTTCTCGCGCGCGAGCACGAGCAGCTCCGTGTCGATCGTGGGCACGACGACGCGCACGCCGTTGTCCGCGCAGATGCGGAAAAGCGCGTCCGCGTAGCCCGGCTCCGTGACGCGCGGCACGCGAAAACAGCGGTCGGCGACCTGCGCCGCGGGCGACATTTCCGGGCAGAGCTCCGTCGCGAACACCCTGCCCCGCGGGAACTCCCGGCTCAGCTCCGCGCGGAATTCGCGCAGCAGGGAAACGCGCTTTCCCGCCGACGAAATCAGAATGTTCACGCGCTCCGTTTCCGCGCTCATGCGGCGAACCTCCTCTCCGGAGCATGCGGAGAATACGCCCCGCAATCTCCGCAGATTTTGCGGAGATTAAATTTGAAATCTCCGCAGGTTCCGCGTAGATTTTCGCTATGTTCTACATTTACGAGCATGAAAACTGGCCGAATCTCACGTGGGACGCCGCCGCGCTCGCGCCGCTGCTTTCCCGCGTCGCGTTCGCGCAGGGGCGTCTGCTCGGGAGCATGTCGCGGCTCGGGCTGACGGAGCGCCGCGAGGCGTCCGCGCTCGCGCTCGCGCGGGAGACGTCGGAATCGTCCGAAATCGAGGGCGTCGCGCTGAGCATGGCGCAGATCCGTTCGTCCGTCGGCAAGCGGCTCGCGCTGCGCGTTCCCGCGCCGAAGACGGCGGACGCGCGCGCGGCGGGCGCGGCGGAAGTCGTGCTCGACGCCACGCAGAATTTTTCCGCGCCGCTCACGAAGACGCGGCTCTGCGGATGGCACGCGGCGCTGTTTCCCGGAGGGTTCAGCGGCGTCGAAAAAATCCGCGTCGGCGCGTACCGCGACGACCGTTTCGGGAGAATGCAGGTCGTTTCGACGCTCGGCGGGCGCGAGACCGTGCACTTCGAGGCGCCGCCCGCCGAGCGCGTTCCCGCCGAGATGAAGCGGCTGCTCGCCCGCGTCGCCGCGCCGGGCAGAGCCGGAGTCGCCGACGCCGCGCTCGCGCATCTGCATTTTCTGACCGTTCACCCGTTCGAGGACGGGAACGGGCGCCTCGCCCGCGCGCTCACGGAGCTGATGCTCGCGCGCGCGGAAAATTCCGCCCTGCGTTTTTACAGCATGTCCGCCGCGATCCTGAAAAACAAGCGGCGCTATTACGACGTGCTCGAACGGACGCAATGCGGCGCCTCGCTCGACGTTTCGCCGTGGGTGGAGTGGTTCGCGGGAACGCTTCTGGAAGCGGTCGCCGCGTCCGAAACGACGCTGCGGAGCGTGCTCGCGAAGGCGGAATTCTGGCGGAAAAACGACGCGCGCGTCGTCGATCCCGCGCAGCGGAAAATCCTCAATCGGCTTTTCGACGGCTTCGAGGGCAATCTCACGTCGTCGAAGTGGGCGAAAATCTGCAAATGCTCGCAGGACACGGCGACGCGCGCCATCCGCGATCTGCTCGAAAAGAAGATTCTGCGCCAGGTCGGCGCGGGGCGTTCCACGCGCTACGAACTGCGCGACTGACGCTCCGCAGGCGGACGCTCCCGCGGATTTTCGCGGAAGGGAAAGGAGGGCGAGCGTCCCGCCGACCCGGAGAAGCGGGCGTCCGGAGATTCTTTTTCGTATTGCCATTGTAAGGCGAACGTCAGACAATCCAGGAAAATTCATCACAGGAGAAAAATCATGGCAAAGACAGCTACGTTGAGCATCCGCATCGAACCGAAGGCGAAACTCCAGGCGGAGAAGATTTTCGCCAAGCTCGGCATCACGCTGAGCGAAGCGGTCAACATGTTCATTCACCAGAGCGTCATCGAACGCGCCCTGCCCTTTCAGCCGCGCGCCGAACGCCCCAAAATCCCCAACGCCGAAACCGTCGCCGCGATGCGGGAAGTGAACGCGCACATCGTCAACGAAGATCCCGCCCCGTACGGAAACTCGGCGGAAATGTTCAAAGATCTTGGAATCTGAGCGATGCTCAAACCGTTCCCGTCCAACCGATTTCGGCGCGACGTCAAAATCGCCGCCAAGCGCGGACTCGACGTCGAGATTCTGAAAAAAGTCGTAGGACTTCTCGAAAACGAAATCCCGCTTCCGGAGAAATTTCGCGACCACGCTCTGACCGGCGACTGGGCGGGTTTTCGGGAGTGCCATCTCCGTCCGGACTGGCTGCTGATTTACCGAGTGGAACAGGAGCGTGCGATACTCCACCTCGCCCGCACGGGAACGCACAGCGACCTGTTCTGAGGCGGGAACGCTTCCGAAAAAGCCTCCGCCGGCTTGTCCGCCGAAAACGATTTCCTCAAAAAAATTTCCTGCAGGCGGCAGAAATGCCGCTTCTTCAAAAATCAGCTCATTTGCGGAAATCGCCGCTAAACCGGGGGGGGGGGGGTATAAGCTTCAGTATCTTGCAGCGGTTGCCGCAGGCGAACGCGTCGTCGGGCAGATTTTTCGCGACGACCGAGCCCGCGCCCACGAGGCAATTTCCGCCGACGGAAACACCCTGAATCACGACCGTTCCCGCGCCGATCCACGTTCCCGCGCCCACGGAAACGCCGCCGCAGAGCGTCGCGTGCGGCGAAACGTGCGCGAAGTCCGCGACCGCGCAGTCGTGGTCGATGCTCGCGCCCGTGTTCACGATGCAGTGCTCGCCGATGCGCGTTCCCGAGTTGACGATCGCGCCGGGCATGACGACCGTTCCCGCGCCGATTTCCGCGTCGGGCGAAATCACCGCGCTCGGGTGAACCGCCGTCGCGAAACGCACGTTCCCGCGCGCGCGGAGAAACGCGGCCACGCGTCGGCGCGCCTCGTTTTTCCCGATGCTCACGATCGCCGTTCCCGCGGGAGCGTCCGCTCCGCGCACGACGGGCAGCCCGCAGAACTCGCGCAGCTCCGCGGAATCGTCGCACACGCAGTCGACGGCGACGTTCCGCGCGCGCAGAATGTCGAGAATCACCTTGGCGTGTCCGCCTGCTCCGTAGAGGAAAAACATCTTGGCGCGCGGCTCCGCGGTTATTTTTTCGCCGCCTTGATCGTTTCGACGACGCGGGCGACGTCGTCGTCGGAGAGCGACGAGCCCGAAGGCAGGCAGAGCCCGCGGGCGAAGATTTTTTCGGAGACTCCGTTCCCGTAGAACGGATTTTTCGCGTAAACGGGCTGGAGGTGCATCGGCTTCCACAGCAGGCGCGACTCGATGTCCGCCTCCGCGAGCGCGAGCCGGAGCGCGTCGCAGTCCATGCCGAACTTTTCGGGATCGACGAGCACGCAGCTCAGCCAGAAATTCGACGCGAAGTCCGCGCCCGGGGCTTCCTTGACCGTGATGCCCGGCGTTTCCGCGAGCAGCCGCGCGTAGAGCGCGTGAATCTCGCGCCGCCGCGCGACGTGCGCCGGGAGCACTTCCATCTGCCCGCGGCCGATGCCCGCGCAGATGTTGCTCATGCGGTAGTTGTAGCCGATCTTTTCGTGATGGTAATACGGGCGGTTCTCGCGCGCCTGCGTCGCGTAAAACTTCGTGCGCGCCGCCTCCTCCGCCGTGCGGCAGACGAGCGCGCCGCCGCCGGAAGTCGTGATGATCTTGTTGCCGTTGAAGGAAAGCGAAGCGAACTCGCCGAACGTTCCGCATCTGCGGCCGCGATATTCCGAGCCGAGCGCCTCGGCGGCGTCCTCGAGCACGGGAACGCCGTATTTTTCGGCGACGACGCAGATTTCGTCCATCTTCGCGGGCATGCCGTAAAGATGCACGGGAATGATCGCCTTCGGGAAACGCCCCGTCTTTTCGCGGCGGTCGAGCAACGCCTTTTCCAGCAGCGCGGGATCCATGTTCCAGGTGTCCGGCTCGGAATCGACGAACACGGGAACGCCGCCGCAGTACACGACGGGATTCGCGCTCGCCGCGAACGTGAAGCTCTGGCAGACGACCTCGTCGCCCGCGCCGACGCCGAGCTGAATCAGCCCGAGGTGAATCGCCGCCGTTCCCGCGCTGAGCGCGACGACGTGCCGCTCCCCGCCGAGATACGCCGCGAGCGCGCCCTCGAACGCGTCCACGTTCGGTCCGAGCGGCACGACCCAATTCGTCGCGAAGGCTTCGGCGATGAAGTCTTGTTCGCGCCCGCCCATGTGGGCGAGAGAAAGCCAGATTTTCTTGCTCATTGCTTTTGTTGTGCAAAGGAAATCACAGATTTCGTTTTTTTTCAAATCTTTGATTGCGTCCGCGCGTACAAAAAAACGCGCTCCCGCGGGGCGGGGGCGCGTTTCGGGAAACGGGGGCGGAGGCGCCTCAGCCGACGGTCAGGATCGCCGTCGCCGCCATCGCCGCGAGCGCGCAGGCGATCGATTCGCCGCCGACGAGACCCGACGCCAGCGCGACCGAGTATTCCTCTTCCGTCTTCTTGTGGAACTTGTTCCAGAGCCAGACGAAGATCGCGCCGATCGCGAACGACGCCGCGTTGTTGAACGCCGCCGGGAGCGTCAGCACGATGCCCATGCCGATCGCGGAGGGCATGTACGCGCGCGCCTTCGGGAACAGGCGTTCGCAGACCGGAATCGCGACGCCGACGAGCCCGCCGATCGCCATCGCCCAGTAAACCGTCGTCGGGAGCGAAATCAGCGGATCGTTCAGAAATTCCGCGACGGCCTTCCACATGCGCGCGGGCGGCGCCGGGTATTTTTCGAGCGCGTCCACGTCGGGCACGAGCAGGCGCCACACGGGAACGACGATCGCCGTGCCGATGCAGATCGCGAGCAGCTGCGTGAAGAACTGGATGCGCGGCTTCAGCCCGAGCAGATTGCCGAGCTTCATGTCGGACATGAGGTCGCCGGAGGCGCCGCCCGCCGCCGCCGTGACGCCGCCGGTGATGAGGTTCGTGCTCACGTTCCCGCGCGCGCCGGGCACGACGGAATAGATGAGCTGGGAAATTTTGCCCATCGCGCCGATCGGATTCGTGTCCGCCTCGCCGCAGGAGCGCGCGCAGATGAGGCCGAACGCGCCCGCGAGGAAGATCGCGAGAACGCCCAGATACCACGCCGCGTTGAACGCGAAGTGCAGCGTGCAGATCAGCCCGATCGCCGCGGGAACGATGCCGATGACGAACCACTTCATCGGGATTTCGACGTCGGCGTTGACGTCGTCGGCCTCGGATGTCACCGCCGCGCCCTTTTTCGGGAAGATGCCGGAGAACGCGCGCCCGATCGTGCGCCACTGGAACGCGAGCGCGGTGAAGCTGGCCATGACCATGATCGACGTGCCGCACCACAGCGACCAGTAAACGACGCGGAAGCCGGCGAAGTTGCCCTGATCGTCCACGGAAACTTCGATGTTGCGGAAAATGTCCGAGCCGACGTGCAGAATGTCCTGCGAAATGAGCCACGGCGCGAGGAACCAGTCGAGCGCGATCGCCGTAAAGAACATCGTCAGCGAAACGCGCAGACCGCAGAGCATGCCCGCGCCGATGAGCAGCACGGAGGGATCGACGGAAATGCCCGGCAGCGTGCCGTCGGCGCTCTCGGGAACGACGGTCGCGATTTTTCCGCCGACGGCGGGAACGCCCGCCTGCTCGAGCTCGGGCGTGATCGTCTTGTCGGAAACGACCGTCGCGCCCTGAAGCCCCCAGATCTTAAGCGGGTTGAGAAAATCCGGCAGTCCGATCGCGTCGGGAACGACGGCGAGCGCCGAACAGAATTCGGCGAGCTTCGCCTTGCCCGTTTCCGCGAACGCGTTGGCGAGCGTCGGCAGCTGCTTCACGAGCCCGAGCACCGCCGCGAAGCCGAGCGCCGTGAGCAGCGTCGCGACCTTGTTGCGCGTGACCTTGCTCCCGCTCGTCGCGTAGAGCGACTTCAGCGTTTCCGCCGAGGCGATGGAGCTCGGGAAGCGCAGGCGCTCCTGATTGATCAGCGCCTTCTTCAGCGGAATCGCGATGCACGTGCCGAGAATCGCGCCGAAGAAAATCGTCGGCACCATCTTGTACCACGGCGCGGGAACGCCCTGCAGCAGCATCAGCGCGCCGAAGGCGGAGACGACCGTGTGCGTCGTCGTCATGCCGATGACGGAGGCGACCGACGACGTCGCCGCGTTCTCGAGCACGCCCATCTGCTTGATGCGGCCGCCCGAAAGCGAGCGCATCGCGTTGAACACGACGAAGGAAAGAATGACCGCGACGAGCGCGATGCCGAAGCCCCAGCCGATCTTCAGCGAGGTGTACATGCTCGACGCGCAGGCGAGCACGCCGATGCAGCCGCCGAAAATCGCGCCGCGCACGGTGAGCTGCGGTTCCTTGTCCGCGCGGTAAATGTATTTGCGCCAATAGGCTTCGCGCTGTTCGGGCGGGATTCTGTCCAAGGCGAAAACGGAGGTGTCGATTTCCGCTTCGGGAACGTTCGTCTCCTCCGGCGCCGCTGAGGTGTTCGTCTGGTCTTGAGTCATAAGTTGTTCATTCTGACACTTTGCGCCCCCTCTGGCAAGCGCGCGGAGCGGACTCAAGGCGGCGCGCCGCGATGCCGCGCTTCGCGCGGGCGTTCCGCGCTTGATTCGCGGGGAAGGCGCGCGTATGCTCTCGCGCATTTCGTGCAATGCCGCTCATCAGCAAAAAATCCGTCGAAGAGATCCGTTCCCGCGCCGACATCGTCGCGCTGATAGGCGACTACACGAACCTCACGCGCGCGGGCTCGAAATGGAAGGGGCTGAGCCCGTTCACGACGGAAAAGACGCCCTCGTTCTTCGTCGATCCCGACCGCGGGTTCTACTACTGCTTCAGCACGGGGCAAGGCGGCGACGTCTTCAAGTTCATGATGACGCGCGAGAGCCTGACGTTCCCGGAGGCGGTGGAGCGCGTCGCGCAGCGCTTCGGCATCCCCGTCGAATACGAGACGCGCGGGAACGCCGAGCGCTCGATGCGCGGCGAGCTCTTCGACCTTCACGAATCCGCGGCGGCGTTCTTCCGCGAAAAATTCCGCGCGCCCGAAGCCGCGAAAGTCCGCGAATACTGGACGCGCGACCGCGGCTTCGACGCGACGACGGCGGACGAGTTCGGCATCGGTTTTCTGCCGGAAAACGGCTCGCGCGAGCTCGTCGGCATGCTGCTGAAGCGGCGTTTTTCGGAGCGCGCGATCGCGGCGTCGGGCATGTTCGGCGGGAGCGACAAGAGCTTCGACCCGCGTTCCCGCCGCGTGCAGTTCGAGGCGCGGCTGATTATCCCGATCCGCGACGTGCAGGGGCGCGTCATCGCGTTCACGGCGCGGAAGATTCCCGGCGTCACGCCCGAAAACAAATGGGAGGAAGCGAAGTACAAGAATTCCTCGGAATCGGAAATCTTCAAAAAAGGCGCGACGCTCTTCAACATCGACAAGGCGAAGGAAGTCTTCACCGACCGCGCGAGGAAGGACGCGGGCGCGGACCCGCGCGCGACGCCGTTCGTGCTCGTCGAAGGGCAGCTCGACGCGATCCGCTGCTGGGAAAACGGCATCCGCACCGTCGTCGCCGGCCAGGGCACGGGCATCACCGCGCAGCAGATGCAGCTGCTCGCGCGCTACGGGAACGAGCTCGACTGCCTGCTCGACGCGGACGCCGCCGGACAGAAGGCGGCGGAGCGCCTCGCGCCGCTCGCGTTCGAGGCGGGGCTGGACCTGCATTTTCTCAGCGTTCCCGGCGGCAAGGATCCGGACGAATTTCTGGCGAAGCGCGGCGCGGAGGGCGTCCGCGAAATCTTCGCCTGCAAACGCACGGCGATCGACTTCATCGCGGAGAGACATTTCGGCGGGAACGCGCCGCTTTCTCCCGTGCAGAAGCAGGAGGCCCTGCAAGCGATCTACTCGATTCTTGCGGCGGCGGGTTCGCTCGTCTTCCGCTCGGAATGCCTGCGGGCGCTGGCGCCGCGCGCCGGGCTGCAGCGCGTGGAGCTGGAGCGGGACTTCCAGGCGTTTCTGCGGCGGCGCGACCGCGCGCGTCTCGAGCGCGAGGGCGTTCCCGCGGGAGCGCCTCCGCGCGGGGCTGCGGCGCCGAATGCGCCCTTGACTACCTTGGACGAGGATGTTTTGATTTTTGTTTTGCAATATGATGCGTTTCTTCCCCAGCTCGCGAACGACGTTCCTCCCGAATGGATCGAATCGGACACGCTCGCCGGGCGCATTCTCAACCGGCTCATCGCGGAATTTTCCGAAGGCGGCTGGAACGGCGTCGGAGAGCCGCCGCCGCATCTGCTCGAGACCGACGAAGAACGCTCCTACGTCGCGAAAATCACGATGCGCACCCGCGTCTCGGAACACCCCGAGGAGACCGCGCGCGAATGCGTGGCGCGGCTCTGCGAACGCTACTGCGCGCGCGAACAGCGCAAGATCGACGCGGAAATCGCCGCCCTCCCGGCTTCGGATCCCCGCCTCGCGGAGCTGTTCCGCCGCGGCATGGAGTTGCGCAAAACGCTGAAACTTTATAAAAAGTAATCCATCGAACAAAAGATTTATGGCAGACAAGAAAAAGGCAAAGAAACCGGTTCCCGCCCGTCCGGCGGCGAAATCCGCTCCGGCTAAGAAAGCTTCCGCGAAAAAGCCGTCCGCGCCCGCGAAATCGGCGGCGACGAAGAAGGCTCCCGCGAAGTCTGCCGCGAAAGCGGTTCCCGCCGGAAAAGCCGTCGCGAAGCCCGCCGCGAAAAAGAGCGTTCCCGCCAAGAAGCCCGCGCCGAAGGCCAAGGCTCCCGCGAAGAAACCCGCTGCGCCCGTCAAGCCGGCGGCGAAGAAAGCCGTTCCCGCGAAGACGCCCGCGCCGAAGGCTCCCGCGAAAAAAGCCGTCGCGAAGAAGCTTCCCGAAAAGAAGCCCGCTCCCAAGGCCGCCGCGCCCGCGAAGCCGCTCCCGCCGAAAAAGGCCGAAGCGCCCGCTCCCGCGCCCGAGCGCAAGGAACCGGCGCACGAGGTGAAATACGCGCCCGACCGCTCTTCCGTGCTCACGTCCGCGGAGATCGCCAAGCAGCAGAAAAAGCAGCGCGAGGACGCGAAGAAGATCAAGGAAATTTCCGAAAAGACGCACTTCGATTCCAACGTCGCCGCCGTGCTCGACCAGAACGAGATCAACGCGCGCATGCACGATCTGCGGGCGCTGTCCAACCAGCAGGGCTACGTGACGATCGAGGACATCAACAACACGATTCCCGCGACGGCGACTTCGCCGGAAGCCTTCGAAAAGATTCTCGACCTGCTCGCGAATCTCGACATCAAGATTCTCGAAGCCGAAGACGTCGCCGCCTACAAGACGAAGCTTTCCTCCGAAGAGGAAGAGGCGCTTCGCTCCGTGCAGGTGGACATTCTCGACGACCCCGTGCGCATGTATCTGCGCCAGATGGGACAGGTGCCGCTGCTCAACCGCGACGAGGAGATCTCGATCTCCAAGAGCATCGAGGAAGCCGAGTCGCGCGCGCAGGACGCGCTCTGCTCGATCTGGGTCACGCTCCCGCCGCAGCTCGAAGTCGCCCGCCGCCTCAACGCGCGCGTTGAACGTTTCGACCGCGTCGTGCTCGACAAGAAGGTCGAGTCCCGCGACGCCTACTACAAGCAGCTGCCCAAATCCATCGCCGCCGTCGAGGCGATTTCGACGAAGCTCGACAAGGCGTGGATGGAATACATCGGCGGCCCGAACGAAGAGACGCGCCGCCGCGGCTACGCGCGCTTCATCAAGCTGCAGAAGGACATCCGCCCGCTGCTGCGCAAGTTCTGCTTCAAGATGAAGGTGCTCGAGGAATGGCTCACGTCCTTCAAGCCCGTCATCGACACGTTCCGCGAATACGTTTACCAGCTTCACCTGATCGAGCGCAAGGACCGCCACGCGCGCAAGCTCGACCCGAAGGAGATCAAGACCAAGCTCGAGGCGCTCGAAAAGCAGTACCGCATCGGCGGCGAAGAGCTCCTCGACATCTACAAGGAAGTCCGCGCCTGTCTGCAGCAGGCGCACCGCGCGAAGACAAACATGGTCGAGGCGAATCTGCGCCTCGTCATCTCCATCGCGAAGAAATACACGAACCGCGGGCTCTCGTTCCTCGACCTCATTCAGGAGGGCAACATGGGGCTGATGAAGGCGGTCGAAAAATTCGAATACCGCCGCGGCTACAAGTTCTCGACCTACGCGACGTGGTGGATCCGCCAGGCAATCACGCGCTCCATCGCCGACCAGGCGCGCACGATCCGCATTCCCGTGCACATGATCGAGACGCTCAACAAGGTCATGCAGGTGCAGAAGCAGCTCTTCCAGGAACTCGGCCACGAGCCGACGCCGGAGGAAGTCGCCAACGAAATGCAGATGCAGGTGGACCGCGTCCAGCAGATCATGAAGATGGCGCAGCAGCCGATTTCGCTGCAGAGCCCCGTCGGCGACGGCGACGACACGAGCTTCGGCGACTTCATCGAGGACAAGGCGGCGGAAAATCCCTACGACATCGCCGCGACCGCCCTGCTCCGCGAAAAGATCATCGAAGTGCTCCAGTCGCTGACCGAGCGGGAACGCGAAGTCCTCACGTACCGCTTCGGTCTCAAGGACGGCTATTCCCGCACGCTCGAGGAAGTCGGCAAGCTCTTCAAGGTCACGCGCGAGCGCATCCGCCAGATCGAGGCGAAGGCGCTCCGCAAGATGCGCCACCCGGTCCGCCTCCGCCAGCTGCACGGCTTCTTCGAGGCGGGCGACCAGGACGTTTCCGGGCCGAGCTTCCGGCAGTTCGCCAAGGACGACGGCGCGGCGTGAAATCCATTTTATCTTCAACCCTTAAAAACATAAAACCATCATGATGAAAGTTGCTATCATCGGCGCGGGCGGACGCGTGGGATCCAACGCCGCCTTCGCGCTCCAATGTTCCGGCGTCGTCAGCGAAATCGTCTGTCTCGACGTCAACCAGGCCATGGCGGAAGGCGAAGCCCTCGACCTGCTCCACGGCGCGCCGCTCTGCGGCGACCAGATCATCCGCGCGGGAACGTACGCCGACTGCGCGGACATGGACTGCATCGTCATCACCGCGGGTCTGCGCCGCAAGCCGGACGAATCCCGCCTCGACCTCATCAACCGCAACGTCTCCCTCTTCCGCAACATTCTCGGCGAAATCAAGAACGCCGGTCTGAAGCGCGACGCGATCGTGCTCGTCGTCTCCAATCCGGTGGACATTCTCACGCAGCTCGCCGTCGAATTTCTCGGTCTTCCCGCGCAGCAGGTGCTCGGGCTCGGCACGGTGCTCGACACGTCGCGTTTCCGCGCGCTCATCGCCGATTCGCTCGGCGTCGCGCCGACGCAGGTGGACGCGCTGATTCTCGGCGAACACGGCGATTCGATGCTTCCCGTGTGGTCGTCCGCGACGATCGCCGGTCTGCCGCTCGCGAAGTTCAAGAACGTCACACCCAGCTGGCAGAACCAGATTTTCGACCGCACGAAAAAATCCGGCGCCGAAGTCATCTCCCGCAAGGGCGGCGCGGGCTGGGCCGTCGGCACCTCGGTGCGCGCCGTCGTGGACGCGATCGCGCTCGACCGCAAGTGCATTCTGCCGGTCTCCTCGCTCGTGGACGGGCCTTACGGCATCCGCGGCGTCTGCATCAGCGTGCCGACGGTCGTCGGCCGCGCGGGCGTGATCCGTCACCTCGAAATCGAGCTTTGGCCGAAGGAAATGTCCGCGCTTCAGGCGTCCGCCGCGAACCTGAAGAACACGCGCGCGACGATCAAATAATCGCGCTCCCGCAGCGCGCGCAAGAAACGCGTTCCCGCCTCGCCCGCGGGAACGCGTTTTTTTTGAGGGAATTCGGCGTCGGCGGGAACGCGGACCTTCTCCGCGCTCCTCGAAATTTCTAACGCGATTCTAACGATTCCCGAATGCGGACCAAATGCGCGCGCGTAAAATCGTGCGGACATGATCAAGACGGATGATTTCTTCAAGGCGGGAACGCTCGCGTGCGCGGGGCTCATGGGCGTGCTCGCGGTCGCGTTCTTCTTTCAGCTCTCCGCGAGTTCGGCGGACGCGTGGCGGGAATTCGGCTTCGGCTTTCTCTGGTCGAGCGAATGGGATCCGGTCGCGGACCGCTACGGCGCCCTGCCCTCGCTGGCGGGAACGCTGCTCACGACGGCGATCGCACTCGTCGTCGCGTTGCCGCTCTCCTTCGTCTCCGCGCTTTACCTGACGGAGGCGCATCCCGCGGTCGGCAGGGTGCTCGGTCAGGCGATCGACCTGCTCGCGGCGATTCCGAGCGTCATCTACGGCATGTGGGGCTTTTTCGTGCTCGTGCCGCTGATGCAGAACCACGTCAAGCCCTTCTTCACGGAGACGCTCGGCGCGGGCGAGCTTCCCGTCGTCGGGCGTTTTCTCGGCACGGATTCGAGCGGCTACGGCTTTCTGACGGCGGGGCTGATTCTCGCGCTGATGATTCTGCCGTACATCTGCGCGATCATGCGCGACGTCTTCAAGATGACGCCGCCGATGCTGCGCGAATCCGCGTTCGGCGTCGGCTGCACGCGTTGGGAGACGGCGAAGGACATCGTGATGAAATACGGGATACGCGGGCTGCTCGGCGGCGTTTTCGTGGGTCTCGGGCGCGCGCTCGGCGAAACGATGGCGGTGCTCTTCGTCATCGGCAATCTGATGGAAATCCCGAACGGCGTCTTCGACGCGGGAACGACGATCGCGGCGACGCTCGCCAACAACTTCGCGGAAGCGCAGGGGCTGCAGCAGAGCGTGCTCTTCGCGCTCGGACTGATCCTGCTTTCGCTCTCGTTCGCGATTCAGGTCTTCGCGCAGTATTACCTGCACAGGACTTCCGCCAAGCGCGGCGAACGCTGAACGGCGGCGCGCCGCGACGCGCGGAAAAGCGCGTTCCCGTCGCGCCGCGGAAGCTTCGCGCGCAGCGACGAACCCTCGAGGTCATGAAGTTCCGCAGCTTCATGGCCTCGCGGCGCGCCTTGACTTCATGCGTTCCCGCGCGAATAAAAGCTTGTCGGGCGCGCGGGAAGATTGTCCAATTATCCGCTTTATTCATGTTTTACGTGCCTCCGACGAAGAAAAGCTATTCGCTCAGCGCCCTCGCGCGCTGGGGCGAACGCCTCGCGACGGAGCCGAACGCGCGCTGGGAGAGCTTTCTCGTCAACGGATTCCTCGAAAGCGGCAGAGCGCTCTACCGCGAAATTCCGCATCCCGTGGAGATTTTTCTGGAGGATTCGTCCGCTTCCGTCCAGTTCCGCACGGAAGCCGACGGCGACGTGCACGTCTTTTTTTCGACGGACGAACGCGGTTTCCTGCATTGGCGCACGTCGCTGGAAAGACGCGAAGCCGCGGCGCCCTTCGCCGTCGCCGCCATGTACTTCATCGAAGAATTCGTCGCGGAGGAATTTCCTGGCGTTCCCGCCGAAGCCGCCGCGCCGAAGCCGCCGCCCGCTCCCGCCGAGACGAACGCGGACCAGACCGCCGAAGCTATCCCCGAAGACGTTCCCGCGCGGGCGCTCGCGCTGCGTTTCTTCGTCGGCGCGACGAGCCTTTCCTTCGAAACCGCCTGGATCGATCCCGCGACGGGCGCGCGCGTTCCCGCGCTCGGGGAAAAGGCGCTTCCCGCGACGCGCCTTTCCAAGGCCGAGCGCGAGCAGCTGCTGCGTCTCGCGACCTTCGCCCGGCGCGCCTACTTCTCCTACGACTCCGCGCGCGCGCGCTACGCGATTCACGGGCACGCGCAGATTTCCGCCTTCGTCAACGCGCATTTCGACAAGTGGCGGGAACGCTTCGTCGCGGACAATCCCGAGTTCGCCGACGTCTTCCGCGCCGAACCGCGCGAGCTCGACGCCGAGGCGAAACTGAGCGCGGATTCCGCCGACGCCTTTTCGCTCCAATGGCGTTTCGAGCTCGACGGCCGTCGTCTCTCGCCGGAAGAGGCGGGCGTCGTCATGCGCCACGCGGACGAATCCGTCTTCCTGCCCGGGCGCGGCGTCGTGCGCATCCGCGGGAAGGCGCGGAAATTCATCGGCGACTGGCCCGACGTCGCCTCGCACGGCATTCCGATCTACACGCTGCTCTCGCTCTTCCGCAGCGCCGACGCGTTCCGCCTTTCTCCCGACGCGAAGCTGCTCGCGTGGCGCAGAAAATTTCTCGAAGAACCGAAGCCGCCGGCGGGCCTGCCGGATTTTCTGCGTCCGTATCAGGCACGCGGCGTCGCGTGGATCCGGCAGATGTTCGACCGCGGCGCGCACCCGCTCGTCGCCGACGAAATGGGGCTCGGCAAGACGGTGCAGGTGCTCGGCGCGCTCGCGCTCGACACGCGCAAAAACGCGACGGCGCTCATCGCCTGCCCGGCGTCGGTCGTTCCCGTCTGGCGCAACGAAATCCGCAAATTCTACCCGCAGTTCACGGTCTCCGTGCTCGGCGCGGAAAAGAAGGCGTCCGCCCCGCGGGAACGCGCGCGCATCAGCCTCGCGAGCTACGGCATGCTGCGCCGCAACGCGGCGAAGATCGCGCGGAGGAAATTCGCCTACGCCGTGCTCGACGAGGCGCAGTTCATCAAGAACCCGCAGACGCAGATCGCGCGCGCCTGCCTCTCCATCAACGCCGAACACCGGCTGGCGCTGACGGGAACGCCGATCGAAAACCGCCATCTGGATCTCTGGACGCTGTTCCGCTTTCTGATGCCCGGCCTGCTCGGCAGACGCGCGGAGCTCGAAAACGCGCTCGCGCCGGATTCCGATTCGCGCGAAGAAAATCTGGAAAAGCTGCGCACGCAGATCGCGCCCTTCATCCTGCGCCGCACCAAACGCGAAGTCGCCGAAGAACTGCCGGAAAAGACGCAGAACGTGCTTTTCTGCCCGATGCTCGAACGCCAGCGGGAACGCTACGAAGCGCTCGTGCGCGCGGGACTGGACGAATTCCGCGCCGGGAACGCCGCCGGCGGAGGCGTTTCCGCCGCCGACGCGCTGCGCGGAAGCCCGACGCACCTGCTGACGCTGCTGATGCGTCTGCGCCAGGCGGCGTGCGATCCGGGACTGCTGCCGGGCGGAGCCGATTCGCCCTACGCCGATTCGGGCAAGATTTCGGCGCTGCTCGACCGCGTCCAGGAAATCGCGGACAACGGCGGAAAAATCGTGATCTTCAGCCAGTTCGTGATGTTCCTCGAACGCGTCCGCGGCGCGCTGCGGGAACGCTTTCCGGAAATGCCGCTGTTCACGCTCACGGGCAAGACGCCCGACCGCGAAACGCCCGTGCGCGCCTTCCAGACGGCGAGCGGCTCGGCGATTTTTCTCGTCAGCCTGCGCGCCGGCGGCACGGGACTCACGCTGCACAGCGCGGAATACGTCTTCCTGCTCGACCCGTGGTGGAACCCCGCCGTCGAGGAACAGGCGATCGACCGCGTGCACCGCATCGGCCAGCAGAAACGCGTCTTCGTGTACCGCATGGTCTCCGCGGGAACGATCGAAGAGCGCATCGAGCAGCTCAAGCGCCGCAAGCGCGAAATTTTCGACTCGCTCGTCGGCGGCATTCCCGACATGTCGGACTGGGCGCGCCACTTCCCCTCGCTCGAATCCCTCATCGCCCTTTCGGAGTGAACGCGCCCCCGCGCTCCCGCGGACAAAAACTTCTCAAACGCGAAGAAAACCGCAAAGTTAAAGAAAGTTTTGGGGAAGCGACATTCCTGTCGCTTTATCGAAATCCACAGATGCAAATTTTCTCAAACGCAAAGAACGCGAAGAAAACCGCGAAGTTAAAGGATGTTAAAGAAAAGTTTTAGAGGAGAGGCGGCATTCTTGCCGCTTCATTGAAATCTGCAGACACAAATTTCTTCCCGCGGATCTCGCGGATTTCCGCAGATTTTCAGAATCCACGAATTGCACGAATTTCACGAAAAAGGAGGTAAGCGTCTCGCTTGCCCGCCGAAATCCCTTTCCGAAAACTCCTCTTTAAGCTTTAAGCTTTTTTTAACAGGGATTGCGGGGATTTTGAGGGATTTCTTCGGTCGAGGCTTTCTCGGAGCTTCTGCACTCCGCGTGAAACGCGGAACAAAAATAACAAGTGCGCGACGTCTCGTGAGATGCTCGCTTTGATGAGCCTCCGCATGAAATGCGGAACAAAAATAACCCTATGCGGCGACGCCGCTTGGGGCCGAGCTCGAAAAAAACGCGCCTGAAAGGCGCAACCGCCCCGCGGAAACGAAACGTCGCGAAAGTTGCGCCTTTCAGGCGCGGGCGGTGTGCGGGGCATTCCCCAAGCGCGCGCTTCGCGTCGCGCATGGGGTTACCTTTGTTTCGCCCCGCCGGGGCGTGGGGGCGAAGGCATTCCTGCCTTCGTCCGTGCGGCATTCGATTTCCCGCGGACGTATTTTCGCCGCGCGGCGTTCCCGCGCTCCACGACGAAGACGTGGACGTCTTCGCCCCCAGAGGTTCTGCGGGAGATGTTCCCGCACGGCGCGCGGTCCCGCCGTCACGCGCACATGTCCACGAAGACCGAGACGCCGAGCATCACGAACCAGCCGATGAAATACGAGTTGTCGTCGCCGACGAGCCGCGCCCTCCGGTAGATATAGACGGGAACGAGCAACGCGCCCCAAAACCACGAACACGACGACGTGTCGAAGCCCTGCTTCTTCAGACGCGACTCGTCGATCGAGCAGAAAATCGAGTTCAGCACGCAGTACAGAAACGCCGACGCGCCCCAGCTCGACGCGCCGATTCCCGTCAGCAGCGTAATCAGCGAGCCCATGAGCGGCACGCAGGCGATGAGCCACGCGATGAGCCGATTCGTGCTCGCGTCTTCCGCCGAGACCCGAGGCGCCGCGGCAGTCTCCGCCGCGGCAGCGGGCGCGGAAACGCTTTCCGCCGCAGGCGCGACCGCTTCGGGCGCCGCCTCCGGCGCTCCCGCGTTTTCCGGCACGGGCGGCGGCGTTCCCGCGGAAGCGTTTTCCGCCGTCTCGACGTCGGTCGCGTTCCCGCCCGAGGGCGGCGTCACGGCGTTCCCGCAGCTCGGACAAAATTTGGCGCCGTCGGGAAGCGCATTCCCGCAATGCGTGCAAAACATAAAAAAATTCCTTCCTTTCTTTCAGATGTTCAAAGTCTGCCGCCGCACTTCGCGCAGAACGCCCCGCCGCTCACGGGAGCGCCGCAATGCGGACAAAACCGCCTGGCGGGAACGCTCCCGCCCGCGCTCTCCGTCGCGGCGCGCACGTTCTCGCCGTAGCGCCCGTAAATCCGTCGGTTCGCGTCGGGAGAATTCGTCGTCGGGTCGTTCAGCACCACGTCCGCCACGCCCGTCGCCCGCGGCCACACCGCCCAGATGAACGCCGCGATCCAGCCCACGCCGAAAAGCGTCGAGCCGAACACGTTCACCACGAAGATGATCCACTTGTAGTGGTGCCCGCGCCCGAACGCGATCAGCGTCGGCAAAAGAAAAACGACCAACCCGCCGATGCACAGCAGACCGATCCCTATCATGGCGCCGAGCGCCTCCGCTTCTTCTTCGCTCATGCGATCAGAGTTCCAGAAGTTTTATAAATTATGCAGCTCGCGAACGCGCTCGACCGTTTTTTCCAATTTTTTCAGCTTGGTTTTGCTCCAATTTGCCCTTTCCTCATACTCAAAAGGTTCGAGCAGATGGACGAAATCGACCTTTCCGTTGTAATAAAAACGATAAACGGTCTCAAGGGTCTCTCCGAACGTTCTCGAAGCACAGATGATGACCTGGACGCTCCCGTCCGCGATAAAGTCGTTCAATACTTCTTCTGTTTCCTTTCCCGAACCGGGATCGCCCTTAGTGCGAATTCCGAAAACGATTCCGTCTATCGTGACGATTTCCCCTTTAATCTCTTTAAGTCCTTTAGGTAAAGACTTTCCTGACTTTTTGAAGAAATTAAGAATTGTGCAGGTTTTTCCGGTGTTCGCCACTCCGCGAACTAAA
>SFEJ01000004.1 GCA_004558035.1 Opitutia bacterium
GCTCCAGCGCGCCGCTGTCGCGCATGTCGCTCGCGCGCGGCGGTCTGTCCGCGTTCGCGGGGGCGCGGTTCAGCTGCGCGAGCGCGAGCACGGGAACGCCCAAATCGTTCGCGAGCGCCTTCATCTGCTGCGAGTTGAGCGTCGCCCTTTCGTAGGCGTTCGCCTCTCCGGCGTCGCCCGCGATAAGCTGCAGATAATCCACGACCAGCAAATCGAACGCCTCGCGCCGGAACATCGCGCGAATCTTCGCGAAAAACTTGCTCCGCGGCATGTTGCCGACAAAGCGCAGCCGCTTCGCGAGCTCCCGCCGCTCATCGAAAAGCCGCTCGAAAATCCTGCTCCCGTCTTTTTCCGCGCGTTCCCGCGAGCCGTCCCATATTTTCTGTGACTGCGGAAAGCGGCAGTCCGCAAGGTTCGAGACGATTCTGCGGCAAATCTCCTTGCGCGCCATCTCAAGCGACGCGAAAAGCACCTTCCTTCCTGCACCGAGCGCCGTCGCCGCGACATGCACCGCGAACGCCGTCTTGCCGCACGCGGGGCGAGCCGCGAGCACCAGCACTTCCCCCGCCGAAATTCCCCCGTCGAGCAACGCGTCCACGCCGGTAACGCCGAGCGGCACGCGCTTCGCGTCCACGAATGTTCCCGCGTCCATCGCCCGCGCGTCCGCTGCGAGCTCGCGAAACAAAGCCGCAGCGTCATCGCCTTCGCCGGAAACGCCGCCGCAATGCTCCGGAAAGGTCTCCAGCAGGGCAAGCACGCTTTCGCCGTCATCGTCTCCGCGCTCGTTCCGCTCCAAAGCCGCGCGCAGCACTCTCTCGCGGGCGTCTCGTGCCGCCTCCGCCTTCACGCGCTTCGCAAGCTCCGGAATGTTCATCGACGCCACACCTCCGGCGCGCTTCACGCTTTCGGTCAGCTCCGCCGCGGAAACGGCGCCCTTCGACGCCTCCGCGACGCTCCGCTCGAAAACATAGCCGCCTTGCGCACGCACCGAACGAATCGCCTCGAACGCCGCGCCTTCCCGCGCGCCGGCGAAGTCTCCGCCTTTCAGCTCGGCAAGAGCCGCGTCCAAATGTTCGCCGCCTTCCCGCGCGTCCCGCAGCAGATAGCCGACAAGCTCCGCCTCGGTCTCTCCGCGTCGGTTGTCTCGTTCCTGTTTCTTCGCGTCGGTCATACTCACGCTCTTTGCTCAAAAGCCGAAATCGTCTTCCTCTGCGCGGCGCGTCGGCGCTTCACCGCCGAAAGCGTCAGCGCAAAGAGTATTTTCTCCTTTAGGAGAAATACTCTTATTCTTTTCTTTTCTGTCCGCGTGACAATTTCCGTCCAGCCCGCATAAATCCTCACTTTCGTTCGTCCTCTCGGCGTCCTCTTGGCGTCCAAGCGGCGTCCTCTCGGCATCCGCTCGGCGTCCTTTGGGAAGATTCTTGCGGCGGTTCCGCTGGCGTTCCGCATCGAGAAATTCTCTGCTCAAGGATTCACTAATCACCTGCGAGCGGATAGTTATCGGCAGATTCCCCGAAACCGAAAGCGGTTTCATCGCGAGCTCCAAATCGAACGGCTCCACGGCTATCGATTCGTTCCCGCCGCGTGCCACATTCCTTGAAAGCCCTTTGACGAAATCGTCTTTTCTTTTCGTGCTGTATCCAGCCGAACAAAGCCAATCGCGCAAGGTCTTCGTCTTTACCCCCGTAGAGGCGAGAATCTCTAAAATTCGCTCGTATGGCGGTTGCTTCACGCCGAAATCCTTCGCAAGCTCCGCCCTGTCTTCTTGCGAACGAATCTGTTTATACCAGCCTTCCCGCATTTTCATTCTGCGCTCCCTCCTTCGCCTTCAAGTGTTCTCGAATCTTCAGCAGCTTCGCCGCGCTCCTCTCCGCCGCCTCAAACTCCGCGCTGCTCTTCGCGGTCATCGCGCGCACGCCGAGGCGGTTTATCATGCGCTCCAGCGCCTCCGCGTCTTGCCCGTGCCTCGTGTTCATCGTTTCGCCACCTCCGTTCGGTGTTCAAGCCACGCGTCGATTTTCGAGACGCGGAAGCGCGGGTCTCCCCGCCCTCCCGAGCCGATGCGGACGCACGGACAGCCCTCACTGATCCAGCGCGCCACAGTCCTCGGCGACACGCCGAAAATCTTCTGCAGCTCGGCGCGGTTCACATACGGCTCGAATCCGTTTGCGGTTTCCTTCATCGCTCGCCTCCTTCCTGCGAATAAAGCCACGCGTCCACCTCTTCGAGGCGAAACCGCACTGCCTTGCCGCCGAGACCGGAGGCGCCGATTTTGCGATACGGACATCCGTGTTTCATCCAGCGCTCAACCGTCCGCACGGAAACATGGAACGCCCGCGCCAATTCCTGCTTGTCCATGAACAGGGAAGCCGTTTCCCCGTTCCCGTTGTCTTTGGTGTTACCCATATTGTTCTCTTTCCTTCTGCGGTCTGCGCCGCATCGCCGCCCTCCAAGACGAGCCTCACAGACCCCTGCGAAGTATCTTCCCGTCTCGAAGTGTCCGCAGGATAGCAAAAACGGGCGATTCCATTTCCCCCCCACTTTGTAGCCCTTTATTTATGCGGGAAAAAAGCATCCGCCTCATACGAAGCGGATGCCGAAAATCTCTGAATCTTTGCCTACAAGGTTGAGAAATTGCCTCTGACAGTCCTTTCCGTTGTGCCGTAGTGTGCTGCGATTCCTCCGTTCGTCCAACCATGGATTTTCAGCTCTCGAAATTTTCCTGCGTCGAGGAATTTCATCAGGGGCTCGCATTTTTCTTTTCGCGGACAGGCGAAATCTCCTCGCTCCAGTTTGCTCCAAAAATGGAGCGGAGGGATGGAAAGGCGGGCAATCATTATTTGAAAAAAAGGGAACAACCTTGAAAATTTCACTCCGTCGAAGTTTATGTTGGAAAATCCTGCCGAAGTATAAACATCTTTCAGCTGTTCATACGCATAGGGCATTTCGTCGGGAAACCTTTCCGCCAAAAACCGCAGGGAGCACAGGGCACCATCGTAAAAAGCAAGCCTTCCCGTATAGTTTTCCAAAGTGTCCATGAGAAACTCAACTTTTTTTGATTTTCCGCGTCCTCGCATAAACTGCACCGTCGCACGCCCGAGGGGAACTTTCTTTATTTGCGCTTGGTTTTTTGGCGAGAAACCGTTTCTAAGCGAGGAAGTCAATGCTCCTGCGCAATAAACACTCTTGTCTTCTTCCGGAACATAAAATGCAAACGGCAAGAGTTTTTCTTCGACAAACTCAACGGCGTATTCTGTCCCGTTTGGAGTTTTTAAAAGATCTTCCGCAGAAGTCTGAATATCCCTCAAGATCGCATCATTCGCGAGCTCGTCCTTGAAGGCGCCTCTTCTTCGGTAAAACTCCAACGCGATTATGTTGGCGAGAGCCAAAGGATGCAAAACTCTTGATTTAAAAAATCCTCGGCTAAAGACTATATATTCCGGAACCGGTTTCCCTTCTTCTCCTTTGCTTCTGTAAACGAAAGTTATTCCGTTTTCAGAGAATGCGTTTCTCGTTTTGCTGGCGTTGTCGCTTGAAAGATCGCTGACTTTCATCACTCCGTATTTTTCATCGTCACGGAGGACAGGCAACGGTTCTTCAGTAGTATGCGAGGATTCGTTAGCCGTATGGATTTCTTGCTGTTCTGTCAGATTTTGCATTTGCTCGCGTGATTTTACCCGTGCCGCCGGATAATGCAACACTCATTCCGCCGTTCCGCGCCGACGCGCTAAGATTCAAGCCTCACGAAGACATCGAGAATTTTTTCCGGCGCAAAATTCCCGCGTTCCCCCTCCTGTTCGCGCGGCTCGTCGTTTTGGGGCTCTCCCCCTGTCGCGTCGCAGACCCCCTCCCCGTGCCTCAATACACAATACTCGCGCGCGGGCGCACGCAATGCCTTTCGGCACGCGTCCCTGCCTTTGCTCCTGCGTCCCTCGCGTTCCCGTGTCCGCTTGTCCGCTTTCGTTCAAAACGCCTTCAAATCGCCGCCGCTTCGCCGCGTGCGCCTGTTTCTTCGTGGTTGCTCGAACTCGGGCTTCCTGCCCCCGCCGCGCCTCGGGAACGCGCCTTCTTGCCCTCGCGCGAAAACGCAATCGCCTTCCCGTCGCTCACGGGCGGCATAATGCCGAAATAATCCTTCGCGTCCTGCTTGCTCATCGCCGCCTTGTAAAACTCGCCTTGAATCTTCCTGTCGTGCCCAGCCCATTGCGCCGCAAGGAACTCGTTGTGAAGCACGCACATCGCCGAAATCGCCGTATGCCGAAACGCATTCTCCGGCTTCGACGCGCCCGTCCGCTTCATCGCCCGTTCGAGTGAATGCTGCACGAACGCCAGCCGCCGACGCTCTTTTATGTTCGCCGCCGCGTCCGCGGGAACGGGAACGCCAATCAGAAACGCGTCCGCGTCCGGAACGCCACGCGCCGCCGCGTAGGCGTCCAGCCACGCCGCGAGATTGTCCGGAAGCGGAACGCTGCGCGCCTGTGTCGTTTTCGTAAGAGCCTTCGCCAAGTAGAGAATGCCGGCGTCGCGCCGAATGTCCTTCCACCGCAAACGGGCGACCTCGGCGTTTCGCACCCCGCAAAACATCTGAACCGCCACCGCAGGAACCGCGTCCCGCTCGTGCTCCCAAAGGTCAGCGAGCAACGCCCGCGCGTCCTTCACGCTCATGATTTGCGGCTCATCAAGATTGCGCACGCTCGCCACCTCATACTTCCGGAGCGGATTCTTCAGCTGCAGGGCTTGCGGTCTGTCCTCGTTCGCCGCTTCATACCACCACGCGAAAATTCCCTTCAGCATCTTCTGCCAATGCGCCCGCGTCGCGTCCGCCATAGCCTCGCCGCGCTTCCGGCGCCCCGAAACGCTCTGCTCGACCGCCGCCTCCGCGTCCGCTTCCGTAATGTCCGCAAGCTTCTTGCTCCCGCCGTCCTTGAGGCGGAGCGCCGGCGCCTTCACCAGCACCGCGACCTTCTTGAACTGCCGCGCCCTCATGTTCTCGCTCCAATCGCCGCGTCGCTCCTTGTGTTCGAGAAACCGGAACGCGACCTCCTCGAATGTCGGCGTGTCCGTCTGTTCGCGTTCCCGCTCGACGATTTCGCGCAGAATCTCGTCCAGCTTCCGCGGCGGTCTCCCGCGAAGCGTCTCCTCCTCGACGAACTCCCGCCAAACCTTCAGCGCGGCTTCCTCCTCCTTGCGGAGCGCCCCGAATCCCGCGCCCGCCTGTTCGCCTATCTTGTTCGCTTCCCGCGCCGCCGCGTTCGCCTTCGCGTAGTCCTCCACCTTGTAGAAACGCCGGACAACCTTCTTGCCCTCCTTCACGGAAAGGCAAAGCATCTTTCGCGACGCGTAATAGCAGACGCTCGCCGTCTTGCCCTTTTCCAAACCGAGCCAGCCGCGCCCGCTCTTCACCGCGGGAACATGCTCGAACTCCTTGCCAACTTTCACTCTTTTTTCTGCCATGATTCGACGCTATGCGCCGCCTTCCGCCCTTGCAAGCATTTTCGCACTTTTTACGCACTTTATGCTTCCGCCCTATATTTCATGCGTCTTGTTGGCTCCCGATCATCTCCACCATTTTCCTTCCCAAATCGCCCGCAATCCCGCATAAACAAAGGGATTGCGGGCTTTTTCGCGTCTTTCCGCCCTCCGCGAAAATGCCCGCGCGGGAACGCCGCGGCGGCTACGCGTCGGCGCGGGCGAGCTCGTCGCGGGCGTTCTTGATCATGAAGTGGAGGCGGTTGAGGACGTTCGCCTCGGAGGTGCCCGAATCGAAGTCGAGGAAGAGCAGGTTCATCTTCGGGTAGAGGCGCTTCACGCGCTTTTCGACGCCTTTCGCCACGATGTGGTTCGCGATGCAGCCGAAGGGCTGCAGCGAGACGGCGTTGTTCACGCCGTGCTCCGCGAACGAGGCGAACTCCGCGGGAATGAGCCAGCCTTCGCCGAACTGCGCCGCGAGGTTCACGATCGCGCCGCCCTTCTTCGCCTTTTCCTCGATGCTCCCGAAGGGCCGGTAGCGGCGGAACGCGCGGCACGCCCTGTCCGCCTTCGCGATCGCGGAGCGCGCGATCATCGAGAACGCGAGCGTGAAGCCCCAGGTGCGCAGCGAGCGGTGCGCGAGGTTGAGCTTCACGTTGATCTTGTTGTTCACGATGTCCTGAATCATGAAGTCCGTGACGTTCGGAATGATCGGCTCCACGCCGTTTTCGACGAGCCACGACACGACGTTCTTGTGCGAGAACGAATTGTATTTGACGAAGATCTCGCCGACGATGCCGATCGCGGGAACGCGTTCCGCGCGCACGGGAACGGCGTCGAACTCCTCCGCCGCGCGGCGCAGCAGGCGGAACATCTCGCTCACGCGGTTCCAGCGCACGCAGGGAATGAGCGCCGCCATGTAGCTGTCGCGCAGCTTCGCCGCCGTTCCCGCGACCTGTTCGCGCACGACGGTCGAGTAGTACATCTGCGAAATGCAGTCGCCGAAGACGATCGCGGAGACGGCGCGCTTGGCGATCTTCGACAGCGAGAAGCGCATGCCCGGCTGGTCGTTGATCGGCGAAGTGCCCACGCCGAGCGCGACGACGGGAACGTCGCCGTAGCCCGCGTTCGCGAGCGCCTTCTTGATGAGCGTGAGGTAGTTCGTCGCGCGGCACTGCCCGCCCGTCTGCGAAATGCCGACGGCGACTTCGTCGCGGTCGTATTTTCCGGAATCGAGCGCCTTGACGATGTCGCCCACGCACAGCGTCGCCGGATAGCAGATTTCGTTGTTGGAATGCTTCAGCCCGTATTCGACGGTCTGCTCGTCGCTCGGCGGGAGCATGACCGCCTTGTAGCCGCAGGATTCGAGCGCGGGCTTGATGATCGGCGAAAGGTATCCGGAAATGAACGGGTAGAGAATCGTGCGGCGGCGGTCCTCGTCGCGGAAGACGGCGGTGTGCTTCGGCGGCGTACGGCGCGCGCGCGTTCCCGCGAGCCCGCTCTTGAACTTGAGGCTCTCGATCAGCGAACGCAGGCGCAGCTTGAGCGAGCCGACGTTGTTCACGTCGTCGATCTTTAGGATCGTGATGTTCTTCCCGCCGCGGCGGAGAATGTCCGAGACCTCGTCGATGATGAACGCGTCGGGCCCGCAACCGAACGACGTCATCTGCACGTAGTGCACGGAGGCGTCCGCCTCGGCGACGAAGCGCGCCGCCTTGAGGATGCGCGTGACGTAGGTCCACTGCAGCACGCCGTTGATGCCGTCGAGCGCGTCGTCGTCGGAAAAGCGCACAACGTCCTCGGTGACGACGTCCGCGCCGAAGTCCGCCGCCATGTCGGAGATCTTGTGCTGCACGAGCGGGTCCGTGTGATACGGGCGCCCGGCGAGCAGCAGAGTCATGCGGCCGTTCTTCCGCGCGTTCTCGAGAATGCTCTTCGCCTTGTCGCAGAGCTCGTGCGTGAATTTGCGCTGCGCGTTGAGCGCGACGGAGAACGCCGGCTCGAAGACGTGCTTCGGCACGCCGAGCCCGTGCAGATATTTGTAGCAGGCGCGGCGGAGCAGCTTTTCGTCGGAAAACGTGACGACGGGCGAATCCAGCGGCACGCCGTATTTTTCGCGCGTCTCCATCGCGGAGGCGATGACCTGCGAATAGCTCGAAACGATCGGACAGTTGAAGCTGCCGTTCGCCTCCTTGTCCTCCATGCGTTCCCGCACGACGTAGGGCATGAAGATGCGCTCGACCTTGCGGTTGACGAGGTCGAGCACGTGCCCGTGCGTCAGCTTCGCGGGGAAGCAGATGTTGTCGGACATCACGGAATGCAGCCCCTTTTCGTAAAGCGGCATCGTCGAAGTCGCCGAGAGCACGACGTCGAATCCGCACTCCGTCAGCAGCGCGTTCCAGAACGGGAAGTTCTCGAACGCGTTGAGCGCGCGCGGAATCCCGATCCGGCGCTTCGGCGTTCCCGCGGGAACGTTTTTTTCGGAAGACGCGGCGCGCTCCGCGGGAACGGCGCAGCGGCGGAAGATGCGCGAATACTTGAACGCGTACATGTTCTCGCCCTTGCGGAAGTCGCCGCCCTTGTTCGTGAAGATCTTCTCGCACTTGTTCCCGGAATAATACGTGTTCCCGTTGTCGAAAAGGAACTCGCGCACCTGACAGCGGTTCGTGCAGCCCGGGCACGTGAGCTGCTTTTCCTTGTAGGCGTTGTGACGGGCGAGGCGTTCGAGCGGCGTTCCTGCGGCGTCCGCGTCCTCATTCGCCGCCGCCGGAGCGGACTTCGCGAAATGCTCCGACGCGACGAGCGCGCAGCCGTAGGCGCCCATCAGCTCGGGCATGTTCGTGAAGACGACGGACTTCCCCGTCAGCACCTCGAACGCGCGCACGACCGAGAGATTGCGGAACGTGCCGCCCTGCACGACGATGTTGTCGCCGAGCTCGGAGACGTCGCGGATCTTCAGCACCTTGTGCAGGCAGTTCTTGACGATGGAGAAGCTCAGCCCCGCCGCGATGTCGGGAACGCCCGCGCCCTCGCGCAGGCACTGCTTGACCTTCGAGTTCATGAACACCGTGCAGCGCGTGCCCAGATCGCACGGCGCCTCGGAGAAGCACGCCATGCGCGCGAACTCCGCCACGGGATGCTTCAGCGACGCCGCGAACGCCTCCACGAACGAGCCGCAGCCCGACGAGCACGCCTCGTTGATTTCGAGCCGATTGATCGCCTGGTTCTCCACGAAGATCGCCTTCATGTCCTGCCCGCCGATGTCGAGAATGAACGAGACGTCCGGCCTGAACTTGCGCGCCGCGCGGTAGTGCGCGATCGTCTCGACGACGCCCTCGTCCAGGTTGAACGCGGACTTCACGAGGTCTTCGCCGTAGCCCGTGACGCAGCTGCGCGCGATGCGGAGGCGCGTTCCCGCCGCGCTGCACTGCTCGAGCAGCGCGTTCAGCCCTTCCTCAACGGTGCCGAGCGCGTCGCCCTGCGATTTTTTGTAAAAGCGGTAAAGCACGCGTTCCCACGAGTCGGTGACGACGATCTTCGTCGTCGTCGAGCCCGAATCGATGCCGAGAAAGCACGGCGAGCCGTCGTGCTCCGCGAGCGGGATTTCCGGAATCACGCCGCCGCGCTTCGCGGCGAACCACGCGTCGAAATCCGCCTCGTCGCGGAACAGCCGCGGGAGCGCTCCCGCGCGCGGCGCACGCCCGACGGCGTTCTTCTGCGCCGCGACGAGCGCCGGCATCTCCGAAAGCCGCGGGAACGCCTTCGCCGCGTCCTTTTCGCCCGCGGTCCGCGCCGCGTTCGCGCACGCCGTGAGCGCGCAGCCCCACGCGGGAACGATCGCCGCGTTTTCGCAGACGACGCAGTCCTCCTCGCGCAGATTCAGCTCCTCGACGAACGCCCGGCGCAGCGCGGGAATGAACGCGAACGGCCCGCCGCAGAAGAATGCCTTGGGCAGAATGTCGAAGCCGCGCGCGAGATTGCCGATGCACTGCAGCGCCACCGCGTGAAAGATCGACGCCGCGATCTCCTCGCGCGAGACGCCGCGCGCGAGCAGGTTCTGAATGTCCGTCTTGGAGAACACGCCGCAGCGCGACGCGATCGGGTGCACTGTCTTCGCCGCGAGCGCGAGGTCGGACAGCTCCGAAACGTCGCGCCCGAGCAGCGTCGCCATCTGGTCGATGAACGCGCCCGTGCCGCCCGCGCAGCTGCCGTTCATGCGGATGTCGGGCGATTTCCCCTCCTCGAAGAAAATCATCTTCGCGTCCTCGCCGCCGATGTCCACGAAGGTCCGTGTGTCCGGATATTTCGCGCGGACGACCTCCGCCGCCGCGACGACCTCCTGCACGAACGGGAAGTTCCCGCGCTCGGCGACGCCCATGCCCGCCGAGCCCGTGACGACGAGATTCACCGCCCCGTCGCCGAGCTTCGCGAGCGCGTTCCCGAATCCGATCTCGAGCGCGCCGAAAATGTCCGCGTGGTGCCGCCGATACTCGGAATGAACGACGTCGCCGTTCCCGTCGGCGAACACCAGCTTCAGCGTCGTCGAACCGACGTCTAGCCCCACATTGTAAATTTTTTCTTCCATAAGAAACGGAAATCGCCCGAAACGCGTTCCCGCGTCATTCCTTCACCTCGATCTTCAGCGCCAGCATCGCGTTGCGGATCACGGTCTTCTTGTGCTGCTCGAGCGTGTCGCGGTAGCGCTCCGGATCGCGGTCCATCAGCGTCGCCTTCAGAATCGGCGAGACCAGAAACGGAAAAATGCACTGCCCGTAAAGCGAGAGGCAGAACGACTGCGCGTCGAAGTTCTTCAGCTTCTGCTTCTTCGCGAACTCGTCGAGGAGCTTCACCGCGTAGGCGATGTTCCCGTGGCGGCTCTCGACCTCGAGAAACAGCTTCGCCATGCCCTCCGGATCGCGGTAGATCTGATTGATGACGAAGTGCGGCGCCAGCGGCGTTCCCGCGAGCAGATCGACGTATTTGTTCACGAAGAGCCGCACCTTCTTCTCCGGCGTCTCGCCCCCGCGGATGATTTCGCCCAGCTGCGGCATGAACTCTTCGATGATGTCCTTGAAGATCGCCTGAAAGAGATTCTCCTTCGTGCGGAAATAATAGTGCAGCGACGGCCGGGAAATCCCCGCCTCCGCCGCGATGTCGCTCATCGAAGTCGCCTCCAGGCCCTTCGAAATGAAAACTTTTTTCGCCGCATGAAGAATCTGCGTCTCGGTCTTCGTCTTTCTGTTCATGATTTTTTGAAAAAGGGCGCGTATGACAGCACTGACTGACAACGCTGTCAAACTCGAAAGTCCGATTCCGGCGGACGGAAAACCCCTCCGCCGCGACCGGGCGCGCCGACGTTTTTTTGACAGCGTCGCCGCCTCCCCTTTTCGTCTCCCGAATCCGCCGCGCGGACGCGCGGGGAGCAAAATGCGTTTGCGTTCCCGCGCGGGAACGGCAATGCTTTCGGCTCCATTCCAAACACGAAAATGAGTAACGACAATTCTGCGTCACCTCTTTCCACCTGGGCGAAGAACATCGCCCCTTCACCGACTTTGGCGGTCGACGCCAAGGCAAAAGCCCTCAAGGCGGCGGGCAAGGACGTCTGCGGATTCGGCGCCGGCGAGCCGGATTTCGACACGCCGCAGTTCATCCGCGAGGCCTGCGCCAAGGCGCTCGCCGAAGGCAAGACGCGCTACGTGCCCACGCCGGGCATTCCCGCCCTGCGCAAGGCGATTGCGGCGGACTACGCGGCGCGCGGCTTCCGCGGCGTGGACGAGACCTGCGTCGTCGTCAGCCCCGGCGGAAAAATGTCGTGCTATCTTTCGATTCTGGCGCTCGTCAGCCCGGGCGACGAGGTCGTCATTCCCGCGCCGTATTGGGTGAGCTATCCGGAGATGGTCAAGCTCGCCGGCGGGAGCGTGAAGGTCGTCCCGACGACGGACGCGACGGGCTTCAAGATGTCCGCCGAACAGCTCCGCGCGGCGATCACGCCGAAGACGAAGCTGCTCGTCCTCACGTCGCCGTCGAATCCGACGGGCGCGGTTTACACGCGCGCGGAACTCGAGGCGCTCGTGAACGTCGCCGTCGAGGCGGGCATCTACGTGCTTTCCGACGAAATCTACGGCGCGCTCACCTATGACGGCGCGGAATTCGTTTCGCCCGCGACGTTCTCGGACGCGGCGGCGGAGCGCGTCGTCACGGCGTCGGGCTTCGCGAAGGCCTACGCGATGACGGGCTGGCGTCTCGGCATCGTCGTCGCGCCGAAGCCGATCGCGGGCGCGATCGCGAAGCTGCAGAGCCAGATGTCCTCGAACTGCACGACGTTCGCGCAGTACGGCGCGCTCGCGGTCTATGAGCAGCCCGAGCTCGCGAAGGCCGCCGTGGCGGAAATGCTCTCGCACTTCGACCGTCGCCGCAAGATGCTCTGCGACGCGCTGAACGCGATTCCGGGCGTCTCGTGCTACCGCTCTCAGGGCGCGTTTTATCTGTTCCCGAACATCGCCTCGTTCGGCATGTCCTCGACGGAATTCGCGGAAAAGCTCCTCGAAGAAGAGCTCGTCGCCGTCGTTCCCGGCTCGGCGTTCGGCGCGGAAGGCTACATGCGTCTCAGCTACGCGACCGCGGACGAAACCATCAAAAAAGGCGTCGAGCGCATCGCGCGTTTCTGCGCGCGGCACGCGAAGTGAGCGGACGCGCGTCCGAAGGCCGCGGGACGCCCGCGAAGGCGCAGCCCTTCGTCGTTCCCGCGGCCGCCGGCGCGCCCGCGACGATTCCCTTTTCTTTTTCCCCTCAAATTTTCAACCGTTCAAACTTTTAAAAAAATGGCAGGCGTAGGCAAACTCCTCAAACAGGCTCAGAAAATGCAGAAGAAGATCGAAGAAGCGACCCAGGCGCTCTTCGACGAAAAAATCGAAGTCTCTTACGGCGGCGGCGCGGTGAAGCTCGTGATGAACGGGCACAGCGAGCTGAAGTCGCTCGAGCTCGACCCGGAATTTCTCAAGGAAGACAAGGCCGCCGTCGAGGCCGCGCTGCTCGCGGCGTTCACGGAAGCGACCGAAAAGGCGAAGGCGCTCAACAAGGAACGCATGCAGGCGGCGACCGCGGGCTTCACGCTCGGCGGCATGGGCATGTGATCTTCCCCGCATGTCCCTCTTCGACGACGCGCGCGCGGAACTGAAAAAGCTCCCCGGACTCGGCTTCCGATCCGCGGAACGCATCGCGCTGCACCTGCTCGTCGAGCACCCGGAGGCGCTCCCGCCGCTGCTCACGGCGCTCGCCGAAGCCGCGCGCAAGATCACGCGCTGCCGGCTCTGCGGCAATCTCGCCGAGGGCGGCGAAGACGCGCTCTGCCCGATCTGCGCGGACGCGCGGCGCGACCCGTCGCGGCTCTGCGTCGTCGAACACGTGCCCGACCTGATGGCGCTCGAGCGCGCCGGCGCGCACGACGGGCTTTACTGCGTGCTGCACGGGCGCCTTTCGCCGATCCGCGGCGTCGGCCCCGAACAGCTCAACTTCAAGGCGCTGGAGGCGCGCCTCGCCGACGGGAACGTCGAGGAAATCATCCTCGCGCTCTCCAACGACATCGAGGGCGAGGCGACCTGCCACTACATCCGCGAGACGCTGCTGAGCGCGTTCCCGCAGGTGAAGGTTTCGCGCATCGGCTTCGGCCTGCCCTCGGGCGCAACGCTGAATTTCGCCGATTCCGCCACGCTGAAGAACGCGCTCGATTCGCGCAGAAACTTCTGACCCCGCGGACGCGATGACGGAACGGCTCGAAAAATACTGGCTCGAAAAAGCCCGCGCCGCGCTCGGCGTTCCCGCGACGGAAAGCGACGAAAGCGTCCTCGAAAAAATCCGCCCGCGCGTCGCCGAGCTCAGCGATCTCTTCACGACGGAACGCCCCGAGCGCTTCCGCGACTACATGAGCGACCCGCGTCTGCTCGCCGCCTACGGGCTTTTCTTTTTCCCGCAGAGCTTCGCGCGGGCGAGCTTCGCGGCGCGCCGTCTTCTCGGTTTCTGCGCGCGCGTTCCCGCGCCGGGAGACGCGCCGATCCGCGTACTCGACCTCGGCAGCGGCGCCGCGCCGACGGGCCTCGCCTTCGCCGCCGCGCTGCGGGAACGCTTCCCGGAACGCGCGGTCGAGCTCGTCGCCGCCGACCGTTCCCGCGCCGCGCTCGACGCGATTCCCGCCGCGCTTTTCGACGGCGTCCGCGTCCGCGCCGAAGCCGCCGACCTCAAGAATTTCCCGTGCCCGCGCGGCGCGTTCGACTTCGTCACGCTGGGCTGGTCGCTGAACGAAATCGTTCCCGCGGACGACGACTTTTCCGGCGAAAAGGCGCTCGCGTACCTGAAGCGGCTCGCCGCCGCGCTCGCGCCGACGGGAACGCTCGTCGTGCTCGAGCCCGCGCTGAAGACGACGACGGAGCGCCTCCAGCGCGTCGGCGACCGTTTCGCGGCGACGCCGGGGCAGCCGCTTTTCCGCGTCGCGCCCGAGCTCGGCGACCACGCCGACCCGCTGCTCGCCGAAGGCGGCGAAGCCTGGAACCACGAAGTGCGCCGCTGGACGCCGCCTCCCGCGCTCGAATTCATCAACCGCAGGCTTTTCCGCGAAATCCAGGTCGTCAAGTTCTCCTGGTGCGCTCTCGGCGCGGCGCCGCTCCGCCTTCCCGAGCCGCCCGCGGGAGCTCCGTTCCTGCTCCGCCTCGTCTCGCCGATGGAAATCACGAAGCCCGCGCTGCGCTTCGTCGGCGTGACGCCCGACGGCAGAAAGATCCGCGTCGAAATTCCCGCGCGCGGGCTCCCGAAAAGCGAACGCAAACGCTTCGTGGAATCCTGGGAACGCGGCGACGTCGCCGCGCCCGCGGGAACGCTCTCCGAACTCGGCGAGCCCGGGCATTTCCGCTTTTCGGGAACGCTGATCAAAATCGCCTGAACCTCAAAAATTTTCCGCCGCCGTGACGCCGCCTTCCAAAAACGCTTCGACGCGAGATCCGCGGGCCCGCCGCCTCGGGATCGCCCTGCTCGTCGGCTTCGTCGTTCTGCTCGCGTTCGTCGCGCAGACGTGGTTCGTCACGGCCTACCGCGCGCGCGAACGCTTCGCGCTGTATTTCCCGCAGACGATTCAGGGGCTTTCCGTCGGAGCCAACGTGCTCGCCGACGGCAGAAAAATCGGTCAGGTCGAATCCGTCGAGCTGCGCCGTCTCGAACGCGACGGCGTCGCGACGCGCTGCGCGCTCGTCACGATCTTCGTCGACGTCCGCCGCGTCATGCCGAGCACGCCCGCGTCGATGAGCCGCGGCGACGTCCGCGAACGCCTCGACCGCGCCGTCGAAGCCGGCCTGCGCGCGCGCCTGCTGATGCCCTCCCCGCTCGCCAATGGTCTCAGCATCGAGCTTTTTCTGGACAAATCGAAGCCCGTGCGGCTCGTCCGCGACGCCGGCAACGACGTGCCCGAAATTCCGACGATTCCGGGCTCGATCACGGAAATCGTGGACGGCGTCAACGCCTTTTTCGAAAAATACAGGCCCGATGAAATTCCGCGCCGCTTCGAGGACGCGAAAAGGCAGCTGCGCGAAATCGAAGACGCCTTCGACGCCGCCTCCGTCGCGGACGCCGACGCCGCCCTGCTCCGCGCCTTCGAAAATCTGAACCGGGCGCTCGACCCCGACCTCGCGGCGCGCCGCGTGAAGGCGCTCGACGACGCGCTCGCCGCCCTCGCGGACGCGCTCGAAAGCGGCGAAGGCGATTCCGCCGCGCTCCGCGAAGCCGCGGAAACGGCGCTGCGGGATTTTTCCGGACAGCTCCGCGACGCCGCCGAAGCCTTCCGCGCGGCGACGGACTCGCTCGACGGCGAAGCGCTGCGCAAGATCGAGACCGCCCTGCGCGACCTCCGCGAAACCCTCGCGCCGCTCCGCCGCGAAATCCCGTGACCCCGCGGGCGCGCCTTTTCAGCGCTCGGCGAAGGGATTGCGGAGAAGGAGGGACGTCGGCCTGCCGTCGGTGAGGACGAGCGGGAAGCCGACCCAAAGGTATTTTTCGCCGCGCGGGAAATCGCTTATCGCGGGAACGTTCCCGTCCGCGTCCGGCGGCTGCAGGCGCGCGACGACGCGGTTGTTCCCGTCCACGAGAACGGCGACGAAGGGCTGCGGGAACGGCATCGGCGCGGGAACGCCGTCGGCGGATTTCTTCTCGGCGTGCGCGTATTCGATTTTGAGGCGCAGCGGCGCGCCGGGCGTCCGCAGCTCGGCTTCGTCGTTCACGACGCGCGCGCGCAGCACGCCGCCCGCGTCCGTGCGGGCGATGCTCGCCATGTCCACCGCGTCGCGGAACGAGGCAAAGAACGCGAACGCCGCGGCGGCGGCGACGAGAATCCAAAGCGCGAGACGTTTCACGGCGGCTTCAGCGTCCCGTCGGTTTCGCGTCTCCGCGCAGGGCGGCGGCGCGTTCGAAGAGCGTCGGATGCGAATAATGGAACGCGCTGTAGAGCGGGTGCGGCGTAAGGTTGGCGAGGTTTTCCGTGTGCAGCTTTTCGAGCGCGGAAATGAGCGGCTCGGGCGTTCCCGTGATCTCCTTCGCGAACGCGTCCGCCTCGTATTCGTGCCTGCGGGAAAGGCGGTTCGTCAGCGGCGAAAGCCAGAACCCGAAAAGCGGGAAGATCTTTCCGAGCAGCAGCAGCGCGGGAACGAACATGAAGCCGTCGCGGAACTCGAAGCCGAACGCCTCGAAGAATTCCGGCCGCCCGAGCGTCCACCCGACGAGCCCGAACACGACGAAGCAGGCGACCGCGGCGAAGACGAGCCCCTTCGCGACGTGCCCGCGCCGGGAATGCCCGATTTCGTGCGCGAGCACCGCCTCGATTTCGGCGGGCGAAAGCTGCGCGATCAGCGTGTCGTAGATGACGATGCGGCGCCATTTCCCGAAGCCCGTGAAGAACGCGTTGGAATGCCCGGAACGCTTCGAGCCGTCGATGACTTCGATCTTTTCGGCGACGAAGCCGGCGCGCGTCGCGAGCGCTTCAAGGCGTTCCCGCAGCTCGCCTTCCGGCAGCGGCGAAAGCTTGTTGAAGAGCGGCAGAATCCATTTCGGGAAAACGACGATCAGCGCCAGCTGAAACGCGAAGACCGCGCACGCCGCGAAGATCCACCACGTCCGCGGGAGCGCGTGATAAAACGCCGAAAGCGCCCAGACGAGCGGCACGCCGATGACGAAGCCGAGCGCGACCGACTTCACCTGGTCCGTAATCCACAGCTTCGCCGTGCTCTTGTTGAAACCGTATTTTTCCTCGATGCGGAACGTCGAATACAGATCGAACGGAATGCTCGTCAGCGAGAGCGCGACGGAAATCGCCGCGAGCGCGACGCCCTCGCGCCAGACCTGCGCCCACGAGCCGACGGCGACCGCGTCCGCGCCGAGCAGCGTTCCCGCGAACGCGCACAGCGGCGCGTAGAGAAAAAGCACGAGCGCGGCGGACCAGAGCGCGTCCCAGGCGGTCTCGACCATGCCGAAATCCGTCTTCTCGACGGTGTAGTTCACGGTCTTGCGGTAATTCGCGTAAAGCCCGTCGCCGAGCTTGGGCGCCGTGGCGAAACCGTTCGCCTCGAATTCGTCCGCCTTCGCGAGCGCATAGGCGCGGTTTTTCCGTTCCAGCCAAAAATCCGCCGCCGTCTTCGCGAGCAGCAGAATCAGAAAGGCGATCTGCAGGTGATTCATGGAGCGCGAGCCTACGCGCTTCGCCGCGGGAACGCAACGCGCTTTCAAAATCCGCGGGAACGCGAAAACGAACAGAGATTTCGGGGATTTTAAGGGATTCGATTCGTTCCCGCGGAGCTCTGTTTCTTCGTTTCTCCGTTCCTCTGTGTTTAAAGGAGCGCTTAAAGGTTAAGGCTTAAAGGTTAAAGGGGAGTTTGTGCGAAAAGGATTTCGGGGAAGCGGCAGGTGAGCGAAGCGTGGAGCCATGTCGCCTCTCCCATAAAACTTTTCTTTAACTTTTCGGATTTCCGGGGCATACGGGACGGGCGCGCTCATGCAAAAACGCGGCGGCGCGGGGAGGCGGATTTTCTGCTTTAAAAAGTTTCGGCGAAATCCTATTTTTCCGCGAAAATCGGTTATTTTGCAAACGACATGAATCAAGAAAAATCTTCAAGTCTGGCGCAGGAGGCGGCGCGTTATCACGCGTTCCCGCGCCACGGAAAAATCGAAGTTCTCCCGACCGTTCCCTGCGCGTCCCAGCAGGATCTGACGCTCGCCTACACGCCCGGCGTCGCCGCGCCCTGTCTCGAAATCCGCGACGATCCCGCGAAAGCGGCGCTCTACACGGCGCGCGGCAATCTCGTCGCCGTCGTCTCCAACGGCACAGCCGTTCTCGGGCTCGGCGACATCGGCCCGCTCGCGGGAAAGCCCGTCATGGAAGGCAAGGGTCTGCTCTTCAAGGCGTTCGCCGACGTGGACGTCTTCGACATCGAGCTCGCGGCGCGTACGCCCGACGAGGTCGTCGCCGCCGTGAAGGCGCTCGAGCCGACGTTCGGGGCGATCAATCTCGAAGACATCAAGGCGCCGGACTGCTTCGAAATCGAAGATCGGCTGAAGGCGGAGCTGAAGATTCCCGTCTTCCACGACGACCAGCACGGCACCGCCGTCATCACGGGCGCGGCACTGCTCAACGCCGCGGAGCTCACCGGGCGCGACATCTCGAAGATGAAGGTCGTCGTCAGCGGCGCGGGAGCGGCGGCGATCGCCTGCACGCGCTTTTATCTTTCGCTCGGCGTCCGCCGCGAGAACGTGTGGATGTTCGACTCGAAGGGGCTCGTCCACGCCGCGCGCGCGGATCTGCACGCAAGCAAGCGCGAGTTCGCGCAGGAAAAGCCCTGCACGATGGCGGAAGCGCTCGCGGGCGCGGATCTCTTTCTCGGGCTTTCGCGCAAGGGCCTGCTCACGAAGGAGCTCATCGGGCTCATGGCGCCTTCGCCGATTGTCTTCGCGTGCGCGAATCCCGATCCGGAAATCACTTACGAAGACGCCAAGGCGGCGCGCCCGGACTGCATCATGGGCTCCGGCCGCTCCGACTGGCCGAACCAGATCAACAACGTTTCCTGCTTCCCGTTCCTGTTCCGCGCGGCGCTCGACGTGCGCGCAACGCGGATCACCGAAGAGATGAAGATCGCCGCCGCGAAGGCGCTCGCCGCGCTCGCGAAGGAGCCCGTTCCCGAATCCGTCGTCGAGGCGTACGGCGGGGAAAAATTCTCCTTCGGCGTCGATTACGTGCTGCCCAAGCCGCTCGACCCGCGCATTCTCGAGCGCGAGAGCGTCGCCGTCGCGAAGGCCGCCGCGGAATGCGGCGTCGCGCAGGCGCCGATCGCCGACCTCGAAGCCTACGAAAAATCGCTGCGGGAACGCGTCGCGAAGACGCGGGAACGCCTCCGCGCGAACGCGGAGCACGTGAAGACCGCCGACTGAGGGACGAAGGTTTTCCGTGATGTCTCCGACGCGAAACGTTTCCGAGGCGTCTCCCGCCGAACTCGCCGCGCGCGTGCTCGCCGCCGCGAAGGCGCGCGGGAACGCGACGCTCGCCTGCGCCGAATCGTGCACGGGCGGCGCGGTCGCGTCCGCACTGACGGACGTTCCCGGCGCGAGCGCCGTCTTCCGCGGCGGCGTCGTCGCCTATTCCGTCGCCGTGAAGCGGAGCGCGCTCGGCGTTCCCGCGGAAACGCTGGCGCGCTTCGGCGTCGTCTCGCGCGAGTGCGCGGAAGCGATGGCGCGCGGCGCGGCGCGGACGCTCGGCGCGGATTTCGCCGTCGCGACGACGGGCGTCGCCGGTCCCGGCCCGCAGGACGGCGTTCCCGCGGGCACGGTCTGCATCGCCGTCGCCGCGCCGGGCGCGACGTTTTCCGAAACCGTCTTTTTCCCCGGCGAAACGCGGGAACGCGTCAAATCCCTCGCGGCGCGCGCGGCTCTCGGTCTCCTCGCGGACGTTCTGAGCGGAAAGGAAAAGTGACAGGAATAACGGATAATGGATAATGGATAACGGATAGTGGATAATCATCAGTTATCAACTATCCATTATCAACTGTTCACTGATCCTGTCACTTCCTTTACGCCTTCCGCCCTGCGCGCACTGAACAAAGTCCTTTTCCGTTTGCGCCGCGGGCGCGGGAGCAGCAGAATCATCCGCCATGACGAAAAAAGAACGCGCGCAGTTCGTCGCCGACACGCTGGAACGCCTTTACCCGGAAACGCCCATTCCGCTGAAGCACAAGGACGCGTTCACGCTGCTCGTCGCCGTCGTGCTCTCCGCGCAGTGCACGGACAGGCGCGTGAACGAAGTGACGCCCGCGCTCTTCGCGCTCGCGGACACGCCGCAGGCGATGGCGCGCCTCGCGCCCGAGACGGTCGAGGCGATCATCCGCCCCTGCGGGCTTTCCCCGCGCAAGTCGCGCGCGCTCGTTTCGCTCTCGCGCGACATCGTCGAGAAATTCGGCGGGCGCGTTCCCGCGAACTTCGAAGACCTGGAATCGCTCGACGGCGTCGGGCACAAGACGGCGTCGGTCGTGATGTCGCAGGCGTTCGGCGTTCCCGCGTTTCCCGTGGACACGCACATTCACCGCCTCGCCGCGCGCTGGCGGCTCTCTTCGGGGAAAAACGTCGAACAGACCGAGCGCGACCTCAAGGCGCTCTTCCCGCGGGAACGCTGGAACCGGCTGCACCTGCAGATCATTTTCTACGGACGCGAACACTGCACGGCGCGCGGATGCGACGGGCACGTCTGCGAAATCTGCCGCGCGCTCAACGGGCCGCAAAAGCTTAAAGATTAAAAGGTTAAAGGGTTAAGGGTTGGGAAAACGCGCCCCGACAGGGCGAAACAAAGATAACCCCATGCGCGTGTTCTTCTACGCGAAGAAAAAATGACGGGAACGCCGCGGAGCGGGCGCGAAAAAAGGGACGGGCCGCTTCGCCCGTCCCTTTCGCGTTTTCGCCGCCGAAGCGCTCAGAACGAAAGCTTCGCGCCCGCGAAGGCCCCGAATCCGGGAGCTTCGTAGCCGATGTTGTAATCGTCGTATTCGCGGTCGAGCGCGTTTTCGAGACGCCCGAAAACCGAGAACTTTTCGCGTCCGTCCGCGTAGCGCGCGACGACCCAGCTGCCGTACACGCGCGCGACGAAGTAGTCGCCCATGTCCGCCTGCGCGTAGGGCCACGTCGGCTGACCGCCTTCGCGTCCCTTGACGAACGTTCCCGAAGCACCGACCGTGAAGTCTTCCGCGAACGTCCATTCCGCGCCGAGCGTTCCCATGAACTGCGGCACGAGCTTCAGGCGCTCGTCCGTCTTGCGGTCCCACGCGTCCTGGAACGTGGCGTTCCCGTAAACGCGTAGCCCGGAAATCGACTCGGGCGTCCATTCCGCCGTCAGCTCGACGCCGTTCGAACGCGCCTCGTCGATGTTGCGGAGAACCGCCGGATAGACGGAATAGTCCGCGACGAATTTGTCCTTCGTGTCGATGAGGAAGAGCGTCGCGCCGACGTTCACCTGCGTGTCGAAGAGCTCCTGCTTGACGCCGATTTCGTAGGAAGTCGATTTCTCCGCTTCGAGCGAGTCCGCGGCGACGTTGCCCCAGTTCGGCGAAAGATCCGTGTAGCTCGGCGTGCGGAAGCCCGTCGAGATTTTCGCGAAGACGCTCGTTCCCGTCGCGTCGAAACGATACTGCGCCGCGAGCTCGTACGTCGTCCTGTCGCCGTACTTGTTCGTGTCCGTGTAGCGCACGCCGGCGGAAAGCTTCAGATCCTTGACGAGTTCCCACTGCGCGTTCGCCCAGACGGAATTGCTGTACTGCAGCAGGCTCGCGGGAACGCCGCCCCAAGACGGATCGCCGCGCGCGAACGCGTCGTCCTGAATGAAATCATAGCCCGCGGAAACGAGCAGATTTTCGAGCGCCTGCCAATCCCACTGCATGGAGACCTGCTGCGCCTTGTTCTCGTTGTCCACGAGCCCGCCGACGTAGCCTTCAGACTTGTATTCGGAATACGAATACAGGATTTTCCCCTGCAGGTTCTCGAGCGGCCTGACGACGAGCTCCGGAGAAATCATCCACGACGTGTCCTTTTCGCGGTCGGTGTAGCTCTTGGTGTAAGGCGAAATTCCGTCGCCAGGGCAGCCGTAGTCCTTCTGAAAAACGCGTCCGACGAGATTGAGCGAGAGCTTGTCGGAAATCTCCCAGTCGAGACGCGGCAGAAACGCCGTCTGCTCGTAGTCGTTGTTCCAGTTGTAGCCGTCGGAGGCGGAATAGGAAAGCCCCGCGGAAAAGCCGAGCCCGGAGGGCAGGTCGGTTTCGACGCCGTCGGTGTTTCCGGCGATTTCCGCGCCGAAGGTGCGCGTGCCCCAGCTGCCGCCTTCACCCCAGATCGAGCCGGTCGGCTTGTCGTAGTCGAGCCCGTTGCGCGTGCGCAGATCAATCGCGCCGCCGATCGCCGCCGAGCCGTAGAGCGTGGACGCGCTCCCGCGCAGAATCTGGACGCTCGCGAGATTGTCCGTCGTGAGCGTGTTCAGCCCGTACTGTCCGTAGATGCCGCTGTTCATGCGGCGCCCGTCGAGCATGACGACGGTCTGCTGCGAACTCGTGCCGCGCATCGAAAGCGAGGTCGGCGTTCCCGTGCTCACGCCGCCGAAGATCGTGATTCCCGCTTCGCGGCCGAGGGCGTCGGCGACGCTGCGCACCTGCTGCGAGGCGAGTTCTTCTCCGGAGACGACGGAGACGGAGGGCGAGACCTTGTCGAGCTCGACTTCCGTGCGGGAAGCGACGACGACAGTCGTCGGGAGTTTGGCGACTTTTTCCGGCGTTTCCGCAGCGCTCGGCGCGGCCGTTTCGGCGGCGGGAGCGGCGGGCTCGGGAGGAGCGTCGTCCGCGAACGCGCAGGGCGCGGCGGCGACGCCGACGACGACCGCCGGCAGCAAGGCTCCGCAGGCGCGGAGGAATTTCAGGGAAAAGCCCGCGGAAAACAACGCTCCCGCGAGCGGTTTGGATTTTTGTGACTTCATTGTTTCGCGTGAAGAACGGCGCGTCGTCCGGCGGCGCGCCGCGTTTTTGGAATCCGCGCGGCAAGATATTCGGACTTCGAACTGTGCGGCGTTTCCGCCGCGCCCCGCGCTCCGCCTTCGCAAAGATTCCGGAAACGGCGTTCCCGCAAGATCTTCACTGGCGTTCCCGCGCGGTCCGCCCTTGTGGACCGCCCGTGGAGCTCGAGTCGTTCGTCACCGCAGCGCGTCTGTCGCCGATTTTCACGGCATTCCCTTCGCGCCGCGCGGAGTGGTTTCGGGCTGAGAAAGAACGGAATGCGTCAAGGGAAAACCCCGCGCCGCGGATTCGCAAGATTTTTCCGCGCAAGAAAAAGCGCTTGACGGCGCGCGCGAAAAAAGGCTTAATCGAGTTTCCTTTTACGGTGGATGTAGCTCAGTCGGTTAGAGCATCGGATTGTGGTTCCGAGGGTCGCGGGTTCGAGTCTCGTCTTCCACCCCACTTCAAATCCCGCAGCGATGCGGGATTTTTCTTTCACGCGCAATTTTCCCCCTCCATGAAAAAAATTCTTTTCGTATGTCTCGGAAACATCTGCCGCTCCCCCGCGGCGGACGGCATCTTCTCGCGCCGCGTCGCCGAAGCCGGTCTCGCGGGAACGCTCGCGTGCGATTCCTGCGGCACGGGCGACTGGCACGTCGGCGACCTGCCCGACCCGCGCATGCGCGCCGCGGGAGCGCGCCGCGGCCTCGAATTCACGCACCGCGCGCGCCGGCTCCGCGACGAGGATTTCGCCGCGTTCGACCTTCTCGTCGTCATGGACGAACAGAACCGCCGCGACGTGCTCGCCCGCGCGCCCCGCGGATTCGACGCCGGCAAAGTCCGCCTCTTCACGGAATTCTGCACGGGAGACTTCGCCGCCCTGCCCGGCGTTCCCGACCCGTATTGGAGTGGCGACGACGGCTTCGACCGCGTGCTCGACATCCTCGAAAACGGCTGCCGCGGTCTCCTGAAAAAACTTGCTCCGGCGCCCGGCGACGCGCGATAATGCGCGCGCCATGAAAAGACTTCTCGCTCTCTGCGCCGCCGCGCTGCTCGCGGCATCGTCCGCGCCTTCCTTCGGGGAAAGCGCCGTTCCCGCCGCCGAAAACGCGGACGGCCGCGTGATCATCGTTCCGAACAAAAAGAAGAAACCGCGGAAGGAGCCGTTGCCGAAGCGCAAGCTCACCGACCGCGAGTTCCGCCAAGCGCTCGCGCGGCGCCTCTACGGAAAAATCCGCGTCGTGAGCATCGGCGAGGACGCCAAGGTGCGCGTCGTCGGCATCGGCGAAGATCTGCGCGTCCGCGTCGTGAGCATCGGCGAAAATTCTCCCGGTCTCTGGCGCTACGTGGACATCGGCGAAGACTTCAAAATCCGATTCGTGGATATCGGGGAGGACATCACCGTCCGCTTCGTGAGCATCGGCGAAGGGCCTTCGAACTGAAGCCGCCGGAGCGTTCCCGCGTTCAGGGCCCGACGCGGCAGGCGCGCAGCGCGAGCAGTTCCCGCGCGACCGCGCGGTCGTCGAACGGCAGCGTGACGTCGGCGAATTCCTGATACGTCTCGTGCCCCTTGCCGGCGATCAGCACCACGTCGCCCGCGCCCGCGGCGTCGAGCGCCAGCCCGATCGCGCGGCGGCGGTCGGGCTCGAAGACGATTTTCTCCGGCGCGACGACGCCCGCGCGCATGTCGTCGAAGATGCGTTCGAGCGGCTCCCCGCGCGGATTGTCGGACGTCGCCCACGCGAAGTCGGCGAGCGCCTGGACCGCGCGCGCCATCTTCGGGCGCTTGCCGCGGTCGCGGTTTCCGCCGCAGCCGAAGACGACGAGCAGCCTGCCGCGGACGACCTTGCGCAGCATCCCGAGCGCGTTCGTCAGCGCGTCGTCCGTGTGCGCGTAATCGACGAAGACGTCGAACGGAAACGGATTTTCGGAGACGCGCTCCATGCGGCCGGGAACGCCGGGAAAATCCGCGAGATCCGCCGCCGCGCGCGCGACGTCCCCGCCGAGCGCGAAGACGACCGCGAGCGCGCAGAGCGCGTTCGAGATGTTGTAATGACCCGGCAACGACGTTTTCGCCGGAAACGTTCCCGACGGGCAGACCAGCGTGAAGCGGCTTCCCGCCGCGTCGGAGACGACGTCGCGCGCCTCGAAGCGCTCCGCGGCGTCCGGCGCGTTCCCGCCGTCCGTCCCGAAGACGACGACGCGCGTCTCCGGAGCGACCGCCGCGAGCAGCTGCCGCCCGTACGCGTCGTCCGCGTTCACGACCGCGACGCGCGGGAACGCGCCCTGCGAACCGTCGAAGAGGCGGCGCTTCACGGCGAAATAATTTTCCATGTCGCCGTGATAGTCCATGTGGTCCTGCGTCAGATTGGTGAAGGCGACGACGTCGAACGGCAGCCCGTAAACGCGGTTCTGCGCGACCGCGTGCGAGCTCACCTCCATCACGGCGCCCTCGCAGCCGCCGTCGCGCATCTCGGCGAGAAAGCCGAGCACGTCGAGCGACTCCGGCGTCGTCTTGTAGCTCGGCATGCTGCGCGCGCCCAGCTCGTAGCGCACGGTGCCGATGAGCCCCCACGGCGCCCGCGCCCCGCTCTGCCGCATCATCAGAAAACGCACGATCGACGTCACGCTCGTCTTTCCGTTCGTTCCCGTGACGCCGACGAGCTTCAGCGCCTTCTGCGGCTCGCCGTAAAACGCGGCGGCGGCGAACGCGAGCGCGCGGGAAACGTCGGGAACGATCACCTGCGCGACGGACGCCGGCAGCGCGAGACGTTCCCGCGAAACGACGGCGACGGCGCCGCGCGCGACCGCGTCCGCGGCGAAAAGCGCGCCGTCCGTGCGCAGCCCGCCGAGCGCGAAGAAGAGCGCGCCCGGAATCACGCGGCGGCTGTCCGTGATCAGGATTTCCGGACGAATTTTTCCGTCCCCGAAAATCGAGGCTTCGGGAACGCGGACGAAAATTTCTTCGAGAGTCTTCATGGCGAAAATCGGAATGCCGCAGATGAACAACCGCGCGGGAACGCTGTCAATTGCTAATTTTCCGACGACGCCCGCCGCCCACTCCGGAAGCGCCTGGGACGCAGAACTTTACGGAAACAAAAAATCTTAATTTTCAAAACGAACGGAAAAATCGCCTCCGTCAGGAACGATTCGAACCGTCCAGTCCGGGCTTGTCGAAACGAGTTTCCATCGACCTGGAGAACTCGCATCGCCGGCCGCGGGAACGATTTTCACGCCTATGTCCGCACCATATCCGGACACGGAAACAAGAAAATCGCCTCCCTGATTTACGATTTTTATTCTCCCGTGGCACATGTCGGCTTTTTCCTTGCGCGTCAGCTCCTTTTTCTCCCGATCGGACGGACGCCGTGCCGCGTCCGCAGCTACGGGAACGAAAACGGCGGCCGCCACGGCGAGCAGCACAAAAAAAGCGATCTTTTTCATGCCACCGGAGGATAAAGCGTGGAGCGCCTGGCAGGCAACGGAAAACGGAGCAGCGGACAGTGAATAGTGAATAACGTCATCAGCTTAAAAGCTTAAAAGTTGAGGAGTTGAGAGTTAAATCGGCGGCTTCGCCGCCTCTTGATTCGGCTCCGCCGAGGAAACTTTCCTCGCGCCGAAAGGCGCGAATCAACTCTCTACTTTCACCTCTCAACGTTCTTTTTCAACTCTTAAGCTGTTCAGCTATTAAGCTTTTTTCGGCGAAGCCGAACGCAAGGCGTTATTCACTATTCATTATTCACTGTCCGTTATTCTTGCCGCCGTCCGACGCCGCTTCGCGGCAGAAGCGCTCGTGAAAGCCCTCCATGTAGCGCAGCAGATCCGCCGTCTGAGAACTGGAAAGCAGCAGCAGCGCGGAAATCTCGTTCACCGCCTCCACCGTCGCGGCACGGTGATGCAGCATGCGCAGGCGCGACGCGAACTCGTAGGCGGACTTCTTCGCCTCCGAAAGCGCGATCAGCTCGCCGCGGCGCTGCGCCGCCGTCCGCCCGCCGGCATGGATCGCGCGGCACGGGCTCAAGCACGGATCCGTCCGCGTCATGGACGAATCGGGCGGATCGCAGACCGTCGAGGTGCGCTTCGTGGACTGCGATTCCAAGTCCCGAAGGTTCGACGTCGCGAAGTTCGGCGCCGACGCGCTCCGCGGCGTTTTCTCCGGCATGAGAAAAGCCGCCGAAGCCATCATGAAACGCCGCGCGAAGAAACGCTGAGCTCCGCAGCGTATACGAAAACTGAATACGATGGGACACGGAAGAACATCTCTCGCCGAACTCGCATCGAATCCGAAGAGCCGTCTTTGGAAAACGACGGACGTGAAGGGGAACGCGCACTTCATATCAAAGCGCGACGAATCGATACCAACTCAGATGCCAATGCACACCCCGACGAAAACGAAAATTTACGTCTCTCGATACAAGGACGGGAACGTGAAGGAAATTTCTATCATGAACCCGCGGACCGGAAAGAAAGTCATGGAAATTCACACGGCCCCACATGAAAATCTGAAAGAGCACGCTCACCATTGGGTTCCAGGAAAAGCACCAAAAGACCCCTTTCCGCTTACGAAAGCCCAGCGAAAACTTCTTGAAAAAATCCGCGATGACGCAAAAACTGCAAAGCGATGAATACGGGTGAATACAAAAAATTTCTTGAGAGATCTTTCTTCGGAGACCTCGCGGAAAATCGCATCGGAATCGGTTTTTCCTGCAACGGAAAAAATTACTGGATTTCCTGCTTCAAGCTCGATTTCGTCCCAAAAGAGTTTCGGGAGGGCTATATTTTTTTTCAGACGACCGGGCACAATCACGATACACAAACCCGGTTTGTCCGCGCATTCAAAGACGAGTTTGACCTTTTCGAAAACTTCATCATCGAAGGAAAAAACCTGCGCCGACACGTGACGGATGCGGACATCGAGATCATCGACTTCAACATCTGAACTCCTCTTGCCCCGGCACGCTACACAGACGAAGCACCACAGGACGCGGACGTTCGACCTCTACAACCTGAGCCTCTGCGCCGCGGCGGCGGAGGGCAGTGGATAATGGATAGTTGATAACTGATAATTATCCGCTATCCGTTATTCACTGTCCATTGTCAGACCGGGCGGAGCCGGAGACGTTCGACTTCTGCTTCGAGGGACTGCCGAGGCGCTCGACGCTCGCCGTCGCGCGCGTCGGCGTCGAAGCGTATCGAAAATTTTACGGCAGCAATTAACGCCAGTTAAAGCGTTCTTGCCCCTCGGGAACAAACGCAACGGTAACGTCCGCTTCCAGCCAAGACTGAACAAACGCGATTTTTATTCCGTAGGGATCCGTGGACAAAAACCACCGCCCAGGCTTGCTCGCCCTGTATTTATCGCAGAGGGAAATCAACAGTTTTGCATCGGACTTGTTCTTTTCAACAAAAACCCAATACCGCGCCTCGGAACGATTCTGAGTTACGGAAATCTTCCCGTAACACTCCTTCCAGATTTTTTCGCATTCGTCTTTATAAAAGCGCCCGCCGCGCATGACGGGAGAATCCGGCGCTTTCGCACCGGAAAGCGCAAAAGTCGAGCAAATCAAAAGCAGAAACGCGAAAATTTTCTTCATGACCATGACTTTTAGCCTTCGCCCGCCGAGTTTCAACAGAAAAACGCCTTCCGCCAACGAGCCCCGTGCCCGCGGAAAGATTGTGAAACGCCTCCGTCCACTTCAGAATGTCGCTCCGGTCCTTGAAGACGCTCGCGAGGCGCCCGGCGACGGAGGCGAGCTGCTCGAAGCTCTGCGTTCCGTTCGCAGCCTGGTCGCGCAGTTCTTCGCAGAGCGACTTCGACTGCTCCAGCCCGCCGATCAACGGCGCGAGGCGCGTCGCCGCGTCCTCGAACCGCGCCGCCTGTGACCAGGCCGAAGAGAACATTTGTGCGAGGCGTCTGACTCCGTGTCCGACCATCGTCAGCGTCGCATAAAATTCCAGCCACGATTTTTTTGAATTTCTTGCGGCTTCTGCGACGCTGTCCGCGATTTTTACATTGGCTTCCCGGATTGCGGAGATGTCAGCGCCGAATCTGAATAAAACGTCTGTTCCCGTCATTGTTTTGACTTTCTTTTAAGAGTTGTTTTATGTTTCCGTCATGTTCGGACCGAGTGGAGTATCATTCAAAGACTTTTTAGGCGTGATTTTCTCGATATTGAAATTCGCGTTCTGGATTTGTGGGCTTTGTCTCGTTGCGGTTCCGTTCGAACTGTTCGGGTTCTGGATCGGGCTTTTGTGTCTGCTCGCCGTTCCCTTCCTTGTTTTCGGTTTTTGTTATCTCGTCTTTCTCCTTGAGGATAGGGCTTACACTCACGGACGGAAGAACGGCGAGAAGAGATGATTCAATCCTCCTTTCCTTCAGCACGAAAACGACGTCCCTGCCGTCCTTGCGCCTCAACGAATCGCAGTGCGGGCGCGCGTATTGGCTGCACTTGCCCGGAAAGCTTGAAAACACGCAGCCCTTGCAGGGGTTGAAAGTCTTCGCGACGTAGCGCTTCCCGCCGAGCGAAAATTCGTTTTCGCTCGGTTCGAAGCGTTTCTTCGTTTGGGTCTTTTTCGTGTTCATTCGCGGTTGAGTTTCAGTTTTCAGTTGAAGATTTTTTCGACGACGGCTCCCGTCGTCGCCAGGATCGCCAGGATTTTCCAGATCAGCTCGCGGTTGAACTTCACGCCCGTTTCGACGACCTTGATCCGCTCGTCGTGCCGCGCCGAGGTGGTGGCCAGGTCGTCGAGCTTGTCCTTGATTTCGGCGGTGTCTTTTTCCTGGCGTTCTCCGCGCAGTCGTCCTTCTTCGCGCACTTTGTCGATGCTGTCTCCGATGTGCTTGAGCTTGGCGTCGAATACGTCGTCGTTCATGGTCATTTTTCGGAGAATTCGACGGTGAGGCCAGAGAAGCGTCCGCCTAAAAAATTTCGAAGGACAGGCGGGAAGCCTGTCCTTCTTCGTGTTTTCGCGCCTTTGCGAGAGCTCAGAATTCCGCGGCGACGAAGGCGGGGAAATCCGCGTGCAGCGCGACGCCGTTTTCGGCGAGCCAGCGGCGCGTTTCCGCGTCGATCGGCTTGCCCGTCGCGACGGCGGCGGAGCGGATGCCCGCGTTGAGCCCGCAGAGCCAGTCGGACTTGCGGTCGCCCACCATGAAGCAGCGCTCGGGGCGCAGCCGCGGGAACGCCGCGAGCTGTTCGAGAATGAAGTCCGGCTTCGGCTTGCGGTAGCGCGATTCGCGGTCCGGCGCCTCGGGCGCGACGCCGCACGCCGCGAACGCGTCCGCGGGAACGCCGAGCAGCTCGAGGAAGCGCGCGTGGCATTTTTCGTAATCCGCCATCGTGAAGAAGCCGCGTCCGATGCCGCTCTGATTCGTGAGCAGGAAAAGCAGGCAGCCGGAGTCGAGCGCGCGGCAGACGGCCTCGCGGACGCCGGGAATGAGCTCCACCTTTTCCGGCTCGTGCAGGTAGTCCTTGTCGAAGATGAGCGTGCCGTCGCGGTCGAGGAAAAGCGCGTCGGGGCGGATTTTTTGAGCGTCGTCGTTCATGGTCGTCGTCATTTCGTTTCGTCGAGTTTCACTTTCATCACGGGGCAGAGCGCGTTCGGGTCGCCGCCGAGGATTTCGCCTTCGGGCAGATTTTCCGGGTGCGGCGTTCCCGCGGGCGGCAGAAAAACGTAGGCGAATTTTCCGTCCGCGCTCCGCGACGCGAACGCGCCCTCGAAGCCGTAATACGGGCGCGTGCCGTAAACCGCTTCGCCGTTCACGCGCAGCCAGGCGCCCACGGCGCGGAACACCGCCGCGACGTTTTCGGGAACGCTTCCGTCCGCCTTCGGGCCGACGTTCAGCAGCAGGTTGCCGCCTTTCGCCGTGCATTCCTCCAGCTGGCGGATCACGGTTTCGGCGGACTTGAAGTCGCCGTCGAACTTCGAGTAGCCCCAATGGCGCCCGACGGTCATGCAGCTTTCCCAGTCGGTGTCGGGATAGCCGTGCGCGGGAATGTGTTTTTCCGGCGCCATGTGGTCGCCGCAGCGCAGGTCGAGGCGCACGTTCGCGTTCGTGTCGAAGCCGCCGTAGGCGTAGAGGCGGTTGTTCATCACGACGTCGGGCTGCAGCTCGCGGCACATTTCGATGAGCGCGGGAGCGTCCCAGCCGCGCTTGCCCGAGGCCGCGCCCTGCGAATAGTCCCACCAGAGCACGTCGATTTTCCCGTAGTTCGTGAGCAGCTCGCGCACCTGGTTTTTGAGATGGCGCAGGTAAACGGCGTGGTCGATCTCGCGCCCGGGAACGCCTTCGCGCCACGCGATCTGGCCGCTCGGGTAGCACAGCTGCGGGCAGATCGTGTAGTCGTAGTTCGGGTGCGACCAGTCGATGACGGAATGGTAGAAGCCGACGCGGATTCCGCGGGAACGGAACGCGTCCGTGAACTCGCGGACGAGGTCGCGCCCGAAGCGGTCTTGCGCGTCGTAGTCGGTCTGCGCGGAGTCGAAGAGCGCGAAGCCGTCGTGGTGCTTCGTCGTCAGCACGGCGTAGCGGCAGCCGGCCTCCTGCGCGAGCGCGGCCCACTGCTCGGCGGCGTCGGCGCTCGGCGCGAAGCGCGGGAACGCTTCCTCGCGGTAGGTTTCGGTGTCGGTCTCGACGTTCTTCTGAATCCATTCGCCGCCGGCGTATTTTCCGCGCCATTCGCCCGCGAGCCCGGAATAAAGCCCGAAATGGATGAACATGCCGAACTTCGCGTCGCGCCACCAGCGCATGCGCGCGTCGCGCTCGGCGCGCGTCTCGAAGACGGGCGCGTGGTCGGCGTCGCCCGCGATCACAGGAACGCGCGGCGCGGGCGTTTCGGACCGCGTTCCCGCCGAGGCGGAGAGCGCGAGGAGCGAAGCGGCGAGCGCCGCGGCGGAGATTCGGGCAAGGGATTTCATGGTCTCGGGAAAATACCGTTTTCGCGGGAACGCGCGAGCGTTTTTTCGTCCGCCCGAGGGAAAGTGAATCCGGGCCGCGGAGAGGCGCGTCAGAGCTCGGCGAGAACGGCCATTTCGTCGGCGATGACGCCGCGGGAACGCGTGACGCGCAGGATTTCGTCCTCGATTTCCGTGGGCGGGAAAATCAGTCCGGGCGGGAGCGTTCCCGCGCGCTCGGCGAGAAAGAGCGCGCCCGCGTTGTGCAGCGCGAGCGTCGCGTCGATGTAGCGCAGGTGCGTCGGCTCGTCCAAAAAGAAGTTCAGCGATTTCTTGCCGCCCAGCACGCGCTCGGCGGGAACGCGCGGGCCGAATTCGTCCTCGACGCCCATGTTCGCGAGCAGCGCGCGGGAACGCGTCAGCGCCTCGGGAAGAGTTCCGCGGTCGTGCGCGCCGCGGACGCCCGTCGCGGAAACGACGGCGAAGGCCTCGCCGACGGCGGCGAGCACGCCCTTTTCGTCGCGGAAATCGACGATCGCGTCCGCCAGTCGGCGCACGAGCGGAGTCGCCGTCGCGGGATCGGTGACGACCGCGACGCGCGCGCCTTTTTTCTTCGCGTGGAAGACGAGACCCGAGCCGACCTTGCCGCTGCCGAAGACGAGCAGGTTCCGCCCCGTCCAGTCGCCGAAGCCGCGCGCCTCCATCGCCCGGAAATAGCCTTCGCCCGTGCCGAGGCAGGTTTCGATGCGCTTGATTCTTCCGCCGTCGGCGAAGAAGACGGGTTCGGCGGCGCCCGCGTATTTTTCGGCGCCGGAGCGCGTCAGCTCGACGCGTCCGATGCGGGCGCGCCACGCGGCGAACGCTCCCGCGTTGTCGAGCACGAGGTCCGCGTCGAACTTCGCGCCGTCGTCGCGCACGACGGGAACGCCCTCGGATTCGAGGTATTTTCGGACGTCGGGCGCGTGCGGGAACAGCTCCGTGACGCCGACGGAAAGCTCGGCGCCGGCGGCGATCAGCGCGCGCCACTTCGTGAGCGTGTTGCGGAAGACGGGCGTGGCGTCGACGATCTTCAGGCCGGCGAGCGGGCGCGTCTTCGCCCAGGTTTCGCATTGGGCGTTCAGCGCGGGAAAGTCGCTCGGGGAGTAATGTGCGGAAATGACGGAATCGAAAAGCATTTTTGAAAAAAAAGGTTGAGGAATCGAAGAAGTCGAGGAGCTTAAAAGGCGCGCCGCCGGGCTCGCCTCACTGCCAGGCCTGAAGGTCGAGGAGCGCGCGGTCGGCGGAGCCTTCGTTCTCCGCGAAATAGACGGCGAGGCGCAGCGCGGGCAGCGCGACCGCGGGTTCGGCGGCGAAATCGTGCTTGCGGATTTCCGCGAAAAGCGAATCCGCGGAGCGTCCCCGCAGCTGAAAGACGTCGGAATAACCGGCGTCGATCAGCCAGCGCGCGACGGCGACGGGCATGTGCGGAATGCGCATGAACGGGCTTCCGAGCGCGACGGGATCGGTCTTCTTCTTTTTGCCTTTGCCGCGCATGGTTCAGTTCTCCTCGAGAAAACGCGCCGTCGTCTCGTACAGATGCGGCGAGTTGAGCAGGAAGGAGTCGTGCCCGGCGACGGCCTCGATCTCGACGTAGCGCGCGTCCTTGCCCGCGCGCTTCAGCGCGATGACGATTTCGCGGTTCTGCCACGGCGGGTAGAGCCAGTCCGTCGAAAAGCCGACGACGAGCGTGCGCGCCTTCACGCAGGCGAAAGTCTGGTCCAGCGAATGCTCCTTCGCGAGGTTGAAGAAGTCGCTCGCCGCCGTGATGTAGAGGTACGAATTCGCGTCGAAGCGGTCGAGGAATTTTTCGCCCTGGTGGTGCAGATAGCTCTCGATCGGAAAGGTGATCTTGCGGAGAAATTCGCCGGTCTTGATGCGCCCGCCGGGCAGCTCAGGCGATTTTTCGCGGCGGATCTTCGCCGTCAGGCTGAAGTCGGAAAGGTAGGTGATGTGCGCCATCATGCGCGCGACGGCGAGCCCGCTGCGCGGTCCCGTGCCCTCGAGTTCGCCGTAGTAGCCGCCGAGCCAGTTCGGGTCCTGCGTGATCGCGGCGCGCGCGACGGAATTGAACGCCGTCGCCTGCGTGTTCTGCTTCGCCGCGCACGCCATGGCGATGACGTTCTTCACCATGTCGGGGAATTCGATCTCCCAGATCAGCGCCTGCATCCCGCCCATCGAGCCGCCGATGACGGCGTGGAGGCGCCGGATGCCGAGCGAATCGATCAGCAGCTTCTGCGCGCGCACCATGTCGCGGAACGTCAGCACCGGAAAATCGATGCCGTAGGGATCGCCCGTCTCGGGGTTCACGGAAGTCGGTCCCGTGGAGCCGCTGCAGCCGCCGAGACAGTTCGAGCAGATCACGAAATACTTGCGCGTGTCCACCGCCTTGCCCGGCCCGATGAAGTGGTCCCACCAGCCCGGGCGCTTGTCCTCGGGGCGATGGCGCCCGGCGACGTGGTGGTCGCCCGTGAGCGCGTGGCAGATCAGAATGGCGTTGGACTTGTCGGCGTTGAGCGCGCCGTAGGTCTCGTAGCGCAGCGTGAAGTTCGGAATCGAGCCGCCGAGCTCGAACTCGAAGGGCCGGTCGTAAACGAAATCCTGCGGAGAAACGAGGTCGGAAGCGCCTTCTCCGTTGATTTCCTGGGTCAGTTCGTCGTCGTCCGTCATGCGGTCTTCGCCTCCGGGAGTTTGCTTAAGAATTCGATGAGCCGCGGGAACGCCGCGCGTATGGCGTCGCGCGCGGCGCGGTAGCCGTCGAGCGTCGCGCCGAAGGGATCGGGCACGTTCACGACGAGCACGTGCGGCGGCAGTTCGGAAAAAAGTTCTTCGACCGCCTCGACGTGCCCGCGCGTGAGCCCGACGAGGACGAGCGTCCGCGCCAGAATCGCCTCGGAGATGCGGCGGGAACGATGCGCGGAAAGATCCGCGCCGCATTCGGCGACCGCGCGGACGGCGTTCACGGAAGCCGTCTCGCCGTCCATCGCGGAAACGCCGCACGAAGCGACGTCGAACGCGTCCGCGAGCCCGGCGCGCGCCAGCTCCGCGCGGAAAAGCGCCTCCGCCATCGGGCTTCGGCAGGTGTTCCCGGTGCAGACGAAAAGAATGGTTCTTCGCGGTTCGTTCGGCATAAAATCAGTCAGAAATGAAACGACTTTCCAGCGGGTTTCGCAATGTTTTAAAGGAGGTTATGAGGTTATGAGGTTATGAGGTGACGAGGTTATGAAGTTCATTGAGTTCGGCTTCGACGAAAGAAGATCGGACGCTTCAGCTTTTAAGCTTTTTCGACCTCCATAACCTTCATAACCTCATCACTTCTCTAATTCACTTCGCGCGGAGAATCTCGAAGACCGTCACGCTCTTGCCTTTCGGCGGCGTGATCTTGATCGAGCCGTCCGCCTCGACCTTCACGCTCGCGGGATCGCTCGAAAGCACGAACGTCCGCCGCGCGCCCTTCTCCGCCGGCAGCGTCGCCGCCGAGGAAAACGCGTAGCCGGAGAACGGGTCGCCGTCCGTCATGCTCGCGCGCGAAGTCGCCTTCGCGTCCGCGGGAACGTCGAACTTGAATTCCTCGAGCTTGATGTTCAGCGGCTTGCCGGACGTGTTCACGTAGCGGAAGAAGCGGATCTTCCGCCCCGCGTCGAGCCTGCCTTCGAGCTCGGCGCCCTTGTTTTCCGTCTTGAGCTTTTCCCACTTCACGCCGTCCCTGGAGACTTCGACGGCGCCGCTCTTCGACGCGTCCTTGTTCTCGAGGCGCAGATGGACGTATTCGCCGTGAATGCCTTCCGGCAGGCCGATGCCGACGAACTGCTTCGGCGCGAGCGTGAACGGCTCGAACTTCTTCAGCCGCACGAACTTGCCTTCCTCGCGCACGGGCTCGGCGCTCTTCAGCGCGGGAACGTCCGTCACGACGACGAATCCCGAGCCTTCCCCGCCGGCGGCGGCCGCGGCGCCCGCGGAGGCGCCGACCTGGCGGCACAGCTTCGCCCATTCGCCCCGGAACGCCTCGCGCACGAACGGCGTCACGTGCAGCCCGGCGACCTTCAGCGCGTTGGAATCCTTGCGCCCGATGACGGTCTCCTCGTTGCTGCGCTTCATGCGCGCCTCGGAGTAATGCTCGATCCTGTCGAACGCCTTGGCGACGCGCCCGGCGGCCTCGAGCTTCTTCTCCGGCGTTCCCGCGCCCGCCATTTCGACGGTCGCCTCGCCCGCCTCGCCGAGCATCGAGAAGCCCTTGATCCAGTATTCGAGCTCGTGCCACAGCCGCGGGTTCGCCTTGGGCATCTCCTTCGCGAGCCTGCGCCCGGCGGCGTTCATCTTTTCGAATTCGGCGACGAGCGCCTTCCTCGTTCCCGCGGAAAGCTTGCCGCCCTCCAGCTCCTTTTTCGCCGCTTCGAGCGTCGGCTGAAAATCGACGGATTCCTCCTTGCGGTAGCCGTGCCCGTTCGGGCCCAGGTCGGAATTGTGCTTGGAAAATTCGTACATCGCCTTCGCGGAAACGCCCGGATAAACGAGCGCGAAGCCTTCCTTCCACGCGCGTTGCGAATCGAACGCGCCCGTGTTCCACGCCCAACAGCCCGTGCCGAAAACGCCGATCTTCGACGCCTCCGGCTTGTCCATCGGGTTCGCCGTCATGCCGACGATCTTGCCCTTCGTCTTCGGATCGAGGCCGTAGGTGCGCCCCATGCACAGCGCGGCGCTGCGCGCGTAGTCGATGACCGGCCAGTTCCACCAGATGTAGGGCGCGCGGCGGATGCGCTTGCTCACCCAATCGACCGTGCCCTCGGTGATGTCCGTGCAGACGGAATCGCCCGTCCACATGACGTTGATGCTCGGGTGCAGCTTTTCGCCGAGCACGTCGAGATAGTCGCCGCCCGACCAGCCTTTGTTGTACTGGCTCGGGCACATGACGAGCGGCGCCACGTCGTTCTTCTTCGCGATGAAGTTTTCCTGCACGTAGTTGCAGACGCGCGCCTGCAGCTCGCCGTTGTGCGTGAAGATGTCGTCGAAGAACACGCCGAACGCGCGCACGCCGAGCCCGTACATCAGCTCGAACTTGTCCACGAGCTTCTTCATGTCCGCGTCCGCGTTCCCGGGATTGTTGATGATGCTGCCGACGTGCGCCGCCCAGACGAAGCGGACGTGGTTGTCCGTCGCCGCCTTGATCTGCTTTCTGAGCAGCTCCGCCTGCTCCTTCGGGTAGGGCTCCCACCAGTGCGCGTGGTGATACTTGTCGTCCTTCGGGCCGTAGATGTAGGTGTTCATCTTGAACTTCCCGTAAAGCTCGTACTGCGAGATGCGCGCGTCCGGGTGCCACGGATCGCCGTAGTAGCCCTCGATGACGCCGCGGAACGGCACGTCCGGCCAGTCCAGCACTTCGCCGCAGGCGATCTCGCCGTCGATGTCGATCATGCGCGCGATCGTCTGCACCGCGTAGAATTCGCCGTCCGCGTCCGCGGCGCTGATCCAGATCCCCTTCGGCGTCACGTTCAGCCAATACGCGCCTTCGCGGGGCTTCACCTTCGCCGCGGCGAGGCGTTTCTTCAGCGTCGCGCCGTCCTTTTCGAAGACGATGTTCACCGAGCCCGCGGGAGCGATCTTCTTGCCCTTGAAATGCCTGCACGCGGCGGCGATCGACGGATATTTGCGCGCCGCGGCGGCGGAAAGCGCGCTCGCGGGAATCTTCTGAGAGCCGGCGGGCTTCACCTGCTGCGGCGTCGGGAAAATGTCCTTCGCGGGCGCGGCGGAAACGCACGGCGCGACGAAGGCGGCAAGCGCGGCCGCGAAGACCGCAGGGAAAACTGAATGGGGTTTCATGCCGGCAATTCAAGCTTTCCCGCGCCGCGAGGTCAAAAGGAAAAGCCGCCGCCGCGGGCGTTCCCGCGCGGGAAAAAATGCGTTGCGGGAACGCGCGCGGGAACGCATAGTTTCCGCATCAATTCCGTCACCGCCATGAACTTTTCGAATATCATCTTCGCCCTGCCCACGGGCGTCACCATCCTCGTCGTTCTCGTCGTGCTGCTGCTGCTCTTCGGCGGGAAGAAGCTGCCGGAGCTCGCGCGCGGGCTCGGCAAGGCGCGCCGCGAATTCAAGAAGGCGAGCGAGGAGATCGAGGACGAAGTGAAGTCCGCGATCGAGGACGAGGAGCGCGCCGACGTCCGCCGCAGGCTCATCGAGGAAGAGGAGCGCGCCAAGATCCGCGCCCGCATCGAAGCCGAAGAACGCGCGAAACTCGACGCGGAGAGCAACAAGAACTGAACCGGCAAGGTCGCTCGTCCTCGTTTTTTTACTGGAAGTAATAGAAGTTTTGAAAGAAGTCTTCATGCCGTCCTCCCGTCCGCCGCAAGACACGGAAGCGCTTTTCAGCGAGATTCTGAATGCGGCTTACGCCGTCCACACGGCTTTGGGACCTGGGCTGCTCGAATCGGCTTACGCGAAATGCCTCAAGCGCGAACTTCAGCTTCGCGGGATTTCTTCGGAGTCGGAAGTCGCGCTTCCGGTGGAATACCGAGGCGAGAAAGTGGACTGCGCCTATCGTCTGGATCTCCTCGTCGAAGGCCGAATCATCGTGGAGCTGAAATCCGTCGCGGAGCTGCATCCGCTGCACGTCGCTCAACTCATGAGCTACATTCGGATCGCGGGACATTCGTCGGGGCTGCTGATCAATTTCAACGTGAAAAGTCTTCGCGACGGCATCAGACGGGTTTATGCCCTGCAGAAGCGGAAGTCTTAAACTTCTATTCACTTCCATTACTTCCAGTTAAATTTTTAATTTTTTTTTATTATGAAGAAGCTGTTTTTCGTCTGTTTCGCGTTTCTCGCGGCGTGCGCGGGGGCGCACGCGCAGGAGGACGCCGCGCCGTTCCCGTTCTTCGCCGACGCGGGCGCGCCGTTCGCCGAAGCCGCCGCCGAGCCCGCGACGACCGTCGCGCTCGCCGCGGACGCCGAACGCGTTCCCGCCGGCGGCGGATTTTCCCTGCTCGTCAGGATTTCCCTGCGCCCGCACTGGCACGTCTATTGGAAGAATCCCGGCGAGGCGGGCATGCCGCTTTCCGTCGAATGGCGCGACGTTCCCGCCGGCGTCGAGTTCGGCGAATGGCGCTGGTCCGCGCCGAAGTTCTACGAGCTCATGGGCATCGGCAGCTACGTGCACGAGGACGCCGCCTACGTCGAAATTCCCGTGAAGCTCGCGCCGGACGTTCCCGCGGGCGCCGCGCTGAAGCTCGCGGGAACGGCGTCCTGGCTCGCCTGCGACGACGACGGCTGCTACCCGCAGGACGCGGAGATCGAGGCGTCGGTCGCCGTCGCGCCCGCGGGCGAAGCCGCCGTTCCCGCGAACGCCGAGCTTTTCGCCGAGGCGCGGAAGGCGTTCCCGCGGCGCGGCGAGACGCGCGCGGAATTCCGCCCCGCCGCCGCCGGCGCGCCCGAGCTCGTCGTCGTGAAGAAAAACGGCGAGCCGCTCGACGCGCGCGCGCGCTTTTTCCCCGAAGCCCAGAAATTTTCGGTCGCCGCGGCGAACGTCGTTCCCGCGATCGAAGCGGACGGCGCGGCGCGGTTCGCGCTCCCGCTCAACGAGGGCGAGACGCTCGCGGACGCGCGCGAGCTCGCGGGCGTGCTCACGGACGGCGACGGGAACGCGTTTGAGATTTCTCCCGGCGAAATCCTCGCCGCCTCCGCCGTTCCCGCGGCGGACGTTCCCGCGCCCGCGGCGTCGGCGGCGCCGGAATTTTCCTTCGACCTCGCGTTTCTCGGCGCGCTCGCGGCGGCGTTCGCGGGCGGGCTGATTCTGAACCTGATGCCGTGCGTGTTTCCCGTGCTCGGGCTGAAGATCATGCACTTCGTCGGCAAGGCGGGCGCGGAAAAAAGCAGCATCGCGCGCCACGGCTTCGTGTTCGGCGCGGGCGTGCTGGCGTCGTTCTGGGCGCTCGCGGGTGTGCTCGTCGCGCTGCGCAGCGGCGGCGAGCAGCTCGGCTGGGGCTTTCAGCTGCAGGAGCCGGCGTTCGTGTACGGCATGATCGTACTGCTGTTCGTGTTCGGACTGTCGATGTCGGGCGTGTTCGAGTTCGGCGTCGGCGCGACTTCCGTCGGCGGCGGTCTGCAGGAAAAATCCGGCTACGCGGGTTCGTTCTTTTCCGGCGTGCTCGCCGTGATCGTGGCGACGCCGTGCGCCGCGCCGTTTCTCGCGCCCGCGCTCGGGAGCGCGCTGACGCTGCCCGCGGGGCCTTCGTTCGCGCTGTTCACGGCGATCGCGGTCGGGCTCGCCGCGCCGTACATGCTGCTCTCGTGCGCGCCGTCGCTGCTGAAGTTTCTGCCGAAGCCCGGCGCGTGGATGGAGACCTTCAAGCAGGCGATGGCGTTTCTGCTCTACGCGCCCGCGCTGTATTTCGTCTGGGTGCTGATGGGGCAGATCGAGGACGCGTTCGCGCAGCGCGATCTGCTGATCTCGCTGGCGTTCGTCGCGCTCGCGTGCTGGATCTACGGCAAGTGGGCGGTCGCGTGGCGTCCGCGCGCGACGCGCGTCGCGGGAACGCTCGCCGCGCTCGCCGTCTTCGCGGGAACGCTGATCTACGCGGGAACGCTCCTCGGCGAAAAGAAGAGCGAGGAATGGATTCCGTGGACGCCCGAGGCGCAGGCGCGCGCGCTCGACGCGGGCAAGATCGTGTACGTCGATTTCACCGCGCGCTGGTGCACGACCTGCCAGGTGAACAAACGCGTCTATTCCGACGAGACGCTGCGCGCGGCGTTCCGCGACGCGGGCGTCGTGACGATGCGCGCCGACTGGACGAACCGGAACGCGACCATCGCCGCCGAGCTGCGGAAATACGGGCGCGCCGCCGTTCCCGTGAACGTCTTTCTGAAAAAAGGCGAAGCGCCCGTCATTCTCGGCGAGCTCTTTTCCGGCCCCGGCACCGTCCTCGACGGCCTCGCGGAAACGGAAAATTCCGCCGCCGCCGCGACGCGATGAGCGCCCCGCTCTGCCGCGTCCGCGCGGACGGAGAATCCGCGAATTGCACGAATTCTTAATGGAGGGTAAGCGTCCCGCTTGCCCCCGAAATTCGCGGCTGCAATTTTTCCCGCAGATCCCGCAGATTTTCGCAGACGCTAACTCCTTTTTCCTGACCACGGAAACTCACGGAAATCTGCACGGAAAAACCCCGAAACGCCGGGAGCTCGGAGTCACCGCGTGTTTCCACGAGCTTCCGTGAGGATTTCCGTGAGTTTCCGTGGTAAAAAAACGTCCCCGAGGATCTCTCCCCGGGGACGCACACACTAACTAACACACACTAAGAAAAATGGATGAGAGCTTAGGGCTGAGAGCTGAAAGAAGCGGCGCTCCCGCCTCTTTAAGCTTTAAGCCTTAAACTTTAAGCTTTCTTCCGGCGTCGGCGCGTTCCCGCGAGCGCAAGCGCTCCGAGACCCGCCAACAGCCCGAACACCGACGGCTCTGGAATCGTCAGCGTCAGCATGCCGTTCGCGTAGTCCGAAATCTGCCACGTACCCTGCAAGGCTTCCGCGAGCACGAAGTTCTCCTTCGCAAGCGAATCCGCGATCGTCGAACCCGCCGTCGCGATCTGGAACGTCCACGAATCGTTGGCGAGCGCGCTTTCCGCCACGAGGGCGGCAGCCTGAATGTCGGCAATCGTGATCGTCGCGCCTGCCGCGAGCTCACCCGCACCGGTAATCGCAGCCGTCGAGGAATACGCGTCGCTCAGCACGATTTCGATGCTCGTCTGCGCAAGCGTCACACCGTTCCCGACTTTCAGCTGACCGCCGGAAAGTTTAACCTGCGCCGCCGTCGAGCCAAACGCATTCGCGTGCGCCGCCGCCAACACACCTTGCGAAATCATCACACCACTCGAATTCGCGGAATTGTCTCCACTCAGCGTCAGCGTTCCCGCGCCAGTCTTCACGAGCGCAACGCCAACCGCAATCGTTCCCGCGAACGTCGTGTTCGTCGCCTGGTTCACCGTCAGCGTCGAAGCCGACGGCGCGCCCGATTCCGTGGTCAGCTGAATCGTGGAACCGGAAACACCTCCGAGCCCGGCAATCGTCACGTTTGCCGCGCCGAGGAAAATCCGCGCTCCCGACGTCGAAAGATTGACTTTCGCGTCTTTCGCCGCGTTCTGCGAGCTCAGCACCAATGTACTGGTCTTATTTGTGGCATTTTCTAATTTATACGTTCCCGAGAACGTATTCTCGTCTCCGGAAATCTTGTAAAAAGCGTTAGGTTGCGCCGCCGGGCTGGTGAGCTTCACCGTACCCGCGCCGGAAAGCACACCTGCAAGCTCAACGGTTTTCTGCCAATACTGCGTCAGCGTGACGGTCGAGCTTTCCGAATGCGCGCCCGTCATGTCCGTCGCGCCGAAAACGATGTCGCCCGTAAGCGCGACATGCCCGTCGATGTTGCCCAAGGTTGCGCCGTCTTTCAGATAAAAATTGCCGGCGAACTCCTCAGAAGACGTGGCGACGACGTTACCGTCGTTTTGCGGTGCTCCTCCGCCCAAGTGCGTCTTAAACGCGGCGCCGCTTTCGACGACGATAGAGGCGGGAGCTTCCGCAGAAGAAAGCCGTGCGACAGCACCCGTCCCACCCGTATTTGCCGCGCCGACGATGAGTACGCCTGCAGCGACCGACACCGTTCCCGAAATATCGTTCGTGTTGTTCGTCACAAAAAGCGTTCCCGTTCCGACTTTGGACAACGTTCCGGAACCCGTGATCAGCCCGGACAGCGTGTGACCGTCCGCCTCCAACGTACCGCCGGAAAGATCTACGTTGTTCGCGCCGAGAGACGCTCCCGTTCCCATGATGAGTTTGCCGCCGTCGGAGATCACGATGCCGTCGCCGACCGTACCGAGCAGACCGCTGTTCAGCGTCAGCGTCGTCGAAGCTCCGGAAATCGTCAACGCGTCGCGCACGGAAAGCGAACCGCCCGTTCCCGCACTGAACGTGTAGTTGCCGCCCGTCACGTTCACCGCTTTTGCCTCTTTCGCGCCGACGACGGAAATCGCGGTCGCCGCCGTTTCGCTCGCCGTGAACGTCACCGTGTCTCCGTCCGCAAAGGTCGGATTCGGCACGGAGCTCGACGCGTCGTTGTTCTGCCAAGTCGTGTTCGTATCCCACGTACCCGTTTCACTCGTCCAGGTCAGATTATAAACCGCTCCTCTCGTCAGCGTGAACGACTTGGAGTCTGAAGCGAGTGCTATTGTATCGCGTCCGCCTCTTCCAGCGTCGACGATGTTTCCGGAAGCCAGTCCGGAAACGGCTCCGGTTCCAACGAAAATCGTATATTCGCCGCTTTCGAGTCCGGAAATGTCGATTTTTCCCGTAGAGCCGATTGTAATCGCTCCGTCTGACGCAAGCGAGCCGCCCGCCGTCACGATGTACGTGCCGTTAATCGTAATCGTCGCGCCCGTGGCGCCGAGCACGACAGCGTTCCCCGCCGTCGAAATTTCTGCGCCGTCGGCGACCGTCAGCGACGCGGTCGCGGAAAGTGCATTCGCGTTCGACGCGACGAGACGCCCCGCAGAAACGGTGGTCGCGCCCGTGTAAGTGTTCGCGCCCGAAAACGTTACCGTGCCCGCACCGAATTTTTCCACAGCGGCGGAACCCGTGACAATTCCGTTTGTACCAGAAAGCGTAAGATTGCCCGCACCGCCGAGCCGCAGCGTGCCGCCGTTGGTCGTGAACGCATTGCCGTAGTCGTTCCCGATCAGCGTTATTTCGACGCCAGCGTCGACGGAAACGGTGCCGCCGTTCGATGTCACGTCCGTGCCGCGCTTCGCTTCGTGCGAATGCGTGAAGACGAGCGTGCCACCGTCGAGCTTCACGGCATTGGTCCCGTTTCCGTTCGTCAGCAGATTACCGAGCGATCCCCCATAAGTGTAGTCGTAAACTTTCAGCGTGCCGGCGATTGTAATACGGGGACTACTTACATAAGGATCTCCAGTAGCGTAAAGCTTTCCTGTCGCGTTGCCGATGTCGAGCGTCGCGCCGGAATTGATCGTGACGCTTCCGCTCGTGGAAGTCCTCGTGCCGACAAGTTCGAGAGTACCACCCGCAACCGTAAGATTGCCGGTGAACGTGCTTGTTCCGCCGAGCGTCACTGTGCCGTCCCCGGCTTTCGTGAAAGCCCCTGAGCCGGAAACACCGCCGTTGAGAGTGAAATGGCGATCTGCCGACCGATCTGCCCAAATCGCAGCAGGGCCGTCAAGGCGAACGGCGTTAGAAATCACAACGTCCTCATTTGCCGCAATCAACAGAGAACTTCCTTTGAGCACGATTGTCGCCCCCCCGAAATTCGAGCCGTCCGCCATAATCCACTGAACGCCCGTTTCGCCGACGACGAAATCTCCAGTGAAGTCGTCGCTCAGCGTCACTTTGTTGTTCCCGTAATCTCCACCGCTCGCCGAATGTGTTTGCGTTTTGTAAAGAATCGTTCCCACGCCCTCGACGGCGGACAGGTCGCGCGTGACGTTGTTCGCGAGCGAGGAGGAGCCGTAATCGAGCGTTGTGCCCGCCGCGAGCGTGATTTTCCCCTCGGAGACGAGTGTCACGTCCGGAGCTGCAACCGCGAGCGTGCCCGATTCGATTGCGAGTGTCCCCGTGCCCGTTTTCGAGAACGTACCCGAAATGTTCACGGTTCCGCCCGAGAACGTCAGCGTCTTCGCCTCTGCAACGTTCGCCGTGAAATTACTAGGCGCAACCGTTCCGGAAACAGTGATTGCCGTGTCCGCGCTTATGCTGAATGCCACGGAGTCGCCTCTGTAAAAGGCTTCCTCCCCGTCACTGCTCGTCCAAGGTTTTTCGGGATTTTCGGAGATTCCTGCGTCTTTCCAAGTACTGGAAGCTCTACCGTCCCAAGTCAGCGCTTTCGCCACCGCGGAGTCGTCATAGTTCACGACGCCTTCGGCGGAGGACGTCAGTCCGCGTCCAACCGTGATGGCCGCACCGTTATAAGTAAAGTTGCCTATGCCCAACAAGGTCCACCCCAAAATCGAGCCGCTGTTGATGTTGGAGATAAGCGTGTTCGCGCCGACCTGCGTCAGATTGAAAACCGTTCCCGCGGAAACCGTCACGGTGCTTGAGTTCTGAATCGCGGATGAAAGTGAAACCGTCGCGCCGGAAAGATCAAGAACGCCCGAGCCGGTCACCTTCACGATGCCCGAGCCGCTCAGCGTTCCCGTGATCTTGATCGTTCCGCCGTTCGCGCCCTGCGAAATCGTCTGCGCGGCGCCTTCTCCGGAAAACGCGTACTGCGTCGTGTCGAAGGTCGTTCCCGTTGTGGAATCCGTGAAATTCAACGCATTCGCGATAGTCGTTTCCGCCGCCGAAAGCCCGATTGTTCCCTCGCCGAGATTGCTCGACCACGTTCCCGCCGCATGAGAGATTCCAGCATCTCCGAGAATCAATTTTCCGTTTTCAGAAATAGACAACGACGAAGCGGGAGACTTGCCAGACTGGCTGATTCCAATTCCCTTTACCGCAAGCGTTCCGCCGGAAACGTTCAACGCCATACCGCTATCGCCGGCAAGCGCATTCGCGGACTGCGCCAGCACCATGCCGGAAACGGTCAGCGTCGTTTTCGCGCCCCATTCCCCCAAAAGCAACGAAGCATTTTTGTAGTTATTCCCATTGTTGCTCCCCGTAATCACGAGCGTAGAACCGGACAAAACACTGAGCGCGCTCGTCACGTTGACATTGGCGTCCCCCATCTCCACGCGCGTGGTGACGACGGTCGTCGCGCCGGTTCCGTCGCCGACGTTCACCGTTGCCGCGTCATTCCCGCTGGAATGCTTGATGGAAGACAAGGTCACTGTAGACGCAGCATCTACGATGTTGACCGTCGAGCCTCCATTGACGATTAAGTCCCCAGTCTCACTGCTGTTGACGGTATGTTCCGCTCCATCGTTGTAGGTAGTTGCCCATGCGGGAACGCTCATCGCCGCGGCGGCGAGGAGAGATGTGAGGAGTAATTTTGAGGATTTCATGGAATGTGCAGTATTGGTTGTTTTCGGTTTCTGAAATTGATTTGAGAGAAACACTATCTTTTTGACGGTGTTCGTCAAGCGAAAACCGCGTTTCTGACGGTGTTTCAAAAACGGAAAACACCGCATAATTGACGGTGTAATGTCGTTTTCCGTTTCAGAGAAGTTGAAGGCGCTCCGCAGCGCCTCGGGACTGACGCAGGAGGCGTTCGCCGAGCTTGCGGGCATGGACTACAAGACGTATCAGCACATCGAAGCGGGACGGCGTCCGAGCGTTCGCCTGTGCACGATCGAAAAAATCTGCGACGCCTACGGAATCGAACTGCATCAGTTTTTCCACCCGGAGCTCCCGCGGCTGTCCTTCGCGGACGCGCCGCGCAAGGGAAAGCGCGGAAAATGAGGCTTTTTCAGGGAAGCGGCGCGCGGAGCGGCGTCGTCGCGTTCCCGGGAAGAATCAGCGCGCGGGCGGGAGCGTCTCCTCGACGGGCTTGATTTCGAGCTGACGGATGACTTCCTGCGCGACTTCGCGGAAGACGGGCACGGCGACCGTGCCGCCGTAGCCGACGACGCCCTTCGGGTCGTCCACGACGACGGTGATGATGACCTTCGGGTTCCGCGCCGGGAAGAATCCCGAAAACGACGCGACGTGATTGCGCGCGGACGGGCGGCCGTTGACGTATTTCTGCGACGTTCCCGTCTTTCCCGCGACTTCGTAGCCGGGGACGTCCGCCTGGCGCGCCGTGCCTCCGGGCATGCAGACGGCGCGGAGCATTTCCGCGACCGTTCCCGCGACTTCCGGGGAGATCACCTGCCCGCGGGAATGCGGCGCGTATTCGACGAGCTGCGCGCCCGATTCGTCGAGCACGCGTCCGACGAGCAGCGGTTCCAGAAATTTTCCTCGGTTGGCGATGACGCTCATCGCGTCGTGCGTCTGCAGCGGCGTGACGCTGATCGAGTGGCCGATCGGCATGCGCGTGATAGTGAGCGAATCCCACTGTTCCGGCGCGAGCACCTTGCCGGGCGACTCGCCTTTTTCGCCGATGACGGAGATGAGATTCGTGCGGCTGCCGAAGCCGAACTTGAGGACGTAGTCGTAGAACGCGCGCTCGCCGAGGCGTTCCGCGAAACGCATGCCGATCTGCGCCGAGCCGCGGTTGGAGGACTCGCGGACGATGTCGCGCACGGAGGCGTCGGGGCCCAGATCGTGCGTGTCGCGCGGCAGGCGGAGCGGCTTCATTTTCCTGCTGCGCCCGTAGATTGCGGTCGGCTTTGTGCAGTCGAAGCGCGTTCCCGGCGTGACGACTTTTTCCTGCAGCGCCATGGCGACGGTGACGGTCTTGAAAACGGAACCGGGATCGTAGATGTCCGTGACGGCGCGGTTGCGCTGGCTTTCAGGCGGCGCCTTGGCGGGATCGTAAAATTCGTTGAGATTGAAGGTCGGCCAGTTCGCGAGCGCGAGCAGACGTCCCGTTCCCGCCTCGCTGACGATGATGCAGGAGAAGTTCGGAGAGTATTTTTCGGCGAGCCTGCGGCATTCGGCCTCCGCGAATCCCTGAATGCGCGCGTCGATCGTGAGCTCGACCGTGTTCCCGTTGCGCGCGGGCACCTCTCGGGAACGGCGATAGACGAGCTCGCGCCCGCGGCGGTCGTGCATGATTTCCGTCCACCCGTCGGAACCGCGCAGGAAGCCGTCCATCGCCGCCTCGATTCCCATCGCGGGAACGCCTTCCTTGTTGACGAATCCGATGAGCTGGGCGGCGAGCTCGCCTTTCGGGTAGTGGCGCACGAATTTCGCCTGGCCGTAAACGGGCTTGAAGACGCGTGAAATCGGCTGCCCGTCCTTCACGACGCGGCGCGGCTGCAGCTCCATCAGCGCGCGGCGCACCTCGGGCGTCACGTCGCGCTTGAGCACGACCCAATGGCGGTCCTTGCGCGCGTATTTTTCGCGGATCTCCGCCTCGGGAACTTCGAGCAGCTCGGCGATTTTCGGAATCAGCGCCTCGTCGCCGTCGGCGAGTTCCGCGGGATCGACGCCGATGTCCCAGCGCTCGAAATTGTAGGCGAGCACCTCGCCGCGGAAGTCCGTGATCGTGCCGCGATGCGCGGAATACACTTCGCGGGAATGCGTCTTCGCGCGCGCGTCGCGGACGTATTTTTCCGGCGCGACGATCTGCAGCCACGCCAGCCGGACGACGACCGCGACGACGCACGCCGCGATTCCGACGACGACCAGCGCGAACCGCCGATTCGACGCAAGCAGGCTTCGCATCGTCTCAACGCGCGGCGGAGTCCGGCTCGGAAAGCGGCAGGCGCGCCGGCGACGACGCCAACGCGATCGCCTCGCTGCGGGAATCCGAGATCGAGCTGCGCCCGTAGGGGATTTTCGCGACGCGGACGCGGACGAGCTGGTCGTTGCGCACGTCGCGGAAGGTGCTGCGCACGACCTGCGTCCGCAGCGTCGTCGCGTTGCAGAAACCGTCCAGCTTCACGCGCGCCTCGGGAATTTCCTTCTCGAGCTGGCGGATGCGCTTGTCCATGCGCCGCGTCTCCGCGTTGAGCGCGTCGCGCTCCGTCTGAATCGCGACGACCGCGAACGACGACACGAACGCCACGACGAACATCGCGGCGACGGCTACGACCGAAAAAATGTTTTTCTGAATCTGGAAGGACATGGAGGAGAAACGACGTTGAAGGGTTCAAATTTTTTTGAGCGCGCGCAGGCGCGAGGAGCGGGAACGCGGATTTTCCGCGAGTTCCGAATCGGAGGGACGCACGGCCTTGTGCGTGACGGGCTCGGCGAGGCGGACGCGTTCGTCCTGCGGCCGGCCGTCGAATCGGTCCACGGGCTTTCCGCAGACTTCGTTGAAGAAGCGCTTGACGATGCGGTCTTCGAGCGAATGAAAGGAAATGACGGCGAGCACGCCGCCCGGCTTCAGCGCGGCGAAAGCCTTCGGCAGCGCGCCGCGGAGCTCGCCGAGCTCGTCGTTGACGGCGATCCGGATTCCCTGAAACGCGCGCGTCGCGGGGTGGATCTTCGCGCCCGGGCGCCTGCCGACGCGGCTCTCGATCAGCGCCGCGAGCGTCGCCGTCCTGCCGAGCGTTCCCGTGCCGCGCGCGCCCTCGATCGCCTCGACGACGCGGCGCCACTGCGGTTCTTCGCCGAAATCGCGGATCGCCTCGACGAGGCGTTCCCGCGGCGCGGTCTCCAGAAATTCCGCGGCGGAAACGCCCGCGCGCGTGTCCATGCGCATGTCCGCGGGAGCGTCCTTGCGGAAGGAAAATCCGCGCGCCTCGTCGTCCAGCTGGAACGAGGAGACGCCGATGTCCATGAGCACGCCGTCGAACGGCGCCTCCGCGACTTCGTCCAGCCGCGAAAAGCGGAACCCGTAGAAGCGGAAGCGCTCTCCGAACTCCGCCGCGAATCTCTCCGCGCGCGGAAGCGCCGCGGGATCGCGGTCCATCGCGGCGAGACGCGTTCCCGCCGCCGCGCCGCGCTCGAGAACCGCGCGCGCGTGCCCGCCCCCGCCGAACGTGCAGTCGAGAAAGCTCCCGCCGCGCTCGGGCGCGAGCGCCGCGAGCGTCTCCTCAAAGAGAACGGGGATGTGTTTTTCTTCGGACATCGGACGGGGATTTGTGAATAAGCCGGGGAATAGTGTAAATAAATTTTAATTACATATTCACAGCGTGTGAAAAATTTTGTGAACAATCTCAGAGGCCGAGCTCGCCGAGCGTCCTGAAGACGTCTTCCGCGGAACCCATCTTCGCCATCTCGGCGTCGAAGCGCTCGGGATTCCAGATGTTGAACTTCTTGAACGCGCCGACGAGCACCGCGTCGCCCGAAATGCCCGCGTGCGCGAGCAGACGCGCGTCGAGGCTGATGCGGCCGGCCTTGTCGCAGACGACCTTGCAGGAGATCCGCGCGAGCATCGTCAGCGCGCGCTGCTTTTCGGGAGCGCTGAGCGTGGACTGCGAGGCGGCCTCCAGGAGCTGGGCGACCTTCTCCGGCGGCAGCACGGAAATGCAGCCGCTCGGATCCGGAATCGCCAGATACACGGAACGCGCGTCGTCCGCGGAAAAACGCCAATCCGACGGGATCGTCAGGCGGTTTTTCGCGTCCAACTTGTGCCGGAATTCTCCGACGAAGTACTGTGCGCTTTCTGTGGGCATGAAACGTGTTTTTCTGGGAGTTGCTCCCAATGGCAAACACTTTCCCCCATTTCGCCCCACCCGTCAACTTTTTTCCCCGATTTTCTCCCAAAAACTTATTCACCGATTGTTCACAAAACGCGCCCGCGGGAACGCCGTCTCGGGGGCGAAGACATTCCAGTCTTCTTTCCTGACCACGGAAGCTCACGAAAATCTCCACGGAAAAGCGCCGAAACGCCGGCGGCTCGAAACCGCCGCGCGTTCCCGTGAGCGTCCGCGAGGATTTCCGCGCGTTCCCGCGACAAAAAAACGTCCCCGAGGATTTCTCCCCGGGGACGCACACAATGAAAAAGTCGAAGAGTCGAAAAAGTTTAAAAGCTTGAAAAGTAATTACCTTTTAAACTCCTCGACTCCTCCACTTTTAAACTTTATTTCCTCCGGCGTCGGCGCGTTCCCGCGAGCGCGAGCGCCGCCAGGCCCGCCAGCAGACCGAACTGCGAAGGCTCCGGAATCGACATAGTCAGCTTCAGCTTGTTGCCTTCATACGCCAACGAGGAAGTCCAGCCCGACTTGTCCCAGCCTTTCAGCTCGAGATAATCCGTCAGATCCAGAGCTTCGATTTCGCGGAACGAAAAGGTCGTTCCCGCCGCGAGAGTGAACACCGGCTCAAGCGAAACCGCGGTTCCCTCCGCGAGCGTCACCTCGAACGTTTCCGTCGCGTTCTGCAGATTCGAGAAATCCACGACGATCTTCGCTCCCGGCGCGAGCACGATGCCGCCGGAAACGTCCGTGATCGTCACGCCCGCCGCGACGACGAGCTCGCCGTTCGCGCCGACCGTCACCGTTCCCGTTCCGAGCGCGGTCGAGCTCCCCACGACGAGCCTTCCCGACTCGATCGTCACGCCGCCCGAAAACGTGTTGTTCCCGCACAGCGTCAGCTCGCCCGCGCCCGCCACCTTCAGCGCTCCCGAGCCGGAAATCGCGTCGGAAATCACGATTTCCGCGCCTGAATTCGTGAACGTCTTCGTCGCCGCGTCATATCTGCTCGTGTTGACGAGGCTCGTCGTTCCCGCGCCGAGCGCGATCGGAAGCGAACCGCCGGAAATCGTCAGCGAGTTCGAGCTCGTGCCCAGCGTGCCGCCGTTCAGATTGAGCGAGCTTCCGCCGATTCCGTCCGAATTGATGCTCGCCGCGATCAGCGCGCCGCCGCGGTTCACGTTCATGACGCCGTCGCGCGACAAATTCAGCGTGCCGATCGTCGCCGTGTTGCCGATGTTCAGCTTCCCCGAACTCAGCGTCAGCGTGCTGATCGTCGCCTCGCCGCTGAAGGTCGTCGTCGCCGCGGCGTTCGTGAAGCCGCCGAGATTCACCGTTCCCGTGAGCGTCAGCGCGCCGCCGTCGGTACGCCTCAGCGTCCCTTCGCCGGAGATGTCGCTCGCGAGCGTGACGTTCCCGTATTTGTACACGCGGAGCACGCCGCCTTCCGCGCCGACTTCGATCGCCGTGGCGAACGTGCGGGAGACGTAGGCGCTCGCGGTCGAATCCGTGTTGTCCGCGTTGCGGAAAAGCAGACCGCCGCCGTTGAGCACGACTTTTTGCGCGCCGCCGAGAAGCCCGGGCTCAATCGCGGACGCCTCGCCCCCTTTCTGCATATTGAGGAGACCTTTCACGACTTCCACCGTTCCCGTGAAACCGCTTCCGATCGGCATTCTGCTTAACGTGGGGTCGCCTCCTCCGGTGTCGGACAGGTCGCCGACCGCGTTGATGCGCAGCGTTCCCGTCCCGGAAACGCCGGCGAGAGAAATTTCGCCGTGCGCGGAATCCGTGATTTCGTAGACGGAGCCGTCGGCGAGAGCCGCCTTCGTGCCGTTCGCGCTGACCGCGCCGAGAGAAAGCTTCGCGTCACGTCCGATCGTGATGCCGCCGCCGACCGCGAGCCTGCCGCCCGAGAGCGAAACCGCCGCGCCGTCCGCGACGGTCATCGTTCCCGCGCGAACGCCGTCGTCCTCTATGGTCACGCTCGCGTCGCCGGAGAACGTGACCTCGTCGAGATTGAAGAACGAAGTCGAAGCGGCGTCCGTTCCGATGGTCCACGACTTGTTGTCCGCGGCGTAATCCCATCTTCCCGAAGCGCCGCCATTCCACGTCAGCTTGCCCGCCGTGCCGTCGACGACCGTCACCGTGCCGTCCTTCGCGAACGTCGCGCTCATGCCGCGCCCGACGACGGAAGAGTGCGCGGCGTCGACGTTCGCCGTGCCGAGCTGCGCCCAATCTTCGCCGAGCGCCTGCGTGTCTCCGAGCGAAACGAGCGTGAACGTCGTGACGCCGCCTTCTCGCGTTCCCGTCAGCCCCGCGAGCGCGAAGACGGTCGTGTTCGCGGCCGTCAGATTCGCGCCGTCCGCGACTTCGATCGCGTTGGAAAGATTGACCTTGCCCGTGAGCGCGAGCGTTCCCGCCGAAACGACGATTTTCCCCGCGCCCGTCGTCGTCAGCGCCTGATCCGCGCCCTGCGCGAACGTGCCGCCGGAAACCGAGATGTCGAGAACCCCGCCGGCGACCGTCACAGCGCCCGTGCCGAGCGCGTTCGCGTGCGCCGCGACGAGCGTTCCCGACTCGATTGTCGTCCCGCCGGAATAGGTGTTGTTCCCGCTCAGCGTCAGCGAGCCCGTGCCCGAAAGTTTCAGCGCTCCCGCGCCGGAAATCGCGTCGTCGATCGAGATTTGCGCGCCCGTGTCCGTGAACGCCTTCGTCTCCGTATCGTATTTGTTCGTGTTGACGAAATTCGTCGTGTTTTCGCCGAGCACGATCGGAAGCGGGCCGGCGGAAATCGTCAGCGAATCCGAGCTCGTGCCCAGCGTGCCGCCGTTCAGGTTCAGCGAGCTTCCGTTCAAAAAGTCCGCGGCGGCGACTTTCCCGACGATCAGAAGACCGCCCGAGTTCACGTTCAGAATCGAGCCTTTGTCGGCGCCTTCCGAGTTCTGTCCGAACGTCAAGGTCTGCGCCGCGAGCGTGCCGCCTCTGTTGACGTTCATCGTTCCGAAACCGTCGCGCGCGATCCGCAGATCGCCGCCCACGGAAACGCGGCCCGAAACGTTCGTCGTCGCGACGGAGTCGAAATTCCCCGAAACGTTCAGCTCTCCCTTGGAGGCGATTTCGAGGGACGAGGAATTCCCCGCTCCCGAAGAACCGACGTAATCTCCCGTCACCGTCGCGACGTTCGAAACGTTCAGCTTTCCCGAATCATGCTTCAGCGCGCCGATCGTCGCCGTGTTTTTGATGTTCAGCTCCCCCGAGCTCATCGTCAGCGTGCCGAGCGTCGTCTTGCCGTTGAAATTCGTCGTTGCCGCGGCGTTCGTGAAGCCGCCGAGATTCAGCGTTCCCGTGAGCGTCAGCACGCCGCCGTCGGTGCGCCTCAGCGTCCCCTCGCCGGAGATGTCGCTCGCAAGCGTAAGACTCCCGGAACTGTACACGCGGATCACGCCGCCCTGAGCGCCGACTTCGATCTTCACGGAGAACGTGCCGGGTTTGTAGCTGGGCGTGAACGAATTCGTGTTGTTCACTCCGCGGAAAAGCAGACCGCCGCCGTTGAGCACGATTTTTTGCGCGCCGCCGAGCCGCTCGGGAGCAAGCGCGGACTGGTTGTTGTCTGAGGAATAGGCGCCGCCCGCCAGCATGTCCACAAGGCCTTTCGCGATTTCCACCGTTCCCGTGAAATCGTTTCCGATCTTCACGGAGCTGAACGTCTTATCGCCTCCTCCGGTGTCGGAAAGATTGCCGACCGCGTTGAGGCGCAGCGTTCCCGTCCCGGAGACGCCGGTGAGAGAAATTTCGCCGCCCGAGGACGCCGTGATTTCATAGACGGAACCGTCGGCGAGGCTCGCCTTCGCGCCGTTCGCGCTGTCCGCGCCGAAAGAAAGCTTCGCGCCGCGTCCGATCGTGATGCCGCCGACGACCGCGAGCCGGCCGCCCGAGAGCGAAACCGTCGCGCCGTCCGCGACGGTCATCGTTCCCGCGGTGACGCCGCCGTCCGCGACGGTCACGCTCGCAACGCCGGAGAACGCGACGTCGTCGTAGTCGCGAAAGACGTCGGCGACGCCCGCGTTGGTCCAGTTCGCAGTCGTCGTGTCCCACGTTCCCGAAGCGTCGCCGTTCCACGTCAGATTCCTGCTGCCGAAATCGTCCGGAGTCGCGTCGCCTTCGGCGGTGTAGGTGGAGACGCCGGAGCCGCTCGCGAGCGAGTAGAACGCGGTCGCCGCGGGAACGGCGGAAAAGGCGCCGCGCACGCTGAATACGGAGGCGGGAAGAAGCCTTCCCGCGCCGGAAGCGGAGGAAGTCGCCGCGTCGGAACTCGTTTCCGCGTCGGCGGCGCCCGCCGAACCGAGCGGAGCGATCACGACGGAATCATGCGCGAGCTCGTCGGTTTCAGCATCCGTTCCCGCGGAGGAAACGGAGGCGGAAGCCGTCGTCTCGGACACGGCGGGAACGCCTGAGTTCTCGGGAGCGACCGCAACGCCGCCGCCGGAAGAAAGACCGCCGCCGGTACCCTTGGCGGAACGGATGCCCGCGAAACGCGCGGAAACGACGTAGCGCGCGATCCACGCGCGCATCATCGCCTCAGTGGAAAATTCGTCGGCGGTTTTCTTCGCGACGCGAGAATCGGTTTTGGCGGAGAAGAGGAGTTCGAGAGCCGCGGCGTCGGCGGAGGAAACGTCGTTTTCGGCGTCGCTTTCGCTCTCGGCCGCCTTCTGATCGGCGCAGGCGAGAAGGTTTTCGACGTCTTCGGAGATTACGGTTTCAGAGAGAGCGGGCGTCGTCCGCGCCGCCTCGTTCGCGTAGGCGGTAAGTCCCGCCGCCGCGGCGATGAGCGTTGAAATGAACAGGCGTTTCGCATTCATGGTGAAAAGTTAATTCTCTATTTTTAAATTCAAATTGAGGTTTTATTATGGACGGTTATGAATACCGAGGGGGAAACGCCGCGCAGCCCTTTGTTCATCACGTTTTGAGCAACAAATAAATATAAGTCTTGTTTTAACGCAAAGAACGCGAAGATTTTCGACCGCGAAGTCAAAGGAAGTTAAAGAAAGTTTTTAACCGCGAATTGACGCGAATTTTCACGAATTTCGACCGGCGTTCCCGTGAAAACCGCGTCCCTTTTCCAAAAATCTTTGCGTCTTGGCGCCTTTGCGGGGAAAATTCGCGTTCCCGCGAACGTCTGCCCAAAAATTTCCGTGCTTTCCGTGTTTTCCGTGGTCAAAAATTCGAACTTGCCACGGTATTCATAACCGAGGGACGGCGAATCGCGAAAGCCGCGCGCACGATAATTCTTGCCAATCCCGGAAAATCCGTCATGATTGCTTATTCAATTTTTTATCAACGTGAGAGAAGAATACCTTAGACAAGCCAACAAGGTCATCAAAGACCCGAACATTCTCGTCAACGTCGTCTCGCGCCGCGTCCGCCAGCTTCAGCACGAAGGCATGCAGCCGCTCGTGGACACGCTCGAAAAGCTCGAACCCGAAGACGTCGCCCTGCGCGAGATTATCGAAGGGAAGCTTTCCTACGAGCTGCCCGACGAACTGCTCAAATAATCGACGGTTCCGCGGACATTTCGAAGGGCAGACTTCCTCTTCCTCGGGGAAAGTTCTGCCCTTCTTTTTTTTACACGGTGAGCAAGAAAAAAGACAACGGACGGCAAAGCGAGATCCGCAATCCGAAGGCGGCGCGCGACTACGAGCTCGGCGAGCGCGTCGAGGCGGGGCTCGCCCTCACGGGAACGGAAGTCAAGGCGCTGCGCGCCGGACGCGCGAACATCGCGGACGCGTTCGTGCGCATCGACGCCGACCGCATTCCGACGCTCTACCACGCGCACATTTCCGAATACGATTTCGGGAACGTGAACAACCACAATCCCTACCGCCCGCGCAGGCTGCTTCTGCACGCCAAGGAAATCCGCAGACTGCTCGGCGCGATTCAGGCCGGAGGCATGACGATCGTGCCGCTGAAGATTTACTTCGCGCACGGTCTCGCGAAGCTGCAGATCGCGCTCGGCAAGGGGAAAAAGCTCTTCGACAAGCGAGCCGACCTCAAAAAACGCGACGACGAACGCTACATCAGACGCATGCTCGGAAAACGGCGCTGAAAAACGGTTGACGCGCCGTTTCCGAAAAATTATATTGAACACTTATTTTGGATATGAAAACGAAAGCAACAAAAGCGAAACCTGCCAAAAAAGCCACGGTGAAATCCGCCGCGAAGCCCGCCGCCGCTCCGAAAGCGACGACGAAGGCTCCGGTGAAAGCCGCGGCCCCCGTCGCTCCCGCCCCGAAGAAGGCGTGCGCGACGAAGAAGGTCTGCGCCACCAAAAAGCCGGAAACGGCCAAGAAAGCGACGACGGAAGCCCCCGAGGCTCCCGCCAAGAAGAAACTGACGCGCATCGTCGCGCATGTCGATGTGGGCTGGGGCAAACAGCTCTACATCCGCGGCGAAGGCGCCGGTCTCAGCTGGGAACAGGGAATCCCGATGCTCTGCGAAAACGACACGGAATGGCATTGGGTCGCGGAAACGGACGCGGGTCCGATTTCCTTCAAGTTCCTCATCGACGACAAGACGTGGGCGCTCGGCGAAAACATCACCATCAACGCCGGCGACGTCCACATCTCGGAACCGACGTTCTGATTTTCCGGAAAACGTCTCCGGACCAGGCAGAAACGCGCGACGATTTCGTTGCGCGTTTTTTTTGCGCCCGAAAACGCGGATTTCGGCGACCGCCCCGCCCGCCCTGCTCCGGAGGAAAAACGTTGACGGAAAGACGAAACCAGAGCTTCTTGATGGGAATTATTTTGTTCGTCGTCGCTTTTTCGGAGCGTCTTTCCGCGAAAACCCGGGGACGCGCACGGCGGAAAACGTCCGCGCGATCGTGCGCGAGCTGCGTTTTTCGGGCTGCCCGAACTCGTGCACTTCGCACCAGTCGGGACGCTTCGGCTTCAACGGCTTCAAGAAAATGCTCGACGGCAAGATGACGGAAGGCTTCGTGCTCTGGGAACGCCCGGCGGACGTTCCCGCGATGGGCGCGGACACGGGCCGCTTCGTTCCCGCCGCCGGGCTCCCCGAAGCCGTCGTCCGCCTCGTCCGCGAAAATCTCCTGCGCTGAAAAGCGCGGGAGCCGCGGCGCGCGCGTTCAGAGCGTTCCCGCGGGAACGGGAACCGCGCAGACCCTGCGCAGCTTCGGACGACGACCGCGACTTCCGCCTTCGCAAAAAAGCCCGCGAAGCCTTTATCTATGCGGCTTAGCGGGCTATTCAAGGTGGCACCCCGTAGCGGAATCGAACCGCTATTCTCAGAATGAGGTTCTGCTGTCCTAACCATTAGACGAACAGGGCGTTTAATGAGAACGAGGAAACAGAATTTCCCCGTTTTCGGCAAGCGAAAAATTCGCGCATCGCGTTCTTCTTCGACGCGCGCGGACCGCGGCTCCCGCGCTTTCCGTTTTTCATTTTCCTTTTTTCGCGGTATCGTCGTCGGCATGGAAAATTTCGTTTACGGGAACAGAACGCTTTGGATCTTCGGGCGCGGGACGCAGTCGCGCCTCGGCGAATTCGTCGAACGCTTCGCGGGAACGCGCGGCAAGGTGCTCCTGCACTTCGGCGGGAACAGCATTCGGCGCAACGGGCTTTACGAACTCGCGAAGACGCAGCTGCGGGAACGCGGCGTCGCGTTCGTCGAGCTGGGCGGCGTAGTGCCGAATCCGCGGCTCGCGCTCGTGCGCGAGGGCGTCGAGCTGTGCCGCCGCGAGGGCGTGACGTTCATTCTCGCCGTCGGCGGCGGGAGCGTCATCGATTCCGCGAAGGCGATCGCGGCGGGCGTTCCCGAGGAAAACGGCGACGTGTGGGAGACCTTCGTCTCGCGGCGTCCGCTGAAGCGCGCGCTCGACGTCGCGACCGTGCTGACGATTCCCGCGACGGGCTCGGAGATGAGCCCGAACACCGTGATCACCGACGAGGCGAGCGGCTACAAGCTCGGCTACGGCGACGAGAAGCTGCGCCCCGTCTTCAGCATCGTGAATCCGGAGCTGTTCTTCACGCTCCCGCCGAACCAGATCGCCAACGGCGTGAGCGACATGATGAGCCACATCTTCGAGCGCTATTTCTCGAACACGCCGCATTGCGAAATCACCGACGGGCTCTGCGAAAGCGTGCTGCGCACCATCGTCCGCAACGCGCTCGCGCTGCGCGAAAATCCGCGCGACTACGACGCCTGGGCGGAAATCGGCTTCGCGGGAACGATCGCGCACAACAATCTGCTCGGGCTCGGGCGCGAGCAGGACTGGGCCTGCCACGGCATGGAGCACGAAATCAGCGCCGTGTACGACGTCGCGCACGGCGCGGGGCTCGCCGTCGTCACGCCTGCGTGGATGCGCTACGTGCTGCCGGAAAAATCCGCGAAGCTCGCGCAGTTCGCGCGAAACGTCTTCGGCGTTCCCGCGGGCGCGGACGACGCGGCGACGGCGCGCGCGGGCATCGACGCGCTCGTCGCCTTCTACGAAAAAATGGGGCTGCCCGTGACGATGCGCGCGCTCGGCGTTCCCGACGATTCGCGTTTCGAGGAGATGGCGAAAAAGGCGGTGCTGGGGCGTTCCCGCGACGGCCGCGAAATCCCGCAGGGCAACTTCCGCCGCCTCTACTCCCGCGACATCGTCGCGATCTACCGCCTCGCCGCGAAGTGAGGCAATCCCTGCCGCGAGGCGCGCGAAAACGCTCGCGCCGAGCGGGGGCGGCGGGGATAATCGCGGAATGAAGCTCTCGAAGATTCTTCCGATTCTCTGCGCGGCCGCGGCGGGAACGCTCGCGCCCGCTTTCGGCGGGAACGCGGACGGCGGCGCCGTTCACGCGTCGTACTGCCGCACCGTGCCCGTCGAGATTTCCGAAACGGCGCCGCTGCGCGGGCGGCAGGATTTCGGCGAGACGCGCATCGACGCTTCCGTCGAAGGCAATCCGCTCTGCATCGCGGGAACGACCTTCGCACGCGGAATCGGCACGCACGCGACGTCGATGATTCCGCTCGACGTGCCGCCGGAGGGAAGTTTCGGGAGAGACATGTGCGCGGCGCGGCTGCTCGGCGCGTGCGGCATCGACGACGAGGCGGGCGGGCGCGGCGACGGCGCGGAGTTCCGCGTGCTTTCGGGAACGGAGGTGCTTTGGTCGTCCGGCGTGATGCGGCCCGGCGAGCCCGCGAAGCGTTTTTCCGTGAAGATCCCGCGGCACGCGGAGAAGCTCTACCTGCTCACGCTCGCCGGCGGCGACGACGTCTGCGACCATGCGGACTGGGCGGACCTGAAGTGGGAAACCCGCCTTTTCGGCCGTCTCGGCGACGGCGGAGATCGTCTCGACGCGCGCGAGTTCGGGCTCGTTCCCGGCACGGGGAAGGACCAGACGGCGGCGCTCCGCAAAGCGCTGAACGCGGCGCGCGACCTCCGTGCGCGGGAGCTCGTCCTCGAAAAGGGCGAGTACCATTTCTTCCGCGAGAACGCGCTCGAGCTTTCCTTCCACATTTCGAATCACGACCAGCCGGCGATTCATCCGGTGCAGATTCCGCTCGTCGATCTGCGCAATCTGAAAATCCGGGGCAACGGCTCGACGTTCGTCTTCCACGGGCAGAGCCTCGCCGTGCTCTTCATGGACAGCGAGAACGTGACGCTCGAAGGCGTGCGCCTCGACTACGCGCGCCCGATGTATTCCGAAGCGAAAATCCTCGGATTCGAAAACGGGAAAACGATCGTCTCCATCGACGAAAAGGCGTTCCCGTACACGATCGAGAACGGTCGCCTGCGCTTCATCGGCGAAGGCTGGACGCGCGGCGTCGGCAGCGCGATCGCGTTCCGCGCGGGCTCGAAGAACATCGTCGAACGCACGGCGGACATCGGTTTCGGCGGCGAGGCGGAAAAACGCGCCGACGGCACGCTCGCGCTCGCCAAGGATTTCTCCAAGGTCGGCGCGGGCGCGGCGGTCGGCGACACGCTCACCCTGCGCTCGTGGGACCGCCCGCACCCGGCATGCGTCATCTACCGCGCGAAAAACACCGAGCTCCGCGACGTCTCCATCCATTCGAGTTTCGGCATGACGCTCCTCGCCCAGCGCTCGGAAAACGTCCGCTTCGTCGGCTCCGGCAAGGCGGAGGACAAGACGGCGGGCGTCTTCCCGCGGCCGGAGACCGGGCGCGTCTATTCGGCGTCCGCGGACGCGACGCACTTCTCGAACGTCGCCGGCGTCGTGACGGTCGAGAACGCGTTTTTCGAAACGATGATGGACGACGCGATCAACGTGCACTCGACCTGCCTCGGCGTCGAGGCCGTTCCCGCGAAGAACCGGCTCCGCTGCCGATTCATGCACGGGCAGGCGGTCGGCTTCGAAGTCTTCATGCCGGGCGACACGCTGCGCTTCATCAAGGGGCCGACGCTGGAACAGGGGCCGGAAGTCAAGGTCGCGGCGGTCAGAAAACTTTCCTCGCGCGAGCTGCTCGTCACGCTCGCGGAAGACGTTCCCGCCGGATACGGTCCGGGCGACGCGGTCGAGAACGCGGATTTCCAGTGCGCGGCGGTCTTCCGCGGGAACGTCGTGCGGAACAACCGCGCGCGCGGGGCGCTGTTCACGACGCCGAAAAAGGTCGTCGTGGAAAACAACGTCTTCCGCGACGTCGCGGGCTCGGCGATTCTGCTCGCGGGCGACGCGCAGGGCTGGTACGAAAGCGGCCCGTGCGAGGACGTCGTCATCCGCGGGAACAGGTTCATCGACAATCTGACGTCGGTCTTCCAGTTCACGGAGGCGCTGATTTCGATTTATCCGGAAGTGAGAAAGCTCGGCGAGCAGAAGCGGTTTTATCACCGCAACGTCGTGATCGAGGACAACGATTTCGACACGTTCGACGTGCCGCTGCTCTTCGCGATTTCGACGGAAAACCTGCGCTTCGTGAACAACCGCGTCCGCTACAACGCGAATCACGCCGGCTGGGGGCGCCGGCCGTTCCGCTTCCTGCGCTGCCGCGACGTGGAGATCCGCGGGAACGTCGTCGCGCCCGCGGGAACGGCGACGCCGCTTCCGCAGACTTGGACGCCCGCCGACTGCGACGCGACGCTGACGGAAAACCTGAAGATCGGCGACTGAGCCCGCGTCGGCGGGAACGCCTCACTCTTCGTCGTCGACGAAATCGAGCGCCATTTCCTCGTCGGTCTTTTCGAGCTTGAGATTGACGAGCGGCACGAGCGCGGCGAGCAGCCCGAGCGTGACGAACATCGCGCCCCAGCCGACGACGTCGTGAACCGTGCCGAGCGTGAACGCCGGGCTGTCCGCCGCGTTCCCTAAAAAGTCGAGCTCCAGCGCCTCCGAGCCCTTGAACGACGACCAGACCGTCAGAAAGCCCGAGCGCAGCACGTTGAGCAGCAGCGCGAAGACGATCGAGACGGCGACGAAGAAAATCTTTTTCTTCAGCGTGCGCATGAAGACCGCCGCGAGAAACGAGCCCGTGAACAGGCACGCCGTGAGCGAGCGCACGCCCGAGCACGCGTCCTCGACGCCGACGCGGTCGCCGCCCGGCAGCAGAATCGTGTTCGCCTCCTGCGCGAGGTCGAAGCCGAGAAAGTTCAGCAGCGCGACGACGGTCGCCGTCACGTTCAACAGCAGCAGCGTCTTGATCTGGCGGTCGACGAGAAACGTGAACGGTCCGGAAATCAGCCACACGCAAATCGGGAACAGCAGCAGCAGCGGCAGACGCGCGCGCGTGCGCAGATCGTTGCGCGTTCCCGAGAGCGTGCAGGCTCCCGCGAACCACGCGAGCCCGAAGCAGAGCCCGACGAAGCCCGCCGTGTTCTCGTAGGTCGTGAACGCGTCGAATCCGTAGATCGCCGAGCCGATCGCGCCCGCGGCGAAAAGCAGCGCCGAGGCGAGCGTTCCCGCGCCGAAGATCCAGTTCAGCCACGCGGGCACGCGCGCGCCGGGCTTCGCCGCCCAGGCGGGCAGCGTGAATTCGTCGTCGGCGTCGTCCGCGTCCGGCGTTCCCGTGAAGACGCGCCGAATCTTGTCCCAGCGTTCCCGCACGACGAACGCCGCGAACAGCGGTACGAGGTAGCCGAAAAGGTAATCGTCCTTGGCGTTCCAGCACTGCACCTGGTCGAAAAGCAGGACGGCGCAGGCGACGAGCGCGACGCCCGCGTAGGCGAGCGGCGGGAGCGAATCGGCGGGAGCGGCGGCGGATGTCTTCGCGTTTTCCATGAAATTTTCGAAAGCGCTTAGGTTAGGCAATCCGCGTTCCCGCGCGAACAAAAATTTCGCGGATGAGGGAAAGTGATGGAGGTTATGGAGGTTATGAGGTTATGAAGTTGATTGCGCTCGGCTTCGCCGAAAGGACTTCCGAAAACTTTTTTCGCGGAGCGAAACGCAAAGAACCTCCATAACTCCATAACCTCGTCACCTCATCACCTTTCCCGCGAAGCGCCGCCCGCGCGCGCTTGATTCCGCGCGGGAACGGGCGTAGGATTTTCCGACATTATGAAACTTCGCAGTTCACTCAGCACGGAAGGCCGCCGCATGGCGGGAGCACGCGCGCTTTGGCGCGCCAACGGAATGAAGGAAGAACAGTTCGGCAAGCCGATTATCGGCATCGTCAACTCGTTCACGCAGCTCGTTCCCGGCCACACGCATCTCCACGAAATCGGGCAGAAAATGAAGGCGCTCATCGAGGCGCAGGGCTGTTTCGCCGCCGAGTTCGACACCATCGCCATCGACGACGGCATCGCCATGGGGCACAACGGCATGCTCTACTCGCTCCCGTCGCGCGACCTCATCGCCGACTCCGTCGAATACATGTGCGAGGCGCACCGCGTGGACGCGATTGTGTGCATCTCCAACTGCGACAAGGTCACGCCCGGCATGCTCATGGCGGCGATGCGCCTGAACATTCCCGCGATCTTCGTCTCCGGCGGGCCGATGGAGGCCGGCGAGTTCGACGGCGAAAAGAACGACCTGATCGATGTCATGGTCAAGGGCGCGGACGCGTCCTACTCCGACGAAAAGCTCGCCGAGCTCGAGCGCCTCGCGTGCCCGACCTGCGGCTCGTGCTCGGGCATGTTCACGGCGAACTCGATGAACTGCCTCAACGAAGTGCTCGGCTTCGCTCTGCCCGGCAACGGCACGCTGCTCGCCACGCACGCGCTGCGCATGAAGCTTTTCGAAAAGGCGGCGAAGCGCATCGTCGAAATGGCCTACGCCTACTACGAGCGCGGAGACGCGTCCGTGCTCCCGCGCCAGATCGCCACGCGCGCCGCGTTCCTCAACGCGATGACGCTCGACATCGCGATGGGCGGCTCCACCAACACCGTGCTGCACCTGCTCGCGATCGCGCAGGAGGCCGGCGTCGACTTCACGATGAAGGACATCGACTTCCTTTCGCGCCGCGTTCCCGTGCTCTGCAAGGTCGCGCCGAACACGAAGAAATATCACATCGAGGACGTGAACCGCGCGGGCGGCATCCTCACCATCATCGGTCGGCTCGCCGCCGAAGGGCTCATCGACGGGAACGTGCGCCGCGCCGACGGACTGACGCTCGCGGAGGCGATCGCGCAGAACGACCTCGACTCGCCCGCCGTCACCGCCGAGGCGCTCGAACGCGCGCACGCCGCTCCCGCGGGAACGCGCAGCGTCCGCCTCGCCTCGCAGAATTCGCGTTATGAAAATCTGGATACGGACCGCGCCTCGGGCTGCATCCGCGACGTCGGGCACGCCTACGTGCGCGACGGCGGGCTCGCGGTGCTCTTCGGCAACGTCGCGCTCGACGGCTGCATCGTCAAGACCGCCGGCGTTTCGGAAAAAGTCTTCAAGTTCCGCGGCACGGCGAAAGTCTTCGAATCGCAGGAAGACGCGTGCGAGGGCATTCTCGGCGGCAAGGTCGGTCCGGGTGACGTCGTCGTCATCACGCACGAAGGTCCGCGCGGCGGCCCCGGCATGCAGGAAATGCTCTACCCGACGTCCTACATCAAGTCGAAGCACCTCGGCGAGCTCTGCGCGCTGATCACCGACGGCCGTTTCTCCGGCGGCACGAGCGGGCTCTCGATCGGGCACGTCTCGCCCGAAGCCGCCGCGGGCGGAAACATCGGGCTCGTGCGCGACGGCGACGTAATCGCGATCGACATTCCCGCGCGCACGATTTCGCTGGAAGTCTCCGACGCGGAGCTCGCCGCCCGCCGCAAGGAAGAGGAGGCGCGCGGGAACGCCGCGTTCACGCCGAAGAAGCGCGCGCGCAAGATCTCGAAGGCTCTCCGCGCCTACGCGAGCATGGTCGCCTCCGCGGACAAGGGCGGCGTCCGCGTCGTGGAGTGATTCTCCGGAAAACCGCTTAAAAAAGCGTTCCCGCGATCCGTTTCGCGGGAACGCTTTTTTTGCGCGCCGGGCACCTTCGCGGTCAAGCTCCGGGACACCTTCTGCGAAATGACGCCGGAGCTCGTGCGTTCCCGCACGAAGGCAGTCTGACGCCTCGCCCGGGAACGCCGCTCGCACGGCGCCTCAGTGGTCGTCGCAGTTGCAGCCGCGCGCCCAGGTGCCGTTCTCGTCGAGCTCGTGCGCGTGCTTCTTCGCGAACTCGGGAACGCCTTCGTCCTCCGACGACGGCGCCGCGAGCGCGGGTGCGGTCGGCACGACGGCGGACGGCGAACGCTCCTCCTCCGCGGGCGTGAGCGCGGGAGCGGCGGGAACGGGCGTCGCCTCTTCGCGCACCTCCGTCGCGTTCCCGTGCGCGTGTTCGTGGTGATGATCGTGAGAGTGGTCGTGCCCGCAGGAACCGTCGCACTTGCCGCAGGAGCCGTCGCCCTTGCAGCCCATCATCTTTCTGCGGAACTCCTCCGGATCGAGCGGACGCAGCCCGAGCTTCGCGAGCAGCGCGAAATCCTTCGACGCGGGACCGTTCGGCGTCGTGAGCAGCTTGTCGCCGAGGAAGATCGAGTTCGCGCCCGCGGCGAAGCAGAGCGCCTGGCCCTCGTCCGTCATCTGCGCGCGTCCGGCGGAAATGCGGATGATCGCCTTGGGCATGAGAATGCGCGCGACGGCGATGATGCGCACGAACTCGAAGATGTCCACGCGCGGGCGGCCTTCGAGCGGCGTTCCCGGGCAGGGAATCAGCGCGTTGATCGGAACGGATTCCGGCGGCGTCTCCATGTTCGCGAGCTCGATGAGCATCTTCAGGCGGTCGTCCACCGTTTCGCCCATGCCGAGAATCCCGCCGGAGCACACGCCCATGCCCGCCGCCTGCACGTTGCGGATCGTCGTCAGGCGGTCGTCGTAGGTGCGCGTCGAAATGATTTCCGGATAGTATTCGCGGGACGTGTCGAGGTTGTGATTGTAGATGTCGCAGCCGGCCTCCTTGAGGCGCGCCGCCTGCGCTTCGGTGATGAGTCCGAGCGTGCAGCACACCTGCAGCCCGAGCGCCTTCACGCCGCGCACGGACGCGAGCACGCTCTCGAACTGCGGGCCGTCGTTCACCTTGCGCCACGCCGCGCCCATGCAGAAACGCGACGCTCCCGCCGCCTTCGCCTTCTTCGCGGCGGCGACGACCGCCTCCGAGTCCATCAGCGGCTCGGGCTTCAGCCCGGTGTTCGCGCGCGCGGACTGCGGGCAGTACGCGCAGTCCTCCGAACACGCGCCGGTCTTGATCGACTGCAGCATGTTGATCTGCACCGCGTCCGGCACCTGCGTCTGCTGGTGAATTTCCTGCGCGTAGTAAATCAGCGTCGGAAGCGGAAGGTTGTAGACTTTGCGAACGTCCTCAAGGTAGTAAATCATAATGAAAGAATAATGATAGCAAATCGCGCAAGGCGCGCGAGCGCGATTTCGCGGAAAGCGCACCGCGCGAAAAAAACGTTCCCGCGCCTCGCGACGCGGGAACGCCAACACACACACTATGAAAAAGTGACGAATTAAGCTTTCCGGCGGCGGCGACGCGTTCCCGCCAGCGCGAGCGCACCCAGCCCCGCCAGCAGCCCGAACGCCGACGGCTCGGGAACGGGCGCGACGGCGACGAACTGCACATTCGATCCGGAGAAAACGAGCCCGTATTGCCCGGCCGCAAGATTCTCGATGGAGCTGACGATGCCTCCGTTCGTGTAGTTCCGGTTGTCCAAATCAAGGATATTGTTCAGCGCGAACGTGTCGGCGGTGATTCCCGTGTAAGTGTTCGCCGTAATCAGCGTCCGGACATAGGTGTCGACATAAGTGTCACCCGCCGTATCGACGAGCATGCTGTCGGTGAAATCCAAGCCGATTGTAATCGACGACGTATTGTTGGCGCTCGCATCTGCCGCCACCGTCTGAAGCGTTCCCGCCGAGATGGACGAACCTTCCGCGAAATTGAGCACCGAATTCATCGCAATACTTGTACTTTGAGCATTAGCATTACGCGTTCCGAGATAAAGCTCATTGGTCACGACGATACTGCTGTTTTTCCCCAAATCGATGGTGGTCGTATAGGTATTGCCGGTACAGTTATACGGAAGTTTGGCATAATTGGTGACGTTGAAGGCAACCCCGTCATTCACCGTCAGGTTTATTGTAGTCAGATTGTTGATGCTGCTTCCGTCGATACGGGTAATCGTCGCATTTTCTGTCACGGTAATATTGGCAACTGAATTTCTGTTTCCGTTCAACTGATCCCAGTTTCCCGAAGTGGCAGAATTAATCGTCAGATTTTGATCGGCGCTCGCGAAAAGCGTTCCCGCGGCGAGGAGCGTAGTGATGGTGATGATTTTTTTCATAAGCGTTTACGGATTGAATTTTGAAATGTGAACGCATTATCCCCGGTTTCGAATACCGAGGGGTAAACGCCGTCCAAGCCGCATGGATAAAGGGATTTCCCTCCCAATCGAATCGCGCGGTTTTCGCTCAAGGGGGGAAGCGACATTCCTGTCGCTTCTTTGAAAATCAGCTTCCGGAAAATTCAAAAAAGCGGCAGGAATGCCGCTTCTCCCCTGCGTTCTCGCGAGATTTCGCCGAAGAAAAATTCCGTGTTCTTCCGTGCTTTCCCGTGGTCGAAAATTCGGACTTGTCTCGGTATTCGAAACCGGGGGCGCGGCGGCGTCACTGCAGGTCGCGGCCTTCGACGCGGGTTTCGCCGTCGCGGAAACGCAGCACGACTTCGCGGCCGAGCGTGACCGCGCGCGCGGAATCGAGATATTCGCCCGTCGCGGCGTCGCGCGCCACGGCGAAGCCGCGCTTCAGCGTCGCGTCCAGCCCCGACGCCGAAAGCCGCGCCGCGAGCTGTCCCAGGCGCATCTTCGCGAGCTCGACGCGCGCGCCCGGGAAATTGCGTTCCAGGCGGAAGCGCGCCTTTTCGAGACGGTCGCGCAGCCCGGCGGAAACGGCGTCGGCGGCGGAGGCGAAGCGCCGCCCGAGCGCGTCCGCGCGTTCCCGCATGAGCGCGAGATACGCGTGCGGCGAGCGGCGTTCGAGCCGCATTTCCAGCATGTCCAGGCGCTGGGAAAAATCTTCGAGCGCGGAGACGGCGACGCCTTCGAGGCGTTCCGCCGCGGCGCGCGCGCGTTCGACGGCGTCAAGACGCCCGCTCGAAATGTGCTCGGCGGCGGCGGAAGGCGTTTCCGCGCGCAGGTCCGCCGCGAAGTCCGACAGCGTGAAGTCGATCTCGTGCCCGACGGCGGAGATCACGGGAACGCGCGAAGCCCGCACGGCGCGCGCGACGATTTCCTCGTTGAAGCACCACAGATCCTCGATGGAGCCGCCGCCGCGCCCGACGACGATCACGTCCAGCCCGCGGATCTTTTCGGCGAGCCGAATGCCGCGCACGATTTCCTCCGCCGCGCCCGCGCCCTGCACCTTCGCGGGAACGACGTAGAGCGTTCCCGCCCAGTCGCGGCGGCGCATGATACTGATGAAGTCGCGGATCGCGGCGCCCGTCGGCGACGTCACGAACGCCACCGTGCGCGCGAGCCTCGGGATTTCGCGCTTCCGCGCCTTGTCGAAAAGCCCCTCCGCCTCGAGCCGGCGGCGCAGCGCCTCGTATTCGGCGAGCAGTCTGCCCTCGCCCTCTTCGCTGAACGAGGTGACGACGAGCTGGTAGTTCCCGCGTGGAGGATAAACGGAAATCTTCCCGTGCGCGACGAGCTGCATGCCGTCGCGCAGACGCGTCTTCGCGCGCGCGAGCGTCGCGCGCCAGACGACGGCGGAAATCTGCGCGCCCGCGTCCTTGAGCGTAAAATACGCGTGCCCGCTGCTCTGCACGCGCAGCCCGGAGACCTCGCCGCGCAGACGCACGTCCGCGAACTCGGTTTCGAGGCGCGCGCGGATGCGCGCCGTGAGCTCGGAGACCGTCAGCGGCTCCTCGCGGGAACGCGCGGGAACGGCGGCGGCGAAATCCGCGTCATCGAAAAAATCCGGCACGGGAACGCCCTTCTATCGCGCTTCCCACGGCGCAAGCAGGCGCGCGCGGAAATCGTAAACGTCGTTGAAGTCCTCGATGGAATCCGTCTCGGACTTCGCGAGGATCTTTTCGTCGATGAGCGAATAGACGATTTCGCCGATGTCGCGCGTCTTCGCGAGCCCCCACGCGCGGAAGACCTGATACGTCATCGGGCCGAAGCGTTCGAGCGCGCAGTCCGCGACGCCCTCGGCGAGCTCGCGCCCGGAGACGTGGCGCTTTTCCGCCGGCGCCTTCCTGCGCCCGAGACGCCGCACGGTTTCGCCGAGCGCCTCGGACACGAAAAGGTAAGCCTCGTTCGAGAAACGCGAATCGCGGAGCCGGATTTTTTCGAGAGCCTCTTCGATCGTCTGTGCCATAAGCGGGGCGTATCTTCGCGCAATTTTTCCGGAGCCGCAAGCGGAGAAAACGGCGCGGACATAAGCGTTGCGGGAACGGGCGAAAACCGTCAGAGTTTCCGTTTTACGAGAATGGACATGCTCAACAACAAATGGATACGCGGCGTCGTTCCCGCGCTCGGCATTCACCTGTGCATCGGCTCGGTCTACGCGTGGTCGCTGTTCGTCGAGCCGATCGCGGAGCACCTCGGCTGCGAAAGCCGGCTCGTGCAGATCGCGTTCAGCCTGGCGATCTTCTTTCTCGGCACGTCGGCGGCGTTCGCGGGACCGTTCGTCGAGAAGAACGTGCGCCGCTCGAGCCTGCTCAGCTGCGCGTGCTTCGTCTCGGGGCTGCTCGTGACGGCGCTCGCGCTTCACTTCAGAAGCCTCGCGGGAATCTATCTCGGCTACGGCTGCCTGATGGGCATCGGGCTGGGCATCGGCTACATTTCTCCGGTGAAGACGCTGATGATGTGGTTCTTCGACCGCAAGGGGCTCGCGACGGGCATCGCGATCATGGGCTTCGGCTTCGCGAGCACGCTGGCGAAATGGATCTCCACGCCGATTCTAGGCGCGACGGGCTCGATCGCTGCGACGCTCGCGATCCTCGCGGGAATCTACGTCGTGCCGATGCTCGCGGGCGCGTTGCTCATCAAGAAGCCCTACGACGACAGCGTTTCCGTCGCGCACGAGAACGAGGTGCCCTTCCGCTACACGGGCATTCTGCGCAACGGCGTCTTCGTGCTGATCTGGCTGATGTTCTTCCTGAACATTCACTGCGGGCTCGCGCTGATCTCGACGGCGAAGCCGATGATCGAGGCGTTCGCGGGAACGGAGATCGGCGCGGCCGCGGCGGCGGCGCTCGGCGGCACGGCGGTCGCGGTCATGGGCGTGTTCAACGGCGCGGGGCGGCTCGCGTTCTCGGCGGTCTCGGACAGATTCCGCTACCGCGCGAACATCTACATCGTCATCTTCGCGCTGTCCGTGGCGACGATCGCGGCGGCGATTCTCAGCGGGTTCAACCGCTACGCGCTCGTCGCGATGCTCTGCGTCATCTCCGCGACCTACGGCGCGGGATTCTCCAACCTGCCGACGCTGCTCGCCGACCAGTTCGGCATGCGCAACATCAGCAAAATCCACGGGCTGAGCCTCACCGCCTGGGCCGCCGCCGGGCTGACGGGCAACCAGATGAGCGCGGCAATCTACGCGCGTTTCGGCAGCTACGACGCCGTGCTCTACTGCCTGATCCCGCAGTTCGCGCTCGCGCTCGGCATCGCCTGCTACGTGCTGCACAAGCGCCGGACGTCGCCCTCGCCGAAACAGGCGTGAGCGGCGCGGCGGCTTTCCCTTTCCCGCGGACGGAAAACGTTGATTTCGCGGCGGAAATGTGGACAATTGCGCGCACCCCATGATTATCGATACCTTGAAAAATTCCGCGCGCATTGAGGCACTCAATCCGCATTTCAAAAAAATCTTCGACTACATCAAGACGCACGACCTCTCGCGCGTTCCCGCCGGAAAAATCGTCATCGACGGCGACGACGCGTTCATCAACGTCGTCGATCATCCCGGCAAGACGAAGGAGACGGCGCGCCTCGAAAGCCACAACGATTTCCTCGACGTGCACCTGCCGCTTTCCGCGCCGGAGACGCTCGGCTGGACGCCGCGCGCCGACCTGCCGGAAACGCCCTACGACGCCGCGGGCGACTGCTCGCTCTACGACGGTCCCGCGCAGATCTACACGACGATCGTTCCCGGCCAGCTCGCCGTCTATTTCCCGGAAGACGTGCACGCGCCCGCGATTTCGCCGGTGCCCTTCCGCAAGCTCATCGTCAAGGCGCGCGTCTGAACTCCCCTCCATTTCATCCACAACAAAACGACAAGAAAGAAAAGATTATGGCAAAAAAACTCGAAGGACTCATCGCGGCGCCGCACACGCCGTTCAACGCGGACGGTTCCGTCAATCTCGACATGATTCCGAAGCAGATCGACGTGCTGCTGAAGCAGGGCGTCATCGGCGCGTACATCTGCGGCACGACGGGCGAAGGCATCTGCTGCTCCGTCGAAGAACGCAAGGCCGTCATGAAGAAATGGGCCGAATACGGCAAGGGCAAGCTCTTCATCATCGCGCACGTCGGCGCGCTCTCCATCGCGGACGCGCGGGAACTCGCCGCCTACGCGCAGGAGCTCAAGCTCGACGCCACCTCGATCGTGCCGCCGAACTTCTTCAAGCCCGGCTCGATCGACTCGCTCATCGACTACCTGAACGCCGTGCTCTCCGCCGCGCCGAAACTGCCGTTCTACTATTACCACACGGGCATGTCGGGCGTGAATTTCGACATGGAGCAGTTCCTGATCAAGGCGGACGGCAAGATCAAGAACCTCGCCGGCATCAAGTTCAACTACCCGGACCTCTACATGTTCCAGCGCTGCCAGCGCGCCTGCGGCGGCAAGTACGACATCACCTGGGGCATCGACGAATGGTTCGCGGGAGCGCTCGCCTGCGGCGCGAAATCCGCCATCGGCTCCACGTACAACTACGCCGCGAAGCTCTATTACGACATCTGGAACGCCTACACGCTCGGCGACCAGAAGAAGATCGACAAGGGCATGGCGAAGGTCTGCAAGATCGTGGACATCCTCGTCCAGTACGGCGGCGTCGTCGGCGGCAAGGCGATGATGGCGTACCACAAGCTCGACATGGGCGGCGTCCGCCCGCCGCTCACCTGCCTCACGGAAGAGCAGAAGGCGGATTGCGTCGCGCGCCTGAAGAAGATTCTCAGCGGAAAATGATCTCCGGATTTTTCCGGACCCGAAAAGCGTTCCCGCCTTTCCCGCGCGGGAACGCTTTTTTTCGTCTCGCGCGGGAACGCGCCGACGCGTTAGATTCGTATGCCATGAAGCATTACGTTTCCGAGCCTTTCCGCGTGCGCTTTTCCGAAACCGACATGGCGGGCGTCGTTCACTTTTCGCAGATGCTCCGCTGGGCGGAAAACGCCGAAAGCGAGTTCTTCCGCGAACACGGACTGCCTTTCGTCGAAAAAGGCGAAACCGCGGGAACGCTCTTCGGCTGGCCGCGCGCGCGCGTCGCCGCGGATTTTCTCGCGCCCGCGCACTACGACGAGCGCATCCGCGTCCGCATCCGCCCGCGCGGCGTTCCCGCCGAGAACTCCTCGGCGCTGCACTGGGACTTCGAGATCGTCGCCGGCGAAGAATCCGAGCCGGAACGCGCGATCGCCCGCGGCTCCTGGACGAGCGTCTATGCGCGCGTCGATTCCGCCGAAAAATCCGTGCGGGCGGAAAACGTTCCCGAGGCGGTCAGAAAAATTTTAAAAATCTTCGAAAACTGACTTGACGGAATCGGCGAAAAACTATTTAGTCTGTCCTATACGATTTTGAAATCGTATCCGACCTGGGGTGGTAGCTCAGCTGGTTAGAGCGCCTGCCTGTCACGCAGGAGGTCGCGGGTTCGAGTCCCGTCCATCCCGCCATTCACGAAGCCCGCAGCAATGCGGGCTTCTTCGTGTTCGGGCGGCGCGTCCCGCACGATCCGCGCCGTCACCTTGAACGGATGCTCGTACGCCGCCGCGCCTTCCTCGCCGTAGTCGCCTACGTCCTGGCTCAGCGTCGTCCCGCACGAAGATTCGCTCAGCTCAAGCCCGTCGCCTACGCTCAGCCGGCGCCGCTGCAGCTCGCTCTGCAGCTCCAGGCAGCACTCGACAAGCGCGTTCCACGCCTGCGCCGTGATCGCCTCTCCGGGCGAAACTCTGTTCAGATTAAAGATTCGCATTGTTTTAAAAAGGTTAGAAGGTTAAAAGGTTAGGAGGTTATGGAATAACGGATAGCGGATAGTGAATAGTGAATAATGGATAACGCCTTGCGTTCGGCTTCGCCGAAAGGATTTTTTAATACTGTATTCATCACTGCGTTATTCACTGTTCATTATTAATTATCCATTATCCGTTATCCATTATCCATTATCCATTGTCCGTTTTCAGTTGCCGTTTCATCGTCCAAATTTTAAAACCGACCCCATGAAAAAAATCCTCGCTGCATGCCTCCTCCTCGCCGTCCTCCCGCTCTTCGCCGGAGACATTCCGCAATCGATTCCTGAGCGTGGAAAAGCTCGCTTAGAAGCCCTTAAAAAATTATACGGGCGAGTTAGATTCACGGAATCATGCGCGGATTTCAGAGTTCGAATCGCTGATTTCGCTCCGGACATAGACGTTCGCATGGTGACGTCCGCCGCTAATTCGGAAGCGCGATGGCAAGCCTGTTCTTCCGCCGAGGATTTTTCCGTCCGCATCGTTTCTTCCGCCGAAGATTTTTCCATAAGATTCGTAGAATCCGCAGAAGGCGTCCGCTACATCCCTTGAGCGGGATGGTTCTCCTCCGCGCGCACGAAAATGACGTTTCGCCCGTCGCGGCGTTTCATCCAACTGCAGTGCGGACGGTTCAAAAATCTGCAGCGCGGTTGCATCTCAAAAAAGGCGCAATGCCTTTGGCAGCCCGAGGAGGATTGCGCGACGTAGCGCACGCCGAAAATCGTGAACTCGTTTTCGTTCTCCGGTCTCTCTATTTTTCCCATAAATTCAATCCTCCGTTTCCTTCAGCACGAAGAAGACGTCCCTGCCGTCCTTGCGCCTCACCGAATCGCAGGGCGGGCGCGCGTATTGGCTGCACGTGCCCGGAAAGCTTGAAAACACGCAGCCCTTGCAGGGGTTGAAAGTCCGCGCGACGTAGCGCTTTCCGCCGAGCGTGAACTCGTCCTCGCTGTCCCGGCGTGAAGAAAGTCGAGGAGTTGAGGGTTGAATCGGCGGCTTCGCCGCCTGTTGATTCGGCTTCGCCGAGGACCCCTTCCGTTTGCCGCTTTTTTTCGTGTTCTTCGTGTTCATTCGTGGTTTCTTTTATGAATAAAGGTCTTTGTCCCAGGCGGCTCCGGCGTCGGACGAATCGTAGGTGCGCGTCAATTTGAAGCCGTCGGCCGTGTTTCCTGTGGTCTGAATCTTGGAAAGCAGCCAGTTCCCGCCAGTCCACGGCAGCTTCGGCGCGCCCTTCGGGTCCGAGATCTTGCCCAGATCCTTGTCCAGGCGGAGCGTGCTTTCGTTCGTCGTCACGTCGAGCGAATAGCGGTACACCTTGTATTTCTTCACGCCGTCCTTGATCTTCCTCCACAAGGGAACGAGCGCCTGCAGCGCCTCCGTGCCGGCCTTCGCCGCGTCCATGATTTCCTTGATGGATCGCTTCTGCGCGGATTCGTCGGGAATGTAGTCTTTTTCGTCGAGCTTCCCCGGATACACCATGTCCGAAACGCCGTTCTTGATCGCGCGCTCCAGCAGCCCGCGGATGCCCGGATACTGAGCCAGCGCCGCCGCGTAGTTCGGGTGCAGAAGAATGGATCGGTCTTCCGAAATCGAGTTCAGCGTGTAGTTCGCCGGAGTCTTCTCGATGGAAATCTCCTCGCCCGTCCACGCCGAGCGCTCGTAGTAGGTGAGCGTCACCTGCCAGAGCTCGCCGCCCAAAGGCTCCAGGTCCGCCTTCTGCAGCACCGCCTCCTTCGGGAAGTGAGACGAGCGCGTGCCGCGCGCGGGAACGCCCGCCTTCACGCTCTCGTAAGTCCCCTTCTCGTGGTAGATCAGCGTGCCCGTGAACTTGTGCGCCCCCTCCAGCGAGAGGGTGCACTTCTTCGTCGTTATGGTCTTTTCTGCCATGGCTTGAAAGTTTAAGGTTGAATGTTGAGAGTTGATTCGCGCCGAGGAAAGGTGAAGAGGTTATGAGGTTATGAAGAAACTAGTAGCGTGTAACTGGTGACTGGAGCATTGTGAGTTTTGCCTCCGGCAAAACTTGGTAATCACCAGTTCCAAGTTACAAGTTCCCAGCCACTTCACTCTTCTTGAAAATCCTTTCGGCGAAGCCGAACTCAATGAACTTCCATAACCTCATAACCTCTTTCGCGGCGAAGTCGAGGAAGGCTTAAATGCTGAAGAGTTTAAGAGTTGAAAAGAAAATTTTCCGTTAAGCTTTTGAACTTTTAAGCTCTTAAGCTCTCCTCAACTCCTGAACTTTAAACAATAAACCTTAAACGGCGGCGCAGCCGCTTACACACCGCGAAGCGCTTTCCGTCGTTATGCGCCCGCGTTTCTTTCGGCGTCCGGAGGGATTTCCGCATTGCAAAAACGCAGGCGGAGGCGCATGATGCTCGCCGTTCGCTCCCGTGGAGGAAGCGAAACGTTATTTCAACCCATAAATCAAATTAGTTTCTGTATCGCTTATGAAAGTTCTGATGATTTCGCCGGAGGTGACTCCTTATTCCAAGACCGGCGGGCTCGGCGACGCGGTCGCGGCGCTCTCCAAATACATGGCGGCTCACGGGCATGAAGTCCGCATCGTGACGCCCGCCTACGGCTCCGTGAAGCGCGACGCTTCGTGGACGCGCTACCCGGATCCCGTCCGCGTCGAACTCGGTTTCGGCATGTACGCGGACTGCGCCGTGTGGAACGTGCCTTTCGGCGGCGCCGAGATTTCCTTCATCGAGTACAATCACTTTTTCGGCGGGAACGAAATTTACTCCAAGCGCGCGGACGACGCGCACCGCTTCGCGTTCTTCTGCAAGGCGGCGATCGATTTCTGCGAACAGGCGAACTGGATTCCGGACATCGTGCACTGCCACGACTGGACGACGGGGCTCGTTCCCGCGATTCTGAACACGCGCGACAACTGGCGCCGCATCGCCCGCGCGGGAACGGTCTTCACCATTCACAATCTGCAGCACCAGGGCTACGCGCCCAAGAGCGTCATCGACTACCTCGGGCTGCCGTGGGGGCTCTTCACCGCGGACAACTACGAATCGCTCGGCGGCATCAGCATGATGAAGGGCGCGCTCTACCACGCGACGAAGATCACGACCGTCTCGCCGACCTACGCCTATGAAATTCAGACGCCGCAGTACGGCTTCGGGCTCGACCACGTGCTGCGCCACCGCGCGCGCGATCTCACGGGCATCATCAACGGCATCGACTACGGCGAATGGTCGCCGCTGATCGACGATCTCGTTCCCGCGCACTTCAACGCGGACGATTTCTCCGGCAAGGACGTCTGCAAGGCGGAACTCCAGCGCCGCTGCGGGCTCGACGTCCGTCGCGACGTTCCCGTCTTCGGCGTCGTCTCCCGTCTCGCGGACCAGAAGGGGCTCGACCTGCTCGCCGCCGTGCTGCCGGATCTGCTCGGGCGCGCGGACATGCAGGTTGCCCTGCTCGGCAGCGGCGATCCCGCGCTGGAAAGCGCGTTCTCGCGGCTCGCGGCGATGTTCCCGGCGAAAATGTCCGCGACGATCGGATACAACAATCAGCTGGCGCACCTCATCGAGGCGGGTTCGGACTTCTTCGTCATGCCGAGCCGCTTCGAACCGTGCGGGCTCAATCAGATGTATTCGATGACGTACGGCACGCCGCCGATCGTGCGCACGACGGGCGGTCTCGTGGACACCGTCGCCGCGTGGGATCCGAAGACGCCGGGCGCGGGAACGGGCATCAACTTCCGCGACGCCGACGCCGGCGCGCTCCGCTGGGCGCTCGAACGCGCGCTGCAGCTTTACTACGATTATCCGCAGGATTACTACGCCGTACGCTCCAACGGCATGCGCAAGGACTTCAGCTGGGACCGCTCGGTCGAAAAATACGAGGAAGTCTATCGCTCCGCGATGGAGATGCGCAAAGGCATGTTCCCGCCGCCTCCGCCGCCGAAGAAGAAGGCTCCCGCGAAGAAGCCGGAAACGCCCGCTCCCGAAGCGCTGAAACCTCCCGCTCCCGCCGCGAAGGCGCCGGTGAAGCCCGCGCCGGAGGAACCCGCCAGGAAAGCCGCGCCCGCGAAGGCGCCGGAGCCGCCCAAGCCCGCCGCTCCGGCTCCGAAACCGGCGCCCGCGCCCAAACCGGCCGCCAAGCCGGCGAAGCTCGGCGGCAAGAAGCGGAAATGATTTTCGCAGGGGGAAGCGGCATTTTCGTCGCTTCCCCTTTCAATTTTCGTTTTATTCGTCCCCCATGCAAACGGCATCCGAACTTTCCCGAGAAACCTCGCTGCGCATCACGGCGGCGCGCGCCGTCGTCCGCGAAAACATCGCGTTCTTCGCCGAGAATTTCTCGCACGTGGAAAGCCGCTGGAAAAAAGACAATTCGCGCGTCACCGACGCCGACCTGACGCTCTCGCGCAACATCACCGAGGCGATTCTGAAAAAATTTCCGGACGACGATTTCTGCTCCGAAGAAGCCCTGCCCCCGCCGGGCGCGCCGCGCTTCTTCAACGCGAAATTCGCCTGGGTGCTCGACCCGATCGACGGCACGAACAACTTCGCGCGCGGCATTCCGCTGTGCGCGATTTCGCTCGCCCTGCTCCGCGACGGCGTTCCCGTTTACGGCATCATCTACGACCACGCGCAGCGCTGCGTGCTCGAAGGCGGCGAGACCGTGCCGCTCTCGCGCGACGGCGTTCCCGTGAACCCGCCGCCGGAACTGCCCTACGACGAGCACAGCCTCATCAGCCTGCACTTCCCGCTCAAGCAGCACGAGCTGCTCGAACTCGCGCCGCTCACGTCCGTGAACGCGCTGCGCTGCCAGGGCTCGGCGGCGCTCAATCTCGCCTACAACGCCTTCGGCGCCGTGGACGGGAGCATCGACCATTTCACGCGCGTCTGGGACATCGCGGCGGCCTACGCGATGCTGCTCGCCGCCGGGCGCAGAATCGTCTTTCTCAAGAACAAGCCGTTCCCGCTGCGCGAGATTTCCGCCGACATGCCGAAACTGCGCTGGATCGCGGGCACGCGCGGCTTCCTCGCCCGCGCCGAAGAGCTCGGCCTGCTCTAAACCGGGGGAAAACGCGCGGCGTTCCCGCGCGTCTCGCCGGAAAAATTTTGCCTTCCCGCCCCGCTCGGCGCATAGTGCGGACATGAACAAAGTCAAATCCATGACCGGCTACGGCCGCGAAGCCTTTTCCGTCGAAAACGCGGATTTTTCCGTCGAGATTTCTTCCGTGAATCAGCGCGGACTCGCGATTTCCGTTTCCGCGCCGCCGGAATGGACGCCCGCCGCCGAACGTCTGCTCGCGCCGCTCGTCCGCGCGCGCGTCGCCCGCGGGAAAATCACGCTCGCCCTGCGCCTCGGCGGCGGAAAGAACGCCGCGCCCGCGGAAAGTTTTTCCTGGGACGAAACCGCCGTCGCCGAAACGATCGCGAAAATGCGCGCCGCCGCCGACCGCGCGGGCGTCGATTTCGCGCCGGACGCGACCGTTTATCTGCGGCTCGCCGAGCTGCACCGCGCCCGCGCCGCGGCGCTCCCCCCGCTCGAAGACGAAGCCGTCGCCGCAACCGTCCGCGCCGCCGTCGAACGCGCGCTCGCCGATTTCGTCGCGATGCGGGAACGCGAAGGCGCGAACCTCGAAGCCGACCTGCGGGAACGCCTCGCACGGCTGCGCGCCTGGGCGGACGGCATCCGCGAAGCCTCGGCGGGAACGGTGGCGCGCAGCCGCGACGCTCTGCGCGCGCGCCTCGCCGCGCTCGGGCTCGAAATCGATCCGGACGATCCGCGCTTCCTGAAGGAGATCGCGATCTTCGCGGACCGCTGCGACATTTCCGAAGAGCTGACGCGCCTCGCGAGCCACTTCGCGCAGTTCGAAAACTGTCTCGCCGAAGCCGAATGCGGCCGCAAGCTCGACTTCATCTGCCAGGAGATTCTCCGCGAATTCAACACGATCGGCAGCAAGGCGAACGACGCCGCGATCACGCGCCGCGTCGTCGAGGCGAAGAACGAACAGGAACGCCTCCGCGAGCAGGTTCAGAACATCGAGTGAGCCGCCGAAATCATCGGTCGGCGCAGAGCTTTTCCGCGAAGCGCTCGGCGTAGAGCGGAATCCAGGTCACGCCCTTGGAGCCGAAGCCGTTGAAGAGAAAGAGCTTCGAAAACTTCTCGTGCGCGCCGACTTTCGGGAGCGCGCCCTGCACGGCGGGACGCACGCCCGCGCGGTGCGCGACGACGCGCGGGAACGCGCCGCCGGGCAGCTGCGGGAACAGCGCCGCGAACGCGCGGCTCAGGCGTTCCGCGACGGCGGGCGTCGGCTCCGCGTCGAGCCTCTCGCGGTCGTAGTTCGTGCCGACGAGCCAGCGCGCGCCGCCGAGCGGCACCGCGACGACGTTGCTCTTGAGAATCTGCGCCTGAAAATCCTCCGTTCCCGCGAGCTCGATTTCGACGAACTCGCCCTTCGCCGGCTGCCATTTCAGGTGCGAAAACCACGGATTTTCGCGCACGCGGAAGCCCTCGCAGAAGACGATTCCGCCGCGAGCCTCGCCCCCGCGCCAGCGCGCGCCCGAGCGCGAGACTTCGACGTCGGCGCAGTCGAACTTTTCTTCGAGCAGCACGCCGCGGGAACGCCAGTCCGCGCGCGCGCGGTCGAGCAGTTTCGGAATGTCGAGCCGCCCCGCGCGGTTGACGAAAAATCCGCCGAGCCGGTCGGCGAGCGCGCCGCCGCAGAGCTTTCCCGCGGGAACGTCCTCGGAGAGCCAGCCCGAGTATTCGGGATCCGCCGCGCGCTTCGCCTTGACCTCGCGCTCGTGCTCCGACGAGTAGAAACGGTAGAACGGGAGCTCACGGAAAAACGTCACGCCGAAGCGCGCGCCCAGCTCCGCGTAGACGCGTTTCGCGGCGGGCAGGAGGTCGTCGACGCCGAGCGTCTTGACGATGCGCATCCCCGTGACGGGATTGAGCACGCCCGCGGCGACGCGCGAAGCGGCGGGACCGCCGTCGTCGACGACGAGCACGCGCCGCCCGCGCTTTTCGAGCTCGAGCGCGAGCAGCGTTCCCGCGAGCCCCTGCCCCACGACGATGAAGTCGTGGGCGGGCTCGGCGGCGGAAGCGCGGGATTTTTTGAAGAAATCGAATATCATGGCGTTTTCGGGAACGGGGACTCGGGAGACTCGGGGGACGGCGGAAAAAAGCCGACGTTCCCGAAGTTCTGCTTAAAAAAACAAAGGAGGGGCGCCGAGAACGGGCGTCCCTCCCTGGAAAACGGCGCGCGCGCCTTAGAGCGCGATCGCCGCGAAATAGACCAGACAGCCGAGGACCGTGAGCGCCGTGAAGAACACGAGCGAAATGCGCGATGCGACGCCCGGGCACGACAGCGCGGGAGCGGAATCCGCTTCTTCCGTCGCGAACGCCGAACGAATCCACACGAAATAGTAGTACACGCTGGCGACGACGCAGGCGAGCATGATCGCGGCGGGAACGTAAAGCCCCGCGGAGAATACGATCCAGAGAATGCCGAGCTTCGCGATGAAGCCTACCGTCGGCGGAATGCCGGCGAGCGACGCCAGCCCGGAAACGACCGCGCCCGCGAGCACCGGCGAACGCTTCGCCAAGCCGCGGAAGTCGTTCACGTCCTGCAGCGCCTCGTCGCCCGCGCCGGCGGGAACGCGCGCCATGACCGAAAAGATCGGATACAGCGACAGCACGTAGAACACGAGGTAAAGCGCGAGCGCGAAAAGCATGGAGTCGGGCGAGGAAGCGGAAACGCCCCCCTGCAGAATCTTGCCGAACGCGAGCATGCCGAGCATCATGTAGCTCGCGTGCGAGACGCCGGAAAGCCCGAGCAGGCGCTTCACCTTGCGCTGACCGAGCGCCGTGACGTTCGCGTACACCATCGAAATGAGCGTGAGCACGAGCAGCACCGGGAAAAGCACGTCGAAGACCGGCGCGAACACGACGAGAAACACACCCGTCATTCCGAAGCCGACGCCCTTGGAAAGCGTCGCGAGGAAGAACGTGACGTGCGTCGGCGCGCCCTGATACGTGTCCGGAATCCAGAACTGCATCGGGAAGACGCCAAACTTGAACAGCACGCCGCAGAGCGTCAACGCGACGCCGGCGAGCGCGACCGCGTTCGTCGGATCCTGATTCAGCAGCGCGAAGACGGAGCCGTAGCCGAGCGCGTCGGGCGCCCACGGAGCGGGCGCGCCCGCCAGCGCGGAAGCGCCGTAGAGCAGCACGACGCCGAAGAGCATCAGCGCGCCGGAGACGCCGCCGGCGATCAGGTATTTCACGCCCGCCTCAAGCGAGGCGACGCTCGTGCGGTACGAGCCGACGAGCGCGTAGAGCGTGACCGTCAGCGTTTCGAGCAGCACGAAGAACGCGATGAAATTGGTGGACTTGAGAAGCGCCGCCGCCGCCGCCGTCGCGACGAGAATCAGATGATTCGTGATCGGCGCGGAAAATTCCGCGCGCTCGCGCACGGTGCGGGCGACGAGCGTCGTCAGAAACGCGCAACCGATGAAGAAGAGCGCGAACGACGCGAAAAAGGGCGCCGTCATGCCGAAAATCGACCCGTCCGTTCCGCTCGCGAGCGCCGCCAGGTGCGGGCAGACGAGCTGAGCGACGGAAAACAGCGCCGCGACGAGCAGCACGCCGCGGGTCGCGGTGAAGCCGACGGCGGGACGCTTCTTCGAGCACCACACGTCGAGCGCGAGCACGAGCAGCGCGCCCGCCGCGAGAATGATTTCCGGCAGGAACGCGGAGACGAGCGCGCCCGTCGGCTGCCAAGCTTGGATGAATTCTTGCATTTTCGGAGAATTTTAAAGGTTATTGCTGCGGCGCGGGAACGGCTTCGGTCGCGGCGGGCGCGGGAGCGGCCTCCGCGGGAACCTCCGCGACGACGCATTCCGTGCACTCCGCGGCGGCGCATTCGACGCAGGGCTCGGAAACGAGCTTGTCCAGCGCGGGATTGAGCTCGTCCGTCACCAGCGACGGCACGAAACCGACGGCGACGAGCGCTGCGAAAAGCAGCAGCGCGGGAACGCGTTCGGCGGGCGTGATGTCGCGGATCGCGTCGAATTTTTCCGGCGGGAGCGTTTCCGCGTTCGGCTTGCCGTAGAACACGCGGGCGACCGCGCGCAGGCCGTAAATCGCGGAAATGACGATGGAGGCGACGACGAGCGCGACCAGCCAGAACGGCTTGAGGCTCGCCAGCGAAACGAAGATCGAAAGCTCGCCCCAGAAATTCGCGAAGCCCGGCAGACCGACGCTCGCCATCGTCGCGGCGACGAAGAAGCCCGCCAGCACCGGCGCGCGCGACGCCAGACCGCCCATCGAAGGCATGTCGAGCGTTCCCGTGCGGTCCGCGACGGACTGCGTCAGGTGGAACATCAGCGCCACGGAAAGCCCGTGCGCGAACATCATCATCACCGCCGCGCCGAGGCCCGTGACCTCGCCGCCGCTGAACGCGAACGCCGCGATGCCGAGGAAGATCGGACCCATGTGCGCCACGGAAGAATAGGAAACCATGTGCTTCAGGTCGCGCTGCACCATCGTGATCAGGCCGATGACGAGCACGTTGCCGAGCGCGAGCGCGAGAATCCAGTTCGACCAGCCCGCGAGCCCGAGCGGCAGGAACGCCGCGCCGAGCTGAATCAGCCCGTAAAGCCCGAATTTCTTGAGCACGCCCGCGTGAAGCATCGAAACGGGCGTCGGAGCCGCCGAATACGTGTCCGGCGCCCACGAATGGAACGGGAACAGCGAAACGAGAATCCCGAAACCGAAGAGCAGCAGCGCGAAGAGCGTCGACTGCGTTCCCGCGTCGAACGAGACGAGCGCGTTCTTGATCGCGATGAAATCGAAGGGCACGCCCGCGTCCAGATTCACGTAGAACGCGATGAGGCCGGCGAGGGAAATCATGGCGCCGAGCGTCAGATAGACCGCCATCGTGATCGCGGCGTTTTTGCGCGCGCAGCCGCCCCAGACGAGAATCGCGATGAAGGTCGGAATCAGCGCGAACTCGTGGAAAATGTAAAACGCGAAGACGTCCACGGAAGCGAAAAGCCCCAGCAGCCCCGTCTCGATGAACAGCAGCGTCGCGTAGTAGAGCGTCGGCATCTTCGCGTCCTTGGTCGCCAGCGCGCGCCAGCCCGCGGCGAGCCCGACGACCGCCGCCATCACGAAGAGCGGCAGCGAAATGCCGTTCAGCCCCAATTTGAGTCCGACGCCGAGGCTTTCGACGCCGATCCACGGGCATTCCGAGAAGAACGCGTAGCCGGTCGCGGCGTCCTTCGCGCCCGAGAACAGGCAGAACAGCGCGATCGCGATCGCGCACGGAAGCGCGAAGCCCACGAGGGCGATCGCCTTGCGCACGGCGAGGGGCGCGCTTTTTGCCAAAAACAAAAGCACGCTCGCGACGAGCGGCGCGGCGACGGCGGTTTGGAGAAGATTTGCTGAATTCATGCTAAAAATTTTCGAAGAGCATAAAGCAATTCGGGCGCGCTATCAAGATTTTCGTCTAAACGGACGCTCCGACTTTTTCCGTTCCCGAGCCTCGTAAGCTTTTCTTCACGCGCCCGCGCGCGGGCGAAAAAATGGCGCCCCCGCCGGGAATCGAACCCGGATAACCTGCTTAGAAGGCAGGTGTTCTATCCATTGAACTACGGGGACGCGCGAAAAGGCGCTTCAGCAGATCAGACTCTTGAAGTCGGAAAAGCCTTCGGAAATGCCGCCGGGAACGCCCTTGTTGAGGACGGCGACGGCGTCGTGGGAATGCAGCGATTCGAGGTGCGCGCAGACGATCTGGAAATCGCGGATGCGCGGATCGGCGTCGAACTCGGCAAAGAGCTCGCGCGCGGCGTCTTCGACGAATTTGTAGTAGGCGCCGTTCATTTCGGCGAACGCCTGTTCGTCCTCGCGCTTGACCATCGCCTGCGTCTCGGTGTGGAGCGCGCGCAGGCAGTGTTCCTTGAAGTCCTCGACGAAGATTTCGGGCGTTCCCGCGAGCTCGGCGCGGACGCGCGCCTTCGAGCGCTGCGAATGCGGAATGCCGAGAATGTTGCGGGAACGGCGCGCGTGCTCGGAAAGCTCCGCCGAGCACGGACACGCGGAAGAATACACGAAATCGAAGGTCACGAACGCGCGGAAGACGCCGTTTTCGAGAACGCCCTCGAACGCGCAGTCGTAATACTGATAGCCGACGAGCCCGCTGCGCAGGCTGCGCTGCGGGATCGGGTAGGAAAATTCGAGACGGAGCTGCGCGCGCGAGGAGCCGATTTCGGCGAGGTATTTCCGCAGAATCTTTTCGAGCGTCGCGGGCGTAAAGACTTCCTCGGCGAATTCGTAGAAAATGCGGACGATGCGCGACATGTTGATGCCCTTGTGGCAGGCGTCGAGCGAGACCGTTCCCGTGACGGAAGTCTCGAGCGTCGCGGGCTCGGCGCCGTCGGGGCGCGCGAATTTCAGCGGCAGGCGGAAGTTGGACATGCCGACCTGGAGAATCGGCACGGCTCCGCCGTCGATGCCGGGCGCGTTTTCGTTCTGCATGTCCGGCAGCGAAGCGCGATATTCGGGAGTCATCCTGAACTCCCGGTCGTAAAACTTACGCGGCGACTCGTTGCTCATGAAATTGAAGGGTGATTCTCGCATTTTCCCGCCGGGATGTAAAGCAAGTTAAGGAAAGACGACCGGCGAAGCGCGACGGTTCGGGGAAGCTCAGAGCGCGGAATCGAGGAGGCGGCGGAGGTCGGAGAGCGTCGTGCACGCGTGCAGCCCGGCGCGGACGCGCTTGCCCGCGGGAACGCCGTAGGTGAACGGGTGCAGGCGCGCGAGCAGCCAGCGGACGTTTTCCGCGCCGGATGCACCGCGCGTGCGGGCGAGCGTTTCGGCGTAGCGGAAAAGCGTCGCGAAGACGACGTCCGCCGCGGGCTTTTTCTCCTCGGGCAGATCCGCTTCGGACGTTCCCGCCTCGAGCGCGGCGAAACGCTTTTTTATGCGGGAGAAAATCCACGGATCGCCGAGCGCGCCGCGCCCGATCATGAGCCCGCGCACGCCCGTTTCGCGCACGCGCCGCACGGCGGTCGCGGCGTCGCGGACGTCGCCGTTGCCGATCACGGGAACGCTCACGGCGCGCGCGACTTCGCCGATTTTTTCCCAGTCCGCCTCGCCGGAATAGCCCTGCGCCTTCGTACGTCCGTGCACGGCGACGGCGCGCACGCCCGCGTCCTCGAGCCGCTTCGCCGCCTCGACGTGCACGAGCGAAGTCGAGTCCCAGCCGAGGCGGATCTTCGCCGTGACGGCGGTCGCGGGAACGGCGGAGACGACGGCGCGCGCGATTTTTTCCATCAGCGGCAGATCGCGCAGCAGACCGGACCCCGCGTTGCATTCGACGACCTTGCGCGCCGGGCAGCCGAAATTCAGGTCGATGAAATCCGGACGCAGCCGCGCTTCGAGCAGACGCGCCGCCGCCGCCATGGACTCGGGAACGGCGCCGAAAATCTGCACGCCCATCGGCCGCTGCTCGGGCGTGAAGTCCACGTCGCGCCACGCGCGTTCCCGCGCGCGGATGAGCGGCTCGCTCTGCACGAACTCGGAGACGAGCACGTCCGCGCCCTGCTCTTTGCACAGCGCGCGGAAAGCGATGTCGGTGAAGCCCGACATCGGCGCCAGATAAAGCGGAACGGACATGGGGACGAAGGACAGTTCAGGAGCGAAGGAGTTACAGGCGGCAAGCGCCTGAAAAGTTTAGAGTTGAGCGTTGAGAGTTGATTCGCGCTTGCGCGCGAGGAAAGTTCTCTCGGCGGAGCCGAATCAACAGGCGGCGCAGCCACCGATTCAACTCTCAGCTCTCAACTTTGCTCACGCGAGCCCGAGCTTGCGGAGCTCCTGCGCGAGCAGCACGCGGAATTCCGAAACGTCCTGCGGCGAGGGACGGTAGTTCGGCGGAAGCCCGTCGAGCCCGAGACGCTCCGACTCGTCCACGAACCAATTGCCCCGCGTCCCGTCGGAAAACCGCACGCCGCCTCCGACGAGCACGCCGGGCGCCTGCACGGGATCGACGGTGACGGAAACCTTGGAGACCTCTTCCGCGGCGGCGTTCGCGGCGGGCGTTCCCGCGGGCACTTCGTCCTCGTCGGCGAAGGCGTGCGGATTCGCGCCGCGCGGCGTCTGTCCGGGATGCTGCGGCGGCACGGGAACGGGGCTTCCCGGGCGCGGCGGCGCTCCCGCGGGAACGTTGGCGGGCACGCCCGTCGGCGCGGCGGAGGCGGGCGCGGCCGGCTCCGGCTTGTCCTGCAGCTCGAGGTCGAGATCGTCCACGAGGAAACGCACGTCCATGTAGGTCAGCTTCACGCCGAATTCGTCGGCGATTTTCGTCTGCACTTCGGAGAGCGTCGCGCCGTCGGCGACCCAGCGCGCGACGGCATTTTTCTGTTCGTTGTTCAAATTCATGGCGTAAGTTTCGGTTTCGTTTTTACGGGAAAGCGGCGCGGGAAGGCCGCGTTTTTCATTTCACGACGATGTTCACGAGCTTGCCGGGAACGACGATTTCGCGGACGATTTCCTTGCCGTCGATGAACTTGCGGACGGAGGCGTCCGCGCGCGCGGCGGCGAGCATCGCGTCCTTCGTCGCGCCGACGGGCAGCTTCGCCTCGGAGCGGCGTTTGCCGTTGACGGAGAAGACGACCGTGATCGCGTTCTCGGCGCACTTCGCCTCGTCGCACACGGGCCACGGGCTTTCGCAGACGGATCCGGTCTCGCCGAGGCGGTGCCAGAGCTCTTCCGCGATGTGCGGCGCGAACGGCGCGATGAGCTTGAGCAGCCCGCGCGCGGTGTCGCGCGTGAACGCGGGCTCCTTGTCGAGCGCGTTCATCAGAATCATGAACTGCGAAATCGCCGTGTTGAAGCCGAGCGATTCGATGTCGGCGGAAATCTTTTTGATGGACTGGTTGAAGACGCGCTGGAAGTCCTCGCTCTCCGCCGCGGCGTCGGACACGCGCGCGGAGATTTCGCCCGTCGCCTCGTCCACGAACGCGCGCCACAGGCGGCGCAGCAGGCGCGCCACGCCCTCGATGCCCTTCGTGTTCCAGGGCTTCATCGCTTCGAGCGGCCCGAGGAACATCAGGTAGAGGCGCAGAGCGTCCGTGCCGTAGTCGGCGACGATCTGGTCGGGGTTGACGACGTTCCCGCGCGACTTCGACATTTTTTCGCCGTCCTCGCCGAGAATGATTCCCTGGTGGAAAAGGCGCGTGAACGGCTCGGGCGTGGAAAGCACGCCGATGTCGTAGAGGAAGCGGTGCCAGAAGCGCGCGTAAAGCAGGTGGAGCACGGCGTGCTCGGCGCCGCCGATGTAGAAGTCCGGCGTCTTCCAGTACGCAAACGCATCGGGATCGACGGGGCCCTTGTCGTAGTCGGGCGAAAGGTAGCGCAGGTAGTACCAGCACGAGCCCGCCCACTGGGGCATCGTGTTCGTCTCGCGCGTCGCGGCGACCCAGCCCTCGGGCGCGGTCTCGCCCTCGGCGCGGGAACGCGTTTCGCCCGTCGCGAGATTCACGAAGACGTCGACCCAGCCCTTGGCGTTGGCGAGCGGCGATTCGCCCGTTCCCGAAGGCTTGTAGGATTCGACCTCGGGCAGCTCCAGCGGGAGCGCGGACGCCGGGAGCGGCACGGCGACGTGCGTCGCGCCGTCGAGCGTGCGGTAGGAAATCTTTTCCGCCGGCATGAACTCGCGCAGCGCGGAGTCGGCGGGGATTTTTTCGTAGTCGCTTTCGGAAACCCAGACGATCGGGAACGGCTCGCCCCAATAGCGCTGGCGCGAGAAAAGCCAGTCGCGCAGTTTGTAGTTGACGGTGCCGCGTCCCCAGCCGCGCTCTTCGACGTATTTCGTGATCGCCTTCTTGGACTCGCTCGTGGGCATGCCGGTGAACTCGCCGGAATTGACGAGCACGCCGTTCGCGACGAACGACGCCTGCTGCACGTCCACCTTCGCGTCGGGATTGTCGACGACCTGAATGATCGGAATGTCGTGCGCCTTGGCGAACTCCCAGTCGCGCTCGTCGTGCGCGGGAACGGCCATGATCGCGCCCGTGCCGTAGCCCATGAGCACGTAGTCCGCGACCCACACGGGAACGCGATCGCCGTTGAGCGGATTGATCGCGTAGCCGCCCGTGAACACGCCGGTCTTTTCCTTGGCGAGGTCGGTGCGCTCGAGGTCGGACTTGTTGCGCGCCTTTTCGACGTAGGCTTCGACGGCGGCGCGCCGCTCGGGCGTCGTGAGGCGTTCCCGCAGCGGGTGCTCGGGCGCGATGACCATGTACGTCACGCCGTAGAGCGTGTCCGGGCGCGTGGTGAAGATCTTGAGCTTGGTCGCGGGATCGTCGGCGAGCGGGAACTCGACCTCCGCGCCCTCGCTGCGGCCGATCCAGTTCTTCTGCAGGCGCTTGGTGGAATCCGGCCAGTTCAGCTCGTCGAGCCCGGCGATGAGTTTTTCGGCATAGGCCGTGATCTTGAGCACCCACTGGCGGATCGGGCGGCGCTCGACGGGGAAGTTCCCGCGCTCGCTGCGCGGCCCCTCGTCCGTGTTGAGCACTTCCTCGTTGGCGAGCACGGTGCCGAGCTCAGGGCAGAACCACACCGGCTTGTCGTCCACGTAGGCGAGCCCGTGCTTGAAGAGGTTGAGGAAAATCCACTGCGTCCACCGGAAGTACTTCGGCTCGATCGTGGAGATTTCGCGCTCCCAGTCGATGGCGAAGCCGAGCATCTGCAGCTGGCGGCGGAAGTTGTCGATGTTCGCGAGCGTCTGCCCGCGCGGGTGCTTGCCCGTCTTGATGGCGAACTGCTCCGCGGGCAGGCCGAACGCGTCCCAGCCCATCGGGTTCGAGCACGTAGAACTTCGGTTTGTCGGACTTGTTCACGGCGCGGAACGTCTTTTCTTCCGCCCAGAATTTCTGCCAGCGTTTTTCGATCTCGGAAAAATTGTATTCGGAGGAACTCATGATGAAAAAATATTTCTTTCAATCGTAGATTTTTCCCGCCCCGGGAGCAAATTGAAATTTGAAGCGCCGTTCCCGCTGCGCCGTTTTTCCGTTTGCGCCGCGGGCGCGGGAACGGATAAAATCCGCGGACATTTTCAAACCGTCCCCTCTTATGGAAAAAAGAACGCTCATCATCGGTGCGGGCGGCGTCGGCAACGTCGTCGCTCACAAAGTCGCGCAGAACGCGGCGGAATTCGGCGAAATCATGCTCGCCTCGCGCAACGAAAACAAATGCAAGGCGATCGCGACGGACGTCCGCAACTCCACCGGCGTCGTGCTCAAGACCGCGAAGGTCGACGCCGACAACGTGCAGGAGGTCGTCGCGCTGCTCCGCGAGTTCAGGCCGCAGGTGCTCATCAACGTCGCGCTCCCGTATCAGGACCTGCCTCTGATGGACGCCTGCCTCCACGCCGGCGTGCACTACGTGGACACCGCGAACTACGAACCGCCGAACCACGCCAAGTTCGAATACTCTTGGCAGTGGGCCTACCGCGAACGCTTCGAGAAGGCCGGCCTCACCGCCCTGCTCGGCTCCGGCTTCGACCCGGGCGTCACCAACGTCTATTGCGCCTACGCGCAGAAGCACCTCTTCGACGAAATCGAAACCGTGGACATTCTCGACGCGAACGCGGGCGACCACGGCTATCCCTTCGCGACGAACTTCAACCCGGAAATCAACATCCGCGAAATCACTCAGCGCGGACGCTACTGGGAAAACGGCGAGTGGAAGGAGACCGGCCCGCTCGAAATCCGCCGCGAGTACGACTTCCCCGTCATCGGCGAAAAAAGCGCCTACCTGATGTATCACGAAGAGCTCGAATCCCTCTGCCAGAACATCAAAGGGCTCAAGCGCATCCGCTTTTTCATGACGTTTTCCGACAAGTACCTGACGCACCTGCACGTGCTTCAGAACGTCGGCATGACGCGCATCGACCCGATCGAATACCAGGGGCAGAAGATCGTCCCGATCCAGTTCCTCAAGGCGATTCTGCCCGATCCCGCCTCGCTCGGCCCGCGCACCAAGGGCAAGACCTGCATCGGCTGCGAAATCACGGGAACGAAGGACGGCAAAAAGCGCAAAGTCTTCATCTACAACGTGTGCGACCACCAGGAATGCTACCGCGAAGTCAAGTCGCAGGCGATCAGCTACACGACGGGCGTTCCCGCGATGATCGGCGCAATGATGGTCGCGAACGGCAAGTGGCGCAAGCCCGGCGTCTGGAACATGGAGGAAAACGATCCCGACCCGTTCATGGAAAAGCTGAACGAATGCGGGCTTCCGTGGCACGTCCTCGAAATGGATCCCGAGGAGAAAGCTTAAAGGTTAAGGCTTAAAGCTTAAAGAGAGGCGTTCCCGCGGGCGAACCGCGGGAACGCTTTTTTCGCGCGAGGAAGGAAACGCAAATCAATTCGCGTCCACGATCGCTTTCACGTACGCGTGATTGAACCAATAACACATTTTGCTCGTCTCCGCTTCAAAAGGCGTGGACGTCTTGTCGGCGGCGTCTTTGGCTTTCGGTCGCACGTGGAAATTTCGATCGTCGCTCTCTTTCCAAAAATTGTTACTCCTAGAAGCGGTCGTCCGAGACTCGATGTTCTTGAGAATGTCCGACCAAAACGCCTCCGCGACCTCCAAATCCTCCGGCGGCATCGTCCAAAAAAAGACTTTTTCGAGCGCGTACACGGGAACGGACTTCCCGTAGGAAATTTCCGTCTCGTCCGTTTCCCGAAATACGGCGAAGAGAAAGCGCCCCGTACAGATTTCGTACCAGCGGGACGCCGGCCAGCCTTCGTCCTTGGTTTCCCAAACCTCGTGATAGTTGATGTTTTCGAAAGGCAGAGCCTCTTCCGGTCTTCCCGCGCGGGAAAGGCGAACCGTCTTGAGTTCTATTCCGGACTTTCGGAATTCCTCCGACCGGTTCACGTTGCCCGCTTCGGTCGTAATCACGGCGCCCGCGGCTCTCGCGTATCTGCCTTTGTTTCGCGTGTTGTAGGAGATTCCCTTCGCTTCGGAAATTTCGCGCGCGCTTTTCCCGATGAACCCGGAAAAGCGTTCCAAAATGATTTCCTCGAACGATTTTTTACTCAGCTCTTCCGCGGAAACGGCTTCGACGGAAGCGCGCGAGGGAGAATTCGCCGCCGCGTTCGTTCCGGACTTTTCGACGAAATCCAAAATCGTGCGCATGTAGGCGGTCTTCAGCGCGAACGCGCGCTTGAACGCGGGAACGGGAGAATTCGGCTGACGAACTTTTTTCTCCTTTTCGCCGCCGGAACCTTTACGGCAGGCCCCGAGGTATTCGGTGTCGCCTTCGGAAATCTCATGCGCGCGCCCGGCGCGAATTTTTTCTCTGATGAGCTCGTAGTCGTGTCTGATGATCAGCAGATCTTTTTCCGGCAACTTCCAAAGCACCGAATAAAGAAACTCCAAATCGACGAGAGCCTTCCCGCTGACGTGCAGATAGAACAGCAGGAGCATCAAGCGACATTTCAATAGAAAGTGAGAATGATCGAAATCCGTGCCCGCCACTTCCGAGAAATCAATCATCGTGCAGACGAGACGTTCCTTTATGCCGAGCTCGCCCTTTGCGTTTTTCTTGAGCGGCGTGCATTTCAGCTCGAGATTCGCTTCCGCGAAATCGGCTTCCTGACGCCCGTTCACCTCATATCCGAAAAAACATTCCTCGACGAGCTGACCGAGCCCGCCCTTCCCCTTGCGGGAACGCGACAAATTTTCGCCGACGCATTCCCTCAGCGTCTTCCCGAGAATCCGCCGGCTGTATTTGAAAATCGACTCGGCGTCCGCTCTGTCGTAATCCGGCATAGGCTCAAACGCGCGCGAGCAGGCTGCGCCCGATTTTTTCGACGACGCCCGTCACGAGCGCGTTTCCCATCAGAAACGCGCGGCGCGAATCGGACGCCTTTTCCGTGTGATTGTCCGGGAACATGTTCAGGCGTTCGAGCTCCACGGGAACGAGCCGACGATAGCGCCCGCTCGGCGTCAGCACGACGTGCTTGAAACGCGACGGACCGCTTCCGCCTTCGCCCGTGATGACGGTGCGCGAAGGTCGGTCGAGATAATCCGGGAACGCCATGCTCCCCTCGGAATAATTGTATTCGAAACCCGTTTCGCGGCTGACGCGTTTTTCGCTTTTCCCGCCCTTGAGATAGCGCCACTTTTCCAGCTCTTCGGCAGGAATGAAAAACTCCGCGGGAACGTCCTCTTCGGGAACGAGCAGCTGCCCGAGAGTCAGCCTCGGTCCCGCATACGTCGCCTCCGATTCCGTCGTGACCACCTTGCGTCCGATCATCAGTCCGGCGCTCCGAAACAGGTGCGGCTTGCCGGATTTGTTGAAGTTTCTCGTGATTTCTTCGAGCGTTCCGTTTATCTCGAACTCAGATTTTTTCTCGAAAGCGCACGGGAACGCGTCGGAAATGACGCCTTTTTCCTTGAGCCACGAAAACGCGTCGCCGCTCTTTTCAATGCTCCCGAAAATTTTCGTTCCCGAATGATACGCCAAAATATACGTGCGCCGTCTGCGTTGCGGCATGCCGTAATCGGCGGCGTTGATGACGCGCCATTCGACGGCGTAGCCCAAATCCGCGAGCGACGCCAAAATGATGGCGAAATCCCGACCGCGCTGTTTCGCTGGCGACTTCAGAAGACGGTCGACGTTTTCCAAAAAGAGGAATTTCGGTTTCGTCGTCGCCTCGTTCACGATTCGATGAATTTCCCACCAAAGTACGCCCTTTTTGCCTTGGATTCCTCCGGAACGCTTCAGCGTCGCGGCGACAGAATAATCCTGGCAAGGGAACCCTCCGACCAGCAGATCGCATTCGGGAACGTTCGCCGCGGGAACGCTGTTGATGTCCTCGTTGGAGCAATGCGCCTCCGCCCCGAATTTGTCCGCGTAGCAGACGAAAGCGTCCTGCCGCTTCGTCGAAGGCTCCCATTGATTCGCCCAAATCGTCTTGAATCGCGCCGACGCCCGTTCAAGCCCGACGCGAAATCCGCCGACGCCCGCGAAGAGCTCGACGACGCGCACGTCGCCTTTTCCCGAACTCCCGTAATCTTCAGGAAAAACGAAATGAGACTGCACGTAGTTCCGGTTCGAAACCGTGCAGTACTCGGCAATCGCCTCGCACAGGCGCTCGTTCGATTCGGTCTCCTGAGCCGCCTCGTAGCCGCCGCGCGCGTCCGGCGAATTTCCAATTCGGTGATCTTTTCGGAAAAACGCCGGGATTTTCTTCGCGTCACGGGAACGCCGAACGCCCGCGAAAGCAGATTCCTTCTGGGGAAGCGGCATTCCTGCCGCTTGGCGAAATCCGTTCTCTGGAAATTTCGGAGAGAGAGCGGAAAGTCGCCCGTTCGGAAAGATTTGCGCTCGCGGCGTTCCCGCGAAACCGCTTAAATCCTCACTCAAATGAAAAACGCTCACCGAATTGGAAATTCGGTGAGCGTTTTGCGTTTCGCTCCCTTTGCTGAAACGGATTTCGTCTTCCCCAAAAAAGCCCGAAATCCGTCGCGTCCGGCGCGATCTTGTCTTCCGCGTTCCCACGGGGACAAAAAAAAAGCGGCGGTCGGGAACGCCCTTCCCGGCCGCCGCCCGGCGCGCGCCCTTCGAAGGCGCGCCGCCGATCGTGCTTATTACTGGTTGCTGAAAATCTGGAATCCCGCGTAGGCTTCCGCGCCGTGTTCGTCGAGGTCGAGACCGCGCAGTTCCGTCTCCTCCTCGACGCGCAAGCCGAGCGTCTTTTTGATCGCCCAGAAGATGACGAACGCGCACGGGAACGAGACGAAGCCCGCCAGCACGCCGAGCAGCTGCACGCCGAACGTGTATTCGGGAACGGTCGAGAAGATCCCCACCGCGAGCGTGCCCCAGACGCCGCACACGAGGTGCACCGAAACCGCGCCCACGGGATCGTCGATGCGGATCTTGTCCACGAGCAGCACCGAGAGCACGACGACCACGCCGCCGATGAGCCCGATCAGAATCGAAGCGCCCCACGACACGCAGTCCGCGCCCGCCGTGATGCTCACGAGCCCCGCGAGGCAGCCGTTCAGCGTCATCGAAAGATCCGGCTTCTTCAGCACGATGCTGCTCGTCAGCGCCGCGCCCACGATGCCCGCCGACGCGCCGAACATCGTCGTCACGAGCACGAACGAAATCTTTTCCGGATCCGCGTTGAGCACGCTCCCGCCGTTGAATCCGAACCATCCGAACCACAGCAGGAAGACGCCGATCACCGCGAGCGGCATGTTGTGACCCATGATCGGGCGCGCCACGCCGTTGACGAATTTTCCGATGCGCGGGCCGACGAGGATCGCTCCCGCGAGCGCCGCCCAGCCGCCGACCGCGTGCACGAAGGTCGAGCCCGCGAAGTCGTGGAAGTTCAGATCCGCGAGCCAGCCTCCGCCCCAGCCCCACGAGCCGATGACCGGATAGACGAGCGTCACGAACACGACCGTGAACAGCAGGAACGAGTTGAGCTTCATGCGCCCCGCGACCGCGCCGGAGACGATCGTCGCGCTCGTCGCCGCGAACATGCCCTGGAAGAAGAAGTCCGTCCAGAACGTGAACGCGCCGTTGTACGCGAACGGGTCGCCCTCGGGCGGCGTCAGCCCGAAGCCGCCGAAGCCGAACGCGTGCCCGAGCAGCCAGTTGCCCGCGCCCGGATACATCAGCGCGAAGCCGACCGCCGCGTAGGTCAGAAAGCCGATCGGCGGCACCATCGTGTTCTTGAACAAAATGTTCGTGCAGTTCTTCGCCCGGGAAAGCCCGGACTCCACCGCCGCGAATCCCAGGTGCATCATGAAGACGAGCATCCCGCCGATGAGCACCCAGAGATTGTTCACGAAGAAGTTCTGCGCCGAATCCGCCGCGGGAACGGGCGAAACCGCGGGAACGACGGCCGCCGCCGCCGCGGGCGTTCCCGCCGCGTCCTGCGCGAACAGCGTTCCCGCCGCCGCGACCGACGCGCCGACGAGCGCAGTCAAAATCAGATTTTTTCTGTTCATAAAGTTTTTCCTTTGATTTTCAGAGATGAACTTTCGTCGTCCGACGTTCCTCACCCGATCGCGCCGGAATTCTCCTCCTTCGTGCGGATGCGGATCGCGCGCTCGAGCGGCAGCACGAAGATTTTGCCGTCGCCGATGTGCCCGGTCGCCGCGCCCGCCATGATGCCCTGAATCGTGCTCTCGACGAACTCGTCGTTCACGGCGATCGTGAGCTGCACCTTCTTGAGCAGATTCACTTCGACCTCCGCGCCGCGGTAGGCCTTCACGAATCCCTTCTGCTCGCCGCAGCCCAGCGCGTTGGTGACGGACATCTTGTAGATCCGCCGCATGTATAACTCCTGCTTCACGGCGTTGAGCCGCTCCGGCTTGATGTATGCGATTATCATTTTCATAACGTTGAAACGAAAAGTGATGACCGCCGCAAAGCACGCGCCGTGCCAAGGCGAAATCCTTGATTTCATGCGGGTTCCGTGGCGATTCGCCGCGTTCCCGCGCAAGCCGGTTTTACATTTTTCGGAAGCCGTTTCCGCCCGTCGGTAAAAATTTTGTAAAGAAACCCGAAGCGATGGATAATGGATAGTGAGTAGTGAATAGTGAATAACGGATAGTGTAAGCCCCGACGGGGCGCTGTTGTTCAGCGTAGGGCAAGCGAGCGACGCGAGCGCGGCCCTACGAAACCGAACAGAAAAAATGCGCTCTGAAGGAGCGCGATTGAAGGTGCAGTTCGCGGGGGTGTGCGATTCTCCGCGGACGAAAAAAGCGTTCCCGCGAGAATGTCCGCGGGAACGCCGTTCTTTAAGCTTTAAGCTTTCTTCAGCGTGACGTCGCCGGCGGAAAAGGCGCGGACGGCGCCCGAGGCGTCGCGGATGAGGATGCAGCCGCGCGAATCGACGCCCTGCGCCGTTCCCGCGATTTCCTCGTCGCCGTAAATCGCCGTGACGGGCCGGCCCGCGAGCAGGTCGAATTTTCCCCAAAGCGCGTCGAGCGCGGCGACGTGCGTTCCCGCGAGAAAATCCGCGTAGGCGCGCTCGACGGCGGCGAGCGTTTCCGCGCAGACGCGGTTCACGTCGAGAGGCGCGCCGCCGAGCGCCGAACGCATCGACGTCGCGATTCCGCGCACCTCCGGCGGGAGCGTCGCGGGATCGAGATTGACGTTCAGCCCGAGCCCGAAGACGATCCCGCGCACGCGCCCCGCGTCCGCGTGCGCTTCGGTGAGCATGCCCGCGAGTTTTTTCCCCGCGCAGAAAATGTCGTTCGGCCATTTCACGAGCGCGGGAACGCCGAATTTTTCGCGCAGCATCTTCGCGACGGCGACGCCGAGCCAGAGCGTGAAGTTCGCGAGGCGTTCCGGCGGGAGCGCGGGCGGACGGAATCCGCACGAAAGATAAAGGTTGCCGGGCTGCGCGCTCGCCCATTTGCGGCCGACGCGCCCGCGCCCGGCGGTCTGCGTGTTCGCGACGACGGCGAAGTCGCCTTCGGGCGTTCCCGCGGCGAGCATCTTCGCGGCGTCGGCATTCGTGCTTCCCGTCTCCTCGACGACGAAGACGCGGAGACGCGATCCCGCCTCGCGTCGCCTCGCGGCGAGCGTTTCGGAAACGATTTTCTGCGGGAAAGAGGACATCGGAAAAGCTCCTGCGGAGCCGTTTAAAGTGTATAAAGAGAGGAAAGGTGACAGGATTATTGAATAACGGATAGTTAATAATGAATAGTGAATAACGCAGTGATGAATACAGTTTTGAAATCCTTTCGGTGCAGCCGAGAGCAAGGCATTATTCATTATTCACTGTTCGCTGTTCGCTGCTCTTGTCACTTCCGTTAACCTTTGCATTTACACCTTAAACGGCGCAAAGAGCTCCTTTCAGATCAGCCCCAGCTCCATTTTTCCTTCTTCGGAAATCATGTCCTGCGTCCACGGCGGCTCAAACACGATTTCGACGCGGGCCTCGTTCACGCCGGGAACGGCGAGCAGGCGGTTGCGCGCGTCTTCGGCGATGATCGGTCCCATGCCGCAGCCGGGCGCGGTGAGCGTCATCGCGACCTGCACGCCGTAGCGCTCGTCGCCGAGCGGCGCGGTCTCGAGCTTGTAGATTAGCCCGAGATTGACGATGTCCACCGGAATTTCCGGATCGTAAACCTGCTTCAGCGCCTCCCAGAGCGCTTCCTTGTCGGGCTCGCCGACGTGGCCGGGATGCTCCGCCGTGCCGAAGGAGCCGAATGCCGTCGTTTCGCCGCCGTCCGTTCCCGCCGCGGCTTCGGGCGTCTCGCCGAGCGCGTCGGCGTCCTTGCCGAGAATGCGGAACATGCCGACATCGCAGACGACGGTGAAGTTGCCGCCGAGACGGTGCGTGACGTTGACCTTCGTTCCCGCGGGCAGCAGCGCCGCGTCGCCCGAAGGCACGACCGTCGCGTCCGTGTCGCGCGTCAGAATACGATCATTGGAAGGCGATTGCATCATGATGAAATGCGGAATGATAGGATTTTCGGCGCGGAGATTCAAGCCCCCGCGCAAGCCCGCCCTTGCCCGGAATTTCTCCGCGCCGCCCGCCGCGGAAACGAAGGCAGGAATGCCTTCGCCCCAATCCCGACGGAGAGACGGGCAGCGGCGCAGGGCGAAATGAGCGCGGCAAGCGCCCCTCATGTATCCGAATTAAAATCACAAAGCCCTGAAAGGGCGGCGGACGAGGCGCGCGGGAACGCCACGCGCGGGCTTTCGCGCCTTCGCCGCCCGCGTTTCCGCAGGAAATTTCCCGTTTTTCGTTTTCCGCTTTCCGTTTTCGCGTCGTCCGGGCGGAATCTTCCGAAATCGCCCTTTAAATAACTTTTTATTATGTTTTGATTCAGTTAAAATTATGTAAATAAGCTGTGAACAGGCAGTGAACGGCGGAGAACAAGTTTTTGAAAAAAATCCTTTACAGGCTCGCGCGGCTCTAAAAATGCGGTTTTCGGGGCGGAAAATTTTCCGTCCGAATTTTCAAGCCCGAATTTTCGGAAAGTTATTCACAATCCCTTGTGAAGATTCTGTTCATAAAAACACCTTGCGAAAAGGGCGCTCCGACCGCAGTCTCGAAGCATCGCCGGAACGCGGATTTTCTTTCGCGAAACCCCGGCGCAAAAGCCTCAACCACATGACCATTTCACCTTTCAGCCCTTTATTCATCAGCATTTCCGGGAATTCCGGCGATGCCTTTCCCGTGCGGACGTTTCCGCGCGTTCCCGCCGCGCGCGCCCGTCGCGAAGCGCGTCCGGGCGCACTCGGTCTTCGCGGGTAATTCCCCGCGAATGTGAATAAATCGGGACTTATCAACCAAAAATCATGACTTCCGTGCTCACCGACTACGCAGAAACCTGGGAAATCGCCAAAAACGCGCTCCGAAACCGTCTTCCGAAGGGGATTTTCGAGCAGTGGTTCGAAGAAATCCGCTTCGCGTCGTTCGCAAACGACGTGTTCACGCTCGTCGCGTCGGACTCCTTCGCGCCGCTGTGGATCGGCGACAACTACGCCGACGTGCTCACCGAAGAGCTCGGCGCGGCGCTGGGCCGCAGCGTGAGCTACGAAATCGTCACGGAGACGCCCGCCGCCGTTCCCGCCGCGCCCGCGGCGACGCCTGTTCCCGCGACCGTTCCCGCCGCGCCGGAGCCGCCCGCGCGCCCCGCCGCGCCCGCCTGCGAGCTTTCGCCGGCGATCCGCCGCCAGAACACCTTCGCGAACTTCATCGAAGGCGCGGAAAACCAGCTCGCGCTGGCGATATCGAAATCGCTCGCGAACAATCTTTCCGACCCCGACGCCGCAAATCCGCTCTTCATCTACGGCCCGTCGGGCGTGGGCAAGACGCACCTAATGCACGCCGTCGCGAACGCCGTCTTCGACAAGACGCCGAGCGCGCGCATCTGCTACGTGACCTGCGAAATGTTCACGAACGACTACACCTACGCGCTTTCGCAGAACGCCGTGCACGACTTCCGCCGCCGCTACCGCGACCTGAATCTGCTGCTGATGGACGACATTCAGTTCCTCGAAGGCAAAAAGGGGCTGCAGGAGGAATTCTTCCACACGTTCAACCAGCTCGTCATCAACGGCTGCAAGATCGTGCTCACGAGCGACCGCCCCGCCGGCGACATTCAGATCGAAGACCGCCTGATTTCGCGCTTTCAGCAGGGCATCTCGACGGAAATCCGCCCGCCGTGCCTCGAAATGCGCATCGCGATTCTGCTGCGCAAGGCGCAGGCGCAGCGCTTCGACTTCGCGCGTCACCCGGGCGTGCTCGAGTTCGTCGCGCAGAACATCACGCGCAACGTGCGCAATCTCGAAGGCGCCGTGAACACGCTCGCGCGCTACGTCGAAATCCGCGGGAACGCGCCGCTGGGCGTGCCGGAAGTCTCGTCGATTCTCGGCAATCTGCTCCGCCAGGAGGAATCCGCGAAGCTGACGCCGGAGCTGATCCAGCGCGTCGTCGCCGACGCCTACCGCATCGATCCCGCGAAGATGACCGCGAAGGACCGCTCCGCGAACGTCGCGTTCCCGCGGCAGATCGCGATGTACCTTTGCCGCGAACTCATCAACATGACGACGGTCGCCGTCGGCGCCGCCTTCGGCAAACGCGACCACGGCACCGTGCTCCACGCGATCAAGACCGTGAAGAACCGCATCGACACGAGCGCCGAAGACAAGTTCAAGGTCGAGCAGATCCGCGAAAAACTCTCTCAGCGCGCGTGAGGCGCGGCACGGGAACGCGATGATGTCGGAACCGGAAATCCGCGACGCGGCAAAGGCGCCCGCCGCGCCTCGGCTCGCTTCGCTCGACGCGCTGCGCGGCGCAGACATGCTCTGCATTCTCGGGCTCGACACGTTCTTCCACGCGCTCCGCGCGCTGTTCCCGCAGAGCGGCGCGGCGCGTTTTCTCGCCGAACAGTTTTCGCACAAGGCGTGGGAAGGGCTCGCGCTCTACGATCTGATTTTCCCGCTGTTCGTCTTCGTGGCGGGCGCGTCCATGGCGTTTTCGCTGGAAAAGAAGCGTTCCCGCGGCGAAAGCCCGGCGCGGATCGTCGCGGAGCTCTTTCGGCGCGCGGCGCTGCTCGCGCTGATCGGCTTCGCGCTTCAGGGCGGACTTTCGTTCGCGTTCGCGGAAACGCGCTTCCCGTCCGTGCTCGCGCTGATCGGGATTTCGGGCGCGCTCGGCGGGACGATCGCCGTGCTGCTGCGCACGCCGCGGCGCGTTCTCGCGGCGACGCTCGCGCTCTCCGCCGCGTTCGCCGCGCTGCAGCTTTTCGGCGGAGACTTCACGCCGGAAAACTCGCTCAACGCCAAGCTCGACCGCCTGCTGCTGCCGGGAAAACTGCACGGCGGCGTCTTCGACCCCGAGGGGATTCTCTGCGTCGCGGGCGCGACGGTCTCCGTGCTCTTCGGCTTTCTCGCGGGAACGCTGCTGCGCGCGGAAAATCTCGCGCCGAGGCGGAAAATCCTCGTCCTGCTCGCGGCGGGCGCGGCGCTGCTGCTCGCCGCTTGGGGCGCGGACGCGCTCGGCCTGCCCGTCGTCAAAAAGCTTTGGACGCAGAGCTTCGTCTTCGCCGCCGCGGGCTGGAGCGCGCTGCTGCTCGCGCTGTTTCACCTGCTTTTCGACGTCCTGCCCGACGCTCCCGCGCTGCGCGCCGTCGCGTATTTTTTCCGCGTCGTCGGCGTGAACGCGCTCGCGATCTACGCGCTGCAGTGGGTCTTCGACTTCTTCGGGCTCTCGCGCCTGCTCTTCGGCGGCGTCGCGGGGCTCTGCGGCGGCGCGGGAACGCTCGTCCTCGTCGCGGGCGCGATTCTGCTCAAATGGCTTCTCCTGCGCGCCCTCGAACGCCGCAAGATCTTCATCAAGATCGGCTGAGCCCGCGGGAACGGCGATTCTCGGCTTTGCCGGCGGAAAAAAATCCGCTATTTTCCCCGGCATGAAAAAAATCCTTCTGAAGGACACGCTGCTCGACGGCAGGCGCACCGACGTGCTCATCGCCGGAAACCGTTTCGCGAAAATCGCGCCCGGGATCGCCGCCGACGCCGAGACCGAGGTCGCGGACGCCGCGGGAACGGCGATTCTCCCGCCGTTCTGCAACGCGCACACGCACGCCGCGATGACGCTGCTGCGCGGCTACGCCGACGACATGGAGCTCTTCAAATGGCTCAACGAGCACATCTGGCCCTTCGAGGCGAAGATGAGCGCGCGCGACGTCTATGAGGCTTCGCGGCTCGCGATTCTCGAGATGATCCGCTCGGGAACCGTCTTCTTCAACGACATGTACTGGCACAGCGACGAGACCGCCCGCGCCGCGCGCGAAATGGGCGTGCGCGCCAGCGTCGGCATGACGCTGACGGAGTTCATCGGCGAGAAGAAGATCGAAGCGACGTTCGAGCGCCTCGCCGAGCTGCCGCACGGCGGGCACGTCGGCGACGAAGGCCGCGTGCGCCTCGCGCTCGCGCCGCACGCGGTCTACACCGTCCGCGAAAAGCTTTGGCGACGCTGCACGGAATTCGCGCGGGAACGCGGGCTGACGCTGCACATCCACCTCGCGGAGACGAAGAAGGAAGTCGAGGACTGCGTCGCCGAACACGGCATGACGCCGGTGCGCTGGTTGGATTCGCTCGGCGTGCTCGGCGAAAACGTCGTCGCGGCGCACGTCGTCCACGTGGACGACGAGGAGATCGCGATTCTGCGGGAGCGCGGCGTGACGGTCGCGCACAATCCGTGCTCGAACATGAAGCTCGGCTCGGGCGTGTTCCGCGCGGCGGCGTTCGCGCGTTCGGGCTGCCGCGTCGCGCTCGGCACGGACGGGAACGCCTCGAACAACAATCTGGACATGCGCGAGGAGGCGAAGTTCGCGGCGCTGCTGGCGAAGGTCTCCGGCGATCCCGAAGCGCTCCCGGCGGAAACGGCGCTCGCGTGGGCGACCCGCGCCGGCGCGCGCGCGTTCGGTCTCGACGCGGGCGAAATCGCCGAAGGCCGGCTCGCCGACGCGCTCCTCGTCGATCTGAACGACGTGCGCATGACGCCCTGCCACAACCTCGTCTCCAACTGGATTTATTCGGCGGACACGCGCTGCATCCGCGACGTGATCTGCGACGGCAGATTCCTGATGCGCGACCGCGTCGTTCCCGGCGAAGAGGAGATCCTCGCCTCCGCCCGCGCCGTCGTCGACGCGCTCCTCGCAGAAAAGCGTTGAGCGGCGCGGCGGGAACGGCGTATGCTCCGCAGCATGACAATTCTGGAGACCTTGCGCCGCGGCAGAAAAGCCGTTTACGTCGTCGTTCTCGCGCTGCTGTGCGCGTGCCTGCTCGCGGACTACGTGCCGCCGATTTCCGCGCTCGCGAAGGGCGTCACGCCGCCGGTCGCGCTTTCGCTCGGGCTCGCGTTCGCGCTCGTCTGCGGCCAGGCGTATCCGGCGTTCAACCGCAAGGTCTCGAAATATCTGCTGCAGTACTCGGTCGTCGGACTCGGATTCGGGATGAATCTGGAGGCGTCGCTCGCGTCGGGCAAGGAAGGCATGGGCTTCACGATCGTCTCGGTCGCGGGAACGATGCTGTTGGGCATGCTCGTCGGGCGCAAGCTGCTCGGCGTGGACCGCGACACGGCGTACCTGATCAGCTCGGGCACGGCAATCTGCGGCGGGAGCGCCATCGCGGCGGTCGGTCCCGTGCTCAAGGCGAAGGACGAGGCGATGTCCGTCTCGCTGGCGACGATCTTTGTGCTGAACGCGATCGCGCTGTTCATCTTCCCGCCGATCGGGCAGGCGCTCGGGCTCACGCAGCAGCAGTTCGGCACCTGGGCGGCGATCGCGATTCACGACACGAGCTCGGTCGTGGGCTCCGGCGCGGCTTTCGGCGAAGAGGCGCTGGCGGTCGCGACGACAATCAAGCTGACCCGCGCGCTGTGGATCATCCCGCTCGCGCTCGTCACGTCCGTGATCTTCAAGACGGAAGGCAAAAAGATCTCGATTCCGTGGTTCATTCTTTTCTTCATCGCGGCGATCGTGCTGAACACGTACGCGCTCGACGGCGTGCCGCAGCTCGGGCAGGCGATCGCGGGGCTCGCGCGCAAGGGGCTCATCGTGACGATGTTCTTCATCGGCGCGGCGCTTTCCGTGGACACGCTGAAGGCGGTGGGTGTGCGCCCGCTGCTGCAGGGCGTGCTGCTGTGGATCGTCATCAGCCTCGGCTCGCTCGCGTACATTCTGAATTTCTGAGCGGGGATCCGCCCCGCCCCGCGCGCGTTCCCGCGCATTTCAAGTTTGCGGGGGAAAGGCGATTGCGGTTTGATTGGCGGACATCATGGGCAGCATTTTCGGCAAAGTTTTTCAGATTTCCACTTTCGGCGAAAGCCACGGCGCGGGCATAGGCGTCGTCATCGACGGATGCCCGTCCCTGCTCCCGCTCGACTCGGAGGAGATTCAGCGCGAGCTCGACCGCCGGCGCCCCGGGCAGAGCGACCTCTCCACGCCGCGCAAGGAAGGCGACCGCGTCGAGATCCTCTCCGGCGTCTATCAGGGAAAGACCACGGGAACGCCGATCGCCCTGCTCGTGCGCAACACCGACCAGCGCCCGCAGGCCTACGACAAGCTGCGCGACCTTTTCCGCCCCTCGCACGCCGACTTCACCTACGTCGCGCGATACGGCTTCCGCAATCCCGAAGGCGGCGGACGCGCCTCCGCGCGCGAGACGATCGGGCGCGTCGCGGCGGGAGCGGTCGCAAAAAAACTTCTCGCCGCGCTCTGCCCCGGGCTGAAATTCTCGTGCTGGGTCGAAAGCGTCGCCGAAATCGAAATGTCGCCGAGCGACGAATTTTTCCCGCAGGAAGCAATCGAGAACGTTCCCGTGCGCTGCCCCGACGCCGAAATCGCGGCGCGCATGGCGGCGCGCATCAAGGCGGCGCGCTCGGACGGCGATTCCGTCGGCGGCACGATCCGCTGCAAGATCCGCGGCGTTCCCGCGGGGCTCGGCGAACCGGTGTTCGACCGCCTCGAAGCCGACCTCGCCAAGGCGATGCTGTGCATTCCCGCGACGAAGGGCTTCGAAATCGGGAGCGGCTTCGCGGGAACGCGCCTGACGGGCTCGACCCACAACGACGCGTTCGAGCTGCGCGACGGCGCAATCCGCACCGCGACGAACCGCTCCGGCGGCGTGCAGGGCGGCATTTCCAACGGCGAGGAAATCAATTTCCGCGTCGCGTTCAAGCCGACGCCGACCGTCGCGAAGAAACAGCGTACCGTCACCGTCGCGGGCGAGCCCTGCGAAGTGATCGGACACGGGCGCCACGATCCGTGCGTGCTCCCGCGCGCCGTCCCGATCGTCGAGGCGATGGCGGCGCTCGTCCTCGCCGACCACCTCCTCCGCTTCCGCTCGGCGCGAATCTGAAAAAAAATCAAAACCACGGATGAACACGAATCTCCACGAATTTTTCTCATTCGTGCGAATTCGTGAAAATTCGTGGTTCCTTTAAAATTTTATGTCAACGAATGCATATCTTTTTCTGGGGACGCCGGGGTGCGGCAGACGCGCGATCATCGCCGATCTCGTCCGCGACGGCCTCGAAGGCGACACCACGCTCTACATCGCCGAACCCGAACGCGACGCCGAGGCCGAAAAGCCCCTCGCCGACGTTCCCGCGCTCACGACGCGCTCGTGGAAATTCGACGACGACAGCGGGATCGACCTCGGCGAGCCGCACGACGCCGGCGACAACGTCGTCTTTCTGACCGACGGCGAGGACGATCCCGTCGATCAGGTCGAAGCCTTCGCCACGCTCGCGAAGCGCCTCGGCTGGCACGTCGCGCGCGTCGTGACGATCGCGGACTGCGCGTTCGCGAGCGCCGTTCCCGCGAGCGCCGAGTGGTTCGCCGCGTGCATTCATTTTTCGGATACGATCCTGCTGACGAACCGCGAGGGCGTCTCCAACAAATGGATCAATGAGTTCAAGGAGCCCAGCGTCAAGGCGTGCTTCCCGTGCACGTTCGAGCTCGTGAAGAAGCACCGCGTCGAAAATCCCGCGCGCGTGCTCGCGGACTCGCCGCGCCGCATGACGATGATCTTCGACGAGCAGGACCCGATCGACGACCTCGAATTCGACGAGGACAACCTGCCCGAAGAGCCGTTCGACCTCGTCTCCGCGCCCGATCCGTATTTCGAGACGACGGATTCCGGCGCGCGCAAGATCGTGATTCCGCGCACGGGCGAGCTGCTCGACGCCTACGACCGCCTCCGCGGGAACGCCTGAACCTTCCGACGCCATGACCACCGCCGTAGCGCTCTTTCTCGCCGCGCGCCCGCGCACGCTTCCCGCCGCGCTCGCGCCCGTGCTGCTCGGTTCCGCCTGCGCCGCCGTCGCGGGGAAATTCTCGCCCGTTCCCGCGCTGTGCGCCGCGCTCTTCGCGCTCTTCGCGCAGATCGCGAGCAACCTCGCCAACGACTACGGCGACTTCAAGAAAGGCGCGGACGGCGCCGACCGGCTCGGCCCCGAGCGCGCGACGGCGCAGGGCTGGCTTTCGCCGAAACAGACGCTGACCGCCGCGCTCGTCTCGGTCTTCGTCGCGGTCGCGTTCGGGCTCGCGCTGATCGAGTTCGGCGGGCCGTGGATGCTCCTCGTCGGCGCGCTGAGCGTCGTCGCCTGCCTCGCGTACTCGCTCGGGCCGTTCCCGCTGGCGTATCACGGGCTGGGCGACGTCTTCGTCGTCACGTTCTTCGGGCTGGTCGCGGTCGCGTTCACGACGTGGACGCAGGCGCTGGCGTTCCCGCCGTTCATGTGGGTCGTCGCGCTCGCGTGCGGGCTCGGCGCGGACAACATTCTGCTCGTCAACAATCTGCGCGACCGCGGGACGGACGCGCGCGCGGGCAAGCGCACGACGGTCGTCCGCTTCGGCGAAGGCTTCGCCGTCGGGCTCTACAAATTCAATCTCGTCTTCGTCTTTCTCTCGCCGCTGATTCTCCGCTTCGCGTTCGGCATGGACGCGCTCTGCGTGCTGCTGCCGATGGTCGTGCTGCCGTGGTTCATGGCTCCGATCCTGAAGACGCTGCGCACGTACGAAGATCCGCGCGAGCTGAATCCGCTGCTGGGCAAGACCGCCGGCGCGCTGCTCATCTACGCGCTGACGCAGAGCCTCGGCCTCTTCATCCAGGCCGCCGCCTGACCCCGCGGCGTTCCCGCGCGCGTCATTTATCTCTCGCAAAATCCGGACGAACAGAGGAAAATCCGCCGCAAACCACCGAAACCGCCATGCAGCAAGACATACGTTGGATTCAGCGATACGACAGTTTTTCCCGAGCCTGCTCCCGCATTCTGGAGATCACGGAGTCGGGGAAGACGCCTTCGCAGCTGTCCGAGCTCGAACAGGAGGGGCTGATTCAGCGCTTCGAATACACCTTTGAACTCGCGTGGAAGACCCTTCAGGATCTGCTGCGGGAACGCGGCTACGCGGACTTCGTGCCCGGGCCGAACGGCGTGCTGAAAAAGGCGTTCGAAGTCGGGCTCATCTCCGATCACGACCTTTGGCGCAGAACGGCGAAGGCCCGGACTTCCACCGCCCACACCTACAACGCGGAAGACGCGCTCGCCGTGGTGAACGGGATCTTCGCCGAATACTCCGTCGCTCTGAAGGCTCTTCGGGAGACCCTGGCGACCGAAACGCGGAGGAGCTGACGCCGTGCCGTTCGGACTGAGCCCCGCCGTGATCGAGGAGATTCGCGGCGTATTCAGAAAACACGCGAACGTCGAACAGGCGATTCTTTTCGGCTCGCGCGCGAAGGGGAATTTTTCGGAAGGCTCGGACGTCGATCTCGCCCTCGTCGGGCAAGCCCCTTTTTCTTCGCGGGAGCTTTCCGACATCGCGCTCCAGCTCGACGACCTCGGTCTGCTCTACAAAATCGACCTGATTGACCGCGCCGCCCACGCGGCGACGCCCTTGGGCGAGCATGTCGCCCGCGTCGGCAAAATCTTCTACGCGCGCGACTGAGGAAGCGCGGCCCTCCCGCGCGGGAACGCTCAGCGGGGAGCGGAGGCGCGGAAGTTTTCGATTTCGGCGACGAGGGCGCGCGCGATTTCGAGCTTCGGCGCGCGCGCGAACGCCTTGCGGAAGCCGCCGTTCCCGAGCAACACGACCGCGTTGTCGTCCGCCCCGAACGCGCCGACGTTCCCGCGCCCGACGAGGTTCGCGACGATCAGGTCGAGCCGCTTTTCGCGCAGCTTCTTCAGCGCGTAGTCCTCGACGTCGCGCGTCTCCGCCGCGAAGCCGACGACGGTCTGCCCCGGCGCCTTCTCCGCGGCGAGCGTCTTCAGAATGTCCGTCACGGGCTCGAACTCGACGACCATGCCGCGGCCGTCCTTCTTGCGCTTCTGCGGCTCGTAATGCTTCGGGCGGAAATCGCAGACGGCGGCGGTCTTCACGAGCACGTCGCAGCGCGGGAACGCCTCGCGCGCGGCGGCGAGCATTTCCTCGCCGGTGACGACGGGCGTCACGCGCGCGCCTTCCGGCGGCGGGAGCGCGACGTTCGCGGAGACGATCTCGACGTCCCAACCGCGTTCCCGCGCGGCGGCGGCGATCGCGTAGCCCATTTTTCCCGTGGACGGGTTGGAGATGTAGCGCACGGGATCGAAAAATTCGCGCGTGGCGCCGGCGGTTATCAGCATTTTCATGGTTTTCAGTCTCCTCCGAAGATGTTCCAGGCCCAGAGGCTTTCGTAAAGCAGCCAAAGAAAGAAAAGGTAAAGGGCGAAGATCGCGATTCTGCCGACCCAGCGCCAGAAAAACGATTTCGGCGTGAAGTCGTCGGAAAACGGCGCGCCGAAAATCCAGCGCATCAGGCGTTCCCAGGCGGGCGGACGCGTCTCGCGCCACGCCTCCGGCAGGGCGAGCGTGACGCTCGAATCGTACCGGCGGGCGAGCCGGCGGCAGATCCACGTGAAGACGCTGCGGAAAAGGTTCACGGCCGTTTCGCGGGAACGTTCACTGAGAGCACCAGAGGCGGATCGCCTCCTTCGCGTACTCCGCCCAGATCGACTCCTTGTCGAGCGCGATCATCTCCTCGTAGATCTTCCGCAGCTTCGCGCGGTCGTAGCCGGCGCGGCGCAGGCGCCCGGAGCACGCGGCGTAGATCTCCTGCTTCTGCCGCGGCGTGTAGCGCTCGCCGGCGGTCAGCTCCTTCAGCTTCGCGAGCGTCTCCTCGACGGAGAGCAGGCGTTTTTCCGGCTTCTTGTCGTCGAAGCTCGTGTCGTCCACGAGCAGCTTGAAGACGTCGAAGACGGCGCGCGCGGAGAGCGGCTCCTTCAGCTCGGGATCGTTCTCGCGGACGATCTTTTCCGTGTCCGGCGGCGGGAAGACGCCTTCGATCGCGGCGGCCTCGCCGTAGAGCTTCGCCTTTTCGCGGCCCTTCGCGCGCTCCGCCTTCTGCAGAATCGCGCGCTGCTTCTTGTAGAGCTCGAACTTCTCCTTCATCAGCGCGACGACCTTGTCCGCCGGCTGCAGCAGCTCGTCGCCGCAGATCACGTAATAATCCGCGCCCGCGGACGACTGCAGCACGAGCGCGGGAACGCTGCGCACGCGCTTCGTGCGCCGGAAGCCCTTGCCCTTTTCCTCGGCGGTCTTCCTGTCCTTTTCGCTCGGGCGTTGGTAGAGCGGAATCGCGACGAGATTCGCGTTCCCGCAGGCGCTCTTCACCTTCGGATTCTTCCAGAGATCGCCGAGCAGGCGCGGCCCGACCTTCTCCCAGTCCGGCCCGTAGAGGAAGACGACGACGCCGTCCGCCGGGTTGCCCTTCATCGCCTGTTCGTAGGTCTTTTTCTCCGAACCGGCGAAGAGCGTTCCCGCGAAGGCGAGCAGAAGCAGCGCGAAACGTAATGTCTTTTTCATGACGAAATCTCCTCAGTCCTCCTTGTTGCGCGAATTGCCCGACGCCCAGTCCGAAAAAATCTTCTCGTAGTCGGGGTTGCCCTTGAAGGCGCGCTTCCCGCTCTCGACGAACTTCTTCTTGCCGTCGGCGGAAAGATGCGCGCACTGCGCCTCCCAGAAACTTTCCATGTCCCAGGTCGCCGGTCCCTTGGTCTTGAACGCGGCGAAACAGGCGTCGAAGAGCTTGAGCTTCTCCTCGTCCGTCTTCGTCTCCGCCAGGAGCTGCGGATAGACGAACGTCCGGAGGCCCGTCGCGCAGACTTCCGGATATTTTCCCGCGAACGCGGCGATGAACTTGTCGTGCGTCTGGAGCCAGAACTTCCTGTTCGCCTTCTGCGACTTCGCGTACCCGCAGGCGTCGCGCCAGACGAGATAGTTCAGCGGCTGCGCGGCGAGCGCCTGCGAATAGAGCGCGGACGCGGCGGCGCGGTTCTTCCCCGTCTCCGCGAAAAAGCGCGCGAGCGCCGCCTTGCGGAAGGAGTCCGGCGTCTTCTTCGAGTCCGAAAAAAGATCCTGCGTCAGGAAGATGAACGTCCACCCGCCGCCGTCGAGCAGCCGCCAATGCAGATCGCGCCGATGGGAGACGGAATTGTTGTCGCGCCACCGCCCGTTCACGCGCACGGCGAACGCGCAGTGCCCCGGCTCGCCCATCGTCAGCGCGGGAACGCCGTTGGAGACCGCTCCCGAGACGCCGTAGTGCGAAATGCCGCCGCAGACGGCGCCGACCTCGAGCGACATGGCGGACATGTTCACTTCGCCCTTCTTCGTGCTGAAATGCCGGCGGAACGGCGCGTAATAGTCGGGATTGTGCACGCTGTCGCCCGCCTTGTTCCAAAGCCGGTAGTCGAGCTGGTGGATGTCGTAGGCGCTCGCGTAGCCCTCCTCCGTGAGCTTCACGTTGTCGCGCGCCCAGCGCATCGAATACTCGTTCCCGAAATCGTTGTCGCCCTTCCAGCCGCAGACGATGCGCATGTCCCAGTAGTCCAGCTCGTCGAACACGGCGTTGAGCTTGCCCGCGCGCCAGCTCTCCGCGAAGAAGCGGTAGCGCTTCACCGCGCGCGCGGGATTGTCGAGCGACCAGCCGTTCCGCGAAAACTCGGCGGCGGTCGCCGTCGCGATCTTCCGCAGCGTCGGGTCGTTGACCATCTTCTTGTCCTTCGCCGCGATCGCCAGCAGCATGTCCAGAAATTTGTCCGCGTTCGTCGGCGTTCCCGTGTAGAGGTAACCGTCGAGCCACTTCTCGTCCGAAAGAAACTGAAAGAACGTCCGCCGCACGTCGAGCTTCTGGATCCGCTCGACCACGGCGTCCGCGCCCGCCGCGTTCATGAAGCGCCAGCGCGCGAGCGCGAGTCGGTTCTTCGGCGACTTCAGAAACGCGTCCGTCTCCTTCGCGTCCTTCGCCTTGTCCGCCGGAAGCGCCGAGACGATCTTCGAGGCGAGCCCACGCATCACGAACTTCGCGTCGAGCCACTCGCGCCCCGTCTGGCTCTCCCCGTTCAGCTCCGGATCGATCTTAATCTCGTCCGCCGACGACGGAACAACCGCGCAGACGGACAGCAGCGCCGCGCAGACGAAAAATTTTCCGACAACGAGATATCTCAAAATCATGCCGCCATGCTAAGACGGAAAGCCGAAAACGGGAAGCGGGAAATGACGGAGAGGAAAACGGAGTTCCCGCGGAGCTCCGTTTCCCTGTTCCTCCGTTCCTCTGTGTTAAAAAATTTGAGAGGAGGGATTTCAAAAAGCGGGGATCAGTCGTAGAGGCGGTGGCGGCGCATGCGCTCGGCGAAGACCTGTGCCTGGCGGCGCCAGAGACCGCACCACGCGCGCACGTCGAGCTTCGCGCCTTCGCGCGCGAGCGCTTTGAAGAACGCCTCCGAGCCGACGTGCTTGATGAAGAGGTCGCGCTCGTTGACGGCAAGCGTCGCGAAAGGATTGCTTCCGCTCCAGACGCAGACCTGGCGCATCATGTGAAAGCTGATTTCGCAGGGCGCGAGCGCGTCCCAGTTCGCGACGGCGAGATAGGCGCCGTCCTTTTCGCCGATTTTGCGCGGGAGCGCGGTCAGCCCGCGGATGAACCAGGCGTTGATCGTGGCGACGAGCGTCTTGTCGGCTTTTCCCGGATACGAAATCCAGCGGAACGGGAACGTGAGCGCGCCGTCCGCCGCGCGGAACGTGTGCGAAAATTTTCCGACCTGCGAGCCGAGCCCGCTCATCGCGTAGCCTTCGGCGGCCTCGGGCGAACTGATGTAGGGCGAGGTCGGCACCCATTTCAGCCCCGTGTCGCGCCAGCGCATGGCGCGCCGCCAGCCGGACATCTTCACGACGTCCACGCGCCCGCGGGAACGCGCGGCGGGCGTGAGCGAAAGCCAGTTTTCGCGCGTCGCCGCGAGCGCGAGCTCGCCGATCGTCAGCCCGTGCACATAGGGAACGGGATACATGCCGACGTAGCTCTGCCATTTCGCGTCGAGCATCGGGCCGTCGGTCTTCAGCCCGCCGAGCGGGTTCGGGCGGTCGAGCACGAGCACGGGAACGCCCGCGTCGAAACAGGCCTCGAGCACGAGCCGCATGCACGAGACGTAGGTGTAGCTGCGCGAGCCGACGTCCTGCAGATCGACGACCATGACGTCGAGCCCGCTCAGCATCTCCGGCGTCGGCCGGCGCGTCTTGCCGTAAAGGGAAAAGACGGGCAGCCCCGTCGCGGGATCGGTCTGATTCTGGACGATTTTTTCCGCGGGAACGTTCCCGTAGATGCCGTGTTCGGGGCCGAAGAGCTTCGCGAGCTTCACGCCCGCGCGGCGTCCGCGCGTGTGCAGCACGCGGATGGTGCTTTCGCCGCGGGAATTGACGCCCGCCTGATTCGTGAGCAGCCCGACGCGCTTGCCGCGGAGGCGGCGGAAGCCCTCGGCTTCGAGCACGTCGATGCCGAGCCGGACTTTCGGCGCGTTCCCGCCGGCGGTCTCCGCCGCGGCTTCGAGCGCGTTCCCGCCCAGCGCGAGCGCGAGTCCCGCGAAGAGAGAGGTCTTCAGAAATTCCCGACGAAGCAAGGCGGAGATGATTTTTGAGGGTGGAATGAATAATGGATAATGAATAATAGATAATGAATAACGGATAGTGGATAGTTGATAGTTATCAATTATCAGTCATCCATTATCGTCATCCATTATCGTCATCCGCTCAGAGCATCGTCGCGCGGAGCTCTTCGCCGGACTTCGGCGAAAGCCACGCCGGCGGCACGTCGAACACCGTGAACGCGCCCTTGCCGCCGTGAGCCGCGATGCGCGTCGCCGCGCGCGCGTAGGCGACGAGCACGCTCGCCGTGAATTCCGGATTCGAGCCGAGCTTGATCGCGTATTCGACGATGTGGCGCGTCTCGCCGTTCACGCCCGTCGCGCCGCTGCGGAGCACGAAGCCGCCGTGCGGAATGCCCGCGTGGTCGCGGTCGAGCTCTTCCTGCGAAATGAAATGAACGGTCGTGTCGTAGTCCGAAAAATAGTTCGGCATCGTCTTGATTTCGCGTTCGATGCGGGCGAGGTCGGCGCCCGGCTCGGCGACGACGAAGCATTCGCGCGTGTGCTTCTGGCGCGTCGTGAGATCCGGCGTTTCGCCGGCGCGCACGGCTTCGAGCGCCGCGGGAACGGGGATCGTGTACTGCTTCGCGTCGGCGACGCCCGCGATGCGGCGCACGGCGTCGGAATGCCCCTGGCTAACGCCCTTGCCCCAGAACGTGTAGTCCTTGCCCTGCGGCAGGAAGGCGTTGCCGAAGAGGCGGTTCAGCGAGAACAGGCCCGGATCCCAGCCGACGGAGATGACGGCGACCTTGCCGGATTTTTTCGCGGCGGCGTCCACGTTCGCGAAATGCTCGGGAATCTTCGCGTGCGTGTCGAAGCTGTCGATGCAGTTGAAGAGCGCGGCGCACGCGGGCGTCTGCGCGGGAAGGTCGGTCGCGCTCCCGCCGCAGAGAATCATCACGTCGATCTTGCCGACGAATTTTTCCGCGTCGGCGACGGAATAGACCGCCGTTCCCGGGAGCGCGGTCGCGACGCTTTTCGGGTCGCGGCGCGAGAACACGCCGACGAGCTGCATGTCGTCGTTCTGCGCGAGCGCGAGTTCCACGCCGCGCCCGAGATTGCCGTAGCCGTAAATGCCGATTCTGATTTTTTGCATAAGTCTGATTTCCTGAATTTGAAAAATTTTTTCGAAAAGTCCGCGCGCCGCTCAGCGGGCCTCGTACACGACTTTGCCGCGGACGAGCGTCGCGAGCACCTTGCCGTGCAGCGTCCTGCCGGCGAAGGGCGAATTGCGGGAACGCGAGACGAAGTTTTCGGGGACGACCTCGACGGGCGCCTCCGGGTCGAAGATCACGACGTCCGCGTCCGCGCCGACGGAGAGCGTTCCCGCCGGAGAGCCGATGACGCGCGCGGGGCCGACCGTGAGCTTTTCGACGACGGCGGCGAGCGTCATCGCGCCGCTGCGGACGAGCGCCTCGATCGCGGCGGCGAGCGTCGTCTCGAGATTGATCGCGCCGAACGGAGCGTAGTCGAACTCGCAGTCCTTTTCGGTGGGCGTGCGCGGCGAGTGGTCGCTCGCGATCGCGTCGATGGTGCCGTCCTTCAGCCCTTCGATCAGCGCGAGCCGGTCCTTTTCCGCGCGCAGCGGCGGGTTGATCTTCTTGTTCGTGTCGTAGGCGCCGACGTCGGCGTCGGTCAGCAGCAGGTGGCTCGGCGAGACTTCCGCGGAGACGCGCACGTCGTGCTTCTTCGCGTCGCGGATCACGTCCACGGCGCGGAACGAGCTCACGTGCTGCACGTGCAGACGCGCGCTCGTGAGGCGCGAAAGCAGCGTGTCGCTGGCGACGACGATGTCCTCCGACGCGCGCGGCATGCCGCGCAGCCCGAGGCGCAGGCTCTTTTCGCCTTCGTGCATGACGCCAGTGCGCGACATGCTCGTGTCCTGGCAGTGGTCGAAGATCGGCATGTCGAACATCGAGGAATATTCGAGCGCGCGGCGCATGATCTCGTTGTTCGCGACGCCGCCGACCGAGTCGGAGATCGCGACGCAGCCCGCCTTCTTCAGCGCGCCGATCGGCGCGAGCCGCTCGCCCTCGCCGCCCAGCGTGATGTTGCCCGCGGGAAGCACGTTGACGACGCCGTCCTTGTCCGCCAGTTCCTTGACGAGGCGCACCGTTCCCGCGTTGTCCACGACGATCTTTTCGTCCGGCGTGCACACGACGGTCGTGAAGCCGCCCGCCGCCGCCGCCGCCGTGCCCGAGGCGAAGGTCTCGCGCGCCGTCTTTCCGGGCTGGTAGAGGTGCGCGTTGAGATCGACGAAGCCGGGAGCGACGACCTTGCCCGTCGCGTCGATGACGCGCGCGCGTTCCCGCTGTTCCGGGCTCAGCTCGGGAACGATTTTTCCGTCGGCGACCGCGACGTCTCCGACGCTTTCCCGTCCGTTGGCGGGATCGATCACCAGACCGTTTTTGATAAGAACGTAAGAATCGGCACTCATAAATTTTCTTTCCATCATAATCCCGCCGCGCCCGAAAATAAAACCCGAATTTGCGCGGCGCCCGCGTTTTTTAAGCGGGTTTTCCGAATGGTGGGCGCAGCAGGATTCGAACCCGCAACCAAGGGATTATGAGTCCCCTGCTCTGACCGTTGAGCTATGCGCCCGAAAAAAAAGTTTCGGGAGATTCTGCCCAAAAACCCTCCCGCCGCAAGGATTTATGACGGAACGGACGCGCAAAAAAAAACGTTCCCGCAGGAAAACTCGCGGGAACGCTTTTACTCGTCTCGGCTCAACGCCCGTCTTCGAGCATTTGGGTCTCAATCATGTATTGCGTATAGACAAACTGCGCGCACGCGTCTTCATCCGCCCATCCTACGACGAAAGGTGCGGAAAGCAGCAACGCCCCCGCGACGCACCAGCCGACCGGTCCCGCGGCTACGGACGCCGTCGTCGTCGCCGCGAGATACGCCGAAAACGGAAGCGTCGCGCCGAAAGCCGCGGCGGCGGAACACATCGCCGACGTGAGCGTCGTATAGAACGCGAAGCCCATCACGGAAGCAGTGATGCCCAAACCGCCCAACGCGACGGACGCGCCGCCCATGCCCGCGGCAAGATAAACGCCGGACGAGGAGTCTGCGTTCGTCCCCAGTTTTTCGTTGAGCTCCCTGCAGACGCGCTCCTTGTCCTCCTGCGAAGCTTTTTCCCATTTGCAAAGCGTATTTTTCTGAAAATCGCTCAAGTGCGTTCCGCGTTTTTTCTCGAGTTCCTCGAGCATCTTCCCGCGCTTTTCCTCGTTCAACTCCTCCCAAAAATCCGAAAACTTCTTCTCGAGAAATTTCGCGGAAACGGCTCCCGCGAGCTCGTGCGTCGTCATGTCGGCGATTTGTTCGTCCGTAAACACGGGTTTGCCGACGATGCTCTTTTTCTGCGCAAGCCATTCGACGACTTCGTGATACTCGATCTTGTTCGGATCGCTGAACAGATACACCACCCAATGATGCGCCTTCCAAAGAAACTCCTTCTTCACGGCATCGACGCTCCAAAGCGATTTATCGAGAAATCCTTGTTTTTCCGCCTCCAAGACGAGTTCGGGCGGAACCTGGTTGTAAGTCTTCGGACGCTCCTCGTCGTATGCCTCCTCTGCTTCGAGCTTGACCTCGACTCCGAAAGCCGTAGTCGAAAGATGACCGTAGGCGGCTTTTTGAATCTCCGGCAAAGCGCCGAGCGCCTGAATCAGACTGATCCGCTGCAGATCCGTGCATCGCTCCAAAAACGCGTTAAAATACGCGGCGTTTTCCCGCCGGGGAATCGAAGGTTTCCCGCTTGAAACCCGATCAGCCGATCTGGCTTCGGCGGAAAGCGCCGGAAACACTACCGCCGAAGGCACGATGAACGAAGCAGAAAGAAAAACGCCGACGCTCAATCTGAAGATCTCCGCCGCTTTCTTAAATTTGTTGTGTGATTTTTCTGTCATTTTTGCAGTTTTTTACGAAAACAGAGACGCCCGCGAAAACACCGCGTTCCCGCAACAAAAACACCCCTTTTTCGAGCCCAGGGAATTCTGCAAAAAAAAACGATTTTCAAGCGCAAACGCGCTGACGGGCATCCCGTGCCCGCGAATAACGCCTTTATTCGCGTTACCGCAAAAAATCCTTCAACTCCCCGCAGTCCCTGTCCAAAAAAACTTAAAAGGTCGAAAATTCGCGTCCGCAGACTTCCGAGGCGTTCCCGTCCGGGGGTAAAGACATCCACGTCTTCGTCTCGGGGCGTGAGAGCGCGGGAACGCAATTGCGTCCTCGAACAATCCGTCACCACACGGACGAAGACAGGAATGTCTTCGCCCCAAAAAACGCGTTTCCGCAAATCTCCGCTTCTTCGTTTCTTTGTGTTAAAGAAGTCAGCGCTCGCGGATTTCGGGGGCAACCGAGACGGTCGCCCTCCTTTTCGTCGCCGCGATGAAAGACCAATAGACGCTTGCATTCCCGCGGGTTTTGTCAGAAATTTTCGGCATGAAAACAGAACTCATCCTCGCGGTCGACCTCGAAGACAAAGACGTCGCGAAAAAATTTCTCGCGCCGCTCGCCGGCAAGCTCACCTGGGTGAAGCTCGGCCTGCAGCTCTTCACGAAATACGGACCGGACGTCGTGGACGAATTCGCCGCGCTCGGCTTCAAGGTCTTTCTCGACCTGAAGCTGCACGACATTCCGAACACGGTGGCGAGCGCGATCAGAAGTCTGCGCGGGCGGCCGTGCGACCTGCTCACGATTCACACGCTGGGCGGGAGCGCGATGATGGCGCGCGCCGTCGAGGCCGCGGCGGAGGCGCTCCCGCGGACGCGCCTGCTGGGCGTGACGGTGCTCACGTCGATGGACTCGGCGCAGCTGGCGGGCGTCGGCGTCGGGCGGGAACCGCTCGAACAGGTCGAACTGCTCGCGAAGCTCGCCGTCTCGAGCGGCATGAAGGGGCTCGTCTGCTCGCCGCTGGAGCTCCCGCGGCTACGCGCGTTTCTGGGCGAGGAGATCGCGCTCGTCACGCCGGGCATCCGCCCCGCGGGCGCGGCGGGAACGGACGACCAGAACCGCGTGATGACGCCGGCGGAAGCAGCGCGCGCGGGCGCGAGCGGCATCGTCGTCGGGCGCCCGATTCTGAAGGCCGCCGATCCCGCCGCGGCGGCGCTCGCGATCGAAGCCGAGCTGCGCGGCGTGAACTGATTTTTCCCGAAAAAACTTTCTCCGCTTTCCCGCCATGTTCTCCAACGGAAATCGCCTCGAGCGCCAACTGAAGCCGACGGACCTGCGCGGCATTCTGAAATACGTGCCGATGTTCCGCGACCACACCTTCGTCATCGCGATCGACGGCAGCATCGTCGAGCACGAGAATTTCCAGAACCTCATTCTGGACATCGCGGTGCTGCGCAGCCTGAACATCAACGTCGTCATCGTGCACGGCATCGGCAAGCAGCTGCGCGACATGGCGAAGGCGCAGCGCAGGACGCTCAGCGACGTCTACGGCGAAGGCGTGACGGACGACACGACGATGGCGCTCGCGCGCGAGGCGGTCGGCATCGTCTCGCAGAGCATCATCGAGGGGCTCACGCACGCGAACCTGAAATGCGCGATCACGAACGCCGTGCGCGCGACGCAAGTCGGCGTGCTCGACGGCGTGGACCAGAAGCTCACCGGCAAGGTCGAAAAGATCGACGCGGCGCTGATCCGCAGCCTGCTCGCGCAGGACATCATTCCGCTCGTCTCGCCGATTCTGTGCGACCGCAACGGCGTCTCGCTGCGCGCGAACAGCGATTCCGTCGCCGCGGATCTGGCGATTGCGCTCGGCGCGTCCAAGCTGATCTACCTGACGCCGTTCCCGGGGCTCGTCATCGACGGCGACCTGAAGGTGAACCTGAACCTGCAGGATCTCGTCGCGGAGCTGAAGCGCAAGTCCGTGACGATCGAAGAACGTCTGCGCGGGAAGGCGCATTTCGCGATTCACGCGCTCGAGAACGGGACGCAGCGCGCGCACATTCTCGACGGGCGCACGAACGGCGGCCTCCTCGCCGAAATCTTCGATAAGGTCGGCACGGGATCGATGATTCACGCGAACGACTACGACTCGATCCGCCCGGCGAAGAAAAAGGACGCGCCCGCGATCTACGCGATCACGAAGAACGCCGTGCAGAAGAAGAGCCTCGTCCAGCGCACGCACGCGCACATCGAGGCGCACACCGAGGACTATTTCGTGTACGAAATCGACGGCAGCATCATCGGCTGCGCCTGCCTGCGCAAGTTCGACGACATGCCGGGCACGCTCGAAGTCTGCAGCGTTTACGTGCAGCCGTTCTACCAGAACCGCGGCGTCGGCAGAAAGCTGCTCGCCTACGCGGAATTTCTCGCGCGGGAACGCGGCGCGAAGTCGCTGATCACGTTCACGACGCAGACCTACGGATTCTTCCGCAGCGTGTGCGATTTCGAGGATGCCGCGCCGGAGGCGATCCCGCCGTCGCGCCTCGAGGAGATCCGCACCAACGGGCGCAACTCCAAGGCGCTCGTCAAAAAGCTCTGACGCCGCGCGCGCGCCGCTCCTTTCAACCTCAAACCCGAAATCCCCCGAATCATGAAAATGAAAAAACTGTTTTCCGCATTGCTGATCTTCGCGGTCGCGCTGGGCGTTCCCGCGTTCGCCGCGCCCAAAAAGGGAGCCGCCGCCGCGGACGAGACCTCGCCCGGGCTCTGGACGAAGCAGACGAAAGTCTATCTCGGCAAGACCGTGTCCACCTACGTCGCCGACGTCGGCGCCGCGGGCTACGCGACGAGCGACGCGCCCTTCGTCGTCGTCCCGATCGAGACCGCGACCGAGAAGAACGACAAGAACGGCAAGATCTACGCGCTCATTCCCTTCGGAGCCTTCGAGGGCTTCGCCGACGCCTACGCGCCGCAGCGCGAAGCCGGCGGGAGCGCCTTCGGCAAGCGCGCCGTGCTGAAAAAAATTTCCGGCGTCTTCGCGATTCACAAAAAGGAACCCGTCCTGCTCGTCGGCGTTCCCGCCGCCAAGCTCGCGAACGCTCCCGCGGCTTCCGCGCTGCTCGAAAAGCAGCTCGCGGCGGACGCGGAAAATTCCGGCGCGAACGCGGCGTCCCGTCCCGGCTACGTGAAAAAGATCTTCAGCGTCGGCGCCGTCGGCAAAAACGCCAAGCTCAAGACGGAATTCAATCGCCTCGTCGGCCTCTACAACAAGGACAAAAAAGGCGCGGACAAGATGAAGCCCGACCAGATGCGCGCCGTGCTCGAAGACGACGGCGATCCCTACACGGTTTTCGACGAAGCCAAGAAAATCGAGTGGGAAATCCGCAAATGACCGCCGCCGCCCGATGAAAGCCTACCTCGACCTGCTCCGCCGCGTGCTCGAAACCGGCGAGGACCGCGCCGACCGCACCGGCGTCGGCACGCGCGGCATTTTCGGCGCGCAGCTCCGCTTCGACCTCTCGAAGGGATTCCCGCTCGTCACCACGAAGAAAGTCCACACGCGCTCGATCATCCAGGAGCTGTTCTGGTTCCTCGGCGGGCACACGGACAACGCGTGGCTGCGCGAGCGCGGCGTCACGATCTGGGACGAATGGAGCACCGCCGAGCAGTGCGCGCGCTTCGGCCGCCGCGAGGGCGATCTCGGGCCGATCTACGGCCACCAGTGGCGCAACTTCGGCGCGACGAAAAACGCCGACGGCTCCTACGCGCGCGACGGCGTCGATCAGATTTCCGCGCTCGTCGCCGAAATCCGCCGCAATCCCGCGTCGCGCCGCCTCATCGTCACGGGCTGGAATCCCGCCGAGGCGGACAAGGTCGCGCTCCCGCCGTGCCACACGCTGTTTCAGTTCCACGTCGGCGGGAACGGCCGGCTCAGCTGCCAGCTCTACCAGCGCAGCGCGGACCTGTTTCTCGGCGTGCCTTTCAACATCGCGAGCTACGCGCTGCTCACGCACATGATCGCGCAGGTCTGCGGGCTCGGCGTCGGCGACTTCGTCCACACCTTCGGCGACGCGCACATCTACAAAAACCATTTCGAGCAGGTGAAGCTCCAGCTTTCCCGCGAGCCGCGCGCGCTCCCGACGCTCCGCCTCAATCCCGACGTGACCGACCTTTTCGCGTTCCGCTTCGAGGACGTCGCGATCGAGAACTACGACCCGCATCCCGGCATCAAGGCGCCGGTGGCGGTCTGAGCGGCGAACAGTGAACAACGGATAATGAATAATTCTGTGCACACGGCTTCGCCGAAAGGATTTTTCCGCTGAAGACGCACTGCGTTATTCATTGTTCATTATCAACTATCAGTTTTTTTTCGAAAAAATGATTTCCCCGTCGTCCCTTCCCCGCCGTCCGCTCGCCGCGATCGCGGCGATGGCGAAAAACCGCGTCATCGGGCGCGGGAACGCCATTCCGTGGCGCATTCCCGAGGACTTCCGCTTCTTCAAGGCGACGACGATGGGCGGCATTCTGCTCATGGGGCGCAGGACGTTCGAGTCCATCGGGCGGCCGCTTCCGGGGCGCGTCACCGTCGTGCTCTCGCGCGCGGGAACGCTGCCCGCGGGAACGCCGCCTTCGGAAAATCTCCGCGCGATACGCGACCTTTCCGAGCTCGACGCGATTGCGCCCGAGCGCAAAGTCTTCGTCGCCGGCGGCGCGGAAATCTACCGTTGGCTCCTGCCGCGCTGCGCCGAGCTCTTTCTGACGACCGTGGACGCCGAGCCCGAGGGCGACGCGTTTTTCCCGCCCTTCGAAAACCTCTTCGACGCGGGAACGGAGCTCCTCCGCGGCGAAAATTTCGTCGTCAGAAGGCACCGCCGCGTTTAATGTGGCGGTTTTCGCATTTTCATGGATCCGATCGTCGAATTTTCACCGCAGTTCGAGAGCGATTTTCTTCACGGGAAATTCCTGCTCCGCATCCGCCGTCTGTTCACGCTCGCGCTGGCGGGCGCCTTCGGTTTCGCGTTCGTCGCCGACGGCGATCCGCGCTTCCTGCCGTTCGCTCTGGCGGCGGCGTGTCTCGCGCTCGCCTGCGAATCGCTGAGCTTCGCGAAGCGCGCGGGAACGGGCTCGCCGCTCGCGCTGGGCTTCCTCGCGTTCGCGCCGTGGTTCGCGTTTCTCGCGGCGGAATACTTCTTCTTCCCGGCGCGTCCCGCGTCCGTCGCGTTCGCGGCGGCGAAGGCGCTTCCGGCGCTCGCGCTCTTCGCGGTCGCGCAGCAGCAGAGCCGCGGGAACGGCAGCCAGTCGCGCCTGCTCGCGTGGACGCTCGGCCTGCTGACGGCGGGAACGCTCGTCGGCATCGCGCGGAAGATCGGCGGGAGCGCCGACTTTTCCGGGCGACTGACGGCGGACCTGCTCGCGGGACTTTTCCCCGACGTCGCCGACGCCGGCGCGACGTTCATTCTGATGTTCTTCACGGCGGCGGCGCTCGCGACGCAGCCCGTCGAAGACCGCGACGAGCGCGCCAAGCGGCTCTTTCCCGCGCTCGCGGGGCTGCTCGTGCTCGGGCTGATTTTTCTCACGCGCGACACGGCGGTCTGGCTCGCCTTTCTCGTCGGCGCGCTCGCGGCGGCGACGCTTTCCGTCCGCAAAAAGACGCGCCGTTTCGCCGCGGCGGTCGCCCTCGTCTGCGCCGCCGTCGTCACGCCGATCTTCACGCGGACGCATTTCAGCCCGCCCGCCGAAATCGCGCGCGCGCTCAGCACTGAAATCGCGGGAACGCGCGAAGCGTTTTCGCCGACGGAGTTCCCGAAGCGCGCCTGGAAAATCTTCACGGAAAACCCCGCGCTCGGCTCGGGCACGGGAACGTTCACGGACGCCTTCCGCGCGGGCGCTCCCGCGCAGTGGCAGACGCGCCCGGAAACGGCGAACAATCTTTACCTGACGACGCTCGCCGAAAACGGGCTCGTCGGCGCGCTCGCGCTTTTCCTGCCCGCGGGACTGCTGCTCGTCCGCGCCGTCCGCCGCTGCGCCGCGATTCCGCTCGAACGCGGCAGGCACGACGAGACCGGCGCGGGGCGGCACGCGCGCCTGCTCGTCGCGCAGTCGCTCGGCGGCGTCGTCGGCGTGCTCGCGCTCTTCGCGATGAGCCGTCCGGATTCCGCGCTGACGCCGCTGCTCGGGCTCGCCGTGCTCGGCGGCGTGCTGCTGCACGAAACCGGCGGCGCCCGACTCAACCGCGTTCCCGCGTGGACGCCGCGAAAAATCTCCGCGGCGTTCGCGGCGGCGGTTCTCGTTCCCGCTGCGGTTTTCGCGCTCGCGTTCCCGACGCTCCACGGCGCCGCGCAGCGCGAAATCGGCGAACGCGCCCTCGCGCCCTTCCTGCGCGACGTTTACGTCGCCGAAGACGCCGCCTCCTCCGCGGCCGCGCTCCCGCCGGAAGCCGAGCGCGCCTTGTTCCGCGCCGTCTCCGCGCGCGCCGACGACGCGGACGCCTGGCTCGCCCTCACGCGGCTGTACGCGCTTTCCGCATACAACGAACCGAACGCCGCGGCGACGTTCGCGCGGGCCATGGAGCTGACGGCGGAAAACGCCTGCGCCGCCGCGCCCGGCTCGCCCGAGGCGCATCTCGGCAAGGCGGTCGCGCAGATTCTTCTCGAGAAAAAGGCGGAGGCGCGCGCCTCGCTCGCCCGCGCGGAAGCCCTCGCGCCGCAGGATCTGCCGCTGCTTTTCCAGATCGCCGAAGCCGACCGCGCGCTCGACGGCGCGACCGAAAATTCCTTCCGCATCGCGGAAAAGCTCGACAAGACCGCGCCCAACGCCGCGCGCGTCCGCCAGCTCAATTCCGTCATTCACATCATCCGCGGCGAAAACGGAGCGCGCCCCGACGACGCGGCGCAGCCCGACCGCAGTCTCTTCGAATTTTAAGCATTCCGATTTTCCATGGACGAACGCAAACGCCTTTTTCTGAAAATCCGACTCCGCGTCGCGGCGAAGACCTACGGCGCGATCGCGCTGCTGCTCGCGCTTTTCGCGGGAATCGCCGCCGCGGAAATCGCGCTGACGGAAAACCGCGGCGACGCGCGGGACGCCGTCCGGAACGCGATGCGCGCCCGCGACGACGGCGAGGACGCGGCGACGAAGCTGCTCCCGACGCTGCCGTTCGCGGAGAATCCGGACTTCACCGACTTCAGAAACGGACGCCGCTCATGAACGCTCCCGCGACGATCGTTCTCGGCACGCGCGGCAGCCCGCTCGCGCTCGCGCAGGCGGAACTCGCCCGGGCGGAACTCGCCCGCGTCTTTCCCGGCGCGGAAATCCGTATCCGGAAATTCACGACACAGGGCGACAGACGCCTCGAATGGTCGCTCGAAAAGACGGGCGGCAAAGGGCTTTTCACGAGCGAGCTCGAGGAGGCGCTGCTCGCCGGGGAAATCGATCTCGCCGTGCACAGCGGCAAGGATCTGCCGACGGAGACGCGCGCCGGGCTCGCGCTCGCGGGCTGTCTGAAACGCGCGCGCGCCAACGACGTGCTCGTCGTCCGCGAAGGCGTCTCCGTTCCCGAGCGCGTCGCCACGGGATCGCCGCGCCGCCGCGCCCAGGCCGCGAAGATTTTCCCCGAAGCCGCGTTTTCCGAGCTGCGCGGGAACGTCAGCACGCGCCTGCGCAAAATCGCCGACGGCGAAGCGGACGCCACGTTCCTCGCCGCCGCCGGGCTCGCGCGGCTCGGCGTCTCCGCGTTCCCGGGGCTGATCTTCCGCGAAATGCCGCTCGAGCTCATCGTTCCCGCCGCCGCGCAGGCCGCGATCGCCCTGCAGTGCCGCGAAGCGGACGCCGCGAAATTCGCCGCCGCGGGCGACGCCGAGACGACGCACGCCGTGAACGTCGAACGCGCCTTCCTGAGCGCCCTCGGCGAAGGCTGCCACACCGCGTTCGCCGCGCACTTCGACGGCGGGCGCATCCTGCTCTTCCGCGAAGACGTCGGCTTCGTCGCCCGCAGGACCGCGTTCCCGCGCGAACCCGATGCGCTCGCGCGGCGCGTCTCGCAGATCCTTTCCGAAATTTTTTCCGCATGAAAAACGATTCCGAAAAATCCAAGTCTCTCAAAGGCAGACGCGTCGTCGTCACGCGCCCGAAGGAACAGAGCGCGGAGCTCCGCGACCTGCTCGCCTCCCACGGCGCGGACGTGCTCGAAATGCCGCTCATCGAAATCCGCTTCGGCGGCGACGAGGAGCTCATTCCCGAAATTCTCGCGGGCTTCGGCGAATACGACTGGCTCGTCTTCACGAGCGCGAACGGCGTGCGCGGCTTCTTCCGGCACTTTTTCGCGCGCTACAAAGACCTGCGCTCGCTCGGCCCGTGCCGCATCGCCTGCGTCGGTCCCGCCACGGCGCGCGCCGTCGAGGAGCTCCACCTCGAAGTGGACTGTCTCCCGGAAACGCACACGGGCGACGCGCTCGCGGAAAAACTCCTCGCCGAACACGGCATCGAAAACCTCAAGATCTGCGTCGTCACGGGCAACCGCAATCCCGACGCGCTCCCGAAAAAGCTCGAGGAAATCGGCCGCGCGATCGTGGACACGTTCCCGGTGTACGCGACGGAGGACGCGGACCTTTCCGAGCACCCGTCCGCGCGCGCGTTCCGCGAAAAGGGCGCGGACGCGATCGTCTTCGCGAGCGGCTCGGCGGTGAAGTCGTTCCTTTCGCAGGCGGCGGCGCTGAAGCTCGAAGCCGCCGCGACGCGCCCGCGCGTCGTCGCCATCGGCGAGCCGACCGCATCGACGCTCCGCGCCTCGGGCATTCCCGTCGCGGGAACGGCGCGCGCCGCCACCCCCGCCGCCGTCCTCGAAGCCCTCATCGACGCCCTGAACGCCGACTGAGCGTTCCCGCGTTTCGATACTCTTAAAAACAAAAAATCCCGCCTCGTCCTCCGACGAAGCGGGATTTTTCGCGAAGAAAAGTTTGTTTCCGCGGATTTCGAGGAAGCGACTGGAAAGATCGCTTCTCCGAAAAGAAAACTTCCTTTGACTCAGCGGTCTTCTTCGGGTTTCGGCGAAGGGCTTTCCGCGGGAACGGCGACGAGCGCCGTGCTTTCGCGGCAGAGCTTCTTCAGGCGTTTTTCGAGCTCGTCGAGGCAGCGCTTCGGCGTCAGCCAGCGGTCCGCGATCCGCGCGCGCAGCAGGTTCCAGCCGAGCCCGCGGAGCACGTCTTCGCGCAGGATTTCGCGGTCGCGCACGGCGGCGGGAGCGCGGCGCCCCGAGCCGTCGCAGAGAACGCCCGCGACGAACGCGTCCGGATTCGCGGGATCGACGACGGCGACGTCCACGCGGACGCCGGAAACGCCGACGTCGCGCACGCAGTTCCAGCCGCGTTTCCGCAGTCCTTCCGCGAGGGCGTCCTCGACGCGTTCGCGGGAACGCGGCTCCGCGGCGGCGTCCTTTCCGCCCGCGTCGGGCGCGGGTTTCGCCCCGGCGCCGGCGGGAATTCCCTCGGACGCGAAGCGCAGGAACTCGCGCAGATCCGCCGCGCCCGCGCTTCCGGACGTGATTTCGCCCGGCCGCATCGACGTGAAGACGCGCATGCCGGCGCGCGCGCGCGTGATCGCGACGTTGAGCCGGCGCTCTCCCCCGCCCTGATTCACGGGACCGAAATTCTGCGCCACCTCCGCGGGAGCGCCGTCGGCGCGTTCCTTCGCGGGGCCGTAAGTCGTCGAGAAATAAATCACGCCGCGCTCGTCGCCCTGCACGTTTTCGAGATTCTTGACGAAGACGGGTTCGGCGACTTCCTCGGAAAAATACCTGCGGATTTCCGGATTCGCCTCCTGCGCGTCCTCGAGCAGCTTTTCGATGAGCGTCTGCTGCTTTTCGTTGAAGGTGACGACGCCGACGCTCGAAAATTCGTCGTACGTGAAGCCCGGGCGCGAAAGGTCGGCGACGATCCGCTCGACGAGCGCGCGCGCCTCGACGGGATTCGTGCTCTTGGCGTAAACGCCCTTTTCGACGAAGACGCATTCGAGCGCGCGGTCGCGCGTGCGCGGCGCCGGGAACGTGGCGAGCTCGCCGCCGTAGTAGCGGCCGTTCGAAAACGCGATGAGCGATTCCGCGCGGGAACGGTAGTGCCACGAAAGCTTCATCGCGGGAACGCCGCAGTTCCTGCATTCGTCGAGGACGCTTTCCGCGTCGGGAACGCCCTCGCCCGCCTCCGCCGCCTTTTCGGCGCGGGAGAAGAAGCTCGTCGGCGGCAGCTGCTTCGGGTCGCCGACCACGACGGCGCTCCTGCCGCGCGCGAGCGCGCCGACCGCGTCCCAGGCGCAGATCTGCGAGGCTTCGTCGAAGACGACGAGGTCGAACGGATCCGCCTCCGCGTCCAGATACGTGGCGACGGAAAGCGGGCTCGCGAGCATGCAGGGCTTGAGCAGGAAGCGCAGGCGCGGCGTCTTTCCGAAGAACTGCCGCAGCGACTGGTGGCGCTTTCTGTTGATTTCGGCGCGCGCCGCCGCCAGCTCTTCGACGAGCTCCGCGCCGAAGACGCCGCGGGCGCGGGCGATCAGGCGCGCGCGCACGGCCTTCGCGGAAAGCCGGCGCAGGGCGTCGTCCGCCGCGCAGAATTTTTCGAGCAGCGCGCGCTGGTTCGCCGCGGAAGTCTCCTTCAGCGCGGGATCGGCGTCGAAAACCGCCTCCGCCCAGCGGCGGCAGTAATTGGTCTCGAAGACGCGTTCGACGGCGTCCGCGGCGAGGCTTCCGTCGCGCAGCGCGGCGGCGAACGCCGCCATGCCGTTGTCGGAGGCGCGCTTGGCGGCGGCGTTCCATTCGCAGACGGATTTCCAGAACTCGCGCGCGTCGAGCGCCTCTTCGGCGAAGGCGCGCGCGCTTTCCGCCGAGGCGAGCGCGGTCTCGGGAAGCGGCGCGGCGAAGCGCTCTTCGAGCGCGGCACGGGCGGCGGCGAAAGCGTCTTCGGCGGCGTTCACGTCGTCGAGCGCCTTTTCCGCGGCGCCGCCGGGCGCGCAGACGTTCCCGCGGAACGCGGCCTCGACCGCGGCACGGAACGCCGCGCGCGCGTCGGGCGCGAGCGTTTCGGCGGCGGAATCGACGGCGGCGCGGGCGGCATCGAGCGCGTCGAGCCGCGGGAGCGCGCCGCAGTCGGACAAATCCTTTTTGAGCAGCGACGGGAACGCGTCCGCGAGCGCGGAGAACTTTTCGGCGAACTCGCGCTTCTTGTCGCGCAGCGCGACGAGGTTGCCGAGATCGACGCGCGGATCCTCCGGCGATTTTTCCGAGCCGCCGGCGAGCACGCGCAGCGCGCGGACGACCTTGCGCTGCTTGAGCCAGCGCGGGAGCGCCCACGAAATCTTCGATTCGTCCCAGAGGCGGAGCAGCGCGTCGAGCTCGGGCGCGTCCGTCGCCGTCGCTGGGTAGGGCAGCGAAAGCAGCCCGCGGTGCGTCGCGCAGGTTTCGGAGAGCTTCGCGGCGTCGCGCAGGGCGGCGAGATTTTTCGCGCCGTCCGCGCCGAAGACGAGCGTTCCCGCGTCCGCTTCGCCGCGCACGGCGATCAGCGCCGCGACGAGGCCGCGCAGCGCGCGCAGACGCTCCCGCGGGAGCGGCGCCTCGCCCGCGAAATCCGCGAGCCGCGCCGCCGAGAGAAACGCGTCCGCGCGCGCGCCGAGCTCGCGCGCCCTGTCCGCGAAGGCGCCGGCGGCGGCTTCCGCCGCGCGCTGAAATTCCATGGACCAGACGCGCGCGGCGACGCTTCCCGCGGCGCCCGAGAGCTTTTCGCCCGCGGCGTCGAAAGTCCTGCCCAGCTCCCTCGCGATGTCCTGCTTCTTGCGGCGGTTGCCTTCCGTCGCGTCCACGGGATTTTTCCAGGAAAGCTCGATCTTCGGGTCGTTCTCGCGGCAGCAGACGACGCCGATCGCCTCCGCGAACGAAAGCCCGTTTCTGCGCCTGTCGTGGAGCGCCTTCGAGATCCGCGAGAACGCGACGCGCAGCCCGCCGATTTCCGCGGCGGCGGCGAGGCGGCGTTTTTCGGGATCGTCCACGCCGGAGGAGGCGCTTTTTTCGGCGAGCTCGAGCGCCGCTCCGAAGCTCGCGTAGGCGTCCTTGCGCGCCGCCTTTTCGGAATGCAGCTCAAGGCAGAATTCGCCGAGTCCGATGTCCTTCAGGCGCTTGAAGACGACGTTGAGCGCCGCCGCCTTTTCCGCGACGAAAAGCACGGTCTTGCCCTCGGCGAGGGCGTCCGCGACGAGGTTCGCGATCGTCTGGCTCTTGCCCGTTCCGGGCGGTCCGACGAGGATGAAATTCTTGCCCAACGCCGCTGCGCGCACCGCGGCGAGCTGCGACGAGTCCGCCGGGAGCGGGCAGAAAAGCTCGTCCGCGGCGACCTTTTCGTCGAGCGTGCGGACGTCCGGGAACGGGATCTTCGTCTCGAACGTCGGCGACGCGTCGGCGAGCAGATGATTCACGACGCGGGAACGCCGGAGCACGTCCGCGCGCTTTTCCAGATCGAGCCACATCTGGTATTTCGAGAAAGAAAGGTTCGCGAGCGCGCAGGTCTCCTCGACTGCGAAGTCGGGGCGGCTCTTCACCGCCCGGCGGAAAACGTCGAAGATCTCCCGCACGGCGACTCCCGCGCCGTCGGTCGGCAGCTCTTCGCACAGCGCGTCGAGCTTTTCGCCGCACAGACCGTATTCCCGGCGCAGCAGCTCCACGAGCGTGAGATTGATGCGCACGCCTTCGTCCGAGGCGCGGATTTCGGCGCGCTGTCCGCTCCGCATCGAAAGCGTCGCGGGAACGAGGAGAATCGGCGCCGCGAGCGCGCGGTTCTTTTTGTCCTTGTCGCTTTTCCAACGCAGGAATCCGAGCACGACGAAGAGCGTGGTCGTTCCCGTCTCTTCAAGGCTTTTGCGGGCGTTTTTGTGAATCGCGGCGAGGCGCGCCGCCGTGCGCTCGGCGGCGGTTCTGCCGGCGTTCCTGCCCGTTTTCGGCGGCGGCTCGACGATGATCTTGCCGGATTCCGTCGCGCGCGCGACGAAAGCCCTCCGCTCGGCGTCGCCCGCTTCGTCCGCAGCGGCGAAGCCCTTGATCTCGGGCGGCGAGAAAATCTTGAAGCCGCGGACCTTGCCGTCGGCGTCCGGCGCGAGCGCGTCCTCCAGCGCGTCGGGTCCCGCGTCGTAGATCCGCAGCGCCTTGCCCGAATCGAAATTCAGCAGCCTGTTCTTCAGCGAAAGGTCGAGCAGGCGCGCCTTCCAGCGCTCGATGCGCGTCTTCGCCGCGGAGACGCCGAACTCGACATCGTCATCGGCGTCCACGTCCACGCCGTCCGCGTCGCTCTCGTCATCCGCGAGCACGCCTTCGACGAACTCGGCGGGAACGGCGGGCTTTTTCTCGGCGACGGGCGCGTCTTCGACGGCGGCGGCGGCGAGCGCCTTCGCGGCGGCGGAAACGGCTTCGTCCTCAAGCACCTCGAAGGTCTCGACGAGCGCGGTCTCGGCGGCTTCGAGCGCGGCGGCGGGCTTCGCGGGAACGCCGTGCTCGGCTTGGGCGGGAACGATTTCGGGCACAGTCCCGAGACTGCGGCGCTCGGGGGAATTCGGGTCAAACTTCGACATAATCGCTCATTTTCTCGGTTTTCTTCGCGCATGGCAAATCTTCAATTCGCAGTGAAAAGCGGGCGCGCTCTTTTCAGCGCGAAAAAAAATCCGCCGCGGGAACGCGTCCTGCGGCGGATTTTCTTTTGACGCTCTTTCGGCGTCCGGATCATTTACCGGGCTTGCCGTCGAAGACGACGACTTCGAAGGGCTTCAGCTTGAACGTGATTTCCTTGTCGAGCGGGAGCGTCGCGCCCGTGATGCCCGGAAGGCTGCGCTGACCGCTTTTGAACGCGGGCGTGAGCCGAATCGAGCCCTGGACGAACGCGGGAACGTCGAGCGCCTTGCGCAGCGTCGTCGTGAACGCCTTTTCCTCCTTGGAGGAATTGCGGAGCGCGAGCGTGGACTTGCTCTTGTTCCACGCGGCCCAGCCGTAGATGCTTCCGGCGTTCGCGCTCTTGTCCCACGGATTGCCGCCGATCCAGTGCACGTCGTCGAAGACGTCGGCGTTCCCGCGGAACCACTTGATGCACTCGGCGAGGTCGCCCCAGAGGTCGAGTTCGGTCATCAGGTCGTTGTCCACGTAGAGTTCCTGGAGGGCGCTCCCGCACGCGAAGGCGCAGCGCATTTCCTTGAGGGCGCTTTCCTTGTTGCGCGGCATGCAGGCGGGCGGGCCGAATTTCGTGACCATGAGCCCGTGCGTCATCAGCGAATTGATCGGGCACAGCGGCGAGCCCTGGACGAAGACTTCGTGCACGAGGCGGTCGCGGTAGGTGATCCATTTTTCGCGGTTGTCGCCGTCGCCGATCATGCCGTGGTCGTTTTCCTGGCGCCAGACGGAATCGGCGATGTGGAGCCAGAAGGGCGACGCCCAGGTGCCGACGGTGGTGTTGAGGAAGAGGTCTCCGCGTTTTTTGCGCAGCGCGCGTTCGACGCTGATGATGCCCTCGGCGTCTTCCTCGCTGCCGGGACCGTCCGCGTGGAATTTCGTGCTGATGCCGTCGAACTTGAAGTAGCGCATGTCGTAGGCGGCGATCATCTGCGAGCAGCGGTCGACGAACGCGTCGAAGTATTCCTTGTTCGAGAGCTCGAAATTGCCGATCTTGCGCTCGTGCTTGGAGTTCCAGTTGTTGAGGCGCGCCTGCTTCGATCCGCCGTAGCCGCCGACCGGACCGAGCCACGCGCCGACTCCCGCGCCCTGTTTGCGCGCGGCGGCGTCGATTTTCTTGAAGCCGTTCGGGAAGCCGACGTGGAAGTCCCACAGCGAATTGAATTCGTCCCAACCGTCGTCCCACACGAAGGCGTCGATCCCGACCTTGTATTTCTTGAAGAGATTCTTCTCCCACGCGGCGACGACGTCGAGGCACTGCTGTTCGTTCATGCGCTTTTTCGGATCGGGGAAGTCGTTGCGGTTGATGTTGAGCTCGTACCACGAATTATAGTGCACGAACGGGCGCCACGGCATCACGCGCTCGCGCTCGTTGTAGGCGAGGAACGAGCGGCGCTCCTGCCCGGGAACGAGCGAGCCGACGACGGCGGAGACTTCCCACACGTCGCCCTTCTTCAGCGTCGTCTTGCGCGACCACGTTCCCGTCATCTTGTCGCCGGAGACTTCGTTCTTGCCCATCGGCGTTTCGAGCGCGGCGAAGGCGGTTTCCGTCACGACGGGCGAGCCGCGCGTGTTGCCGAGCACCTTCGCGCCCTTCATCGTGAGCGCGAGCGGGACGATCGCCGTCATCGGCGTGTCCTTTTTCGCGGAAATTTTGAGTTCCTGGCGGACGTAGTGCGAACCGTCGCGCAGCACCGCGCGCCATTCGACGACGAGGTCGCCCTTCGTGAACTTGCCTTCGAGCGCCTGACCGGGAAGGCGCTCGGAAAGCTTCAGCGCCTTCGGGTCGCCCTTGAGCGCGACCTTCTTGACGCCGCCGCAGCTCATCTTCGACGCGGGAACGCTTTCGCCGTTCCCGAGCGTGATTTCAAAAAGCTCCGGCGCGGACGCGACTTTCTTGCCGTTGATCTTGACCGCGAAACCTTTGCTCGGAGAGAACTGGGCTTCGACGACCTTGTTGGCGAGCGCCGTCGAGCCTTTGGCGACCGCGACGTCGGGCTGCTTTTCGGAGGGATAAACGACTTCCGCGTTCAGCAGCGGGAGCGCCGCCGCGAGGAGCGAAAGGGTGAGGAGCAATTTTTTCAGGGATTTCATAGACTGTCCGCAACGCTAAGCGAAACGGCGCTTTTCCGCAACGGGAAAGAAGGGAGGAACGGATGAGGGATGGTGAATAGTGGATAATGAATAATGGGTGAGGGATGAGAGGTGAGAGAAATTACACCTTACACGTTACACCTTAAACCCTACACCATAAACAGCGGCGCAGCCGCTCCTGGCTCAGCCGCTTTCACGCCTTCAGAAACACTTTCGCGCGGGCGCAGAGCCAGAGAATCAGAAAGAGCACGAGCGCGTTCCCGCAGGCGACGAGCGCCTCGAACGCCGCCGGCTCCGTGAACTGCGCGAGCCCGCGCAGCAGCGGCCGCGAGACGCCGTCGAAGCTCACCAGCCCGACTTCCGGCGAGAGCATGTACGCGAGCACGGAGTTCATGCCGACGAGCTTCAGCCAGCCGCTCCCGCGCTTGAGGCCCGCCCAGTCCATCACGCCGAAGAACGCCGCCATCAGCAGCATGCCGTAGCCGCTCGTCACGAGCACCATCGAGCTCGTCCAGATCGTCTTTATGACGGGCGCGATGCCGCAGAAATCCAGGATCCAGCCCGCGCACGCGAGCGCCGCGCCCGTTCCCGCGAGCGCGAAGAACTTCCGCGCGGGCGAGAGCGCGGCGTTTTTCAGCAGCGCGCCCGTGAACACGCCGCTCGCGACCGTGGCGACGAAATTCAGCGACGGGAAAATCCACGCGTAGTGATACCACGGCGCGAAGACGACGCTCCCGTCCTCGGCGACGCGCGCGCCGTCCGTCCACCGGCCGAGCAGAAATTCGTCGATGCGCTCGGGCAGATTCGTGTCCGGATTCCAGTCGCCGAAAAGCGCGCACGCGAGCCACGAGACGAAGAGCAGCGCGCCCGCGACGGCGATCTGCGCGCGCATCCGGCAGTGCAGAAAAAGCAGCGCCGCGCCCGCGTAGCCGATCGCGATCGCCTGAAGCGTGTTCGAAAGCGGCTTGAACGTCGCCGCGTCGAACGCGAGCAGATTTCCCTGCGCGGCCGCGCCGAGCAGCCAGAGCACGAGCACGCGCTTCGCGATGCGCAGATGCGCCCGCCGCATCGGCTGCGCGGGAACGCCGTCCGCGCCGGCGCGGAATTTCGCCATCGCGAAGGGGATCGACACACCCGCCATGAACAGGAAGAGCGGCATCACCATGTCCCAGCAGTTGAAGCCGCGCCAGGCGACGTGCGAAAACGCGTTCGCGAGCGGCTCCGGCAGCAGCCCGCCGTGCGTCATCACGTGCGCGACGGGACCGAGCATCGTCAGCGCGAAAAGGTCGAATCCCCTCAGCGCGTCGAGCGAATCGAGGCGCGGGGCCTTGGCGGCGAGAACGGGCGTTTCTGCGGAATCGGACATGCCGTGAAATGAAAGGCGGAAAACGGAAAATGGGAAGCGGAAAATGCCGCGGGAACGCGCGCGGGCGGGAACGTGAAATTCGTTTGAGAAATTTTCCTTTTCCTGCAAAATGCCTCTCCCGTTGCCGAAGTGGCGGAACGGTAGACGCTGCGGACTTAAAATCCGTTGCCTTCGGGCGTGCGGGTTCGAGCCCCGCCTTCGGCACCAGAAAATTTCAAAAACATGCTCCAGACAACAGCAACGACGCGAGTCCGCTTTTCCGAAACCGACGCCATGGGCGTCGTCTATCACGCCAATTATCTGCCGTGGTGCGAAGTCGCGCGCACGCAGCTGCTCGCGGAAGTCGGGCTGCCCTACGCCCGCCTGCAGGATCTCGGATTTCTGCTGCCCGTGCTGGAGATCAATCTGAAATACCGCGCGCCCGCGCGCTTCGGCGACCTCGTTTCCGTGCGCGCACGCATGGAGGAAATGCCGCGCGTGCGCATCCGCATCGACTACGAGATCTTCCGCGGCGACGGCGAGCTCATCACGACCGGGCATTCCCTGCACGCGTTCATGAACCGTGAGGGCGTCGCCGTCAAGCCGCCGGCGTTCTTCCTCGAGAAACTGCAGGCGGCGTTCGACGCGCGCGAAGGAGGCGCTCCGCGATGATTCCCCCGCCGAGAGAACATCGGGAAATCCGCCGCCCGGAATTCGTCGCCGACGCCCGGCTCTCCGCCGCGCAGAACGAAAAGCGGCGCCTGCGCCTGCGTCATCTCGCGCTGCGCGACGAAATCAACGGCCCGGAGGCGCTGACGCTCTCCGGCTTCGTCCGCAACGAACTGCGCACGAGCGAAATCTTCCAGCGCGCGGAATGCGTCTCGAGCTACATCTCCATCCGCAGCGAGGTCGGCAATCACGGCGGCATCCTGCGCGCGATCGAGGCGGGGAAAATCACCTGCGTGCCCAAAGTCTTCGGCAAGGAGCTGCGTCTGTTCCGCATCCGCAACATGGCGGAAGACCTCGCGCCGGGAACGTTCGGCGTGCTCGAGCCGCTCCCGCACTGCGAGGAGATTCCCGTCGAAGTCCCGACGCTGCACATCATTCCCGGCGTCGTCTTCGATCTGCACGGCAACCGCATCGGCTACGGCAAAGGCTATTACGACCGCTTCCTGCGCCGCGTGCCGCCGAGCGCGATCACGGTCGGGCTCGCGTTCGACTGTCAGGTCGTCGATTCCGTTCCCGCGGAGCCGACGGACGTCCCGCTGAAGTACCTGATCACGCCGGAACGCGGCTGGATCAGATGCAGCTGACGCCGTTCCCGCCGGCGAAAATTTCCCGGAGACGCCCGAAAGATTTTGCAATCCGCGCGTTCTCGTGTAGCTTCGCGGGCATGGCGAAATATCTTTTTCTCGAATATCCGAAATGCTCGACCTGCCGCAAGGCGCGGGCGTTTCTCGAAACGAACGGCGTCGATTTCGAGGCGCGCCACATCGTCGAAAATCCGCCGACGGCGGACGAGCTTCGCGCGTGGATCGCGCGCGCCGGCGTTCCCGCACGCAAGTGCTTCAACACGTCCGGCCTCCGCTACAAGGCGCTCGCGCTCAAGGAAAAACTGCCCGCGATGAGCGAGGAGGAGCAGATCGCCCTGCTCGCTTCGGACGGCATGCTCGTGAAACGCCCCGTGCTCGTTTCCGCGGACGCGGCGCGATTCGGGTTCCGAAACTGGGAGACGCTCCCGGAAGCCGCGCGATGACGCCGCTCCCGTTCGCCCGACTCCGCGCGTGGGACGACGCCTCCGCGGACACGCGCGCCTTCCGCGAAATCTTCGACGCCGCGTTCCCGGAAGAAGAAAGGCGGACGGACGCGGACTGGCCCGCCGCGCTCGCCGACCCGCTCTGCAACGCGCGGCTCTACCGCGCCGACGGAGACGCGCGCGCGATTCTCGTTTTCTGGGACTTCGGCCGCTGCCGCTACGTCGAATACTTCGCGCTCGCGCCGGAAGCGCGCGGCGGCGGGCTCGGCAGCCGACTGCTGCGAGAATTTCTCGCGGAAAGCGCCGTTCCCGTCGTGCTCGAAATCGAGCCGCCGGAAGACGAGACGACGACGCGCCGCCTGCGTTTTTACGAGCGGCTCGGCTTCGCGCGCGACGCGCGGGAGCACTTCCACCCGCCGTACCGCGCGGGCTTCGGACGCCAACGGCTCGTCGTGCTCAACAGCGGCGGGAAACCGCTTGCCGCCGACGCGCGGGAACGCTTCGAGCACGAGCTCGAGACGCGCGCGATGCGCGGCGTTCCCGCGGCGAAAACGCGCTGAAAAGCGCCGCCCCGCGCGCCGCGAAAAAAATGAGACATTGCGCCCCATAGAATTGGCACGGGGGGTGCAACAGGGAGGGGCATTATGGATTTCAACAAATTTACCGAAAAAAGCCGAGAGGCGATTCAAGGGGCGCAGACCCTGATGACCGAGCGCGGGAACCCGATGCTCGAAACCTGGCACGTGCTCGCCGCGCTGCTCGCGCAGGACGGCGGGATCGTGCCCGCGCTGCTCGCGAAGATGAAGCTCGACGCGGCGGGATTCCGCGGGAACGTCGAACGCGAGCTCGACCGCCTGCCGCGCGTCAGCGGCGGCGGGAACGTGCAGGAAGGCGCCGCCTCGGGAACGGTCCGGCAGGTGCTGGGCAAGTCGCTCGAGGAGGCGCGCGCGCTGGGCGACGACTTCGTGAGCACGGAACACCTCTTCCTCGCGCTCATCTCCGCCGCCCCGGAAATGAAGGGCGTGTTCAAGGCGTTCGGCGTGTCGCGCGAGAGCGTGCTCGCCGCGCTGAAGGAGCTGCGCGGGAACCAGCGCGTGACGACGGACAACCCCGAGGCGACCTACGACGCGCTCGGCAAGTACGGCGTCGATCTCGTCGATCTCGCGCGCAAGGGCAAGCTCGATCCCGTGATCGGGCGCGACGAGGAGATCCGCCGCGTCATCCGCATCCTTTCCCGCAAGACGAAGAACAACCCCGTGCTCATCGGCGAGCCCGGCGTCGGCAAGACGGCGATCGTCGAGGGGCTCGCGCAGCGCATCGTGCGCGGCGACGTTCCCGAAGGCCTGCGCGACAAGACCGTGTTTTCGCTCGACATGGGCTCGCTGCTCGCGGGCGCGAAATACCGCGGCGAGTTCGAAGAGCGCCTCAAGGCCGTGCTCACGGAAATCAAAAAATCCGACGGGCGCATCCTGCTCTTCATCGACGAGCTGCACACGCTCGTCGGCGCAGGCAAGACCGACGGCGCGATGGACGCGGGCAACATGCTCAAGCCCATGCTCGCGCGCGGCGAGCTGCACTGCATCGGCGCGACGACGCTCGAGGAGCACCGCAAATACATCGAAAAGGACGCCGCGCTCGAACGCCGTTTCCAGAGCGTGCTCGTGGAGCCGCCGAGCGTCGAGGACACGATCTCCATTCTGCGCGGCCTGCGGGAACGCTTCGAGGTGCACCACGGCGTGCGCATCATGGACAGCGCGATCGTCGAGGCCGCCGTGCTTTCCGACCGCTACATTTCCGACCGTTTTCTGCCCGACAAGGCGATCGACCTCGTGGACGAGGCGTGCGCGCAGATCCGCACCGAAATGGACTCGATGCCGGAAGAGCTCGACTCGCTTTCCCGCCGCGTCATGCAGCTCGAAATCGAGGAGACCGCGCTGAAGAAGGAGACGGACGACGCGTCGAAGCTCCGGCTCGAAGCGCTGCGCAAGGAACTCGCCGAGGCGCGTTCCGAGGCGACCGCCCTGCGCGCGCGCTGGGAGGCGGAAAAGGACAGCGTCGGCAAGGTGCAGAAGCTCCGCGCCGAACTCGAAGCCGCGCGCCGCGACGCCGAAGCCGCCGAACTCAAGAGCGATCTCGAGAAGGCGAGCGAACTGCGCTACGGGAAAATTCTGACGCTGCAGAACGAGCTGAAGAAATTCGAAAAAATCGCCGAGGAAAAATCCGGCGGAAACGACAAGCTCTTCCGCGAAGCCGTTTCGCCGGACGAAATCGCCGAGGTCGTCGCGCGCTGGACGGGCATTCCCGCGACGAAACTGCTCGAGGGCGAAAAGCGCAAGCTGCTCGGCCTGCAGAGCGAGCTCGCGAAGCAGGTCGTCGGGCAGGAAGAGCCCGTGCGCCTCGTCTCCGAGGCGATTCTGCGTTCCCGCGCGGGCGTGCAGGATCCGCGGCGCCCGGTCGGTTCGTTCCTGTTCCTCGGGCCGACGGGCGTGGGCAAGACGGAGCTCGCGAAGTCGCTCGCGCGCCAGCTCTTCGACAGCGAGGACGCGATGATCCGCATCGACATGTCCGAGTACATGGAAAAGCATTCCGTGTCGCGGCTCGTCGGCGCGCCTCCGGGCTACGTCGGATTCGAGGAGGGCGGCCAGCTCACCGAAGCGATCCGCCGCAAGCCGTATTCCGTCGTGCTGCTCGACGAAATCGAAAAGGCGCACCCGGACGTGTTCAACATCCTTCTGCAGATTCTAGACGACGGCCGCCTGACCGACGGCCAGGGGCGCACCGTCGACTGCCGCAACGCCGTGTTCATCCTCACGTCGAACATCGGCTCGCGCTTCCTCGTCGAGGGCGTGACGGGCGACGAGATTCCCGACAAGGTGCGCGAGCAGGTCATGGCCGAGCTGCGCGCGGGCTTCCGTCCGGAATTTCTGAACCGCATCGACGACATCGTGCTGTTCCGTCCGCTCGGGCTGAAGCAGATTTCCGCGATCGTCGATCTGCTCGTCGCCTCACTGAACCGCCGGCTCGAAGAGCACCGCATCACCGTGACGCTGGACAAGTCCGCGCACGAATGGATCGCGGAAAACGGCTACGATCCCGTTTACGGCGCGCGCCCGCTGCGGCGCTTCATCCAGAAGGAAATCGAGACTCCGCTCGCGAAGGAAATCATCGAAGGCAAGGTCGCCGACGGGAACACGGTGAAGTTCTCCAAGCCCGAAGGCGACGCGCCCGGCCTGAAGATCAAGGTCGAGAACGGAAAATGAGAAGAAGAGCTTAAAGCTTAAAGGGAAGTTTGTGCGGACGGATTCGGAGGGCAAGCGGGAACGCTTGCCCTCCTGTGAAATTCGCGTTCCCGAAAAAGAAAATCTCCGGAAATCCCCGCAATCCCCGTTTTTCGCTCTTTGCGCCTCGGCGGGAACGGATTTCGGCGAGAAATAAATGTCGCGTTCCCGCGCGGGAACGCGTATTTTTTGCGCTTCCATTTTTTCATCGATTGAAGTTATGAGCGAAGCACAGAAAAACTCCCTCGCCGACATCTCGCACGACCTTTTCGCCGTGCGCTCGGAAAAGCTGAATCAGCTCCGCGCCGCGGGCGAAGATCCCTTCCGCGCCAACTGGGCGCAGACGCACACCTCCGCCGACTGCGCCGAGCTGATGCGCCCCGCAATCGAGGCCGCCAAGGCCGCGGGAACGGACGTGCACGAGATTCCCTCCTCGGCGGAGGAAGTCTCCGTCGCCGGGCGCGTGATCGCGATCCGCGTCATGGGCAAAGCGAGCTTCATGAAGCTGCTCGACCGCGACGGCGTGCAGCAGGTCTATCTCACGCGCGACATTCTCGGCGAAGACCGCTACAACAAGCATTTCAAGAAGATGATCGACATCGGCGACTTCGTCGGCGTGCGCGGCGAGCTCTTCGTGACGAAGACCGGCGAAGTGACCGTGCGCGCGCGCGCCTACGGGCTCGTCGCCAAGGCCCTCCGCCCGCTCCCGGAAAAGTGGCACGGCATCACGGACGAGGAGCAGGTTTCGCGTCAGCGCTACCTCGACCTCATCGCGAATCCGGAGTCGAAGAAGCGCCTGCTTGACCGCTCGCGCATCATCGCCGAAATCCGCAAGTTCCTCTGGGAGCGCGACTTCGTCGAGGTCGAGACGCCCGCGCTGCACCCGATCGCGGGCGGCGCGGCGGCGCGGCCGTTCGTCACGCACTTCAACGCGCTGGACTGCGAATTTTATCTGCGCATCGCGCTCGAGCTGCACCTGAAGCGCTGCCTCGTCGGCGGCATCGAGCGCGTGTTCGAAATCGGCCGCGTCTTCCGCAACGAAGGCATGGACCGCCGCCACAACCCGGAATTCACGATGATGGAAATCTATCAGGCGTATTCCGACTACGAAGGCATGATGACGCTCATCCGCGAGATGATTCAGCACCTCTGCAGAACCGTCGTCGGCACGACGACGATCACGCGCTACGACGGGCAGGTCATCGAGCTCGGCGGCGAATGGCGCGTCGCCGACTACAAGGATCTCGTGCGGGAACGCACCGGCCGCGCCGACTGGTTTGAGCTTTCCAAGGCGGAAAAAATCGCCGAATGCCGCCGCATGGCGGACGAAATCCGTTCCCGCGCGCAGGCCGAGGCGGAGGCGCGCGGCGAAGAGCTCCGCAACAAGGACCTCATGGTGCCCGACCCGCGCGAGGACTGGGAGGACTACGAAGTCACCAACGAAGTTTACGGCAAGCTCATCGAACCGAATCTGATTCAGCCGACCTTCGTCACGCACATCATGAAGGAGCTCTGCCCGCTCGCGAAGATCAACGAAAAGGACCCGAGCGTCATCGACGTCTTCGAGCTCTGCATCAACGGGCAGGAAATCGCGCCCGCGTATTCCGAGCAGAACGACCCGATCACGCAGCGCCGCATGTTCGAGCTGCAGGCGGGCGAGGAAATCCAGAAAATCGACCAGGACTTCCTCGTCGCGATGGAGCACGGCATGCCGCCGGCGGGCGGCATGGGCGTCGGCATCGACCGCCTCTGCATGCTCCTCACGGGCTGCGCGAACATCCGCGAAACGATTCTGTTCCCGACGCTGAAGCCGGACTACGTCTCAGGCCCGCAGAAGAAGGAGGCCTGAGCCGCGCGTTTTCCCGAAGGCGCCGACGGAGAGAACTTTCGACACGGCTCTCCGCCGGCGCTTCGACTTTTTCCGTCCTTCCCCGTTTTCCTTTTTTCCGTTTTTCTCCATGCCCTGGTCCGTCTATTTGGCTTTGAAACAGCTTTTCCCGCCGGGAAAACGCTTTCCCGCGTTCGCGCTCGTCTCCATCGTCGGCGTGGCGATCGGCGTCTGCTCGCTGCTCGTCGTGCAGACCGTGATGAACGGCTACGCGCGGGAACACCGCGAAAACATTCAGCGCATGTACGGCCACGTGATCGTGCGCAACATCGACGACGGCTTCATTTCCGACTACCGCGCGGTCGCGGAAAAGCTCGAGCGCGTTCCCGGCGTCGTCGCGGCGGCGCCCTACGCCGAGGGGCAGGTCATGGTGAAGAACGGCGACACGCCCGCCCTGCCTTTCGTGCGCGGCATCGACCTGGAGCAGGAGGACAAGGTCATCCCCGTACGCAGGAACATCGTCGCGGGAACGCTCGACGCGCTCGACGACGACCGCGTCGTCCTCGGCAGCGAGCTCGCGCGCCAGCTGCGCGTCCGCTTCACGCGCGGCTACGAGACGACCGACGGCAAACACGTTCCCGCGCGCGTCCTTCCCGGGCAGGTGCTCGAAATCTATTCGCCGACGATGATTTCCGATCTGCAGCGCGAGGAAGTTCCGCTGCCGGTCGAGCTCGAAGTCTGCGGCATCTTCGAATCCGGCTACCGTCCGGCGGACGAAAGCACGATCATCGTTTCGCTGCGCCGCATGCAGGAGCTCTACGGGCTGGGCAAAAGCGTGCACGGCATCCGCCTCCGCGTCGCCGACGCCGAAGGCGCGACGGCGATGCTGCCCGCCGTCAACGCCGCGCTCCCGCGCGGGCTGCGCGCGTTCTCGTGGATGTCCGTCAACTGGAATTTTCTTCAGGCGGTGCAGTTCGAAAAGACGATGCTGTTCTTCCTGATGTTCATCATCACGCTCGTCGCGTCGTTCTCGATCGCGAGCACGCTGTTTTCGGCGGTCGTGAAGCGTTCCCGCGAAATCGGCATTCTCGGCGCGCTCGGCGGGCGCCCGCGGCAGATTCTGACGATCTTCGCCGCGCAGGGGCTCTTCGTCGGCGCAATCGGCTACGGCTTCGGTTGCCTGCTGACGTTCGCTATCGTCGCCGGGCGCGACCGCATCGTCGCCTTCATCAATTCGATTTTCGGCGACGGCGAAATGATCCAGACGCAGTACATGTTCTCGCAGATTCCGGTGCACTACAGCGCGGCGGACTTCGTCATCGCGGCGGCGTTCACGCTGGCGACGACGACGGTCGCCGGGCTCATTCCCGCGATCTGGGCGGCGCGCAGGAAACCCGCCGAAGCCATGAGGGAAAGCTGAGGCGCGGGAACGCGAGTCCTCCCCTCTCCCGAAAACGGAACCACGAATGAACACGAAAAAGAAGTGGCTGGGAGCTGGTAACTGGAAACTGGCGCATTGCGGAAAAAGGAATTCAAAAGATGATCTACAGTGATTTAGAGGCGTGGAAAGCGTCCATGGAGCTCGCGCAAAAAATTTACGAAGCGACGAGATCGTTCCCGCGCGAAGAAATTTATGGAATGACCTCTCAGATGCGCCGCGCCGCCGTTTCCATTCCCTCGAACATCGCCGAAGGCTCCGCGCGCCAGAGCGACAAAGACGCTTTGCGGTTCATTCGTATCGCGCAAGGTTCGTTCGCCGAGCTAGAAACTCAAATCATTTTAGCGCAGCGAATCGGTTTCTTCGTTCCCGACGACGAATTTCTCGCGCTGTTGAAAAAATCCGGACGCCTGATTACAGGCTTGGCTCAACACGCGGAACGCCGTTGCGCCTCTTCCCGCTAGCCCGAAATCCTTTCAGTTTTTCCTTTCCTGCATTCCACCAGTCACTAGTTACCAGTTACCAGCTACCTGTCACAAGCTACCAGCCACTTTCTTATGCCTCCCGTCCTCGCAGCCAACGCCATCAGAAAATCCTTCGCTTCCCCCGCGGGAACGATCGACGTCCTCAGGGGCGTCGATCTCGCCGTCGCCGCGGGCGAACGCGTCTCCGTCCGCGGCGAAAGCGGCGCGGGAAAAACCACGCTGCTGCAGATTCTCGGCGGCCTCGACGCGCCCGACTCCGGAGAGCTCTTCTGGAACGGCGAGCGCATCACCGGCCGCGGGAACGCCTTTCTCGCCAGGGCGCGCACGAAGCTCATCGGCTACGTGTTCCAGTTCTTCCACCTCGTCCCCGAGCTCACCGCGCTCGAAAACGTGCTGCTCGCCGCGCGCATCGCGGGAACGCCCGTGCGCGCCGCGCGGGAACAGGCGCGGGAACTGCTCTCGCGCGTCGGGCTCGGCGAGCGCGTCGGCCACCTCCCGGCCAAGCTCTCCGGCGGCGAATGCCAGCGCGTCGCGATCGCGCGCGCGCTCGTCAACCGCCCGCCGCTGATTCTCGCGGACGAGCCTACCGGCAATCTCGACGAACGCACGGGCGAATCCGTCATGAGCCTGCTGCTCGACGTCTGCCGCGAGCGCGACGCCGCGCTCTTCCTCGTCACGCACAATCTCGAGTTCGCCGACCGCGCCGACCGCCGCCTCGTTCTCCGCCGCGGCGTGCTCGAAGAGCTGAGCGGACAGGAGAGAGGTTAAGAGGTTAAAAGGTTATGAGGCTGATCTCCTTCCGTCCCTTTTTCCCGTTGCCGCCGCGCCGCGGGAACGCATAGACTCCGCGCACCATGAGCAAAAAATCTCCGAAAAATTCTTCCGAAAAACCTTTTGAAATTCCCGCGTTCCTGCGCGAGCTCCTCGAAGCGAAGGCACCCACCGGGCACGAGTTCGAGGCGCAGGCCGTCTGCGACAGATACATGAAGAACGTCGCCGACGAATACCGCGGGGACGTCCTCGGCAACCGCATCGCCACGCTCAACCCGAAGGCGAAGACCTCCGTCATGTTCGCCGGGCACATCGACGAGCTCGGCCTGCAGATTTCCTACGCGGACGACAAGGGCTTCCTCTATTTCAACCTGCTCGGCGGGCACGATCTCGTGATGCCCAGCGGCCGCCGCGTGCTCATTCTGACGAAGAACGGCGTCGTGCGCGGCGTCGTCGGCAAGCGCGCCGTGCACCTGATGAGCGCCTCGGAGCGCACGAAGGTGCCCGAAGTTCACGAAATGTGGATCGACATCGGCGCGAGCTCCCGCGAGGAGGCGCTCGCGCGCGTCGCGATCGGCGATCCCGCGGTTTACGACGAGACCGTCGAGCTGCTGAACGGCTCGATCGCCGCTGCGCGCGCGTTCGACGACCGCGCCGGCTGCTACATCGCGATGGAGGCGGCGCGCCGCCTCGCGAAGGAAAAGAAGCTCGCCGTGCGCGTGGACGCCGTCGCGACCACGCAGGAGGAAATCGGCACGCGCGGCGCGCAGACCGCCGCGCAGGGGCTGAACCCGACCGTCGGCGTCGCGATCGACGTCACGCACGCCACCGACCACCCCGACGCGGACAACCGCAAGTTCGGGCGCATGACGCTTTCCGGCGGTCCCGCAATCTGCCGCGGGCCGAACATCAACCCGCTCGTCTTCGACAAGCTCGTCGCCGCCGCGGAAAAGGCCGGCGTGCCGTATCAGGTCGAGGCGGATCCGCGCCCGACGGGAACGGACGCGCGCGTCATTCAGATGGCGAACGCGGGCGTCGCGGCGGGGCTGATCTCCGTGCCGCTGCGCTACATGCACACGCCGGGCGAAGTCGTCGATCTCGCCGTCGTCGAGCAGTGCGTGAAACTCCTCGTCGAGTTCACGAAATCCGTCGGCGCGGACGAAACGTTCGCGTGGTGAAATCTCCCGCCGCCATGCCGGAAGGAATCAAAGTCCAAAAGATGTTCGCGGGCATCGCGAAGCGCTACGACCTCGCGAACGTCCTGCTCAGCGGCGGCGCGTGCCGCTGGTGGGCGCGGCGGCTCGTGAAACTCGTCGCGCGGGAACGCCCGCGGGAAATCGCCGACCTCGCGACCGGCAGCGGCGACGTCGCCTTCGCCCTGCGCCGCGCCCTGCCCGACGCCGAAATCCGCGCCTACGACTTCTGCGAGGCGATGCTCGACGTCGCGCGGGAACGCGCCGCCCGCCGACGCGAAAAGAACGCGGCGGAAAAGCCCGTCTCCTTCGCGTTCGGCGACTGCATGAACCTGCCGCTCGCGGACGCGTCGCTCGACGCGCTCACGATCGCCTACGGCGTACGCAACTTCGAAGACCGCGCGCGCGGGCTCCGCGAGCTGCGGCGCGTCCTGCGCCCGGGCGGCGCGGCGTTCATCCTCGAATTCACGCAGCCGGCGACGCTTTTCCGCCCGTTCTACTATCTTTACCTCAAGCTCGCGCTCCCGCTCATCGCGTGGGCGATCACGGGCGACCGCAAGGCGTACGACTATCTCGCGGGCTCGATCGAAGCGTTCCCGCCGAAGGAAGGACTCTCGGCGGAGCTCTGCGCCGCGGGCTTTTCGGACGTGCGCGCGCTCGGCATGACGTTTTCCGTCGTCGCCGTCCACGTCGCCCGCAGGTGACGCGGGAACGCGCCGCGCGTCAGCGGTTTTCGCGCAGCGCGAAAATCAGGAAAATCGCGGGAACGAAGAGAAAGGCGCAGACGCACGCGGCGAGCGCTGCGATTCCCCCGACGTCGAAAAACAGGCACGGAATCCCGCAGAGAAAAACGAGCATCGCCGCGCCCAGCGCAAAGGTCGCCAGGCGCCGCAGCGTTTCGGAAAGGCGCGTCGGCGCAACGTTCGTGTTTTTGAACATAGAGCGCGCCATTAAATCCTTTTTTCGCGCGCGCGCAACGAGGAAAAGCGTTCCCGCACGGGCGCCGCGACGCGCGCGGCAGGTGATGAAGTGATGAGGTTATGGAGTTATGAAGGTTGAGTAGAGCTTAAGAGCTTAAAAGATTAAAAGATTAACGGAAAATTTTCTTTTCAACTTTTAAACTCTTCAGCTTTTAAGCTCCTTTCGTCGAAGCCGAGCGCAAAGAACTTCATCACCTCATAACCTCATCACCTGCGCCGCTACGCGCTACGCCGCGTCGGGATCGGTAAGGACTTCGACGAGGACGGGGCCGGGCGTCGCGAACGCGCGGGCGAGATCCTCGCGCAGCGTCGCGGGATCGGAGACGCGCACGCCGGCGCTCCCGCAGAGCTTCGCGAACTCCGCCAGATTCGGGTTGTGCAGGCGCGTCTCCCACACGCTCACGCGCGCGTTGCGCTGTTCGAGCGAAATCTTCGCCAGCTCGGAATTGTTGAACACGACGCATTTCACGTCCATGCCGCAGCGCACGACCGTCGTCCACTCGGCGAGATACTGCCCCAGACCGCCGTCGCCCACGACGCCGACGACCGGACGCCCGCCGAGCGCGGCGTTGTCGCGCGTCGCGCACCACGCGCCGATCGCCGCGGGCAGCCCCACGCCGATCGAGCCGAGGTAGAACGAGAGCAGCGCGCGCTGATTCTTCGCCTCGAAATATCTGCCGAACGCGTAGGCGACGTTCCCGACGTCCACGGAGACGACGGCGTTTTCGGGAACGCATTCCGACAGCGCGGCGCAGACGGCGGCGGGAGCGATTTTCCCCGGCGCGCTCCGCTCGGCGCGGCGGCGTTTCTCGGCGCGCCATTCCGCCCAGAGCGCGGCGACGCGTTCCCGCGGATCCTCCGCCGCGACGTTCCCGCGCAGCAGGCGCGTCAGCTCCGGAAGCGTCTCCGAAAGCTCGCCGAGCACGCCGCAGTCGATCTTGCGCAGGCGGCCGAGCGCGGCGGGATCGCGGTCGATCTGCACGGTCGGCTTGCCCTTCGCGATTTCGGAGTGATTGCTGAAGGAGACGCCGAGCCCGACGACGCAGTCGCTCTCCGCCATCATCTTCGCGGAGACGAGCGTACCGCTGCGCCCGACGACGCCGCACGCGAGCGGGAACGCGTCGGACACGAAGCCCTTGGCGCGATACGTCGTCGCGACGGCGGCGTTCACCGCCTCCGCGAACGCGAGCGCCTCGGCGACCGCGTGGCGGCAGCCTTCCCCGACGACGACGAACGGCCGTTTCGCGCGGGAAATCAGCGCGACCGCCTCGGCGAGAGCGGCGTCGGACGCGCGCGTCGCCGTGCCGTTGAAGATTTCGCCCGCGGGCGTTCCCGCGGGAGCGTCGGGCGCGACGGGCACGTTCTGCACGTCGTCGGGCAGCACGATCTGCGCGACCGAGCGCGTCAGAATCGCGTGCCGTGCGGCGCGCGCGGCGACCGCGGCGAAATCGGACGAAGCCGTCGCCGTCTGCTGCAGGCTCGCGGCGGCGCCGAGCGCGCGCACGAGATCGATTTCCTGAAAAGCGTTGCGCCCGAGCTCGCGGCTCGGCACCTGTCCCGTGAGCGCGATCGCGGGAGCGCGGTCGAGCGCGGCGTCCGCGAGGCCCGTGAGGAGATTCGTCGCGCCCGGTCCGGCGATCGTCAGACACGCGGCGGGCATTCCCGTGAGCTTGCCGTAGGCCGCCGCCGCGAACGCCGCCGCGCCCTCGTGGCGGATGCTGACGAACTCCATTTCGCCGCGCTCGGCGCAGCGCCGAATCGCGTCAGCCATGCCGAGATTCGAGTGCCCGACCATGCCGAACACGCGCCGCACGCCGAAGTTGCGCAGCGTCTCCGCGATCAGGTCGGACGCCGTGCGCTTCGCTTCCGCCGTTCCCGCGGGAACGGGCTCCGCGGCGACGGCCTTTTCCGCCGGGGCTTCCGCCGCCTCGGGAACGGGCGCGAACATGTCCTTGCCCACGCCGCAGATCGGGCACGCCCAGCCTTCCGGCAGCTCGCCCCAAGCCTTGTTTTCCTTTTCTTCGTCATAGACGAAACCGCAAACGCCGCACTTGTATTTCATACGAAAATAAAACCATTCCAAATCGTCCCGCGCAACGCCTTTTTCCGACGCGGAGACACGGAGGAACGGAGAAACAGAGAAACAGAGAGCCGCGGAAACGCGATTCTTCAAACGCAAAGAACGCAAAGAAAAACCGCAAAGTCAAATAAAGTTAAAGAAAAGTTTTAGAGGAGAGGCGGCATTCCTGCCGCTTCATCGAAGTCTGTAAACGCAAACTTTTCCCGCCAAAACGCAAAGATTTTTACTGGAAGTCTCAGAAGTCGATAGAAGTTTTCTTTTTGAGAAAAACCGGAAAGGCGCAGAAGAGAAAAAAGACTTTTTCTTTGCCCGGCTTCGCGGGAACGGAAAGGAGGGTAAGCGTCCCGCTTGCCCGCCGAATCCGCAGACACAAATTTTTTCCCGCAGATGACGCGGATTTCCGCGGATTTTTTGATTTCGCGGACCGCGTCTTCACGCGAGCATCGACGCGCTTTCCGCGCTTTTCCGACGTTCCGCCGCGCGTCTGCTGCGAACTTCCCGTGCCCGAGCCAACTGTTCCCGCGTCTTCTCGACAAACGCCGCGCGCGCGTCCGGATCTTCCAAGTCCGTCCGCGTTCCCTTCGGCATCTTCAAAATCGACGGCTCATAAAACACGCCTTCCTGTCGGAGCTTATCCGCAATCAGCGCGCGAATCAGCTCCGAAACGCTCTCGCCCGAAGCGCGCGCCAACTCGTCCACCAAAGCGTAAAGCTTCGGGTTCATCAGCACGGTGACGCGTCGCGGTTTCATCTGCAGAAAAATTGAACGGACGCGGGAATCGCCTTCAAGGCGAGAAACCGTCTCGAAAAAATTTCATCTTGACTGAATTACAATCATGTTCATAAACTGCAGAAACTTAGAAACTCCAAACCAAAAACTTCATGAAAAACCCGTTGGCGGAATTAATTTAAGTTGATAAATATGAGTAAAAAGTTGCACATATCGCTGATTTTTAGTAACTTAGTGGTGTTCAAAACATTAAGTCCA
>SFEJ01000042.1 GCA_004558035.1 Opitutia bacterium
GTCGGATTTTCGTTTCCGGTCGCGACGCCGACGGGAACGCGACGCTCGTCCGCACCTCCACGGGAACGTGGCAAATCGCCTACAACGGCGAGAACCGCCCGATCCGCTTCGAAAACGCGGCGACGCAGACCGTCGTCGAATGCGCGTACGACTCGCAGGGAAGGCGCTTCTCCTCGGGTTCCCGCGGAAAAGCGAAAAGAAGCGTTGCGTTCCCCGTTTCGCGCCGTTTTTTTGAGAGAGCGATGAAGATTTCCAAAAAAGTTGCCGCGTGCCGCGCGGCGTCGGGGGCCGTTCCCGCGCGGGCGGGGCGGGGAGCCGGTTTTTCGCGGAGCCGCCGATGATCCGTTTCGGCAGGGAGTCGCGTTTTCTCCTGGTGGGCGTCTGTCTCGCGGGGCTCGTCGCGTGGAGTTTTTTCGGGCAGTGCGCGGCGCTGTTTCTGCGCGAATCGCGTCTGGCGGCGGTTTTCGGCGGGAGCGCGTCCTTCGGGGACGTCGTTTCCTCGGAACTCCCGCTTTTCGGGCTGTGGATCGCGGCGGGCGTCGCGTCTGCGGCGGCGTTCGGGGCGGCGCTGCTGAATTCCCGCGAGGACGCGCGGCTGGGCGCTGCGGCTTCGGCCGCCGCGCGCGCGGCGGAGGAGTCCTGCGCCCGCGCGGAAGCGTGTCTCGGGGCGCGCGGGGCTTCTTCTCCGGATCCGCGGGAGACGCTTGCCGCGCTGCGCGAGGCGAACGCCCGCGCGGAGCTGGGGGCGGAAAACGCGCTGCTCTTCTTTCGCGTCCGCGAGTGCCGCGCCGCGGCGAGGGCGCGCCGGTTTTCGGTCGAGCGTCTCGCCGAATGCGTTTCGCGCCGCGCGTTCGCGCGTCTGGCGGCTTCGGGAATCGATTCGGAGCTGGACGTCGCGCCGGATCTCCGCGGGGCGGAGGCGGAGACGTCTCCGGGCTTCATCGAGCTGATCGCGCTCAATTTCGCGGACGTCGCGTCGCGCGGCGCGTCCGACGGGCTTTTCCGCGTCTCGCTGCGCCGCGAGGGCGGGGCGCTGCGTTTCGATTTTTCGGACGAGGACGGCGGGCTTTTCGCGGAAGCGCGGGCGCGTTTCGTCGCTTCGGATTCGCGTCTTCCCGACGCGGAGGCGGAAATCCCGGAGCTCGGTTTCGCGGCGGCGCGGGCGTTCGCGCGGGAGCTCGGCGGTTCTCTGGAGCTTGAGGAGGAATCCGCCGGCGCGGGCGTCGTCTTTTCACTGCGTCTTCCCTGTCTTGTACGATGAAGCGCGTTTTCGAGAGAGGTCTTTTCCGCGAAGCCGCGTGGGCGTGCGCGTTCGCGGCGGTCGCGGCGGCGACTTTGTGGGGAGCGTTCCGTCTCGGCGAAGACGTTTTTTCCGCGCGCGTTCCCGACGTCCGCGCCGCCTTCGAGGCGCGCCGCGAAGCCTGCGCGCGGGAGCTGAAGCGCGTCTGGCGCGAGGCGCTTTCGGAGCTCGACGCCGGCGGGGAGCCCGCGCTTTTCCGCGGCGCGACGCTCGCCGCGTGCGTCGTCCGCGAGCCGGCGGGAACGCGCGCGCCGCAGATCGAGTCCGAAACGGGAGACGCCGCCGCGCTGCGGGCGCTGCTGCCGCGAGCGCTGGCGCGGGAACGGGAACGCCTTTCTCCGGACGCGCCGGCGCGGTTCCGCCCGCTCCTGCTCGCGCACGTTTCCGAGGACGGCGGGGCGGCGGGGAAAATCCGCCACGCGCTTTTTCTGGTGCGGCGCGTCGGCGTTTCGGGCGAGGACGGATTTTCGGTGCGGCTGCTCGACGTTCCCGCGCTGGACCGCGCGCTTTCGCGGAGCCTTCGGGGCGTCTCGCCGTCGGCGCACGTCGCGTTCGCCGCGCCGCGCGGGCCGCTGAAGGTCGAGGGCGGGGAAATCTACGAAGCTTACGCGCCGTGGCGCCTGCCCGATCCCGCGCGCGAGGATCTGGAAGGGTATCCCGTGCGGCTGAGCGCGGCGTTTTACGTCGCGGAGGGCGCGCCCGCGGCGTCGTGGAAGGCGCTGATCTTTCCGGCGGGGATCGCGGCGTTTTTCGTCTTCGCGTACGCGCTTTGGAGACGGCGCGCGCTACGGCGTCGCCGGTTTTTCGTCGAGGCGCTTTCGCACGAGCTACGGGCGCCGCTGCTGCGGGAACGGCTGCTTTTGGACGCGTTCGAGGAAACGCCCGAGAGCGACGCCGGGACGCGGCGCCGTCTGCTGCGCGAGCTCGCGGAGAACCGCGCGACGATACGGCGCGTCGCGGAAAACGCGGGGCGGATCGCGCGTTTCGGACGCGCCTCCGCGGGCGGCGCGCGGCGGGAACGGCTGAGCGTCGGCGAGCTCGCGGAACGCGCCTGCGCCCGCGCGCGGGAACGGCTCGCCGAGAGCGGAGTGCGCGCGCGTCTGCGCGTCGAGCCGGAGCTGCGGGAACGCCGCGTCCGCGCGGACGCCGAGGCAATCGGGCAGATTCTCTTCAATCTCGCGGACAACGCCGCGAAGTACGCGCCCGGCGCCGCCGCGGAAATCGAGTTCTCCCGCCGCGGGAACGCGCTCGAAATCCGTTTCGCGGACGACGGCCCCGGGCTGCCCGCGGAGGCGCGCGCGCGGATTTTTTCCGAGTTCGTCCGCGGCGGAGACGTTCCCGCGGAAACGCCTGGCTCCGGCATGGGGCTGGCGGTGGCGCGCCGTCTGGCCCGGGAGCAGGGCGGGGAGCTCGTCGCGGAAGATTCTTGTTCCGCCGGCGCGGCGTTTCGGCTTAGAATCCCGCTTCGGAGATTTTTATGAAAGAAAGCGCGCGCGTTCCCGTTCTGCTGCTGCTCGAAGACGACCTCGGGCTGCGGGAGCGTCTCGCGAAAAAACTCGCCGCGGAGGGCTTCGGCGTCGAAGAGGCGGGAGACGTCGCGGAAGCGCGCTATCTGCTGGGCGTGCGCGGGTTCGACGCGTTGGTGACGGACGTCATGCTGCCCGACGGGAACGGAATCGAGCTGCTGCGGGAAATCCGCGGGCGCGACGCGGCTTTTCCCGTGATCGTGCTCACGGCGTTCGGCGGAGTCGAGGGCTGCCTGCGCGGCTTCGGGCACGGAGCGGACGATTACGTCCTCAAGCCCGTCGACGCGCGCGAGCTCGCCGCCCGCGTGCGCAACGCGCTGCGCCGGATTCGGCGTGCGCCCGAAGTTCCCGTGCTGGCGGAAAGCGGGGCGGACGCGCCCGTGCTGCGGCTCGAGGACGGCGGCGTCTTCGACCTGCGCGCGCGGGAATACCGCCGCGGGGCGGCGCGGGCGGCGCTTTCGACGCGGGAATGCGCGCTGCTGCGCTGTCTCGCGGAGCGCCGCGGCGGCGTCGTTTCGGAGGCGGAACTCCTCGTGCGCGTCTGGCGGAAGGACGCCCGCGAGGCGGATTCCGCGCGCGTCCGTTCGCTCGTCTCGCGTCTGCGCAGGAAGGTCGGCGGCGACGCCGGAATCCGCGCGGTTTACGGTCAGGGCTACGCGCTGAAGGCGGAGGACTTGGCTTCTTAAAGCTTAAAGGTTAGGGGTTAGAGGTTAGAGGAGAGAACGCAAAGGAGGGCGACCGGGACGGCCGCCCTCCTTTGCGTTCCCGCGGGGCGCTCAGTCTTCGAAGATCGGCGCGGCGGGTTTTTCGTCGGCGCGCGAGGCGGCGTCGAGTTCGTCCGCGACGTCGAGCTGCATCTTCACCTGCGCGAGAAGCTTTTCGAGCAGGTCCTTGACTTCGCCGTGCTTGGTGGCGTCCGCGGTCTTCTTCAGCTCTTCCGCAATCGCCTTGAGCTCGGCGTAGCGCGTCTTGACGATTTCGCCGAAGATCTTTTTCCCGAGATCCGGGTTCTTGCGGTCCTCGGGGCTCATTTCCTTGTATTTCGCCTGGGCTTCCTTGTAGAGCTCGGAAAAGATCTCGTCGCATTTTTTCGAGAGCGGGAAATAGACCGTGAAGAGCGGGTAGCCGTCGCGCAGCCCCTTGCTTCCGTCGGGATCGAAGTTGAGGACTTCGCGGACGAGCGTCGCGTTCCGTCCCTGTTCTTCCGCGTTCATGAAGCGCACCACGGCGTCGATTTTCCGGACGCGTTCTTCCGTTCCCGGCTTCAGCGCTTCGATTTCCTTTTTCAGCGCGGCGAGTTTTCGGGCGTCTTCGAGCAGAACTTCGAGATGCGCGACGTAAAGCTCGGCGCCGCCGCGGCGGTAGCCGGTCTTGGCGAGCTCGACGCCCTCGGCGTCCAGAATCAGCACCGTCGGGAAGCCGCGGATCCCGTAGCGTTCGACCAGATCGGCGTTCTGTTTCGCCGTCGCGGGCGAAATCAGCTTCTTGTTCTGCGGAGAGTCGATGAAGACGAGCACGAACTTGTCCTTCACGCCGTTCAGGAATTCTTTTTTGGAAAGGACTTCCTTTTCGAGGCGGATGCACCAGCCGCACCAGTCCGAGCCGGTGAAGTCCACGAAGAGCAGTTTGTTTTCGGCGGCGGCGAGTTTTTTGGCGGCTTCGAAATCGTCGAGCCAGCCGGCGGGCGTGGACGTCGCGGGCGCGGTTTTTTCGGCGGCGGCTTCGGGCGCGGCGGCGGTTTGAGCGGAGGCGCACAGCGCCGTTCCCGCGAAAAGGCTCCCTGCGAGGAGCGAGAAAAGGATTTTTTTCATTTGGAGGAAGATCTGATTTTTAGTTTCGGGAAAGAAAAAGCGTTCCCGCGGAAGGGGTTCGTTCATCGGCTTCCGCGGGAACGCTCGTCGCTTCGGGCGTTCGTTCGCCTCAGTGGCGGAAATGGCGGTGGCTGGTGAAGATCATCGCCATGCCGCGCTCGTTCGCGGCGTCGATGACTTCCTGGTCGCGCACGGAGCCGCCCGGCTGAATCGCCGCCGTCGCCCCCGCGTCCGCCGCGGCGAGCAGACCGTCCGCGAACGGGAAGAACGCGTCGCTGGCGATGATCGAGCCCTTGAGCGAAAGCCCCGCCTCGCCCGCCTTCCAAACGGCGATGCGCGAGGAATCGACGCGCGACATCTGCCCGGCGCCGATGCCGAGCGTGCGCTCGCAGCCCGCGTAGACGATGGCGTTGGACTTCACGTGCTTGACGACCTTCCAGCCGAAGAGCATCGCGCGCAGTTCCTCGTCGGTCGGCGCGCGCTTCGTCACCACCTTGTAGGCGCTCGGGTCGATGGGCTTGAGGTCGCGTTCCTGCACGAGCACGCCGCCGATCGCGTAGCGCACGTCGTAGAGCTTGTCCGCCGAAATCGGCTTGACCTGCTCCATGAGGCGCAGGTTCTTCTTTTTCGCGAAGATTTCGCGCGCCTCCGCCGAGAACGACGGCGCGATGATGACTTCGGAGAAGATGTGCGCGATGCGCTCGGCGAGCGCCTTGTCCACCTCGCGGTTGGCGACGATGATGCCGCCGAAGGGCGCCTGCTTGTCCGTCTCGAACGCCTGGTCCCAGGCCTCCGCGAGCGTCGCCGCCGTGGCGATGCCGCACGGGTTCGTGTGCTTGAGAATGCCGACGGTCGGGCGGTCGAACTCGGCGATGAGATTCGTCGCGCCCGTGATGTCGAGAATGTTGTTGAAGCTCAGCTCCTTGCCCTGGAGCTGGTTGAAGAAGCTGTGGAAATCGCCGAAGAGCTTGGCGCCCTGATGCGGATTTTCGCCGTAGCGGAGCTCCTGCGCCGTCTTCAGGTTCAGGTTGAACTGACGCGGGAACGCCGGCGCGGTCGCGGCGCTCGGCACCTGTTTTTCAAGATAGTTCGCGATCGCGGCGTCGTAGGCGGCGGTGCGGGAGAAGACCTTGAGCGCGAGCTCGCGGCGGAACTCCGGCAGCGCGGCGGGATCGCCGTCCATCGCCGCGAGCACGCGGGAATAGTCCGCGGGATCGGTGACGACGAACACGCTCTGGTGATTCTTCGCGGCGGAACGCAGCATCGACGGGCCGCCGATGTCGATGTTCTCGATCGCGTCCTCGAACGCGCAGTCCGGCTTGGCGACAGTCGCCTCGAACGGATAAAGGTTCACGACGACCATGTCGATCATCGGGATGTCGAGCTTCGCGGCCTGTTCCATGTGCGCGGGAAGGTCGCGGCGGCAGAGCAGCCCGCCGTGCACGCGCGGGTGAAGCGTCTTCACGCGCCCGTCCATGATTTCGGGGAAGCCGGTGTGCTCGCTCACGTCGGTGACGGGCAGCCCGCCCTCGCGGAGCATTTTTGCGGTGCCGCCCGTGGAGAGCAGCTTGTAGCCGTGTTTTTCTACGAGGACCTTGGCGAAATCCAAAAGCCCGGTTTTGTCGCTGACGGACAGGAGCGCGATTTTCTGCATAATGCCGACGAGTAAAAACCTTTTCCCCCGGGAACGCAAGGAGCGAAGGCGGGAACGCCCCGACGGGCGTTCCTCACTCCTCGCCGCCGTCAGTCTCCTCGGCGGGGCGGACGATGTTGCCGATCGCGATTTCGTAGTCCGGATCGGATTCGATGACCTTCAGTTTGGAGGCTTTCGGCTGGCAGGAAGTCACCTTCGCCTTGCCGATTTCGGTTTCGTCGAAGCCGAGCGATTCGCCCGTCTCCGGATCGAACATTTCGTCGCCCTTTTCGTAGATCACGTAGATCTGCCCCTTGGCGATGTCCGTGCCCTTGCCTTTGTTGATGGAAAAGACGCCCTTCTTGTCCATTCCGACGATCTGCGCGGGCGCGAGCTTGTCCACGATCGTGAAGGCGATTTTCTTGCAGAGCTCCTCCGCCGTCGTCACGAAGGCTTCGTCGGTCTTGGAGCCGCCTTCCGTCTTCCAGTCCACGCCCGTGGACGCCGTGAAGACGCGCTTGACCTTCACCGGCATCGCCTCCTTGACGACGCCCTTCGCCGCGTCGAGCAGGCTCACGTCCGCGGCGAGCGTGATCGTGCGCTGCTCCACCTTGGAGCCGCGGACGATTTTTTCCGCGCGGAAATCCTTGAAGAAGCTGACGCTGACGGAAAGCGGATACTTCACGGATCGGAACGCGGCGACGATTTGCTGGTCTTCTCCCGCGAGCGTGCTGTCGCCGGATTCGATCGCCGCGATACATCTGTTGATTTCGTCGCGACCGGGAACGAGTTCGAGCTTGCGCGTCTCGGTGATGTAGGAGCCGATCTGCTTCGGCATCGCCTGCATGATGCTCGCGAAGGCTTCGCGCGCGTTGTTCTTGCGCACCTGCGCGAGCACTGCCGGCGTCGCCGTGGGCGCGCCGACGTACGTCGTCGGTTTCTTGAGCGCGGGCGCCTTGGCGGCGGCGGGAGCGGCGGCGGGCGCGTCTTGGGCGAGGGCGGGAGCGCCCGTGAAGACGGCGAGCGCGGCGGCGATGAGGAGGAATTTTGCGTGTTTCATGACGGTTTGCGGTTGATTGTTTTTTTCGGTTGAAAATTCGGTTTTCAGAAGCGCGCGTCGGGTTTCCGTTTCAGGAAGATCGAGACGACGAGCGTCAGCGCCCAGACGAGCAGCATCATCAGCAGCGTGAAGACGAGCAGCGAATAGACGACGTGGTTGTACTGCGTGAGCGCGTAGGTGATCTTCATCGAAAAGTCGCCGAGCCACGCCGTGCAGAGGTTGAACAGGAAAATGAAGCCGAGCAGCATCAGCGCGGGAACGCCGCAGTGCCGGACGTCCGGCGGGCTGAGGCGCATGTGCGCGCCGATGCAGAAGATCAGGTAAAGGCAGACGAGCGTCAGCGGATTCTTCAGCGTCTCGACCGAGAACGCGTCGAAGAACAGCGAGCAGCCCGCCGCGGCGACGTCGCCCGCGTAGGCGAGCGCCTCCCCGAAGCTCGAAAAGCTCTGTTCCCGCGCGACGGAGACGCCGAGCGCGTCGAGCTTTTCCGGTCCGAGCACGAGGAACGACAGAAGCACGATCGCGAGCGTGCCGACCCAGATCGGTCCCGTGCCGATGAAGAGATTGCCGATTTGCTGGAAACGGCTTTCGGGATTGTAGGAGTGATTGACGTAGCCGAGCGTGCCGTCCTTCGGCCCGAACCAGCAGACTTCGGTGACCTCGTGTCCGAAAAGCTTCGCGAAGACGACGTGCCCGAACTCGTGCAGCGCCGTTCCCGGAGCGGTGAAGTACGTGTAGAAATCGCCGAAGCGCGCCCAGCCCTCGACGCGGATCTTCTGGCTCAGATACTGCGTGAGAAAGCCGAAGACGATCGCGGGGCCGAAGACGAGCGCGATCTGCCCGAGCGTGTAGTTGCAGGCGCGCTGCAGATATTCGATGACGAAGGTGAAGATTTCTTGTCCTGACATGGCGTTTCAGATGTTGAAGTTCATTCGCTCTTCGCGGGAACGCGGATTTTCTGGCCGCGCCGGAGCTTCGCGAAATCGACGTCGGGATTCACTTCCCGCAGCTCCTCCGGCGTGCAGCGCAGCTTTTTCGCGATGCGGACGGCGGTGTCGCCGGCGACGCAGGCGTAGAAGCGTTCCTGCTTCACCATCGCGGAGGGGAAGATCGGCGAAAGGAACTTGAAGCGGCGCGAGTTCGGGTTGTTGCGGTACGGCGTGAACAGCGCGTAGAGCTCCTCGCGCCCGAGTCGCGCGCCGTTCGCGGCGAGGATCTCCGCCGCCTCGAAGTTTTCCGTGACGATCACGTAGTGCAGGCAGGAGCTGCCGTCGGGCATGCGCGCGTCGGGATTTTCGCGCGCGAGCGCGGCGAGCCGCGCGTGGTCGATCGGCTTTTTCGTCAGCTCCGCGCAGACGGGCGAGACGGCGGGCGTTCCCGCGCAGGCGCACAGCAGCGCGCAGAGCGCCGTTCCCGCGAGCGCGGCGGCGAGGCGTTTCGTGAAGATTCCGTGTTTCATCGCGCGCGCCTCCTCATCGAACCGTGATTTCCGCCCAGGCGTCGCCGAGCTCCTCGGACGGCGTCGCGGTCGCGGTCTGTTCCGCGTCGAAGCGCTCCGTCGCCGTGCGCTTCACCTGTTCCTCGAGATAATCCGCGAGCTCGGCGTAGCCGACGTTCCCGCGCGTCTCCTTGATTTTTTTCAGCAGAAAATACGTGAAGAGCCCGTGCGAATTTTCCGCGAAACGGCGCGGCGACTCCTCCGCGAGCGCGGAGCGGAACACGACGGACCTGCCCGCGGGAACGGCGTCGGAGAGCTCGACGAGCGTCCTGCCGCCGCCGCCCTTGCCTTCGCTCTTCGTGCTCGTGAAGCAGATTTCCGAATCGAGGAAGACGGTGACGAGCTTCGCGCGCAGCGAGCCGAGCTCCTCGTAAAGGTCCTTGAGCTTGAAGCCGCCGCCCACGCCGTCCGCCGGGCGGCAGTCCGTCGGCAGCAGGTATTCGTTGCCGTAGCGGTCGGCGACGGATTTGCCGACGTAGAAGAAAATGATCTCCGCGTCCGGGAACGCCTTCGCGCGCGCGGCGAGGTCGCGCACGGCGCGGCGCATGTGCCCGAGGCTGTTGTTCTTGCTGCGCGAAACGCGTTCCCGCGGAATGCCGAGCGTCTTTTCGCAGTATTTCTCGAACGCGTAGCCGTCTTCGCCGGCGAAGAGCACGTTCGCGGAATTTTCGTAGGTCTCGTTCACGAGAATGCACGCGAAGCGCGCGCGGTCGGGCTGCGGCTTCAGCGCGGGAACGCCGCGGTCCACGTCGGAGAGCACGGAGCGCGGCGGAATGTCGATCGGCTCCGCGCCGCCCGGGAGCGTGACCTCGAAGCCCGCGTAGCGCGTGTCCGCCTCGTAGACCGCGTCGGGATCCGCGCGATAGACTTTGCCGTCGGGCATGACGAAATCCGCGCCGCGCAGCGTGATGCGGTCGCTTTTGCCGACGCCGTAGTCGGGCGCGAGAATCTTCGCGCGCGGGAAATTTTCGCGGAAAAGCGCCGCCTCCCTGCGCGGCACGGGAACGAGCGCGCCGCCGAACTTCGCGTGCGCAAGCAGAAACGCGCTGTTGTCCGCGTCGTATTTCACGATTCTGAAGTCCGCGGGCGAAAGCGCCGCGTCCCCGCGCTCGGCGACGAAGCGCGCGGCGGCGAGGCGGCGCAGTTCCTCGACCTTGAGCTGCAGCTTTTCGTCCGTCGTGCGCGCGCGCCAGTCCTGCGTCGTTTCGTATTCTTTTTTCGGATGCCAGAACGAAAGATAATTGTTCACGGAGCGCTGCGCGTAGTCGCGGAAGGACTCGGAGGACGTCTCGTCGGCGCGGACGATTTCGCGCGAATCGAGATAAAACGCGGCGAGCCCGAGCGTGCGCGCGTCGGTGATTTCCGCCGGGCGGGCGCGCGGGAACACGGGAACGCCGCGCGCGTCGATGAGGTTCCAGCCGTCGTCGAAGCGCGCGCTCGCGTAGGGCGTTCCCGCCGGCGTCGCGGTGAAGTCGCGCGCGGCGCGCAGATTCATCGCCGTGAGCGTGAGGCCCTCCGCGCCGACGTAGCCGTAGCGGTCGCCGAGCCGCATCGCGCAGATGCCGTGGGAAAACCTGCCCGCGCCGTCGAACACGGCGGGAGCGACGATTTCGCCGTCTTCGGTCATCAGCCCGACGGCGCCCGTCTCGGCGGAGCGGAACGCGATCACGTTCCCGCCCGCGCCCGCGGACGCGGGAACGGCGGCGAGCGCCGCGAAAAACAGGACTGCGGAAAAAAGTTTCATCGTTTCGGTCTCGTCAGTGGTCCGCCTTCCGTTCGCCCTGCACGGAGAACGGGAACACGCGGAAGAAGCGTTCGTCCGCGGGAACGTCTGCGAGCCACGCGTTGATTTCGTCGGCGGAGACGACGCCCGAGGGCGGCGCGAAGAACGGCACGTTCTTTTTCGTCAGCACGAACATCAGCACGCCCTGTTCGCGGGCGACGCCGTCCTTCGTCTTCATGATCGTGAACGGCGGGAGCGCGAACGGCTCGCCCTCCTTCACGGCGTTCTTGCGGAAAGTGCGGTTCGGGAAGACGCGCGCGCCGCCGAGACGCGCGTTCAGCAGAAAGACGTTCAGATACGCGTCCCGCGAAGGCGTGACGGAGAACTTTACGCGCTCGCCGTCGCGGTAGTCCGCGCGCGCGCCCGCGACGGCGCACGCGAACTCCGGGTCGGGCTTTTCGTCGAGCTTTTCGACGCAGACTTCCGCCTCGCAGAACACGCGCAGCGTTCCCGCGGGCGACGACGCGCCGAGCTTTTCGATGACCCAGCCGGATTTCTTTACGACGAAATTGCGGATGACGCCCTGCGTCGTCTGAAACGTGAGGCTGGAAAAACCTTCGCCCGCCTCGGAATCGAGCACGGCGCTCTCCCACGACTTCACCTCGACGCCGACGACGCGCTGCAGCGCGTCCTTGCGCGCCGACTCGAACGCGCGGTCCATCGCCTCGCGCGGCGAAATCTCGTCGTCGATCTCGACGTAATGCGAGCCCGACGCGGCGACCGTCTCGCGCGCTCCCGCGGACGCGGGAACGGCGGCGAAGGACGCGAGCGCGGCGAGAACGCCGAATGCGGAAATGCGTGAGAGAAACGTCATGATGCAGGAACGGGGCTGAGAGGCGAGAGATGAGAGCTTAGAGGAAAAAACCTCTCAACTCTCATCTCTCCTCTCTCATCTTTTCATCACTTCGCCGCCGCGACGGCCTGCTGGATGCGGGCCTTCATCGCGGCGCGCTTTTCGGCGGACATCGTGGCGGGAGCCTTGGAGTCGATCGCCTTCATCATTTCCTCGGCGACGTCGGCCTTCGCCATTTCGACGCCGATCGTGTATTCGATCTCGCCGTTGCCGGCGTCCGTCCAGACGGGCTTGCCGTACTCGTTCATGTTCTTGATCAGCTCGTTGACCTTGGAGGAGACGGTCTGCTTGAAGAACTCGGCGTCTTCCGCCGTCTGAAGCACGTCGCCGTCTTCGCGGGCGACCGCCGTGGTGCGCGTCGTCGTCGAGGTTTCTTCGACTGCGATGACGTTGCGGATCTTGGTCGCGAGGTTGGCGCGCGCGGCGTTGAACGCGATGGAGCGCGCGGTGTTGCGGTTCGGCGACTTGCCGTAGCCGACGGCGCGGAAGTGCGTTTCCGTGTTGTTCGCGCTGATCGGTTCTTCGACGTAGGTCTGCGTCGGCTTGACGGGCGTGACGTTCATGCCGTCGCTGCCCGCGCAGCCGGCGAGAAACGCGGAGGCGGCGAGCGCCGCGATCGCGGAGATTTTGATGTTCTTGTTCATTGGATTTTTGATTTTAGGTTTGCGGTTGGTTGAAAATTTCAAAGGTTTTCGAGGAGCTTCCGCGGCGCGTTTTCGCGTTCGCGCGCCTCCGCCCGCCTGGCGTTTTCGAGCGCGCGCTTCGCCTGTTCGAGCGCGGCGTCGCAGTTCGCGATTTCGCGGCGGAGACTTTCGACGCGTTCCCGCAGCTCCGAGATCAGCCCTTCGTCCGCGTTCTGCGCGCGGAGTTCCGCGATGCGCTTTTCCGTGTCCTGCACGTGGCGCTGCGCGGTCTTTTTGCGCAGGCTGAGCTCGAAGATCACGTTCTTCGCGCGCTCGCTCGGCGGGAGCTTCGCGGCGGTCGGCTCGGGGCGCGCCGGCGTCTCGACCGCGGGAACGGGCGAGACGGCGGGAACGCTCTCGGACGCGGCGGCGGGAACGCTCTCGGGCACGCCCGCGGAATCCTTTTTCGCGAAGCGCGTTCCCGCGTAAAACGCGAGCCCGATCGCGACGAGCACCAGCGCCAGAACGAACTTGAACGCGCCCGCGACGCATTTCGTCAGCGCGCCGATCATCACGAGCCTCCCTTCGGAATGTTCAGGACTTCCCCGCGCGAGAGCCCGGAGAAATTCACGCCCGGGTTCGCCGCGCGCAGCGCCGCCTCCGTGCAGCCGAGCTTCGCCGCGATCACCGCCGCCGAATAGTCGCCCGCGCCGACTTCATAAGTCGTCTTCTCGCCGGGGATGAAGACTGCGTCGTCCTCGTCCCGAGGCGCGGTCGCGCCGCGCGCGCTTTCGGGCACCTTCAGCGTCTGCCCGACTCTCAGCGTCGTGTCGGAAACGCCCGGATTCGCCTCGACGAGCGCCGCCTTCGTGCAGCCGAGCTTCTTCGCGATCGTCGCGAGACGCTCGCCGCGCGCGACCGTGTGCGCCGTCGGCTTCTCGCTCACGCCGAAAAAGTCATTCTTGATCGCCTTGCGGATCTTTCCCGCCTCGGCGCGGTAGGCTTCGAGGCGCTTCGTCTCGTCCGCCTCCGCCTTGGAGTTGCCCGCCTCCTGCGCCTGGCGGATCTTGAGCTTGAGCTCGATCGTCTTGTTTTCCATGTCGCGGAGCTTTTCGTGGTCGCCGAAACGCTTGGATTTGGCGAAGCTCGAAATTTCCGGGTTTTCGAAGCTCGTGAAGTCGTCCGGAAGAATCGCCGGTTTCGACGGCGGCATCGGCGCGGGCGGCAAGTGAACGTCCACCGCCGTTTCCGCGTTCGTGCCGCCCGTCGTTCCCGTGGGCGGAGGTTC
>SFEJ01000057.1 GCA_004558035.1 Opitutia bacterium
TGAAGTCCGCCCCGGTCTCCGCTCCCGCGCCTTCCCCGGCGCCCGCGCCGAAGCCGGCTCCCGCCCCCGCGGCGGCCGGTTCCGTCCTCGCTCCGTTGGCGGGCAAGGTCGTTTCCGTGGACGTGAAGGTCGGCGATTCCGTCAAGGAAGGCGACCAGGTCCTCACGCTCGAAGCGATGAAGATGAACACCTACATCTACGCGGACCGCGCCGGCAAGATCGCCGCCGTCAACGTGGCGGTGGGCGACGGCGTGGAAGAAGGCCAGGCGCTCGTGACGATCGCCTGAGCTCGCCTTACGCGGGAACGCCAAAATCGAATCTGCGACCATGTTTTCCTTGCTTGCGGCATCCGGGCCGAGCGCGACCTTCGCGCTCGAATGGCTCGCGTGGGTCATCGTCATCGCGGCGTCGGTGGCGGTGTTCATCGCGCTGACGATCAAGTTCATCTATCTGGTGCTCCAGATCTTCTCCAAGCCGGAGCCCAAGAAAAAATAAGCGCGGACTCTCCCGCCGCACTGCGTTATGGATATCGACATCATTGAAATTTTCCGTCAGCTCTTTCAGGGAATCACGACGCTCGTCGATTCGGACTCCACGATCTTCTGGGGGCGCGTCGTTCTCACCCTGCTCGGCATCGCGCTCGTGTTTCTCGGGCGCAAGGGGATTCTCGAGCCCCTGCTGATGATCCCGATGGGGCTCGGCATGGTCGTCGCGAACACGGGCGTGCTCTACCTCGATCCGTCGAGCGCCGTGAAGTCCGAACGCACCTACGACGCGCGCTGGATCAACGCGGAAGACACGTCCGACGTCCGCTTCTTCACGATCAAGGACTCGGCGGATTTCGCGACGAACGCCGCCGACCCGAAATTCATTCCCGTCGAATCCGCCGCGCGGCTCGAAGAGTTCGCCCGCGCGGGAACGTTGCAACTCACGGATCCCGCCGGCGTCGCCGCGCCGCTCACGGGCAAGGTCGTCGTTCCCGGCAACCTGAATCTCGAGCCGCTCGTGCAGACGCCGGAAAACATCGTCGACCTCATGCAGATCGACTGGATTCAGCCGATCTACAACTACGCGTTTTCGAACAACCTGATCGCGTGCTTCATCTTCATGGGCATCGGCGTCCTGTTGGACGTCGGCTTCCTGATGGCGCGCCCGTTCCAGAGCATCTTCATGGCGTTCTGCGCGGAACTCGGCACGATGGTCACGTTCCCGGTCGCCGTGCTCTGCGGTCTCAGCCTCGGCGAAGCGGCTTCGGTCGCCCTCATCGGCGGCGCGGACGGTCCGATGGTGCTCTTCGGTTCGCTGCAGCTCGCCAAGCATCTTTTCGTACCGATCACGGTGGTCGCCTACCTTTACCTCGGCATCACCTACGGCGCGTATCCGTTCCTGATCCGCTTCCTCGTTCCGGAAAAGCTGCGCCGCGTGCGCAACGCGCCGCCGAAAAAGCCGGTGAAGGTCACGGCGACGGAAAAAATCGCTTTCGCGGTCGTCGCCTGCGGCGTGCTCTGCCTGCTCTTCCCGGTCGGCGCTCCGCTGTTCTGCTCGCTCTTCGTCGGCATCGCCGTGCGCGAGGCGGGCATTCAGTCCTTCGTCCGTCTGATTGACCAGGTCTTCCTTTACGGCGGCACGTTCTTTCTCGGCCTCGTGCTCGGGCTGCTCTGCTCCGCGGGAACGCTGTTGGACGAAAAGGTGCTGATCCTGCTCGTGCTCGGCATCATCGCGCTGACGATTTCGGCGACGGGCGGCATCCTCGGCGGCTACGTGCTTTACCTGCTTTCCGGACGGCGCTTCAATCCCGTCTGCGGCGTCGCCGGCGTGTCCTGCGTGCCGACCTGCGCGAAGATCGCGCAGAAGGAAGTCTCCCGCGTCGCGCCGGACGTCATCGTGCTCCCGGATTCGCTCGGCATCAACATTTCCGGCGTCATCACGTCGGCGATCTTCACGGGCGTTTACATCGCGCTCGTGCCCGAGCTCGAAAAAATCTGGGCGGCGACTTCCGCCGCGCTCTGAGCCGTTCCCGCATGCCGCCGAAAAAATCCGAGATCGCGGCGCAGAAACACTGGATCATCGGCATCGCCGTCGCGCTCGTCGGCGTGCTGATTTCCAGAATCGTCTGCCCCCTCATCGAAGTCGGCGACGTGCGCTTCGCCGTGATGATTCTCGGCCACGCGTTCTGCCTCGTCGGGCTGCTCGTCATCATGCGCGGCGTCTTCCGCCGCCACAGCGAAGACGACGCGGAGGACTGACGCTTCCCCGGGAACACGCGGACACGCAAGAAAAAATCTCCCGCAGATTCCGCGGATTCACGCGGAAAACGCTCGAAAAAACGCTCCCTTGAAGGCGAAGACGTCCACGTCTTCGCTGCGGGGCGCAGGAACGCCGCGCGCGGGCAGAAAGTTTTTTGCCGCAGATGTCGCGGATGGACACAGATGAAAGCCCCGTCGGGGCTGCCCCAAAAGAAACCCCGGGCGGAAGCCCGGGGTTGCGCACGAAACGGAAAAGCCTTGTAAAGGCGACCCTGTTCC